>JAGFNJ010000051.1 GCA_017592775.1 Candidatus Accumulibacter conexus | reverse complement strand
CACCACGCCCCAGGCTTCGTGCCTCCGTCGCCGCCCAAAGGCGAAGCGTGGCCTCATCCAGCCTTCCACACAGCGCTTGATACTTAGCTTCTATGGCTAACTCCTGCTCCATGCTGAAACCATAGGCTAATCATCACAAATGTTCAAGTTATTTTTGCTTAACGCCTAAGAAGCAACACGGCGAGACTTGACCAAGACTTTCTCCGTTTCGTTATTGGTGGGCCGGGCTTCGAGTCATACGTGGTTCCCATCACGACGGGCGTGAATGTCCCGCACATCAGCGGGAAGCAAATCCTCGACTACGAGTTTGCGCTTCCCCCACTCCCCGTCCAGCAACGCATCGCAGGCATCCTGTCGGCCTACGACGAACTCATCGAGAACAGCCAGCGGCGCATCAAGATTCTGGAGTCGATGGCCCGCGGCCTCTACCGCGAGTGGTTCGTCCACTTCCGCTTCCCCGGCCACGAACACCACCCCCGCGTTGGTTCCTCGCTTGGCGAGACTCCGAAGGGGTGGAAGATGAGGAAGCTGGGCGACGTGGTTGAACTGAACTATGGCAAGGCGCTCAAGAAGGAAGATCGGCGCGATGGTGACTATCCCGTATTTGGCTCCAGCGGCGTCGTTGGCACTCACGATACCGCGTTGGTCAAAGGCCCGGGCGTCATCGTCGGCCGAAAGGGCAATGTCGGTAGCGTGTTCTGGTGCGACGAAGACTTCTTCGTGATTGATACCGCGTATTTCGTTACCTCGTCGCTGCCGCTGCGTTTCTTGTACTACGTTCTGCCGGCGCTGAACTTCATCAATAGCGATGCTGCCGTTCCTGGTTTGAGCCGTAACCAAGCCTACACTCTCGAACTTCTCGTTCCACCAGCCTCCCTACTGGAAAAGTTCTGCGAGTTGGCGGGAACATTCGAGCGACAAGCCTCCACGCTCCAGCGCCAAATCCAAAACCTCCGCCGCACCCGCGACCTGCTGCTGCCGCGCCTGCTTTCCGGGCAGGTTGCGGTCCACGCGCTTTCCGGGGCGATTTCCGATTCGCCCGCCGGCCCGCCGCAGTGACATTTCTACTAATCTGTTTAAGTTTTCGTAGACATCTGCCAGGCGCGGCCCACGTGTCGGCATTGACAGCAACTTTCCGTGTGCATATATTCGCTATTCGCGAATAGCGAATGAAGGAGCCGGACGATGCCGCGCCAGAAATCGAATCCGCAGATCGTATTGCGCCCGCAAGACTTGGTGGTCCTGCTGCGCCTGGCGCTGGAACGTGGCCCGGCGCCCACCTATGCGGCCCTGGCGGCCGAGCTGGGCATGACGGCGTCGGAGATTCATGGTGCCGTGGACCGGGCCGTCGCCGCGCAGCTTGCGCACAAGGATGTGGGCGGCAAGGCGACGGTGATCCTGGCCGCCTTGCGCCTGTTTGTTCAGCATGGGGCGCGCTACTGTTTTCCGGCCGTCCGGGGCAGCCTGACGCGCGGCCGGCCGACCGGCTATGCGGCGGCGCCGCTCAAGGATTTGATCGTGCCGGGTACCGACCCGGTGCCGGTGTGGCCGCACAAGAACGGCACGGTGCGCGGCATGGCCTTTTATCCGCTCTACCCGAGCGTGCCGGAGGCGGCCGGGCGCAACCCGGCGCTTGGCGAACTGCTGGTACTGTTCGATGCGGTGCGCGGCGGCAGCGCCCGCGAACGGGCGCTGGCGATCGATCTGCTGGAAAAGCGCTTGCAGGCATGAACGCCAACGATCCCAACGTCGTCTTGCTGGAGGTGGTCGCTGAACGCTTGGGTGATGATTTGCGCGACGAAACGGTCTTTGTCGGCGGTGCGGTAGCGGGGTTGCTGATTACCGACCCGGCCATGCCGGCGATCCGGCCCACCGAGGACGTTGATCTGCTGTGTCAGGCTGTGGTGCTTGCCGACTATCACCGCGTTGAGAAAGCCTTGCGCACAAGAGGCTTTGTGCAGGACATGCGCCCGCAGGCGCCGATTTGTCGGTGGCAGATCGCTTCGGTGGTGGTCGACGTCATGCCGCCACTGAAAGAGGTGCTCGGTTTTGCCAATCGCTGGTATCCGCTGGCGTTGGAAACGGCGGTGACTGTGACGCTGCCCAGCGGTCATCCGATCCGCCTGCTTACGGCGCCGGTGTTTTTGGCCACCAAGCTGGAGGCGTTCGATGGCCGCGGCCAGGGCGACTTTCTGTTCAGCCACGATCTCGGCGACTTGCTCGCGGTCGTCGATGGCAGGGATGTATTGCTGGAAGAGTGCCGGGCCAGCCCGCGGGATCTGAAGGCTTATCTGGCTGAGCGGTTTCAGGCATTGTTGGCACAGCCGGCGTTCACGGATGCATTGCCGGGCCATTTACCAGGCGATCCGGCGAGCCAGGAACGCTTGCCGGAGTTACTGGAAAAACTGCACGGCATTGCCGGGCTGGATTCATCATGAACGCCCAAGCCTACTCGGAAGACCAACTCGTCGAGCAACCCGCCATCGGCTTGTTTGCCGAACTCGGCTGGCAGACGGTGTCGGCCTTGGAAGAATCCTTCGGCGCGGGCGGTTTGCTTGGCCGCGAAACCAAGGGAGAGGTGGTGCTGGTCGAGCGACTGCGCGCCGCCTTGGTCAGGTTCAACCCGAAGCTGCCGCCGGAGGCAATCAGCAACGCAGTCGATGAACTGACCCGCGACCGCTCGACGATGAGCCTGGAAGCGGCCAACCGCGAAGTCTATCGGCTGCTCAAGGAAGGCATCACGGTGTCCGTCCCTGATAAGGAACACGGCGGCCAAAAGACCGAACGCCTGCGCGTGGTCGATTGGGAGCAAGCGGAGAACAACGACTTCCTGCTGGTCAGCCAGTTCAGCGTGACCGGCGCGCTCTACACCTGCCGGCCCGACCTGGTCGGCTTCGTCAATGGCCTGCCCTGGGTGGTGATCGAACTCAAGAAGCCCGGCGTTCCGGCGCGCGCCGCCTTCGACGAAAACCTGACCCACTACAGGCAGCAGATTCCGGCGCTGTTCTGGAGCAACGCGCTGCTCATCGCCAGCAACGGCACCGACAGCCGCGTCGGCTCGCTCACCGCCGACTGGGGCCGCTGGGTGGAATGGAAACGTATCGAGCGCGAGGACGAAGCGCGCCGCGTGTCGCTGGAAGTGATGCTGCGCGGTACCTGCGACCGCACCCGCCTGCTCGATCTGGTCGAGAACTTCACGCTGTTTTCCGAACACAAGGCCGGGCTGGTCAAGATTCTCGGCCAGAACCACCAGTTCCTCGGCGTCAATAATGCCATCGCCTCGATGCTCGAAGCCCGCAAGCTGGGCCACGGGCGCGGCGGCGTGTTCTGGCAAACGCAGGGAAGCGGCAAGAGCTTCTCGATGGTGTTCTTCGCGCAGAAGGTGCTGAGGAAGCTCGCCGGCAACTGGACGTTCGTCGTCGTCACCGACCGCGTCGAGCTGGACGAGCAGATCGCCAAGACGTTCAAGACCACCGGTGCGGTGAGCGAGGCCGAGGGCGACGCGTGCCACGCGTCCAGCGGCGCCCACCTGCGCGAACTGCTGCGGGGCAACCACCGCTACGTGTTCACGCTGGTGCACAAGTTCCAGACGCCGGAACTGTTGTGCGACCGTTCCGATGTGATCGTGCTGACCGACGAGGCGCACCGCAGCCAGTACGACACCCTGGCGCTCAACATGCGCGCCGCGCTGCCCAGGGCGATGTTCCTGGCCTTTACCGGAACGCCGCTGATTGCCGGCGAAGAGCGCACCAGGGAAGTCTTCGGCGACTACGTCTCGATCTACGATTTCCAGCAGTCCATCGAGGATGGTGCCACCGTGCCGCTGTTCTACGAGAACCGCACGCCGGAGTTGCAGCTCGTCAATCCCGATCTCAACGAGGACATCTACCGCCTGATCGAGGATGCCGACCTCGACGCCGATCAGGAGGCCAAGCTGGAGAAGGTGCTGGGGCGGCAATACCACCTGATCACCCGCGATGACCGTCTGGAAACCGTGGCGAAGGACATCGTGCGGCACTTCCTCGGCCGGGGCTTTGTCGGCAAGGCGATGGTGGTGTCGATCGACAAGGCCACCGCACTGCGCATGTACGACAAGCTGAAGGTGCATTGGGCGGCGGAAACGGCACGGGTGCAACAGGAACTGGGCGAGCTGGCTTACCAGCCGCGCGGCGGAGAGATGGCGCCCGAACAGGCACGGCGTGATGCGCGCAGGGCTGAACTGAAGGCGCGTCTTGATGTGCTGACGACGACCGACATGGCGGTGATCGTCTCGCCGGGGCAGAACGAAATCGCCCAGATGCAAACGCTGGGTCTCGACATCGAGCCGCACCGCAAGCGCATGAATGAATCGCAGCCGGGGCTGGACGAGAAGTTCAAGGACACCGAGGACAAGCTGCGCCTGGTCTTCGTCTGTGCCATGTGGCTGACCGGTTTCGACGCGCCGAGCTGCTCGACGGTGTATCTCGACAAGCCGATGCGCAATCACACGCTGATGCAGACCATCGCCCGCGCCAACCGGGTCTTCCCCGGCAAGCACAGCGGCGTCATCGTCGATTACGCCAACGTCTTCGCCTCGCTGGAGAAGGCGCTGGCGATCTACGGGGCGGGCAAGGGCGGCAAGAAGCCGGTCAAGGACAAGCAGCAACTGGTCGAGGAATTGCGCCAGTCGGTGGGCGATGCCACGGCCTTCTGCGCCGCGAAGAAGGTGTTGCTGGGCGAGATCGAGGCGACACCTGTCGGCAGCATGGAGCGCCTGTCGCGCATCGAGGACGGTATCAACGCGTTGATCTCGCCCGACCCGCTGCGCCGCGATTTCCTTGCCTATGAGCGGCTGGTGAGCACGCTTTACCGTGCGGTGAAGCCCGACCCGTCGGCGCTGGAATTCGCCAGCCGCGTCGCCTGCCTGACGACGCTGGCCGACGCCATCCGCGCCAGGCTCAACCCGAACCCGCCGGATGTTTCGCAGGTGATGGGCCAGATCAACGGCCTGCTCGACGAATCCATCACCGGCCACGAAGTCCGCGAATCCGGGCCGCCGGCGCTCGACCTGTCGAAGATCAACTTCGAGGCGCTGGCCCGACGCTTCAAGGAATCGAAGCACAGGAACACCGACCTCGAAGTGCTCAAGGCCGCGATCCGCGCCCAACTGGAAAAGATGATCCGGTTGAACCGCACCCGCGCCGACTTCGCCGAAAAGTTCGAGGCGCTGATCGAAAGCTACAACGCCGGCAGCCGCAGCATCGAGGAACTGTTCGACGAACTGGTGAAGCTGTCGAACAGCCTGAACGACGAGCAGGAACGCCATGTGCGTGAGAACATGAGCGAGGAAGAGCTGGTCATTTTCGACATCCTGACGCGGCCAGCGCCGGAACTGTCGCCAGAGGAACGGGCCGAGGTAAAGAAGGCTGCCCGCGAACTGCTGGCCAGGCTCAAGGGGCTGTTGGTGTTGAACTGGCGGCAGAAATCGGCGGCACGCTCACAGTTGAAGCTGGCCATCGAAGACACCCTCGACAGAGGTCTGCCGCGTGCGTTCTCGAAGGAGCTTTACATCCAGAAATGCTCGGCGGTGTTCGAGCACGTGTATGAGAGCTACCCGGAGCGGAACGCGGGGGTGTATGCCTGAGAAGAAGACGGGATCATGGAGAAACGACCCGCAGCCGCTGTCTCCCTGCTCAACTCACGCTCCCGCGTCCATACACCAGAATCGATCATGGCTCCGGTAAGCCATCTCGTTGGCGTAGTTGTCGAGATGCTTCGGCGCCACCTTGTGCATCTGGCAGATGTGGAAACGCCGGCAGCGGGGGGGGGCGTACGATTCCGCCAGGTTGTTGGTCGTGCCATCGTCGGCGCGGAATTCCTGGCTGTGGTTCAGACGTTGAACAGGAAATTCAGCACATCACCGTCCCGGACCACGTACTCCTTGCCTTCGGCCCGCATCTTGCCGGCTTCGCGGGCACCCTGTTCGCCCTTGCAGGCGATGAAGTCGGCGAAGGATATGGTCTGCGCGCGGATGAAGCCGCGTTCGAAGTCGGTGTGGATGACGCCGGCCGCCTGCGGTGCGGTGTCGCCGACGTGGATGGTCCAGGCACGAACTTCCTTCGGGCCGGCGGTGAAGTAGGTCTGCAGGCCGAGCAACTGGTAGCCGGCGCGGATCAGGCGGTTGAGTCCGGGTTCGTCGAAGCCGAGGTCGGCGAGGAAGACGGCCTTGTCGTCATCGTCGAGGTCGGCGAGTTCGGCCTCGATCTTGGCACAGAGTGCGACCACGGGCGCGCCCTCGGTGGCGGCGTGCTGGCGCAGGCGGTCGAGGTGCGGATTGTTGTCGAAGCCGTCCTCGAGGACGTTGCCGACGTACATCGTCGGCTTGATCGTCAGCAGGCAGAGCGGCTTGAGCAGCGCCCGTTCGTCGCTGCTCATCGGCAGCGTGCGCGCCGGCCGGCCTTCGTTGAGGTGCGGTTGCAGCCGTTCGAGGACACCGACCATCTTCTGTGCGTCCTTGTCGCCGGCACGCGCCTTCTTGATGTCGCGATTGAAGGTGCGGTCGACGGCAGTGAGGTCGGCCAGCGCCAGTTCGGTGAGGATGGTCTCGATGTCGGCGAGCGGGTCGACGCGGCCGGAGACGTGAACGACGTTCTCGTCCTCGAAGCAGCGGACGACGTTGATGATGGCGTCGGTTTCGCGGATGTTGGCGAGGAACTGGTTGCCGAGCCCTTCACCGCGCGAGGCGCCGGCAACCAGGCCGGCGATGTCGACGAACTCGACGATCGCCGGCTGCACGCGCTGCGGCCTGGCGATGGCGGCGATCTCCCGCAGCCGTGGGTCGGGGACCTCGACGATGCCGACATTCGGCTCGATGGTGCAGAAGGGGTAGTTCTCGGCCGCGATTCCCGCCTTGGTCAGGGCGTTGAAGAGGGTGGACTTGCCGACGTTCGGCAGGCCGACGATACCGCATTGGAGGCTCATTCGCAGGTTTCCATGGTCAGACGGTTTTCAGGTGCAGCTGTCGTTGTGCGGCGGCGTAGTCGCCGGCGGCGAGCAGCGGCCAGGCGAGCAGGCAGCGGTCGATGGCCGGGTCGATCAGTTCGCGTTCTTCGCGTCGCGGTGGCTTGAGGACGTAGTTGATGACCTCGCTGCGTTCGCCCGGGTGGCCGATCCCCAGCCGCAGGCGCCAGAAATCCGGCGTCGCCAGCCGCGACTGGATATCCTTGAGGCCGTTGTGACCACCGTTGCCGCCGCCCTGCTTGAGGCGGATGCTGCCCGGCGGCAGGTCGAGGTCGTCATGGACGATCAGCGTTTCGTCGGCAGCGATGCGGTAGAAGCGGGCGACGGCGGCAACCGCCTGGCCGGAGAGGTTCATGTAGGTCGCCGGCTGCAGCAGCCACAGATCGTCGTGCCGCGCGAGGCGGCCGAAGAACTTGCCCTGCGGCGCCAGCCGCAGCTGCAACTGCCGCGCCAGGTGGTCGATGAACCAGAAGCCGACGTTGTGCCGGGTCTCCTCGTACTCGCTGCCGGGGTTGCCGAGGCCGACGATCAGGCGGGGTGGGGGCATGGCGTCTCGTGCGCGGGAAAAACAACAAGCCGCCGTCGGCAGGGCATGCCCGACGGCGGCCTGGCAGGCATGCCGACCTAGGCGGCGGTTGCGGCTTCGCCTTCCTCGCCTTCGCTGCTGCGCCTGGCCGGAATCGACACCACGACATAGTCGTCGCCGTGCAGCAGCAGCTTGACACCGGCGGGCAGGACGACTTCGGAGGCATGGATCGAGTGGCCCGATTCGAGATCCTTCAGGTCCACTTCGATGAAGGCCGGCAGATCCTGCGGCAGGCAGCTGACCTCGATTTCGTTGTGCACGTGTGAGACGTTGCCGCCGCTCAGCTTCACTCCCGGCGCGATCTCGGCATTGACGAAATGCAGCGGAATGCGCTGATGGATGACGTGCTCGGCATCGACGCGCTGGAAATCGCAGTGCTGGATCAGCGGCTTCCACGGGTGGAGCTGCGAATCACGCAGGACGACGCTCTCGGCGACACCATCGACCAGCAGCGTCAGGACCGACGAGTGGAAGGCTTCCTTGGCGTGGTTGAGCAGGGCCTCGTTGTGATCGATGTCGATCAGTTCGGGCGGTTTCGGACCGCCGTAGATGATCGCCGGAACACGGCCCTGGCGACGCAGGCGGCGGCTCGCTCCGGACCCCTGCAGGGTGCGCTTGCGCGCTTCGATTTGAAACTTCATGGACAGCTCCTGGTTGGACGTACCCCGCCCGCGACCAGGCGGGGGGTTGAGAAAGGACTGGTTGTGGCGGCAGGCGCCTGGGGTCGGCGGCTGCCTCCTGCTATTCGATGAACAGCGACGAGACGGAGTCCTCGTTGCTGATGCGGCGGATCGTTTCGGCCAGCATGCCGGCGACCGAGAGCACGCGGATGCGCGGCGACTCCCTGGCGTCGTCGCGCAACGGAATGGTGTCGGTGACGACCAGTTCGTCTAGGTCGGAGTTGTTGATGCGCTCGACGGCCTGGCCCGAGAGAACCGGGTGCACGCAGTACGACAGCACCTTCTTCGCGCCGTGTTCCTTGAGCGCGGTGGCCGCCTTGCAGAGTGTGCCGGCGGTGTCGACGAGGTCGTCCATGATGACGCAGGTGCGGCCGTCGACCTCGCCGATGATGTTCATCACCTCTGAAACATTGGCTTTCGGGCGACGCTTGTCGATGATCGCCAGGTCGCACTCGAGGCGCTTGGCGAGCGCGCGGGCGCGGACGACACCGCCGACGTCGGGCGAGACGACCATCAGGTTGTCGAAATCATTCTTCCAGACGTCGCCAAGCATGATCGGCAGCGAATAGATGTTGTCGACCGGGATGCTGAAGAAGCCCTGGATCTGCTCGGTATGCAGGTCCATCGTCAGCACGCGGTGGACGCCGGCGGCGGTGAGCAGGTCGGCCACCAGCTTGGCGGCGATCGACACGCGGACCGAACGCACGCGGCGGTCCTGGCGGGCGTAGCCGAAATAGGGGATGGCAGCCGTGATGCGGGCGGCCGAGGCGCGCTTGAGCGCGTCGACCATGATCAGCAGCTCCATCAGGTTTTCGTTCGCCGGTGCGCAGGTGGACTGCAGGATGAAGACGTCCATGCCGCGGACGTGTTCCTGAATCTCGACACTGATCTCGCCGTCGGAGAAGCGCCCGACATGGGCACGACCGAGCGAGATGCTGAGCTGTTTGACGACATCCGCAGCAAGCGCCGGGTTGGCGCTGCCGGTAAAGACCATCAGGCTGTCGTAGGCCATCTTGTGCTTCCCCTGGGGCGCTGCGCCAGGGCGCCCCACAAAGCAAGACGGGCAGGTAAGGACGCCTGCCCGCGTTGACAGAAATCGGATGGCTGGGGAAGAAGGATTCGAACCTTCGAATGCCGGAATCAAAATCCGGTGCCTTGACCAACTTGGCGACTCCCCAGCGGTCTCTCGCAGCGCCCTGTCGGCGAGCGAGGCGCGCATTATAGCGGGGATTCGTCAGGAAAAAAAGGGCGCTGACCGGCGAGCGGGAGCCGGCGCTGGCAGGCCGCGGCCGAGCGCAGCACAACGGCAGCGTGGTGAGCCGGCGGCGGCGCGTCAGCGCGCCAGTTCGTGCAGCGGATGGGCGGCGGCGCCGGCGCTGGTCCAGGCACGCAATCCGGGTGGCAGGCGCCGCAGCGCCGCCGCCGCCTCTTCCGCGCTGGCACACTCGGCGAAGACACAGGAACCGGAACCCGTCATGCGGGCGGCGGCGGGTGCTGCCGCCGCCGCCAGCTGGCGGAGGCATTCGGCGACCTCCGGGAAGCGGGCGCAGGCGACTGCCTCGAGGTCATTGCCGATGCCGTCCGGGCGCCAGTCGCCGGCGGCGATGGGCGGCGAATCGCGGCGCAGCTCGGGGGCGGCAAAGATGATTGCGGTCGGCACCTGCACCGGCGGTTCGACGACGACATACCAGCGCGGCGGCAGTGCGACCGCCTGCAGCGCTTCGCCGACTCCTTCGGCAAAGGCGTTGTGGCCGAAAACGAACACGGGAACGTCGGCGCCGAGAGTCAGGCCGATTTCCTGCAGGCGCTGGCGCGGCATGCCGAGCTGCCAGAGATGATTGAGTGCGAGCAGGACGGTGGCGGCATCGGAGCTGCCGCCACCAAGCCCGCCACCGAGTGGCAGGTGCTTCTCGATGTGGATGTCGACGCCTCGGCTGCAGCCGCTTGCGGCCTGCAGGAGGCGGGCGGCGCGGACGCTGAGGTCGCTCTCGGGCGGCACGCCGGGCAAGGGTGTGGCGAGCCGTATCGCAGCGTCGTCGCGCGGCGAGAAATGCAACTGGTCCGCGCGCCCGAGAAAGCGGAAGACGGTCTGCAGCAGGTGGTAGCCATCACTGCGCCGGCCGACCACGCGCAGGTACAGGTTCAGCTTCGCCGGTGCCGGGTAGCTGCTGTCCCAGCCCCAGCGGCCGCCTGCGCCGGTTTCACCGGGGGGCATCCGTCGCGCCGGGCAAGCGCCACTCGTCGATGCGCAGTCGCAGCACGAAGCCGCCTTCCCGTTCGACGAACAGCCGGCCGGGCAGCGCCTGCGGCGCGTCGTCGTCGTACTCGTAGGCGATTCGCCAGTCCTCGTGCTGCAGGCGCAACGGACGGCCCTGCGTGTCGCGCTCGAAGCGGCCGTTGCCGACATCGCTGCCACGCAGCCAGGCGAGCAGTCTGCCGAGACCGATCGGGTAGCCGAGGACGGTCTGCAGCAGCTCGTCGCTGCTCGCTGCAGCCTGCTCGCTGCCATCGCTGCGGCGCAGGAGCGCGCCATGGGCGTTGCCAGTGATCTCTGCCATGCCCTGTCCGAACGGCGATGCCAGCAGCAGCATGTCGCGTCCGTCGGCATGCTGCCACTCGATCCGTCCGGCGTAGTTCTGCGTCGCATGGCGCAGCGCGAAGCGGCCGACGAGGACGAAGTCCTGCAACTGGTCGCGCTGCAGGGCCACCGGTCGATCCTGTCGGAGCGCTGGCTGGCTGCTGCAGGCGACCAGCGCGACTGCCGCCAGAAGCAGCCCGAGATGGCGGCGCGGCGTCTGCAGTCTGCCGGGTGACAAGGTGCTGCGCCGGTTCACGGACTGAACTTCCTGATCGCCTCGTTGAGGGCCTCGTGCGACGGGTCCTTCTTCTGCGCTTCGAGCATGATCCGCTGCGCCTCGTGCTTGCGGCCGAGCGTCCACAGAACCTCGCCGAGGTGGGCGGCGATCTCCGCATCATGGCGCTGTGCGAGCGCGCGCTGCAGGTAGGCGAGGGCGCCTTCGAGATCGCCCTGTCGGTACAGGACCCAGCCCATGCTGTCGAGGATGTAGCCGTCGTCGGGTGCCAGTTGCAGCGCCTTTTCGATCAGTTGCCGCGCCTCGACGAGACGGATGTTGCGGTCGGCATAGGAGTAACCGAGCGCGTTGTAGGCCTGCGCGCTGTTCGGTTGCAGCTCGATCAGCTTGCGCAGGCGGGTCTCGACGACCTCCATCCTGCCCAGTCTTTCCGACAGCAAGGCCGATTCGTAGAGCAGTTCGGGCTGTTGCGGCTGCCGCTGCAGTTCGCGCTCGAGGATCGCCAGTGCCGCCTCGGTCTGTTTCGCTTCGCGCAGCAGCGCGGCTTCGGCGATCACCAGTTGCACCCGCAGTTCGGGCCGGCTGGCGGCCGCCTGCTGCAGCAGGCTGCGCGCCTCGTCCAGCTTGCCGGAGCGGGCGACGATCCCGGCGCTGCGCAGCTGCGCCGGCAGGTACTGCTCGCCCGGGCCAACCTGTCCGTAGTAGGCGAGTGCTTCGTCCGGCCGCTTGCCGTCTTCGGCAATCTGGCCGAGGTAGTAGTAGGGCGCACTCCGGTTCTGCAGCTCGAGCGTCAGCAGGTGCTTGAGCTGCTTTTCGGCGAGTGCGACGTCGTTCTCCTGCAGCGCCAGCAGGGCGACCGGGAAAACCACGTCCGGGTTGTTCGGGTAACTCAGCAGCAACTGGTCGAAGTGGCGCCTGGCCTCGCTGTAGCGCTTTTCGCTGACCAGCAGCCGTGCGAGTTGCAGTTGCGCGTCCGGCGACTTCGGCTGGCGTGCGAGGAAGCCCTGCAACGCGCTGATCGCCGCTGCTGGCGACTTCTGGGCAAGAATCTGCGCTTCGAGCAACGCGGCCGCTTCCCAGTCGGAACGCAACTCGAGCGCCTGCCGGGCTTCGGTGAGCGCACGTGCCTGCTGGCCGGCGGCGCTGGCGGCGATGGCCACCGCGTAGTGCGCTTCGGCGAGACCATAGAAGGGGGCGCAGACCGCGCTGACCAGCGCCAGGACGGCCTGACGATCCGTGCTCCGGGCAAACATCCGGTTGAGCGCCACGAGGTTTGCCGGCAGGGCAGCAGGGTCCTTCTGCAGCATGCTGATCAACTGCGGGGCGAGGCCGTCGAGCTGGTTGGTCATGATCTGCACGCCGACCAGCACCTGCTGTGCGCGCTTCGAGTCCGGCTCGACCTCGATCCACAGGCGTGCGAGGGCGAGGACGAGTTCGACCCGTCGCGCCTGCCCGGCCACTTCGACGGCGCGGGCGATGATGGCGGGGTCACGCGTTCGGCGTGCGAGGTCGGCGTAGGCGTCGCTGGCAAACTCGCCCTGGCCGCGCTGCAGGGCGACTTCGGCGAGCAGTGCCTGGTACACCACCTGCCCGCTGAGTCCGCTGTAGTCCTTCTCGTCGGGCTGCGGCGCCAGCGGCGGTGCCTTGCGGGGCTGGCGGGCCGATGAGGCAGCCTGCCGGGCGACGGTCGCGTCTTCGACGGCGAGCGCAGGAACGCTGCAGGCGAGCGCCAGGGCAGTGCAGAGGACGCGAGGGGTGATCGGTTTCATTTTTTCCTTGCCTGACGCAGACGGTTGCGCGAATCGACGGCTGCTTTGCGTCATAATCCGTTCGCGCATGTTATGGACTTTTCGTGGTCGCAGCAATGCCGGAACTCCCCGAAGTCGAAGTCAGTCGGCAGGGATTGCTCCCCTTCCTGGCGCAGCAGCGGATCGCTGGCGCGGTCGTGCGCACGCCCCGACTGCGGCACGCGATTCCCGCCGGCCTCGATGCGCGCCTCGCCGGCCTGCGCGTCGAGGCGATCCGCCGTCGCGGCAAGTATCTGCTGTTCGACTGCGAGAGCGCCGATGGCGGTGGCTGGCTGATCCTGCACCTCGGGATGTCCGGCAGCCTGCGCCTGGTGCCGCCGGCGACGCCGCCACAGGCGCACGATCACTTCGACCTGCTCTTCGCCGGCACCGTTCTTCGCCTGCGTGACCCGCGGCGTTTCGGGGCGCTGCTCTGGCATGAAGGTCAGGGGGTCGAGACGCATCCGCTGCTGGCCGGCCTCGGCATCGAGCCCCTGTGCGCCGATTTCGATGGCGACTGGCTGTACGCGGCAACGCGTGGGCGCCGCGCGCCGATCAAGCCGCTGTTGATGGACAGCCGCCTGGTGGTCGGCATCGGCAACATCTATGCCGCCGAGAGCCTCCATGTGGCCGGTATCGCGCCGCGACGCACGGCCAACCGCATCAGCCGGGCGCGTTATCACCTGCTGGCGGCAGCCGTCCGCTCGACCCTGTCGGCGGCGATCGCCGCTGGCGGCAGCAGTGTGCGCGACTACGTGCACAGCGATGGCGGTGCCGGCTGTTTTCAGCTCTCCTGCGCCGTCTACGACCGCGCGGGCGAGCCGTGCCCGGGGTGTGGCGCGCCGGTGCGGATGATCCGGCAGGGTGGCCGGTCGAGCTTCTATTGTCCACACTGTCAGCGTTGACACGGCCACCGTCTGGCAGAGACGCGCGACCGCTTTGTGATAGAGTGCCGCCACCGACATTGTCCTGGAAGCTGCCATGACGCTTGCCCAACACTTTGCCGCCTACAGCGAATGGCGCGCGCGGGTCTCGGAGATCATCGGGAAGTTCTCGGGCTGGTTGCTCGACCACGAGCTGAACGATGCGCAGACGGACCGCCGCATCGCACGCCTGCTCGAGAAGCTGCGCGAGGACCGCCTGCAGGTGGCATTCGTCGCCGAGTTCTCGCGCGGCAAATCGGAACTGATCAACGCCATCTTCTTTGCCGGTTACGGCAACCGTGTTCTGCCTTCGACCGCCGGGCGGACGACGATGTGCCCGACCGAGCTGCTGTTCGATCGGAGCAAGGTGCCGGCGATCGAGCTGCTGCCGATCGAGACCCGCGAAGCGAAGACGAGCATCAGCGAGTACAAGCGATTTGCCGACGAGTGGCAGATCGTGCCGATCGACACCACCTCCGCCGAGGCCATGCAGGAGGCTCTGCGGCACGTCAGTGACGTCATCCGGGTACCGCCGGCGGTCGCCGAGAAGCTCGGTTTCACGCTTGCCGACGGCGACTCCGAGGTGTTGCGGCGCGGTGAGGACGGTTGTGTCGAGATTCCCCGCTGGCGGCATGCGGTGATCAATTTCCCGCATCCGCTGCTCGAGCAGGGGCTGGTGATCCTCGACACGCCCGGCCTCAATGCCATCGGTACCGAACCCGAACTGACCCTGTCGCTGTTGCCGAACGCGCATGCCGTGTTGTTCATCCTGGCTGCCGATACCGGGGTCACCCAGTCCGACCTGACGGTCTGGCGCGAACACATCGCCTCGGCCGGGGGCCGCAGCAAGGGTCGCATCGTCGTTCTCAACAAGATCGACACCCTGTGGGACGAGCTCAAGTCGGCGCCGGAGGTAGACGCCGAGATCTGCCGGCAGGTCGATACGTGTGCCTGGACGCTCGATCTGGCGGAGGACCAGATCTTCCCCGTCTCGGCGCAGAAGGCACTGGTTGCCAAGATCAACGGCGACGGCGAACTGCTGCAGCGCAGCCGTCTGGTGGAGCTGGAGACGGCACTCTCGCAGGAACTGATTCCAGCCAAGCAGGAGATCGTTCGCGATGGCATCGACGCCGAATTCGCCGACTGCTTCCAGCGCACGCGCAGCCTGCTCGACTCGCGTCTCGCCGGGCTGCACGAGCAGCTCACCGAACTGACCGAACTGCGCGGCAAGAACAAGGGTGTCGTCGAATACATGATGGGCAAGGTGCGCGTCGAGAAGGAGGAGTTCGAGTCCGGCCTGCAGCGCTACTACGCGGTGCGCAGTGTCTTCTCGCAGCTGACCAACAACCTGTTCGCACACCTCGGACTCGATTCGATGCGCCTGCTGAGCACGAGCACGCGCGAGGCAATGGCCAAGGCCACTTTCTCGAAAACGCTGGCTGCGGCGATGGCGCATTATTTCGATGAGGCGCGTGGCAACCTGGGGCGCTCCGAGGCCGACGTCAGGGAAATCACGACCATGATGGAGGCGATCCACAAGAAATTCTCGGTTGAACACGGTCTCAAGCTGGGGACGCCGGTCGGATTCTCGCTGCTGCGCTACGAGAAGGAGATCGACCGTCTCGACGACTGGTGCCAGACGCACGTCAGCAGCATGTTCCAGTTGCTGATGCACGAGAAGAGCCAGTTGATGCAGCGCTTCTTCGAAGAAGTCGCGGTGCAGGTGCGCAAGACCTTCGAGCGCGCCAATCGCGACGCCGAATCATGGCTGAAGGCGGTCATGGCGCCGCTCGAGATCCAGATCCGCGAGCACCAGATTCATCTCAAGCGGCGACTCGAGAGCATCAAGCGGATCCATCAGGCGACCGATACGCTCGAACAGCGGATCGACGAACTGCAGCATGTCGAGGACAAGCTGTTGCAGCAGGTGCAATCGCTGAGCCAGATCGGCCAGGATTTTGCCGACGTGCTGCGGCAGGAGGTCAACGCCGCAGCGGAGCGTCAGGCCGCCTGAGGCGCGCGCGCAACCCATTCACTGCCACATCGCGCGCATCCGCGCCGTCAGGTCGAACACTTCCTGCCGTGCCTGCGGATTGGCGGGCGCCGCGGCGGCGGCCGGCGGCGGCCAGGAAAGCTGTTCGTAATCGGGCAGCAATGCATGCGGGATGAAACGCGTGCGGGCGGCATGGACGTGCCGGTCACCGAAGGCCGGCTGTTGCGTGACGTGGAAACGTTGCGGCAGGATCAGCTCGAGGTGCGTCCGCGCCCGCGTCATGGCGACGTAGAGCAGCCGTCGCTCCTCCTCGATCGCTGCCGTCGAGCCGGTCGCCATGTCCGACGGGATGCAGCCATCGACGGCATTGAGGACGAATACCGCCGTCCACTCCTGCCCCTTGGCGGAATGGATCGTGGACAGGATCAGGTAGTCTTCATCGAGCAGCGGCGGGCCGGCCTCGTCGCTGCTGGCCGCGGGCGGGTCGAGCACCAATTCGGTCAGGAAGCGCTCGGCATTCGGATAGGTCGCAGCGATCAGCGCCAGCTGTTCGATGTCCGTCTGCCGCAGCAGCGGGTCTTCGTGCAGACGCTCGAGCTGCTCCTGGTACCAGCGGCAGAGCTGCTCGCAAGCCGCCGGCCACGGCGCCCCTCCCGGGCTGCAATTGGCGATCAGGCCGGCGAACTCGTGCCAGGCAGGCCGCGCCGCCTCAGGTACGGGTTGCTCTTCGAGCAGCAGGCAGCCAGGCGCTGCGGCAGCGATGTTGTCGAGCACGCGGCTGGCGCTTTTCGGCCCGATCCCGCCGACCAGTTGCATGGCGCGAAAGCCGGCCAGGCGGTCACGCCGGTTCTGCGCCCAGCGAAGGATGGCGAGGACGTCCTTGATGTGCGCGGCTTCGAGGAATTTGAGGCCGCCGAACTTGACGAAGGGAATGTTGCGCCGCCGCAGTTCGATCTCGACGCGGACGCTGTGCTGCGCGGTGCGGAAGAGGACCGCCTGCGACTTCAGGCGGACGCCGGCCTCGCGGCGCGCGAGCACCTGCTCGACGACGTAGGCCGCCTGGTCGCTCTCGTCGCGCACGGCGACGAGCCGTGGCTTCTCGCCGGCGCTGCGCTCGCTCCACAGATCCTTGGTGAAGCGCTCGGCGGCGAGCGCGATGACGCGGTTGGCGGCGTCGAGGATCGGTTGCGTCGACCGATAGTTGCGGTCGAGCGTCAGCACCTGTGCCGGTGGCGCGAAGTGCTGCGGGAAATCGAGGATGTTGCGCACGGTCGCGCCACGAAAGGCGTAGATCGACTGCGCGTCGTCGCCGACGACGGTGAGGCCGCGGCCGTCAGGCTTCATCGCCAGCAGGATCGCCGCCTGCAGGCGGTTGGTATCCTGGTACTCGTCGACCAGCACATGGCTGAAGCGATGACCGATCTCGTGTCCGAGTCCGGCTTCGCCGACCATCTGCGCCCAGTAGAGCAGCAGGTCATCGTAATCGAGCACCTGCTGTGCCTGTTTGCTGAGCACGTACTCGCGGAAGAGGCTTTTCAGTTCGGCTTGCCACTCCGCACACCACGGAAAGCTCGCCTGCAGCACCGCGCCGAGGTTCGCCTGCGTATTCAGCACCGCCGAGTAGATCGCCAGACAGGTCCCCTTCAGCGGGAAGCGCTTCTCTCTGGCCGAGAAACCGAGGCCGTGGCGGGCGAGGTTCAGCAGGTCGGCCGAATCCTGGCGGTCGTGGATGGTGAAGCAGGGGTCGAGGCCGATGCGCGCCGCGTACTCGCGCAGCAGGCGGGCAGCGATGCCGTGGAAGGTGCCCGCCCACGGCAGCGACGGTGCGCCTGCCGCACGTCGGTTGAGCAGCCGCCCGACGCGGCGGTTCATTTCGCCGGCGGCGCGGCGCGAGAAGGTGAGCAGCAGCAGCCGGCCGGGGTCGGCGCCGCAGTCGATGAGCTGCGCCACCCGGTGCGCCAGCGTGCTCGTCTTGCCCGAGCCGGCACCGGCGATGACCAGCAGGGGCGGATGCCGCTGTTCGCCGCTGCCGGGCGCGCCGATGCCGAAGCCGGCCGCAGCCCGCTGCGCCGGGTTGAGTTGCGCGAGCGGGTCGCCGCCGGCGGCGCCGCCGCCGTCATCCGGGATTCGCATCGTCAGCCCGCTGCCGCACGTGTCGCGTTGCCACCCGGCGCGCCTTCTCCCAGCAGCACCTGCGGCAGCCTGCCTGCCCGTGTCGTCGACAAGGCCGTCTCCTCGGTCACTGTAATTATCGACAGTATAACCCACCGGGCGGAACGAAAAGCCTCTTCCGGTCGGGTACGAAGCCGAGCCCGGGCGAGGCGTCGAGCAGCAGTTGGCCGCTGCTGATGGTGGGTGGCGATCCGGTATCCTCGCTCAGCCAGGCCGAGGTGGCGAGACCGTGTGCCAGGCGATTGTCGAGCGCGGCCGCGAGGTGGGCGGCAGCAGTGATGCCGCAGGCGCTGTCGAGGCTGCTGGTGATGATGCACTCGACGCCGGCGCTGCCGGCCCGGCGCGCCAGCGCCAGCGCCGGCAGCAGGCCACCATGGCGCGGCGGCTTGATCACCAGCCGGCGTACCGCTCGCCGGACGATCAGGGCCTGGCTGCCGAGGCGCCGAATCGACTCGTCGACCGCAATGGCGATCGTCGTGCCGGCCTGCAGCGCCTGCAGCCGATCGATGTCCGGAGCGGCCAGTGGTTCCTCGACCATCTCGATCGGCAGATCGGCGCAGGCGTGCAGGAAGCGGGCGGCGGCCGCGGCCGGCCAGGCCCGGTTGGCGTCGAGCCGCAGCTGGCAGGCGGGCGGCAGGACGGTGGCGAGCTGTCGCAGAAGGGCGATTTCCTCGTCGATCGCGAGCACTCCGACCTTCAGCTTGAGAACCTCGAAGCCGGCGCTGCAGGCGGCGCGAAGGTCCGCTTCGCAGATGCCGGCGAGGCTGCCGCAAGCGGCGTTGAGCCGTATCGGCGGTGGTGGCGCGGCGCCCGCCGCCGGCCGCCGCCGGGCGCCGTTGAGGTAGGCCGCGAGCGGCAGCCCGGAATCCTGCGCCAGCAGGTCGAGGAGCGCCGTTTCGACGGCACAGCGCGCTGCCGGCACCTGGCCGTCGCTGCCGGGCGCGAGCTGCCGCAGCGCCGCCCGGGCAGCGAGGCCGATCAGCGGCGGCAGCAGGGACTGCAGCGCACGCAGCGCGGCGGCGGGATCGCCACCGCTGCCGGGCAGTGGCGCGCATTCACCGTAGCCGCGGCGGCCGTTGTCGTCCTGCAGGCACAGCAACCAGCCGCAACGCTCGCCGAGGCTGGCGCCCGCCGTTAGCCACGGTGCGCGCAGCGGCAGGCGATAGGAGTGAAGGGTGGCCGTGGCGAGTCTCATCAGCTTTGCGGCGGGCCGGTGACAGTGGCTGCGGTCGCTGCGCTGCAGGCGGTGCGGCGGCAGCCCGGGGCGCCGCTGCAGTGGCGGCGCCGACAGCGCTCAGGGCCGCCGGCGGTAGCGCGAGAAATCCGGTTTCCTTTTCTCGATCCAGGCGTTGCGTCCTTCCTGGCCTTCGGCGGTCATGTAGAAAAGGCCGGTGGCGTTGCCGGCAAGTTCCTGGATCCCGGCGAGGCCGTCGGTGTCGGCGTTGAAGCCGGCCTTGATCATGCGCAGCGCCATCGGCGAGAGCTGCAGCATCTCGCGACACCAGCGGACAGTCTCCTCCTCGAGCCCGGCGAGGGGAACGACGGCGTTCACCAGGCCCATCGACAGCGCTGCCGGCGCGTCGTACTGACGGCAGAGCAGCCAGATCTCTTTCGCCCGCTTGAGGCCGATCGTTCGCGCCATCAGTCCGGCGCCGAGGCCGGCGTCGAAACTGCCGACGCGCGGGCCGGTCTGGCCGAAACGGGCGTTGTCGGCGGCGATCGTCAGATCGCAGACGAGGTGCAGCACGTGCCCACCACCGATCGCGTAGCCGGCGACCATCGCCACCACCGGCTTCGGGCAGCGGCGAATCTGCATCTGCAGATCGAGCACATTGAGGTGCGGCATGCCGGCTTCGTCGTGGTAGCCACCGTCGTCGCCGCGCACGCGCTGGTCACCGCCGGAGCAGAAGGCGAGGTGGCCGGCGCCGGTGAGGATGATGACGCCGATGCCGGGATCGAACTGCGCCCGGTGCATGGCATCCATCAGTTGCTCGATGGTTTCGGGGCGAAAGGCATTGCGCCGTTCGGGCCGATTGATGACAATGCGGGCGATGCCTTCGGCAGCGTCGTAACAGATGTCGCTGTAGGTGTCGTCGGCGACGAGCGGCTGCCATGCTAGAGCGGGGCGGATCATCTGGTATCTTTCCTCGGCGGGGGGACGGCGGGCAGTATAGCGGTTGACGCAGGCTGATTGGACGCTGGCAGCGCGCCACCGGACCCGCTGCGGGCGCACGGCATGGCCATTGGCGAGGAGGCTCTGATGCAGCGCAGGATACTCGGCAGGGATCGACTGATCGCGACCTTTCTCGCGGGCTGCGTGCTCTTCAACTATCCGCTGCTGTCGGTCTTCGACCGGCCGAGCGAGATCTTCGACATCCCGATGATCTTCGCCTACATCTTCTTCGCCTGGATTCTGGTCATTGCGCTGATGGCCTGGGCGAGCGAAGCCCGTTCCGGCTAGGCGGCGACGATGCTGCAAGCGCCGGTCCTGATCGCCGTCTCGTTGCTTTACCTCGGCCTGCTGTTCGCCGTCGCCTGGTGGGGCGACCGGCGCGCCGACCGTGGGCGGTCGCTGATCGACAGTCCGACGATCTACGCCCTGTCGATGGCCGTGTACTGCACGACGTGGACCTTCTACGGCAGCGTCGGCCGCGCCGCCGTTTCGGGCATCGGTTTCCTGCCGGTCTACCTCGGGCCGACGCTGGTGATGGCGCTCGGCTGGTTCATCCTGCTGAAGATGATCCGCATCGTCAAGGCGAATCGCATCACCTCGATCGCCGACTTCATTTCGTCGCGCTACGGCAAGAGCCATCTCCTCGGCGGGCTGGTGACGATCATCGCCGTCGTCGGCATCGTTCCCTACATCGCGCTGCAGTTGAAGGCCGTCTCGAGCACGGTCGGACTGCTGCTGAGCTATCCCGACATCGTCATGCCGCATCGCAGCCCGACGATGCCGGTGGCCGTCGACATCAGCTTCTACATCGCGCTGATCCTGGCGGCTTTCACCATCGTTTTCGGTACCCGCCACCTCGATGCCACCGAGCGCCATGAAGGCATGGTGGCCGCCATTGCCCTCGAGTCCGGCGTCAAGCTGGTGGCTTTCATCGCCGTCGGCGTCTTCGTCACCTACGGGATGTACGACGGCTTCGGTGACATCTTCGAACATCTGGCGACGCACCCCGAGCTGCAGCGCCTGGCGAGCGCGATTCCGTCCGGCCAGGGATATACCGGCTGGTTCTCGCTGATCGTTCTCTCGGCGCTGGCGGTGCTCTTCCTGCCGCGCCAGTTCCAGGTGGCGGTCGTCGAGAACGTCAACGAATCGCACCTCAGGCGTGCCGCCTGGTTGTTTCCGCTCTACCTGCTGCTGATCAATATCTTCGTCCTGCCGATCGCCCTCGGCGGGCTGATGCACTTCTCGGGCCAGGGTGTCGATGCCGACACCTTCGTCCTGACGCTGCCGATGTCACAGCGGCAGGAGGGACTCGCGCTGCTGGTGTTCATCGGCGGTCTGTCGGCCGGTACGGGGATGGTCATCGTCGAGACCATCGCCCTGTCGACGATGGTCTGCAACGACCTCGTGATGCCCCTTCTGCTGCGCCATCGAGGGCTCGCGCTGGCCGAGTCGAAGGACCTCTCGGGCCTGCTGCTCGGCATCCGGCGTGGCGCCATCGTCCTCATCCTGCTGCTCGGCTACTTCTACTTCCGGCTGGCGGGCGAGGCCTATGCACTGGTCGCCATCGGTCTCATCAGTTTTGCCGCCGTGGCCCAGTTCGCGCCGGCGATCATCGGCGGCATGTACTGGCGCGGTGGCACGCGTGGCGGTGCACTGGCGGGGCTGCTGGCGGGTTTCGTCGTCTGGGGCTATACGCTGCTGCTGCCCTCTTTCGCCAAGTCGGGATGGCTGCCGGGCGACTTCCTGACGCAGGGCCTGTTCGGCATCGATCTCCTGCGGCCGCAGCAGTTGTTCGGGCTGAGCGGCATCGACGAGATCTCGCATTGCCTGTTCTGGAGCTTCCTCGCCAACATCGGCGCCTATGTCGGCGTCTCGCTGTTGCGACCGCCGATGGTTGCCGAGGCGACGCAGGCGACGGTCTTCGTCGATGCGCTGCAGGAGACCGGGCCGATCGGCGCCGTCCTCTGGCGCGGTCGGGCGAAGGTCAGCGACCTGCAGGAGCTGGTCGGGCGTTTTCTCGGCCCGGCGCGGGCGGAAGTGGCGTTTGCCGGCTACGCCCGTCGCCATGGTGGCCGGCATGGCGACAGGCTCGAAGCCGATGCCCGCCTGGTGCAGTTTGCCGAGTCGTTGCTCGCCGGCGCCATCGGCAGCGCCTCGGCACGCGTCATGGTGGCTTCGGTGGCGAAGGAGGAGCCGCTGAGCATCGACGAGGTGATGCACATTCTCGACGAGGCGTCGCAGTTGCGCACCTACAGCCGCGAACTCGAGCGCAAGTCGCGCGAGCTGACGGCGGCGACCCTCGAGCTGCGCGAGGCCAACGAGCGCCTGCAGGAACTCGATCGCGTCAAGGATGACATCATGTCGTCGGTGACGCACGAGCTGCGCACGCCGCTGACCTCGATCCGCGCCTTCTCGGAACTGCTGCGCGACGACCCGAAGATGCACCTGCCTGACCGCGAGCGTTTCCTCGGCCTCATCGTCAGCGAGACCGAGCGCCTGACCCGCCTGATCAACCAGACCCTCGATCTGGCGAAGATCGAGTCCGGCCGCGCCGACTGGAACGCCTGCGAGCTCGATCTGAAAGAGGTGATCGAGCAGTCGGTGGCGGCGACCAGCCAGCTTTTTCGCGAGAAAGAGGCGCACGTCGCGCTCGATCTGCCCGATAATCTGCCGCTCATCCTGGGCGACCGCGATCGCCTCATCCAGGTGATGCTGAATCTGCTGTCGAACGCGGCCAAGTTCCTGCCGGCGGGCAGTGGTCGTGTGTGCGTCGTGTTGCGCCTGCTGGCTGACGGACTGCAGGTGCGCGTCACCGACAACGGGCCGGGCATCCGGCCGCAGGATCAGGAACTGATTTTCGAGAAGTTCCGTCAGGTTGGCGACACGATGACCGCCAAGCCAGCCGGTACCGGCCTCGGACTGCCGATCAGCCGGCGCATCGTCGAGTATCTGGGTGGTCGCTTGTGGGTGGAGAGCGTGCCGGGGGAGGGCGCTACCTTCCTGTTTACCCTGCCCTTTGCGCCGCAGCACGAGCCGGCGGTCGGGCAACAGGAGCAGGCTGCCCAAGGCGGCAGGCGTGGTTGATAGAGGAGCGGAGTGCTGATGAACAAAAAAATACTGATTGCCGACGACGAGCAAAACATCGTCATTTCGATCGAGTTCCTGCTGCGCCGCGAGGGCTTCGAGGTGCTCGTCGCCGGCGATGGCGAAGAAGCACTGGCGAAGGTGCGCGGCGAGCGGCCGGACCTCGTGCTCTTGGACGTGATGATGCCGAAGATGAACGGCTTCGACGTCTGCCAGGCCTTGCGCGCCGACCCCGATCTCGCCGGCACGCGCATCCTGATGCTGACCGCCAAGGGACGCGACACCGAGGTGAGCAAGGGGCTCGGCCTGGGCGCCGACGGCTACATGACGAAGCCGTTCTCGACCAAGGAACTGCTGGCCGAGGTGCGCAAGCTGCTCGGCATGTAAGCGATGGCGGCTCCGCGCAAGCTCATCCTGACGGTCGTTGCTGCCAGCCTGTTCACGCTCGTGCTGGTGGGCGCAACGGCGGCACTGATGCTGGCGGGCGAGCCCGACGCCAGCGGTGTCGGCAGGTCGGCGGCGGAGCGCATCGTCGTCCTCATCGTCCTGCTGCTGCTCGCCAGCGCCTGCTGCTGCTGGGTGATCGTCCGGCTGCATGATCTGTATGCAGCTTCGCCGCTGCGCATGGCGGAAGAAGTGACGGCGGCCCTCGCCCACAGCAGCCTGCGCGTTGGCGATCAGGGAGCGGCCGAGTTGCGGGTGCTGGCGCAGGCGGTCAATCAGTTGCTCGCCTTGCGCGAAGCGAGCGAGAACGATGTCGCCGAGCGGGTGCGCGAAGCGCGCGCCTCGCTCGAGGAAGAGCGGAGCCGGCTGGCGGCACTGATGGCGGACCTCAGCCAGAGCGTCGTCGTCTGCAACCTGGACGGGCGTGTCCTGCTCTACAACCAGCGTGCGCGGCAGGAACTGGCGGCCGGTGCCGATGGCGGTCACGGCGAGTTGCTCGGGCTCGGCCGGTCGATCTATACGGTATTCGACCGCGCACTCATCACGCACGCGCTCGAGCGCCTGCAGCAGGCCAGCCGCGAACTCGGCGAGACGGAGAACAGGCAACTCCTCGGCTCGGCGCAGTTCGTCACCGCGACGCCCGCCGGTCGCCTGCTGCGCGCACACATGTCGCCGGTACTCGGCGGCGACGGACCGCACCATGCGCAGGTCGGCGGGCTGTCGATCACCGGTTTCGTTCTCGTGCTCGAGGACGTGACCAGCAGCAACGAACGGCACGCGCGGCGCGATGCGCTGATCCAGTCGCTGATCGAGGGCGGGCGTGGGCCGCTGGGCAGCATCCGGGCGGCGGCGGAGATGCTTTCCGAGGTGGCCGACATGCCGGCGCAGCAGCGCAACCGCTTCCTGCGGGTCGTCCATGACGAGGCGGCGAAGCTGTCGGCGCAGTTCGAGACCGCTGCCAGCGCCTTTTCCAACGACCTGCGCGAACGCTGGCTGCTCGAGGAGATGCGCGGTGCCGAAGTGCTGATCGTTGCCGCCCGGCGCATCGGCGAGAGACGGGCAGACGAGCGGCGGGCGCTCGCCGTCAAGACCGAGAACGTCGATGAGGATCTCTGGCTGCGCGTCGATGGCTACGGCCTGTTCCAGGCGCTGCGCTACTTGGCTTGGCGCCTGCAGGACGAGTACGCGGTGCGCGAGGTGCGCCTGTCGCTGACGCGCAGCGGGCAACTGGCGCAACTGGACCTGTCTTGGCTGGGCACCTTCATGAACAACGAAACGGCGATGGGCTGGCTGCAGGACCCGATGTCCGTTGCCGGCGACTCGTCGCCGCTCAGCGTCACCGACATCGTCGAGCGCTGCAACGGCGAGATCTGGTTTCAACGCGAACGGGTATCACATCGCGCCTTCTTCCGCACCATGCTGCCGATCGCCGACGCGCCGACCGACCTGCCGCGGGCAGTCATTGCCGCTGCCGAGGGCGAGCGGCCCGAGTTCTACGATTTCGATCTCTTCAGTTGGTCGGCCGCCAGTCACGAACTCGACGACCGCCTGCTGTCGGAACTCGCCTTTACGGTCTTCGACACCGAGACCACCGGGCTGCAGCCAACCCAGGGCGACGAGATCATCCAGATCGGCGCGACGCGGATCGTCAATCGCCGCCTGCTTCGCCACGAATGTTTCGACCAGCTGATCAATCCGCAATGCCGCCTGTCGCCGCAGTCGATCGAAGTGCACGGCATCACGCCCGAACTTCTCGTCGACCAGCCGACGATCGATGTCGTGTTGCCGAAATTCCATGCTTTCTGCGCCGATACCGTACTCGTCGGGCACAATGCCGCCTTCGACATGCGCTTCCTGCAGCTCAAGGAAAAGCAGACCGGTGTGCGTTTCGAACAGCCGGTTCTCGATACCCTGCTGCTGTCGGCGGTTCTGCACAGCAACCAGACGACGCACCGGCTGGAGGCGATCGCCGAACGCCTCGGGGTGTCGGTGTTCGGCCGGCACACGGCACTCGGTGACGCGATCGTCACCGGTGAAGTCTTTCTCAAGATGCTGCCGTTGCTGGCCGAGATGGGCATCCGCACCCTGCGCCAGGCGCGCGAAGCGAGCCAGAAGACCTTCCATGCACGCCTCAGGTATTGAGCCGGCGGCCAGCGCCGTGCCGTTCTCGCCCTACGTCTCGCTGCGCTCACTCGTCCGCGGTGAGGCGCTGACGGTCGCGCCGGCAGCCAGCGTGCGTGAAACCCTGCTCCTCATCGACCAGTGGCATGCCGACGCGGTGGTGGTCGTGGACGAGGGCAGTCGGGTGCCGCTGGGCATCATCACGCTGCACGACGTGCTGCGGCGGATTGCTCTCGAGAGCTGCGACCTGCAGGCACCGGTGGCGTCGGTGATGACCAGTGGCCTGATCACGGTGCCGGCCGACGGCAGCGCGCACCAGGCGAGCGTGGTGATGGTGCGGCGTGGCGTGCATCATCTGGTGCTCACCGAAAGCGACGGCAGCTACTTCAACATGGTGTCGCAGGCCGACCTGCACTCGCTGCCGGGCGCGCGGCTGGGAGACCTCGTGCGGGCGATCCTCGGCGCGCGCGACGTTCCGACGGTGGTGGCTCTGGCAGGCGAGATCCGGACGTTCGTCGTCCGCCTCGTCAGCGAGCGGGTCGTTGCAGAGACGCTTTGCCAGCAGATTTCCGCGCTCAACGATCTGTTGACCATGCAGGTCATTGAATTGCTCGCCGGTAGCTTCGAGCTTCCTTACGTGCCGTGGTGCTGGCTGGTGTTCGGTTCGGAAGGCAGACTGGAGCAGACCCTGGCCACGGACCAGGACAACGGCCTGATCTTTGCTGCCGAGTCGGCCGAAGATGCACCCGCTTTGCGGGAAGCCTTCCTGCCCTTTGCCCGGGCCGTCAATGAAGCGCTCGACGCCTGCGGTTTTCCGCTGTGCAAGGGCAACATCATGGCCAGCAACCCGCAGTGGTGCCTGTCGGCGAGCGAATGGCAGGCCGCCTTTCTCGGCTGGCTCACCGAACCACAGCCCGACGCGCTGCTCAACGCGAGCATCTTCTTCGACCTGCGGGCGCTCTACGGGCAGGATGCTCTGGCCAACGACCTGCGCGACTGGCTCCTCGAGAGGGCGGCGTCGTACCCGATCTTCATGCGCGCGATGGTCGAGAACTCGCTCAACTGGGAGTCTCCGCTCACCTGGTGGAAGGGCTTCCGCTACGACGGCGACAAGGAATTCCCGCATACCATTGACCTGAAGAAGCACGGCTCACGCCCTTTCGTCGACAGCGCACGGATCTACGCCCTCGCGCTGCGCATACCCGACACCAACACCGGCGAGCGACTGCGCGTCACGGGCGAGAGAAGCGGAATCCCCGGCGAGGAACTGGCGGCAATGATCGATGCCTTCCAGCACATCCAGCGCCTGCGGCTGGGCCGGCAGGCGGCTGCGCCGCTGATGGCAGCCAGCAACCGGGTCAACCCGGACGAGTTGCACGAACTCGACCGGCTGATCCTCAGGGAGTCGCTGAAGCAGGTGCAGACGCTGCAGAAGAGGCTGAGCCGCGAGTACCTGCCGGCTTAGGCGGTGCTGGCCGTCGTCGCCACACGCAGGCGGAAGGCCTCGGGTAGCTCGGCCACCTGCCGCAGCCGGTAATCGAAGAAGACGATGCCGGTCTTGCCGCGGGCGACTTCGCGCCCGGTCGACTTCTCGTTCATGCACCAGAGCAGGTCGCAGCCCTTGCTGGTGAAATCGGCCGCCGTCATGCGCACTTGCATGACTTCGCCGGCGAACGCTTCCGACCGGTACTGCAGCGCGGCGTCGGCAATGATGATGCCGAGGCCCTCGACATCCAGCTCGCTGTAGCCGAGCGAGCGGAAGAAGCGCGCACGGGCCTCCGATACCACCGACAGCAGCAGCGCGTTGTCGAGGTGGCCACCGTAATTCATGTGGCCGACGTAGAGCGCGATGTCGGTCACGAAGGCGAACTGCCCGGGCAGCTCGATGCGGATTCTTGGCATTGCCTGATCCTGGCCTGAAAGTCGTTCGAGACGGCGATTCTAGGCCATTCCGGCGATCACTGGCGGGCGGTCGGCGACATCAGCAGCAGGTGCAGGAACCGGTCGGTCGCTCTGGCGAGAGCCGACAGCGTCTTGCGCGTACCGGCGGCGATGATGTTGCCAGCGGCAATGCTCCGCTCGTAGCGGGCACGTTCGACCATCATCATCATCTGTTCGCGGGTAAGATCGGTTTTCATTTGTTTCTTCCTGGTTGGTTTCCCGGTTTTTCCGAGAGGGTGACGCCACTGTATTCGCTTGCCAGAAGGGCGGCAAACGATCAATAATCACGCAACAGGTGAGAAAATCTCAGCCATATGACCTATCGTCTTCCGCCGCTGAATTCATTGCGCGCCTTCGAGGCGGCGGCCCGGCACTTGAGTTTCAAGGACGCCGCCGCCGAACTGTCGGTGACGCCGACGGCGATCAGCCACCAGATTCGTGGCCTCGAGGAGTACCTCGGCTTCGAGTTGTTCCGACGGTTGACGCGGGCCATGGAGCTGACGCGCGAAGGCCGGCTGATGTTGCCGAAGGTGCGCGAAGGACTGCAGTGCTTCGCTGCTGCGATCGAGAGCACCCGTCGGCGCGAGCCGGGCGGGCGCTTGCTGCTGACGACGCCGCCAGCCTTCGGCAGCCGCTGGCTGATCCGTCATCTGCCCGGCTTCACGGCCGAGCATCCCGAGGTGCAGTTGCACATGTCGGCGTCGATCGAGACCATCGATGCACGGGACTCCGGGCGTGTCTCGGGACTGGCGCGGGTCGACCTGCGTGAAGACGAGACCGAAGTCTTCATCCGCTTCGGTCGCGGCCAGTACGACGGTTGCCGGGTCGATCGTCTCTTTTCGCCGCGCTATGGGGTCGTCTGCAGTCCGCGCTTGCTGTTCTCGATGCGCCCGCTGAAAGTTCCGGCAGATCTCCGCTGGCACAACCTGCTCCATGACGAGTCGATCATGGAACTGCTCGATCGCCCGACGTGGGCGGAATGGTTGCACCTCGCCGGGGTCAGCGGCATCGATCCGGACGCCGGCACACACTTCAGCGACTCGGGGTTGGTTCTGTCGGCGGCGATCGATGGCGTCGGCATCGCCCTGGCCTCGCAGCCTCTGGTCGAGGCCGAGGTGGTGGCGGGTCGGCTGGTGCAGCCCTTCGACCTCGTCATCCGCCGGACGCAGGCCTACTACCTGGTGGTGCCGGAAGCGGTCGCCGACCGCCCGCCGGTGCAAGCGTTCCGCCGCTGGTTGCTGCGCGAGGCGGCGAAGGTCGTTCAGCAATGACGGCGGCTTGCGGGGCGATCCGCCCCGCAAGCCGCCATGGATCCGACCTGCCGACCGCCTGCTCGCAGCGGACGGCCTGTTCGTGCCGCGCCGGCGGCGCCGGTGCTCGCTCAGGCCTCGACGCTGGCTGCCGGCTTCTCCTGCTGCCTGCCCTTGCCGCCGGCCAGTTTCTGGACTTCGGCACTGAGCTGGATGACGCGCAGCGAGAGCTGCTCGATGTCGCGCCGGGTGGCCAGGATGACGAAGTCGAGCGGTCTGAGGAAGCGCTCACGCACGAGTTGCTCGCCGCGCTCGATCGTCGCCGTTGCGCTGCTCTTCAGTTCGGCCGAGGTTTCCTCGATCTGCTGGCGGGCCTTTGGCCGCATCGCCTGGCCTTCGCGGACGAGCGTCTCGAAGGTCTGCATGCTGCTCCGGGTGGCCAGCGAGTAGGCGCCAAGGCCGCACAGCCAGAGCTTGCGCAGCGCCTCACCAGTCTGGGCCAACAGTTGTTCGGTCGTCATGCGGTCGATCAGGTTGCTGCTCAGGTTGTTCATCTGTTTCTCCTTGATCCAAGAGGTTGCCGGATTTCCGGCGGTTGCCGAAGGGTCCTGGCTGCTCGTTGCCCGGGGCGACGCCGAAGAAGAGGCAGGAGCACCCGCCCGCGGCTCCCCTGCAAAGAGGAGAATGGCGTTTCGTCGGTCGCTGGAGTGACCCTTCCGTCTGCCAGCCAACGCGATGCAGTCTAGCCGGCATCACTAGAGGAAGCACACTAAACGACTGGGCGTCGGCCTCTGGAAGAGGGGTATGTGCTAAGGTGTTGCCCGGTCGCTGCGCCGACCGTTTTCCCGCATGAGCTCGAAGGAGACCGCCATGAACAAACTGTCCTTGCTCGATTTCGGTTTCTTCATCGCCGAATCGGAGCAGAGTCCGAAACACGTGGGCGGGCTGATGATCTGCAAGCGGCCGGCCGGGTCGAAGAGCGGCTTCGCCAGCGAGCTGCACCGCGAGCTGCTCGGCTGTGTCGATGTCCAGCCACCCTTCAATCGCCTGATCGAGTTCTCGCTGACGGCCATGCCGACCTGGCGTCAGGCGGCAGCGGTCGATCTCGAGCAGCACGTCTTCTACCACCGGCTGCGGCGTGGCAGGAACAGCCAGCGCGACCTTTACCAGCTGGTCGCCGAGCTGCACCAGCCGATGCTCGACCGCTCACGACCGCTGTGGCAACTGCACGTCATCGATGGGCTGAGTGGCGCGCGTTTCGCGCTGTACGTGAAGATGCACCATGCCTGTGCCGACGGCGTGACGATGATGCGCTGGGCGGCAGAATCGCTGGCGACGAGCGCTGACGACCTCGAACTGCGGCCGCTGTGGTCGCTTCGCCATGGGCAGGCGGAGCGCAAGTTGCAGCGCGAGCGGGAGAAGCTGGCGACCTCGCTGCTCGGCGATCTGCTCGGTGCCGGCAAGCGCGTTCTCGGGGTTGGCCGTCTGGCTGCCATGATGCTGCTGGAAAGCGTCAAACTGACGAAGAACGCGATCTCGCTGCCTTTCGCCGCCGACGGCAACACGCCATTGACCGGGCAGGTGACCTCCGGCCGGCAGTTCGCGGCAGCCTGCGTGGACATGCAACGGGTGAATGCGATTCGCTCGCGGACGCGCTCGACGCTGAATCACGTGGCGCTGACCTGCCTCGACGGGGCGTTGCATCGCTACCTGCGCGACGAGGGCGTCAAGCTGCGGACGCCGATCACCATCCAGATGCCGGTCAACCTGCGGCGTGAGGGCGACGAGGGGAGCGGCAACAAGATCGGCTTCGTGCAGGTGGAACTGTCGGCGCCGACCGATGATCCCTACGTGCGCCTGCGCAACATCGGCTTTTCGCTGCGCAACGTGCGCACGCTGATCGACAGCGTGGCGCCGGAGGCGATCGAGTCGTACACGGTGATCACCTCGCTGGTCGGCCTCATCGCCGAAAAGCTCGGTCTCAGCGACCGCCTGCCGCCGGCGAACGGCAATACGCTGGTTTCGAACGTGCCCGGTCCGGCGCATCATCTCTACATCAAGGGCGCCCGGATCGATGAACTGCACCCGATCAGCACCCTGCCGCCGGGCAACCTGCTCAACATCACGCTCTTCAGCTACGCCGGTCGACTGTTCTTCGGCCTCATCGCGACCGATGAACTACCCCATCTCGAGCGCCTGAGCGATTACGTCGGCGAAGCGTTCAGCGAACTCGAGCAGTCGGTGACCGACGCCTTTGCCACTCCGGCTCCTGTTGGGCAGTCCTGAGCGGTCGGCAAGGCCGGGCCGGTTGGCGGCTGCGGGCAGCGTGCCCGGTCGGCAGGCAAAAAAAGACCGGGCGGGGACCCGGTCGAAAGCTCGGACTCCTGGTCGCTTTGCGGAAGTGCAGCGTTCCGTCGCAACTCTGGTGGATCGGTCGGCGCAGGCAGTGTCTTGCCACCGCCTGCGACATCGCTCCGAGCCCAGCCCGCGAGGGGCGTTGTCACTCAACCGCGCACGGCTGATCGCCTCTTGCCGGCGCGGCCGTTGGCCTCGGCGAGGAGTAACTGAAAGCCTTCGAACGAGATCTCGGTCGCTTCGCTCAGTTCCGGCAGCCGGCGCTCGGGTTGCCGCCGCCGTTCCGGGAGCTTGCCGGGACGCCCGAAGTCGACCTGGCGCCGGTCGCTGCCGCTGCGGACTCTCTCTGTTTCCAACTCGATCCCTCCTGTCATCATTGCCTGAAGCGATGCCGCGACGATACGCTTGCCTGGCGACGGCTGCCGTGCGGGATGTCACGCTCGCGATCGTGCCGCCCACGCTGGCCCGGACCGCGTCTCGGCACGCCCTGCCGGCGCGGTTGCGCGCGTGGCTGGGCACAGTTGGGCGCTCGCCGTTGCCGAGCATCATCGGCGAACGGCAAGCGCACTTGACATGTGTGCTGCCGGGGCCGCTCGGCTGGACTTCGGCTGCCTGCCGGGACCGGTCGCGTCGCTTGCTGCCTGAAGGAAAAGAGAAATGATCGACCTGTCCACCGAAGGCCATGCGCACGTGCCGCTTGCTGAGCGGCTGCGGCCGCGGACGCTGGCCGAAGTGATCGGCCAGACCCACCTGCTCGGAGCGGGCAAACCGCTCGCCGTCGCCTTCCAGTCCGGCCAGCCGCACAGCATGATCCTCTGGGGGCCGCCCGGAGTGGGCAAGACGACCCTGGCGCGGCTGATGGCGGACGCCTTCGCGGCCGACTTCATCGCCCTCTCGGCCGTCTTTGCGGGCGTCAGGGACATTCGCGAGGCGGTTGCCAGGGCCGAAGTCGGCCGCGCCCGCAGTGGCCGGCGGACGATCCTCTTCGTCGACGAGGTGCATCGTTTCAACAAGGCGCAGCAGGATGCCTTCCTGCCCTACGTCGAAGGTGGGTTGCTGACCTTCGTCGGCGCGACGACCGAGAATCCGTCTTTCGAACTCAATTCGGCGCTGCTCTCGCGCGCAGCGGTCTACGTCCTGCAACCGCTGTCGCCGGAAGAGATGGGCGAACTCCTCGAACGCGCCTTCCGCTACGCGCTGCCCGGCATGCGTGTCAGCGATGAGGCGCGTGTCCGGCTCATCGGCTTCGCCGACGGCGACGCACGGCGACTGCTGAACGTCATCGAACAGATCGCCACGGCGAGCAGGGAAGTGCAGCCGCAGACCATCGACGGCGCTTTCGTCGAGCAGGCGATGGCACAGAGCCTGCGGCGATTCGACAAGGGGGGCGACGCCTTCTTCGACCAGATCTCGGCGCTGCACAAGGCCGTCCGCGGCTCGTCGCCGGATGCGGCTCTCTACTGGTTCTGCCGCATGCTCGATGGCGGCGCCGACCCGCGCTACCTGGCACGGCGGATCGTCCGCATGGCATGGGAAGATGTCGGCCTGGCCGACCCGCGTGCCGCGCGCATCGCGCTCGACGCCGCCGAAACCTTCGAGCGCCTCGGCTCACCGGAGGGCGAGCTGGCGCTGGCTGAGGCGGTCCTCTACCTGGCGATGGCAGCCAAGTCGAACGCCGGCTACCTCGCGTATAATGCCGCGCGCGGCTTCATCGGTAGCGATGCCTCGCGGCCGGTGCCGCTCCACTTGCGCAACGCGCCGACGCGGCTGATGAAGAACCTTGGCCACGGCAGGGACTATCGCTACGCGCACGACGAGCCGGAAGCCTATGCCGCCGGCGAGACCTACTTCCCGCAGGGCATGCCGACGGTCGAATGGTATCGGCCGGTGGCGCGGGGGCTCGAGATCCGGATTGGCGAAAAACTCGCCCACCTGCGCGAACTCGATCGCCAGGCAAGAGAAGACAAGGACTGAGCATGCTTGACATCCAGCTGTTGCGCAACAACATCGATGCCGTCGCCGACCGCCTCGCGACACGTGGCTACATCCTCGACCGTGCCGGTTTTCAGCGGCTGGAGAGCGAGAGGAAACAACTGCAGACGCGTACGCAGGAATTGCAGGCGACCCGCAACAGCCTGTCGAAACAGGTTGGCGCGCTCAGGGCGCGGGGCGAAGACGCCGCGTCGCTGATGCAGCAGGTGGCGGCGCTGAAGGAAGAGCTGGAGACCAATGAGGCGCGGCTTGGCGGGTTGCTCAAGGAACTCGACGATTTTCTGGCGACGCTGCCCAATCCGCCGCACGAGAGCGTGCCGATTGGTCGATCCGATGCCGACAACGCCGAGACGAAGCGCTGGGGAACACCACGCAGCTTCGATTTCCCCGTCAGGGATCATGTCGACCTCGGTGAAGCCTTGGCGCAGCTTGACTTCGCCACCGCCGCCAAGATCGCCGGCACGCGCTTCTGCCTGATCCGCGGTCCGCTGGCGCGCCTGCACCGCGTCCTTGCCCAGTTCATGCTCGATACGCACACCGCCGAACACGGCTACCAGGAGGTCTACTCGCCCTACCTCGTCAACGCCGCCAGCCTGACCGGGACCGGGCAGTTGCCGAAGTTCGAGGAGGATCTGTTCCGCATTCCACGCCCCGACGCCGAGCCGCTGTACCTGATTCCGACCGCCGAAGTGCCGGTCACCAACATCGTTCGCAACGAGATTCTGGCGGCGGCCGATCTGCCGCTCAAGCTTGTCTGCCATACGCCCTGTTTCCGCTCGGAAGCCGGCTCCTACGGTCGCGATACCCGCGGCATGATCCGCCAGCACCAGTTCGACAAGGTCGAACTGGTACAGATCGTCGCCCCGGCAGACTCGCAGGCGGCGCACGAGGAACTGACCGGGCACGCCGAGCGCATCCTCGAACTGCTCGAACTGCCGTACCGGCGGGTCACCCTGTGCACCGGCGACATGGGTTTCTCGTCGGCCAAGACCTACGATCTCGAGGTCTGGCTGCCGGCGCAGAACGCCTACCGCGAGATCTCCTCGTGCTCCAACTTCGAGGCTTTCCAGGCGCGGCGAATGCAGGCACGCTATCGCAACGAGCGCAACCGGACCGAACTCGTGCATACCCTGAACGGTTCCGGCCTCGCGGTCGGGCGCACGCTCGTGGCGGTGATGGAGAACCATCAGAACGCCGACGGCAGCATCAGCATTCCGAAGGTCTTGCGGCCGTACTTTGGCGGCATGGTGACGATCGCGGCAAACTGAGCGGGTCCGCGCCGGCAGCGGCTGCCGGGGGCGCCAGCCTGGCGATCGAGCAATCCAGGGCGCCAGCGCAGAAAAGTTCCAGCGGCGAGGTTCGCGACCGGTGCATCTGGGCGTTCCTGTGCTAATATTCGCGCCCGACGGAGAGGTGGCAGAGTGGCCGAATGTACCTGACTCGAAATCAGGCGTAGGTGTGAGCCTACCGAGGGTTCGAATCCCTCCCTCTCCGCCAATAATCGCCGCAAGCGATTGATTCTAAAGGGTCTGAGAGTCTTCTTTCCAGATCGTCCTACAGAACATCCAACACGTTAGAGGTGGGCCGTCAGTCGCCGCCGTAAGGTCCAGCGATCCGGGAGGCCCGTCGCGCGCCGAGGTTTCGCCGCCGGCGGCGCGCTCCGGTTTCCTCGCCCCGAGGAAAGGTGTCAGGCCAGCTTCGCGTCGTCCATCGCGGCGAACGATGCCGGGCGCAGGGCCAGGGTGAAGGTAAGCCGTCTGTCGCTGCATGCAAGGACAGCAATCCGGTAGGCTCGTCGCGCGCCAAAGGTTTCGCCGCCGGCTGGCGCGCTCCGGTTCCGCACCACAAGGAAAGGTGTCAGGCCAGCTTCGCGTCGTCCATCGTTGCGAACGATGCCGGGCGCAGGGCGGCGCAGGAGCAGTACATTTGTGCCGCGATGACGACTGCGCCAATGTCGGCTTTCGTGAAGCGATCCACCGTGACGTCGACGCCTCCGCCGAAAATCCCGAGGGTCAGCTGCTGCCAGTCGGCCGCGTAGGTCAGGCTGCTGCAGACGGCGCCGCTGGCGCCCTTGGTCAGATTCGCCGGCATCGCGGTCGTCGGCTTGGTCCGGTGCCCGAGCACGCGGCGGTCGTCCCCCAAAACGAAAGGCAGGCCCGAGCCCTTCGCCAACGTTCGCAGGTAGCGCCACGTGTTCGGATTGACCAGGAAGCCGCTCCTGTCGGCCATCGGCGCGTTGCTCGCCAGTGGCGCCTTCTCGAGGTCGCACAGGTGCGCGTAGGTCAGCAGGGCGCCGTCGGTGCCGCCGGCCACGCTGCCGATGTTCGTGGTATTCCGCACGCCTAGAGGCTCATTTCCTGAGCCCGTCCCGTTCAGCGCGCCGACTTCGAGCTGCGCAAACAGCGCTTCGATGAACTGCTTTGCCAAGACTAGATCTAGTGCTTCAGGGGCTTGCAGGATAGCCTGGCGGCTCGCCACGATCTTCACGGCGCAGCGCTTCGGCGAGAGCAGCCGCGAGCGCGTCGTCTCGGTGATCGTCGTCGCGGTGCCTAGCTCGCCCAGCCAGGATGCCGCCGTCGTGCTGACAAACTCGGGCAGGCTCAACTCGGCCCTCAAGCCGGTGATGACGCTGGCGCCGAGGTCGACCAGGTTGCTCGCGGCGCGCAGCGGGTCGGGTCCGTAGCGCCGTTCGTTCGCAACGAGGTTGCCGGCTTCGGTCGAGGTGCCGACGTTGAAATCGCGGTAGCCAGCGTTCAGCAGCAGGCCCAACGGCGCCCATGCGCCATTTGCGATGCTGCCGGTTCGCCGCGCCACATGCGCGTCAAGATCGCGCTCGAACGGGGCTTGACTGTGACCGCCGTCAAAGAGGCTGCGAATCAGCCGGCCCAACGACCAGCCGCTTTCAGCCTCGCGCTGCTCGACGCCAGCCGTCATCAGGACCGCATCCAAGCCGCGCGCGCGTTCGTTCGCCTGGCGCTCGCCCAGCTCGCGCCAGAACTGCGCCTGCACGGCATCGCCGTCGCCCAAAGCCCGGCCGGCGCCGATCAGGTCGGCGGCAACGCGCTCGCCGGTCGGGCCAGCGATGCGGCCGAGCATGCGCAGCTCCTGGCAATTGTGGTCGATGATTTGCGCTGCAATGGGCAGCCGGCCGGGGAGGGTGCGGTCCATGTTCTTTGTCCTGTCAGGGTGTCGGTGGGGATGGCGGCACTTTACCGGCCGGTGTCATGCTGATGCCGGATTTCATTTTTCATCCGGCGGGATGCCACCCAAGTGGCGCAGTAGACTCCACAAGTGGCGCTCCGACGTCGGACACTCGGGATCCCGGCGCAGGGCAGCGACAATGCGGGCCACGCGGGCGTCGTGCGTGACACCGCTGCCCAGGAGCAGCTTCCGCAGATTGCGCGCGGCATGCACGTCGCGGCCCAAGTGCTCGCCGCAATCGTAGATCAGCCGGTAACGCTCCTTCGTGCGCTTGCCGCGCGGCGTCTCGCGCCGCAGCGCTTCGAGCAGGACAGCCTGCCCGGCTTCGATCGCTTCCAGGCGCGCCAGGACGGCCGCGCAGCACGGGCAGGGGCTGCTCACCATTGCCCCAGCTCGCAAAACCGCCCTGCCGGGCAATCTCTGCCCGATGCGCCGCCCAGATCTTCGCCGGACCGCCAAACCGGGCGCAATGTTCGGGCGGTGGTCCGGGTGTAGCCGGCCGTGTTCCGGGTGTCGGCCGGGTGTTCCGGGCGCCCGGAACACGGGAAACCCTTGCGTGGCAAGGCTTGTTCCGGGTGGTCCATCCGTTCTCCCCTTATTATCTGGAAAAGAAATAAAGAGAGAATGGGATGAGTAGGCGTGCACTGGTGCGTGGACGCGCGCGTACACGCGCGTAGCCCCGGAACGCGGGACCACCCGGTACAAGCCTTGCTGCGTAAGGGTTTCGGGTGTTCCGGGTGCCCGGAACACAGGCTTTCAGACCCGGAACGCGCAGCCATTTCAGACGGCGCAGGCATCAAGACGATGCCCCGAGTCCTGCCTGCCGCGCGGCCGATTGGAACTGGCCGATGCATCTCGAAAGCCAGATCCGCCGGTCATCTTCCGACTCGGGCGGCATGTAGCCGTCCGAAAGGTCGTCACGCGCGGGGAAGACCACCGGCTTTCGATCCTTGGCGCCGGAGGCGATCGAAGTATAGCGCGTTTTCTCCCGCGCCCAGCCCATGCGGCAGGTCACAACCGAGAAAAACTCCGCAGCCGATCGCGGCCCCGTTTCGCCATTTCTCCGGCACCAGGCGAGGTGGGCCGCAAAGAGGTCTTGCGAAAGGCAGGGGCAGACCGGCAAATCAAGGTCGCCCCCAAGCCAGTCGCCTAAAAATCTCCGCTGAGGATTTAGCGACAAGCGAATGAGTGCTCGCTTTGCCGCGGTCATCGGCGGCCGTTTGGCCGGGTGAAAGCCGCTCAAGTCGAGGTTCAGCAAGAAATGGTAAAACACCTCGATGCCGCCGGACGCGATTTCCCCGTGCAGCGCGTCGTAGTAGTCGACCGACCGCTCCGGCGGGGTGTAGACCACCAGGTGTCGCCGGTCGTCCTCGTCGATCGGCAGCGGTTGCGCCTCGTTGGACAGCAGCACCAGATTCACACGATTGCGCTGCCTGTAGGCTTTCATGTGCTAAGGACGCAAGCAAAAATAACTTGAACAATACGAGCTATTTGTCATTGTTCCGGGGTATCAGCCGGTAGTTCCATTCGCCATGAAACGCGTCGCGCTCGATGGCAAGCGAAGCAAGCTCTTCGTCG
>JAGFNJ010000050.1 GCA_017592775.1 Candidatus Accumulibacter conexus | reverse complement strand
TCCGACGAAGAGCTTGCTTCGCTTGCCATCGAGCGCGACGCGTTTCATGGCGAATGGAACTACCGGCTGATACCCCGGAACAATGACAAATAGCTCGTATTGTTCAAGTTATTTTTGCTTGCGTCCTAAGGCGGTGTCGAGGACGTCGCCCTGACGATCGGCCATGCGCCGCTGCGCCGTCTCCCAGTCGCTGGCCTGCAGGTCGACCGTGACGCCGGTCTTCTCCTGCCACAGGCGCCAGAGATCGACCAAGTAGCCGGTGAGCTTGCCGTCGGCATCGCGAAAGACATAGGGAGGGTAGTTGTCGTCGCTCAGCACGCGCAACGCCGCCGCCGAGCCAGGGGCGACCGCGTCGTCCGCGACCGTCGGGGACGAAGCGCAGCATGCGGCGAGGAGCAGGCACAACAGCCAGCAGGTGCGCAGATGATTCATCGAGCCGACCCGTCTTCTTCTTCTACATGGCCACCACGCAATGATAGCCGACAAGCCATGCGCCGGACAGGGGCAAGCGCCCGCCCCCGCCAGCCTCCCCGTTGACCGGGACGCCAGGCGCGGGTGCCGCCTGGCGCGGCAGACACCGGCGGCCAGCGAAAACCGGTCAATCGCCGAGCGGCCGCCGATCGGCGAGGGCAAGCCAGCCGCGGATGACCCGATAGGCAACCCAGATGCCGAGAACGACGATCAGCAGCCAGGCGAACGGGATGCCGATGATGGTGATGATCAACAGGCCGTAGACCAGAAGCCACAGCAGGGTGAACCAGAAGGTCCTGATCTGCCAGCGGTAGTGACTGTCGAGCCACGTGCCCGCGACCTCGCCGCGCTTGATCCAGTTGAGCACGACGGCCAGCAGCGACGGCACACCGAAAACGAAGGCGCCGGCGATGCTCGCGGCACCGGTGACGCCGACGACCACCGCCAGTGCGTGCAGTCCGTAAATGACATGACACCAGGCCCGCGGGCCGTCGAGATCGGCATGCGGAATCAATTCGTTGCTCATCGCGTTCTCCAGAATGGCCGGCGCCGTGCCGCGGCAACCGCGGCCGGGCCGGACCCGAGCGGCATCGCTGTGGCGCCGGTCACAGCCCCAGTTGCTCCCACATTTCGTCGACGCGCCGCTTCACTGCGGCCTCCATGACGATCGGTCGACCCCACTCGCGACCGGTTTCGCCCGGCCACTTGTTGGTGGCGTCGATCCCCATCTTGCTGCCGAGACCGGCGACCGGGCTGGCGAAGTCGAGGTAGTCGATCGGCGTGTTCTCGGCGATCAGCGTGTCGCGGGCGGCGTCAACGCGGGTGGTCATGGCCCAGATGACTTCCTTCCAGTCGCGGATGTCGACATCCTCATCGACGACGATGATGAACTTGGTGTACATGAACTGGCGCAGGAAGCTCCAGATGCCGAACATGACGCGCTTGGCGTGCCCCGGGTACTGTTTGCGCATGCTCACTGTCGCCAGACGGTACGAGCAGCCCTCGGGCGGCAGGTAGAAGTCGATGATCTCCGGAAACTGCTTCTGCAGCAGCGGCACGAAGACCTCGTTGAGCGCGACGCCGAGCATCGCCGGTTCGTCGGGGGGTTTGCCGGTGTAGGTGCTGTGATAGATCGGCTGCTGCCGCGTGCTCAGGCGCTCGACGGTAAATACCGGGAAACGGGCCTGCTCGTTGTAGTAACCCGTATGGTCGCCGTAAGGTCCTTCGAGCGCGCTCTCCTGCGGGTCGATGAAGCCCTCGAGAACGATCTCGGCGGAGGCAGGGACCTGCAGGTCCGATCCGAGACATGTCACCACTTCGGTCTTGCTGCCACGCAACAGGCCGGCGAACTGATACTCGGAGAGGCTGTCGGGAACCGGCGTCACCGCTGCGAGAATCGTCGCCGGGTCTGCCCCGAGGGCGACCGCAAGCGGGAATGGCTGCCCGGGATGCTGCAGGCAGTGCTCGCGGAAGTCGAGCGCGCCACCGCGATGCGCCAGCCAGCGCATGATCAGCTTGTTCGGCCCCAGCACCTGCTGGCGATAGATGCCGAGGTTCTGGCGTGCCTTGTGCGGCCCGCGCGTCACCGTCAGCCCCCAGGTGATCAGCGGCGCCACGTCGCCCGGCCAGCACCACTGGATCGGCAGACGACCGAGATCGACGTCGCGGCCCTCGCGGACGATCTCCTGGCAGGGCGCCGAGGAGCGCAGGCGCGGTGCCATGTTGAGTACCTGCCGCAGCAGCGGCAGCTTGTCCCAGGCGTCCCGGAGGCCGCGCGGCGGCTCCGGCTCCTTCAGATAGGCGAGCAGCTTGCCCACTTCGCGCAGCGCCAGCACGGACTCCTGCCCCATCCCCAGCGCCACGCGGCGCGGCGTACCGAAGAGGTTGGCCAACACCGGCATGCCGTAGCCGGTCGGCTGCTCGAAGAGCAGCGCCGGCCCACCGGCACGCAGCACGCGATCGCAGATCTCGGTCATCTCGAGCCGCGGGTCGACGGCGACGGCGATCCGCCTGAGTTCGCCCATCGTTTCCAGTTGCGCCATGAAATCGCGCAGGTCGTGATACTTCATCGGCAACAGATCCGTGCGTCGTCCAACGCTCGATTATAGCTGCCGCGGCCGCCGGCCAGCCGTTTGCCATGCGTCGGCCAGCGGCGCGCCGGGCAGCCGCTCAGTTGCCGGCGCCGGCTGCCGGCTTGCCGCCGTCACCGGCAGCCTTCCTGGCCGCCCGCTCGGCATCGTCGCGCGCCCGCTTCTCCTGTCGGGCCTGCCTGCGCGCCTGCTCTTCGGCCGCCTTCTGCCGGCCCTCGGCGGCCTGCCGCTGCTTTTCCGCCAGCTTGCGCTCGCGCGCCGCGGCCTTTTCCGCCTGTGCGGCCCGATGCCGCTCGCTGTCCTGCAATTGCTCGGCTTCGCGTTGCGGCTGCTCGGCCCGTCGCTGCGCTTCCTTGTCGGCCGCTTCCTGGCGGCGCGCCGCACGTTCGAAGTCGCGCGCCGGCTGGTCGATGGCGCGCGACTCGATGATGGCCGCGGTGCGACGCTTCTTCGCCTGCTCGAGACAATCGTTGACGAGAAAGCGGGTGTAACAGCGATCCTGTTCGGTCTTGAAGTCGCGCTCCGCCTGCTCGCGCATGGCCTCGGCCCGCTGCCTTTGCTGCTGCGCCTCCTCGAGGGTCTGCGGCACCTGCACGGCTGCCTCCGGCGACTCGGCGGCGGCAGCCGTGGGCAGCAGGATTGACAGCAACAACAGCGAAGCAACACCGATCCGCATCCTTCTTCCTCCTTCGACGACCCGCGGGCGGCTCGCCCGACCGCCGGCGAGCACACAGCCGGCAAACGTTGCCGGCGGGCATACGCCGACACTATAAACCGGGACACCAACGCACAGCCGATCCGGCGCTGCACGCCGGCACACCATGCCATGGCGACCACCACGGTCCGGCGCGGTCCCGCCTGGCGGGCGGCCCAGTATCGGCGGATTTGGTAGAATCGCGCCTTCACTCCATCCATGGTCCCCTGGGAGCCTGCCGTGCACATCGTCTGCCTCGATCTAGAAGGCGTTCTCGTCCCCGAAATATGGATCGAGTTCGCCACCCGCACCGGCATTCCCGAGCTGCGTCGCACGACCCGCGACGAGCCGGACTACGACAAGCTGATGCAGTACCGTCTCGCCATCCTCGCCGAACACCGTTTGGGTCTGCCCGACATCCAGCAGGTGATCGCCGCCATGGGTCCGCTCGACGGGGCACGGGCCTTCGTCGACGGGCTGCGCGAGGACTACCAGCTGATCATCCTCTCCGACACCTTCTACGAGTTCGCCCACCCGCTGATGCGGCAACTGGGCTGGCCCACCCTCTTCTGCCACAGCCTCGAGGCCGGCGCCGATGGCATGCTGGTACGTTACCACCTGCGCATGCCCGACCAGAAGCGCGAGGCGGTACGCCGGCTGAAGGAACTGCGCTTCACCGTCGTCGCCGCCGGCGACTCGTACAACGATACGGCTATGCTCGCCGAGGCGCACGCCGGCATCCTCTTTCACCCGCCCGAGAACGTCATCCGCGAATTCCCGCAGTTCCCCGTCACACGTTCCTTTGCCGAACTGCGACACGAGATCGACAAGGCCTTCAGCGTCTGCAGCACGCGGCAGCAGGTTTGAGCGGCAATGCACCCACGGCGCTTCTATACCCTCTCCGGCTCGTGCCCCGACCAAGTCGGCATCATCGCCCGCGTTTCGGGCTTCATCGCCCAGCACTCCGGCTGGATCCTCGAATCCAGCTACCACGCCGACGACGGCAGCGGCGACAACGACAGCCGCTACTTCATGCGCATGGAGGTGAAGGCCGATTCGCTGCCCTTCCACCTGGCCGAGTTCCGCGAGCGCTTCCGGCCGCTGGCAGAGGAACTGGCGATGGACTGGAAGATCAGCGATTCCGCCGTCAGGCGGCGGGTCGTGATCATGGTCAGCAAGCAGGAACATTGCCTGTACGACCTCCTCTCGCGCTGGCAATCACGTGAACTCGACATCGAGATTCCCTGCGTCATCTCGAACCACGACACCTTCAAGGCCTTCGTCGAATGGCACGGCATCCCCTTTCACTGCGTGCCGGTGAGCGCCGACAACCGTCTGGCGGCGAACGCCGAAATCCGCCGCATCTACGAGGAAGTGCGGGCCGACACCATGGTCCTTGCCCGCTACATGCAGATCCTGCCGGCCGATCTCTGCGACAGCTATCCGGGACAGATCATCAACATCCACCACTCCTTCCTGCCCAGTTTCGTCGGCGCCCGTCCGTACCATCAGGCGTACCAGCGGGGCGTCAAGCTGATCGGCGCCACCTGCCACTACGTCACCCGCGACCTCGACCAGGGTCCGATCATCGAGCAGGACGTCATTCGTATCGACCACTCGGACTCGGTCGAGGACATGGTGCGCTACGGCAAGGACATCGAGAAGGCCGTCCTGGCACGCGGGCTGCGCTACCATCTCGAGGACCGCGTCCTGGTGCACGCCAACAAGACCGTGATCTTCCGTTGAAGCCCTCCACGAGCAGGACGCGGGCGGCGACCGGCGGCCCCTCCGCCGGATGATCGCGCTCAGGAACCTCGGCCTGCGCCGCGGCAGCAAGGTCCTGCTCGACAGCGCCTCGGTGACGATCAGCACCGGCGAGCGGGTCGGTCTGGTCGGCCGCAACGGCGCCGGCAAGTCGAGCGTCTTCGCACTCCTCGACGGCAGCCTGCACGAGGACAGTGGTGAGCTGTCGCTGCCCGCAGGCTGGCGCCTGGCGCAGGTGGCGCAGGAGATGCCGGCCAGCCAGGAGAGCGCCACCGACTTCGTCATCGCCGGTGACAGCCGCCTGCTCGCCGCCCGGCGGGAGGTGCACCTGGCCGCAGCCGAGGGCAACGGCGAACGCTTGGCGCACGCCTACATGGCTTTGCACGACGCCGGCGAGAACGACGCGCAGGCGCGCGCGCAGGCACTGATCCTCGGACTGGGTTTCCGGACGAGCGAAGTCGAGCAGCCGGTCGACAGCTTTTCCGGCGGCTGGCGGATGCGCCTGCAACTGGCACGGGCGCTGATGTGCCCGTCCGACCTCCTGTTGCTCGACGAACCAACCAACCACCTCGATCTCGACGCGCTGGTCTGGCTCGAAAGCTGGCTCAAACGCTACGAAGGGACGATGCTGGTGATCAGCCATGATCGCGACTTTCTCGACGCGGTGACCACCGTCACCCTGCACCTGGAGAACGCCAGGCTGACCCGCTATGGTGGCAACTACAGCACCTTCGAAGAAACGCGGGCGCAGCAGATCGAGCTGCAGCAGAACGCCTACCTCAAGCAGCAGGAAAGGATCGCGCACCTGCAGAGCTTCATCTCCCGCTTCAAGGCCAAGGCAACGAAGGCGCGGCAGGCGCAGAGCCGGGTCAAGGCGCTGGAACGAATGGAGCGTCTGGCGCCGGTGCTGACCAGCGCCGACTTCGGCTTCGAGTTCGGCGAGCCAGCCAGCCTGCCGAACCCGATGCTGGTGATGACGCATGCCAGCTTCGGTTACCCGCCGCCGGCCGACGCCGCCGCCGGCACGCCGGCAACGATCGTCGTCGGCGAGGTCAACCGTTCGGTCATGGCCGGGCAACGGATCGGCATCCTCGGCGCCAACGGACAGGGCAAGTCGACACTGGTGAAAACCATCGCCGGCGTCCTCGAATGTGTCGGCGGCAGCGTCAACGCGGGCCGCGGGCTCAACATCGGTTATTTCGCGCAGCAGGAACTGGAAGTGCTGCGCCCTGCCGCCACACCGCTGCAGCACATGCTCCGCCTGGCGCGGGAGAGCCAGGCGTCCGGCCAGAGCGAGCGCGAGCAGGATCTGCGCAGTTTTCTCGGCGGCTTCAACTTCACTGGCGAGATCGTCAACCAGGCAGTCGGCACCCTCAGCGGCGGCGAGAAGGCGCGTCTGCTGCTGTGCATGATCGTCTGGCAGCGACCCAACCTGCTCCTGCTCGACGAGCCCACCAACCACCTCGATCTGGCCACCCGCGAAGCACTGGCCCTCGCCCTCAACGAGTTCGAAGGGACGGTGATGCTGGTCAGCCACGATCGCTCGCTGCTGCGCGCGGTCTGCGACGAGTTCTGGCTGGTCGCCCGCGGCAACCTGACCGACTTTGCCGGCGACCTCGACGACTACCAGCGCTACCTCCTCGATGAGGCCAGGAAGCGGCGCGACAGCTTCAGGGAGCTCGCCCGAGGTGCCCGGGACCGTGCAGGTCGCGAGTTGCCGGGCGCCAACGCGGGGAAAAGGGCTGCCGCCGACCTGCGGCTTCTGCAGCGCGAACTGGAACGGGTGGAGCAGCGGATGCTCGCCCTGCAGGGCGAGCAGCGTGCACTGGAGGCGAGCCTGTGCGCACCCGCAGGGGCCAGGGAGCTGGCAGAACTCGGCCAAAGGCTGAACCAGATCGCCGCCGAGCTGTCTCCCCTCGAAGACCGCTGGCTCAGCCTCAGCGAACGGATTGACATGGCTGGCCGCGCGCCGTCATCGTGACGCGGGGTCGAGGATTCAACTGTGGATGGAGCAGAAAATGAGTTTTGAGTTGGCCGAATGGTCGCCGAAGATCGAGGTGGGCTTGCCGATGATCGATTCGCAGCATCGGCAGTTGTTCGATCTGGCTGCCACGTTCAGCGGCGACGGCGACCAGATCAGAATCCTGAAATCGCTGGCGATGCTGACCGACTACGTCAAGGTGCACTTCCGCGAGGAGGAGGCGATGATGGCCGCCTGCAACTATCCCGATCTGGACGCGCATCGACGACTGCACGGCGAGTTTCGCCGCATGCTCTTCGATCTGCTCGAGAACGCCAAGCAGATGACCCTCGACGAGATCGCCGATGAGGTCAAGTACCTGATCAACGGCTGGTTCTACAACCACATCCTGGTCGCCGACTTCCAGTACGTGCCCAGCGTCAAGGCCGCCAACCTGCAGCATCAAGAGTGACCGGACAGACGCTGCCGCAGCGGTTGTCGCCGGACCGCAGACAGGCAACGTGACATCGGTCACTGCAACCGGCCGCCACCGGTCATAGCATGCGCGTGGTCAAGCTTCGCCAATGCTGGCGGAGCGGACGCGAAGGAGGGCGATTGCCGCCACAGCATCCCTCGCCGGCCAGCCAACGCCTGCTTCGCGCCCTGCCGCTGAGGACATGCGTCGATGAAGCTGCTGCAATTCCTGTCGCTGCGCCAGATGCTGACGGTGCCGTATGTGCTCCTGGTCCTGTTGCTGGCAGCGACGATCGGCGGCCTCTCCTATGCCGCCGGTCGGGTCGCTGTCGACACGCTGTCGAAGCAGTTGCTGTCCGAGATGGTGTACCGCATCGCGCAAGCCGCCGAGATGCACGTCTCGGGCTCGAGCGCCGTCCTCGAAACCGCGTTCCCGACCGATGTCGCCGCGCCTGAAAACGTCGCCGACGATCTCGACAATCTGCGCACGCGTTTCTGGCTCGCGACCTCGGTGCACCGTGAACCCAACAACTACGCCTACTACGGTGATCGCAACGGCCAGTTCTTCGGGCTCTGGCGACATTCCGCGAGCGATGCCGAACTGCGCCTGCGCACCAGCGGAGAGGGCCCACGAACGATCCACGGCTTCACCGGCATCAGTGGCGAGCTGCGCGACCCGGTGCGCGAGACGCGCGTCTTCGAACCACGCGAGCGGCCGTGGTTCAAGTCTGGCCAGCACGCGCCCCTGCACACCTGGACGGCGGTCTACATCGACTTCAAGACCGAGGAGTTGGTAGCGACCCGCGCCCGCCGGGTCAGCAACGCGCACGGCGACTTCCAGGGCGTCGTCGCCACCGATCTCTCGCTGCAGCAAGTCAACGACTTCCTGCGCTCGCTCAAGCTGAGTCCAAACGGCATCGCTTACGTCGTCGAGACCGATGGCAACCTGATCGGCACCTCGCGTGGTCCGCACCTGCGACAGGACGCGGACGGCGGCAACGCACGGCTCAACGCCAGCGACAGCGACGACCCGCTGATCGTCGCCACGCATCGCGCGATCGACAAGCTGGTGCGCGACGCCGGCGAGGGCGCGCAGCCGCGCACCGCGGTCTTCGCGGCTGCCGACGGACAGCAGATCGAGGCAGCTTACGCGCGCATCCGCGACACCGCCGGCCTCGACTGGATCATCGTCACGGCCGTGCCACGTTCCGATTTCCTCGGCGAGGTAACGAAGAACTTCGAGCGGACCGTCGTCGTTGCCCTGTTCGCCTCGCTGCTGACCGTCGCCATCGGTTTCATGGTCCTCTCGGTCGTGGCCCATGACCTTCGGCAGTTGGCAGTCGCGGCACGGCGGGTCGGCGATGGCGACCTCAACGCCGCTTTCGACGTCGCCCGCAGCGACGAGATCGGTGATCTGGCCAAGAGCTTTCGCCTCATGCAGACCAGACTGCTCAGCGACCGCCTGACCGGCCTGGCCAACCGCGAGGCCTTCATGCGCCGGGTGGACGAGCGGCTGGCGCGGCAGAAGGAACGACCCGAACCGCGCCCCTTTGCCATCCTGTTCGTCGACCTCAATGACTTCAAGCACATCAACGACCGCTTCGGTCACGATGTCGGCGACAAGGTGCTGCAGGAAATGGCACAGCGCATGCGCTCCGGGCTGCGCAGCCGCGACCTCGTGGGACGCTACGCCGGAGACGAGTTCGTCGTCATGCTGGATGCGGTGCACAGTCGCGACGACGCCGAAAGTGCCCGCGCCAACCTCGAAGAAATGCTCGGCGCGCCGCTGCTGGCCGTCGACCCGACGGGGACGGCTGCGAGCACAGGCGCCTCGGTCGGGCTGGCAATGTATCCGGATGATGGCAGCGACGTCGAAACCCTCGTCCAGCAGTCGGATGCCGACATGTACCGGCGCAAGCAGGCCCGCCAGCAACCGTCGCCGACCCCCGCGAACCCGGTTCCGCCTTGATCTCTGGTGAGCGGTTGCGCGGCAAGGACCGCCCGCGGCGGCTGCGGTGCGGCCCGCAGACGGGTCCGGAAGGCGGCGGCCGGATCTGCGCCTTGACCAGACGCGCCTCTTGAATCTATAGTCCGGCCCATGCTGAATGAACTCAACGCACTCGAGAGCAAGGTGGCCCAGGTGATTGCGCTCTGCCGCAGCCTGCGCAGCGAGAACGAACAGCTGCGCGAGCAGCTCACCGTCGCGGAGAACGACAGGAACCGCCTTGCAGAGCGGATGGCGGCCGCCTCGGTCCGCCTTGAGCAGCTCGCCGGGCAACTGCCCGAAGGCAAGAGCTGAGAGACCCGGAACGATGCCCAACGACGCCAGTTTTCTCGACATCACCCTGCTCGGCAAGGAGTACCGGGTCGCTTGCCCAGCCGACCAACGCGGCGCGCTGCTCGACGCGGCCAGCTATGTCGACGGCAAGATGCGCGACATCGCCGAAAAGACAAGGAGCAACATCGCCGAGAGGATCGCCGTCATGGCTGCCCTCAACATCGCCCACGAACACCTCGGTCTCGATCAGGGATTCGTTGCCGAACATCAGAAAATTGAATCTGAAATAGGTCTGGACATGGAAGCGCTTAGGCGTAGAATTTCCTCCATGGAAGCCGAACTCGACGCGGTTCTGAAGTCGGAGTAAGTGCCGGTTCTGGCCTCCAGCAGAGTTCCCTGCGGTGTTTGTTAAGGTCATAGATTCCTTGAACCAATGCAAATTGGCATTGGTCGCGGACCATGGAAACCGCTGTTGTGTGCGCCCCAAATGTCGGGCGTGCCTGATGCGGAAGGGAAGTGACCTAACTGGACCCAGGTTCAGGATGCCGGCCTGACGGCACTCGCGGGGACAACATTCGACAACGCGGAACCATCGGTTCCGCGTTTTTTTTGATTCCGCGACGGCGGGCGCGGAGTCCCGCGCGGCAGCCTGAACCGCCTTCGCGAAAAGCACTACCCGTGCCGCGACCACTCCTGACCGGCGGCAGCAGTGCCCCCTGCTCACCCGCAACGAACCGGCAAAGACATGTCCTCGCCTGCCTTCGCTCGCGCCGTTCTGTGGTCCCGGCGCAACGGCTGCCAAGCGAACACCGCAGTGATCATATCCTGCCTCGCCAGGATGGCCGAGGCAAACACGGAGCTTTTCGCTTGAGCTGCTGTCGCATTTCACGGGGCAGGAAGACAGGAGGTCGGCAAGTTGCCGACGCACTGAGTCAGCGTGGCCAATGGCGCGGGGGTTGTCCGCGCTGACGCCCCGTCGGACCACGGCGTTGCGGCAGCGACGTCCACTGGCCACCGCCGCTGCCTTGCGCTGGCGCCCCTGCTTCCTTGTCTGGCCATCTCGGCTGCCGGGAGAACGTGAAATGATTGTCGGACCATCGAAACGCCACCGCGACTGGGCCACTTTCTTCGCCGCACAACGCTGGCAGCCGGAAGACTTCGCCCGCCTGGTCGAGAGTGATGAGACCGGCTCGGCGTTCTTCGAGATCGAGACACAGATCAACGGCCTCTACCGCGCCCTGCAGCTCGCCCACCCCGGCCAGCACCGGTTCGCGCCAGCAACCGCTGGCGAAATCCTGGGAGAAGCGGCGTTCAAGGCGCGCTGGCTGAGCGCTGCTTTCGAGCCGTTTCGCGCTGCACTGGGCCCCCTGCAGAGGGATCTCGACCTCGGGTTGATGCGCTGGATGCGCCGTGCATCGTGCCTGTCGGTCGTCATCGGCGCCGGGGCGACGATGGACGCCGGCGGGCCTTCCTGGGCGGCGCTGGTGGGGCGGCTGCTGGCACGGCTGACGGAGCATGGCCGGGAGATTGCCGAGATGCGGCTGACCCCGGAAAGCACGCCGGACAACCAGGAGTACCGACGCCTGGTTACGCGTCGCGAGCGTCTGCCGGCAGACGCGGAGTCGCGCGCGCGGGCAGTGCTGGCACTGATCGACGCCGGCACGGCGGACGTCGAGGCGCTCATGGAGGGCGCACAGATCTGCCACGATTTCCTCGGCCAGGCGCTCTTCACCGACCTGACCGGGATTCTCTACGAGGGGCCGCGCCGGCCCGGTGCCATCCACCAGGCCATTGCCGAACTCGCCGCACCGATCGCGGTGGCCGACCGGGGTGGCGAGTTCCCCGGCTGGGACGCGATCATCACCTACAATTTCGACGACCTGATGGGCGAAGCCCTCGATGAAATCGGTTTGGCACGTGCCGCCTACGCCATGCGCGGCAACCAGGTGGCCGGCGATCCCAATGAACGCGCGCGCGCCGGTGGACCGAATGGCCTCCACCAGCCGATCTACCACCTGCACGGCTATAGCCCGCGCCGCCTTTTCCTGATCACGCAGGTACCGTTCGTGTTTTCCACCGCGCAGTACACCAGAGCGTACGGTGGGAGCCTGGCAGGAATCGTCGGCGAGGTGTTCGCCAGGTGCCTGGCGAATCCCGTCCGTCACGCGCTCTACGTCGGCTGTTCATTCGCTGACGAAGCGATGAACGATCTGCTGCGCCAGGCTGCGCGCGCACTGCCTGGCCGCTACCACTACGCCCTCCTGCGCTGGCCCGGCGACAGCCGCTTCGAGGCTGCCGCAGCCGAGGAAGTCGCTCGCGCATCAGCGACCTACGTGGCGATTGGCGTGCGCCCCATCTGGTTCGACGACTTCAGCGAAATCCCGGGCCTGATCCGGTGTCTGGCGTAGTCGCCCGACAGTTGGGCAGGGCGGGCGCAGCCTGACGTGCCGCCGCGGATTCCGGTCACCGGCGCGCTGACAGCCCTTCAGGCGAAGCGTGCCGACAGGCCGCCATCGACCAGCAGTTCGGTGGCGGTGATGTACTTCGCCTCGTCGGAGGCGAGAAACAATGCCGCGTAAGCGGTATCCCAGGCGTCGCCCATGTGACCCAGCGGACACTGCGCGTCGCGCCGGCGAATCAGGTTGTCGATGTCGCCTTCCTCGCCATAGACCCGGGTCAGCGCCGCATGCACCAGCGGCGTGTTCATCAGGCCGGGCAGAACGCAGTTGGCACGAATGCCGTCCGGCGCATGGCGGATCGCCATCGTGCGCGTCATCGCCACCATCGCCCCCTTGCTCGCCGCGTAGAAGCCGTAATTGACGCCGGCCCAGCCGCGCACCGCAACCGATGCATTGTTGACGATCGCACCGGCGTGCTGCCGGATCATCACCGGCAGCACGTGGTGGCAGGTGAGGTAGGTGCTCTTGATGTTCACCGACATCACCCGGTCCCAGGCCGCCTCGTCCAGCTCGGCCGGCCCCCCGACGACGGCGATGCCGACGTTGTTCACGAGGATGTCGATCCGCCCGTAGGCCGCCAGCGCGGTCGTCACCAGCCGCTCGACATCGGCCCCCGAGGTCACGTCGGCAACGACCGGAATCGCCTGCCCGCCCTCACCGTCGATGATGTCCTGCGTTGCCGCCGCCGCTGCGGCGTCGATATCGACGCCCACCACGCGTGCACCCTCGCGGGCGAAGAGCACCGACATCGCCTTGCCATTGCCCCAACCCGGTCCCACCGAGCCGCTGCCGGTGATGATCGCCACCTTGTCCTGCAGTCGTCCGCCCACTCTCAGTTCTCCCCTGACTCGGCGCATTGCCGCCGCAACTCGGTTTTCAGCACCTTGCCGTAGTGGTTCTTCGGCAGTTCGGCAACGAAAAAGTACTCCCGCGGCCGCTTGAAACGGGCAATCGACTGCAGGCAAAGCCGGTCGAGCTGCCCGCTCGGCGCTGACGCCTCTGGCCGGCAGACGACGAAGGCAACGACCTCCTCTCCCCACTCCGCGTTCGGCCGCCCGACCACCGCCACCTCGGCGACCGCCGGGTGCTGCAGCAGCACCTCCTCGACCTCGCGCGGGTAGATGTTGGCGCCGCCGCTGATGATGACATCCTTGTTGCGATCGCGCAGGGTCAGGAAACCATCGCTGTCGAGGCTGCCGACATCGCCGGTATGCAGCCAGCCACCCCGCAGCGTCGCCGCCGTCGCCTCGGGATTGTGCCAGTAACCCTGCATCACGGTCTCGCCGCGGACCCAGATCTCGCCGATCTCGCCCGCCGGCAGCGAGCGGCCGTCGGCGTCGGCGACGATCACCTCGACGACACTGTGCGCGACGCCGACCGAAGCCAGTCGATCGAGATGGCGCGGATGGCCGCGATCGGCGTGATGCTGGCGCGACAGTGCGGTGATCGTCATCGGGCTCTCGCCCTGGCCATAGATCTGCACCAGCCGGTTGCCGAGCACCGTCAGCGCGCGCTGGATGTCGGCGAGGTACATCGGCCCGCCGCCGTAGACGATGGTCTTGATGCCGTCGCCTCCGCCACCCTGCGCCGCCGCCTGGTCAACCAGACGGCGGACCATCGTCGGCGCGGCGAACAGCGAGACCTGCCGCAGGCTGCGCGCCAGCTCGATGATCTCGGCCGCGTCGAAGCCACCCGACTCCGGCACGACATGTCGCGCGCCAACGAGGACGTGGACGAAGTTGTACATGCCGGCGCCGTGCGACATCGGCGCCGCGTACAGGATGCTGTCCGCCGGCTCAACCTGGTCGACATCGGCGAAGTACGAAAGCGTCATCGCCAGCAGGTTGCGATGCGAGAGCATCACCCCCTTCGGCCGGCCGGTGGTACCCGAGGTGTAGAACAGCCAGGCGATGTCGTCGGGCGCGGCGACACTGACGGCAAGCGGTTCGCCGGCAGCGAGGCGCCGGTAATCGCCATCCTCGACGGCGATGATCCGCAACCGCGGCATGCATGCGCTCCACATCGCCGCTGCTGCCGGCGATGGCGCGGCGTCGCCGCCGCCGACGAAGAGCAGCGATGCCAGGGAATCCTCGAGGATGAAGGCGACTTCGCGCGCGTGCAGCTTGCCGTTGATCGGCACGGCAACCAGGCCGGCATGCCAGATGGCGTAGAGGAGTTCGAGGTATTGTGGGCAGTTGCCCAGCAGCAGCGCGACGCGCTCGCCGGCCTGCAGGCCGAGCCTGCCGCGCAGGCCGCCGGCGATCGTCGCCACCCGTCGCGCCAGCCGCGAATAGGAACAGATGGCGCGCGCGCCGACCAGCAGCGCCGGCCGCTCGGGGAAGACCCGGGCGGTGCGCGCCAGCAGATGCGCCAGGTTCATCGTCGGCAAGACGCGCAGCGCTCGGCTGCGCGCGGCTGGTCGCTCAGCCCTGCCCGGCGAGCAGGAAGTCCTGGACGATCCGCACCTGCAGCTCGTCGAGGAACATCGGCGCGTGCCCGACGCCGGCGACCTCGACCAACTCGGCCCGCGGCCCGCGCGTCGTCATCTCGGCGGCTGTGTCGTGCAGCAGGATGTCCGACTGCGCGCCGCGCAGGACCATGGTCGGACAGCCGATGGCGTCGTACAGCGGCCACAGGTTGATGTCCTTCGCCTCGAGATAGGCCTTCTGGTAAGGCTGTGCGATCGCCCGATCGTAGTTCATCTCGAGGCTGCCGTCAGCCTTGCGCCGCGTTCCGACGACCGCCATGTAACGCCACTGCGCATCCGTGAGGTTGCCGAAGGGCGCACAGACGACGCGCACGTAGGCTTCGGCCGCGGCGAGGTCGGGAAAATCGGGCGCCTTGCCGAGGTACTCGCCAATCCGCTGCAGGGCATCCATGGCGATCACCGGACCAACGTCGTTGAGCACCATGCGCCTGATCGGCGACCCCGGCAGGCTCGACAGGAACATGCCGATCAAACCGCCCATCGAGGTTCCGAGCCAGTGCACCGTATCGACGCCGAGGCGGGCGATCAGTGTCATGACGTCGTTGGCGTACACCGGCAGCGCATAGTCGTCGGCAAAGGGCAGGCGATCGCTGCGGCCGCGGCCGACGATGTCGGGACAGACGACCCGGTAGTCGCTGGCCAGCGCGTTCGCCAGGACGTCGAAATCGCGGCCGTTGCGGGTCAGTCCATGGACGCAGATGAGGACACGCGGATTGGCGGCATCGCCCCATTCGCTGTAGGCCATGCGGTGCAGACCGTGCGGACCGAGGCACTGCACCGTTCCCTCACGCATCTCGTTGACGACCCCGGCCGCCTGCCCGGGCCGCGAACTCACCAGCAGTTCGCCGAATTCCTTGAGTATTGCCATCATTGCACCCCGACGTCGTTGAGAAAGCCAGCTTCGCTGACGAGAGTATCCTCGCATCGGGTGAACGAAGTCAATCGCCGCTGGCGAGCCACCGGCAGGCGGCTGCGCGCCCGGCGCCGCGTCCGCCCGCAGAGATCGCTTCAGGCGCGCTTGCGACCGGTGATCATCGCCCGCACCAGGTTCTCGCGGTGCAGCAGGCTCTCCCAGACGACGCCAAGAAGATGGCCGGCGATCAGCAGCAACGTCACATCGGTGGCGACTTCGTGCGTCTCCTTGATGCCGTCGATCAGCGCCTCGCTGCTGTCGACGAAAAATGCCGCCAGCGGTCCCAGTCCCTTGTCGGCAGCATAGAGTGCGAGGCCGCTGACGACGGTCGCCAGCAGGCCGAGCAGCAGGCCGACGATCATCGCGCCGCCGGCAGGATTGTGGCCGAGGTGGCGCCGTGCGCGCAGCGTCAGCACATCGCGCAGATAGGCGAGGACGACGCGCGGACCGAAGACGAAATCGCCGAAGCGCGCGTGACGTGGCCCGACGAAGCCCCACAGCAGCCGCCACAGCAGCAGGCCGGCGATGGTGTAGCCAGCCCAGGCATGCAGCAGTTGCATCAGCTCGCCGTCAAAGCGGTCGGCGAGCGATTCGAAGCACTCGCCCTCGGAGAACCAGGCGAGACAGAAGCAGAACAGCAGGGTCCAGTGGAAGAGACGCAACAGCGGATCCCATACGGGAACACTGTCGGCATCGGTGGCAGCCATGGGCATCCTCCAAAAAAGCTTCCCTGCCCGCGGGCGGACAGGGAAGCCGGCGCCTGCATCAGGCGGCAGGCAGAGCGGGAGTTACTTGCTTTCCTCGGAGACCAGCGCACCGGTCTTGATTTCGTAGTGCACTTCCCACTTCTTGCCGTCGGTGCCGTTGATCTTCACTTCCCAGGTCTGCTTGCCCTTCTTGCTGTCCTGGTAGGCCTTGGTGACTTCGCCCGGATGCGCCTTGAGGGCCATCTCGACGGCCTGCTCCTTGGTGATTTCACGTGCCGGCGCAGCAGCCGCCGGCGCGGCCGGTGCAGCAGCGCCGGCTGCGGGCTTGCTGTCGGCAGCGAGCGTGCTGCCACTGAAGCTGGCAGCAAGGATCAGGAGGGCGGCGGAGCAGTATGCGGCAGGCTTGTTCATTCGATGGGTCTCTCGGTCAGGTTGAAGATGGAGGAGGAATCGCGGCTCACCGTGCTGCCCGTGTCGCGGACAGCCACTGCAAGCACGGATGCGACTGTACGGCGGCTTCCTTAAAACATGCTTAGGGCACGCCGCGCCCACCCCACGCCTGGGCGCAATCCTCACACCCCCGGCTCGAGCACCACCGCCACTTCGATGCTGCGACCTTGCCGCAGGACGCCGAGCCGGACCGTTTCGCCAACGCGGTGGTCGTCGAGACGCGCCAGCAGCCTGCCGACCGTCTCCACCGGCTTGCCGTCGACTGCCATCACGACGTCGCCGGCGACGATGCTGCCATCGGCAGCCAGCGTCGCGCCGCGCAAACCTGCCGCTGCTGCAGCCGATCCCGGAACGACGCGCAGGATGACCACCCCGGTGACACCCAGTGCGCGCTGCAGGCGCTGGTTGAGACTCTCGTCGATCTCGATGCCGTGCGCCGGCGAGGCACCGACCAGGACCGCCCGATAGCTGCGGCCGTCGGACAGTTTCACCGCAGCTTCGCTGGCGCCCTCGATGACATGGAAGTTGGTGATCACATGACCTGCGTCGTCCCAGATGAAGCCCGAACCGGTGCCGCGCGGAACGGTGAACACGTTGCGTGTCCACAGGTCGCGCACCTGTCTGCTGGTCGTGATGTAGACGACCGAATCGCGCGCATTCTCGAACAGCTCGATGATCGCCTTCTCGTCCGCCGCCAGGTCGCCACGCGCGCTGACGGTACGGGGTGCCACCTGCTTCGGCGCCAGCCAGTCCTCGATCAGCGGCAGACTGCGCCAGGCGACAAGCAGCAGCAGGCAGGCGAGCGCCCATGACAGCAGGCGGAGCGGCAAGCGGTTCGCGGTGGGCATCGTTCTCAGTGCGCCCCGGGGCAACCCCGGCTCGGTGGCGTGGCGGCTGCCGGCTGTGGCTGCACCTGGCGCTCAGCGCGCCGCCCCGGCAGCGACGCGCCCACGCAACTCGTCCAGTTCCTCGAGCAAGTCGGCCATCAGCGCCGCGAGTTCGGGGACGGCATCGAAGTCCCGCTCGAGCTGCCGCATGCGCCGTGCGCGCCGCAGACTGGTGCTCGAGAAGCACCAGACGCCGGCAACACTCTCCGCGTGCGGAAACAGGCCCTCTTCGATGTGGCGCAGCAGCCACTGCGGGTCGACGGTGCAGGCGGCGGCCACCTGCTCGAGCGTCAGCCAGCTGTTCTCCATCAGGCTGCCGACGAGGATTTCGTCTTCACGCATGGCTCACACCCTCCCCTGCTGGCGCGGGTCGAAGGCCAGTTCGCGCGCCATTCGTTCGTAGAACTGCCGCGCCTGCGGCGTGTTTGCCGGCGGCAGGACGACCTGGATATCGAGCAGCAGGTCGCCAGCGGATCCGGTCTGCGCCGCCGGAATTCCCTTGCCGCGCACGCGCAACTGGCGGCCGCTCTGCGCCCCCTCCGGAATCCGCAGCCTGACGCTGCCGCCCGGCAGCTCGACACTGACGACTGCACCCAGCGCAGCTTCCCACGGTGCCACCGGCAGCGCCAGGTGGAGGTCGCGGCCATGCGCGCGCAGACGCGGATGCGGCCGGAACTGAACCTCGAGCAGCAGGTCGCCGGCGGCAGCACCACCGACCCCCGGCCCGCCTTGGCCGGCCAGGCGGATCACCTGGCCGGCGTGCACGCCCTGCGGGATCTTCACGTTCAGCGTCCGTTCAACCAGCGTCAGCCGCCCCTGCGCGTCGCTGCGCGGCGCGCGCAGGCTGATCTGGCGTGTGGCACCGGTGAACGCGTCCTCGATGTCGAGCAGCACCTTGGCGTGATGATCCTCGCCGCGCGCCTCGAAACGCCCCCGCGGTGCGCCGCCGAATCCAGGCCGCGAACCCATGCCGCCGAACAGTTCGGCGAAGAAATCCGAGAAGTCCGCCGCCTCGCCGGGCGAGAAGCCGCGGCCGGAAAACTCGAAGCCGGCATCCCAGTCGGGCGGCGGTCGAAACTCCTGCCCCGGCTGGTAGCCACGGCCCAACTGATCGTAAGCAGCCCGCTTCTCGGGATCGGAGAGCACCGCGTTGGCCTCGTTCAGTTCCTTCATGCGTGCCTCGGCATCCGCCTCCTTCGAGACGTCCGGATGATACCGGCGCGCCAGCTTGCGGAAAGCCTTCTTGATGTCATCGGCCGTCGCGTCGCGCGGCACGCCCAGAATCTGGTAGTAGTCCTTGAATTCCATGCACCATCCTCGGCTGGACCAGCGGCAAGGGCCGCTCCTCAATAAATAGTCCCCATTGCCGCGGAAATCAAGATATTGAAGTTTCCGCCGCCGCCCCCACGTTGAACAGCAAGCGCCACTTCCGGCGCTCCCGACCAACCGATGGAGGATTCAAGATGATCTATCGCTCCCTTTTCCCGCGTGACGTCCTGTCCGAGCTGGACCGGCTGCAACGTGAACTGCAGCAGACCTTCCATTTCTCGCCGAGTATCCGCGGCATTGCCCGCGGCGGTTTCCCGGCGATGAACGTCGGCGGCACTCCGCAATCCGTCGAGATCTACGCCTTCGCCCCCGGCATCGACCCGGCGACGCTCGAGGTGCAGATCGAGAAGGGCGTGCTCACCGTCGCCGGCGAACGCAAGCTGCCCGTGGCCGCCGAGGCTGCCACGGTGCACATCGACGAGCGTTTTGCCGGTCGCTTCCGGCGCGTCGTGACGCTGCCCGACGACGTCGACGCCAATGCCGTAGACGCCAGGTACCGCGACGGCGTCCTGCGCATCAGCATCGCCCGCAAGCAGTCGGCGCAGCCTCGCCGCATCACCATTCAGTAAGGAGGATCGAACATGTCAGACACCGCTCCCGTCAAGAAGCAGTCCGTCGCCGACGAAGCCGCGTTGCTGCCGCCGGTGGACGTCATCGAGGACGCTTCGGGAATCACCCTCTATGCCGATCTTCCCGGCGTTACGAAGGACAAGCTGCACCTGCAGATCGAGGCCGACACGCTGACCATCGAAGGTGAAATCGACCTCGAAATGCCTGGCGGCATGGAGGCCAGCCATGCCGAGGTCAGCCTGCCGCGTTACCGGCGTGTCTTCACACTGTCGAAGGAACTCGACGCCGGCAAGGTCGCGGCCGAGTTCAACCAGGGTGTGCTCAAGCTGTCGATCCCGAAAGCCGAGCACGCGCAACCGCGCAAGGTTGAGATCAGGATCGCCTAGTCACCCGACCCGCTGGCGGCGTCCCGCGCGATGCGGGCGCCGCCAGCGCTGACCGGCGGGACCGCGGGACCGGCGACGCCGGCCCGATGCGCAGGATCCTGACCCTGACAGGCTCCGTCGACCAACGACCGCCAAGCCACTCCGGGCCGTCGCACGGCGAGAGAGGCTCAGGCTCGCCGGCTTGCCACCCACTTCCCGCCACACTGACAACACCCGCTTCCTCGTCCGGCACCGGAGCATTCGCACGGGTCCAGATGACGACGACCGGCGACACTCGTTGGCAGGCCGCGTCTGAAAACAAGCGAGATTTTCCCCGATACAAGCATTGCACCGCTTGATCCGAATTCGGTATGATCGCTGTCAGGGCCTTTCCGCGAACTTTCCACCAAACCACTCCTATGGAGCTCGATCATGGCAAAAGCCGAAAAAGTCAAGAAAGCGAAAGAAGTCGAACAGGCAGTAGAAACGGAAGCCGTTGCCACCGCGGAATTCGTCAAGATCACCAAGGTTGTCGGTCGGCAGATTCTCGATTCACGCGGCAACCCGACCGTCGAAGTCGACATCACCCTCGACAATGGTTTTCTCGCCCGCGCCGCCGTTCCCTCGGGTGCCTCGACCGGCGAGTTCGAAGCCTGCGAGCTGCGTGACGGCGACAAGAAGGTCTATCTCGGCAAGGGCGTACTGAAGGCCGTCGAAGCAGTCAACACGCGCATCGCCAAGCTCCTGAAGGGCAAGAACCCGCTCAATCAGCGCGAACTCGACGAGGCGATGATCGCCCTCGACGGCACGCCCAACAAGTCGAACCTCGGCGCCAATGCGCTCCTCGGCGCATCGATGGCAATCACGATGGCCGGCGCCAACGTCAGCAAGATGCCGCTGTGGAAGTACATCGGCAAGATCCACAAGAATCGCAGCTTCGTCCTGCCGACGCCGATGGCAAACATCATCAACGGTGGCAAGCATGCCGACAACCTGATCGACTTCCAGGAGTTCATGATCATGCCGGTCGGTGCCGAGAGCTTCTCGGAGGGCCTGCAGTGGATCACCGAAGTCTTCCACGCCCTGAAGACGATCCTCAAGAAGGGCGGCCACGTCACCGCGGTCGGCGACGAAGGCGGCTTCGCTCCCAACCTCTCGAACGACGAAGCGCTGGAAGTCGTCATGCAGGCGATCACCGCCGCCGGCTACAAGCCCGGCAAGCAGATCGCCATCGCCCTCGACTGCGCGTCGTCCGAACTCTTCGACGAGGGCGGCCGCCAGGGCTACAAGTTCTGGAAGTCGAATCCGGAGAAGCTGTTCACCGACGACGACATGATCGCCAAGTACACCGAGTGGTGCAAGAAGTACCCGATCGTCTCGATCGAGGACGGCCTCGACCAGAGCGACTGGGAAGGCTACGTCAAGTTCACCAAGGCCCTCGGCGACAAGGTGCAGATCGTTGGCGACGATTTCTTCGTCACCAACCCGACGCGTTTGAAGCAGGGAATCGACATGAAGGCGGCGAACGCCATCCTGATCAAGGTCAACCAGATCGGCACCGTCACCGAAACCCTCGACGCCATCCGCATGGCACAGAAGGCAGGCTATGGCGTGATCTCCTCGCACCGCTCGGGCGAGACCGAAGACTCGTTCATCGCCGACCTCGCGGTTGGCACCGGCGCCGGACAGATCAAGACCGGTTCGCTGTCACGCACCGACCGTGTCTGCAAGTACAACCAGTTGCTGCGCATCGAGGAGCAACTCGGCAGCAAGGCCGTCTACAAGGGTCTGAAGTCGATCAGGGGCGCCGGGTTCTAGACGGATCCCGGACGAAAGAAGTCAAGAGCACCGCCACGGCGGTGCTTTTTTTCGCCTTGGCGCGGCGATGCGCGAGCAACTGCAGCAGGAATCCAGGAGCGTGTGACGCTCTGCCTTGTGGATCCGACTTTCGGCGGCCAGGCGCGCGACACCCAGCAGTTGATCCCGCAGGAGATGGACTGCGCCATCGACCTCTCCCGCCGACGCGCGGCCGCGGCGCTGACCACAGGAGCCGCCGGCGATCACAGTCCCGCATGGTCGAGCCGGCTGATGAACGCCGAGCGGCGACCATTCGCCTTCCGCAGAGCGGCAATCCGCTGCGCGAAATCCCCGCCGCTGCGCCGGCGACCGAGGTCTCGCAGGTCGACCAGGAGCCGCACGGCCTCCTCATAGCCTGCTGCCTTGCTCGTGCCGACGAGGGCTTCGACCTCGCTCCACAACCTGGCTTCGCAGCCGACGAGGCCATCGAGATGCCTTTTCCGCGCAGCGGCAGCCTCGCTCTCGCGCTGCTCCTGTTCCTCTGCCCGCTTTCGGGCTTCAATCGCCGATCACCACGGGCCAGCTCGGCACGCACCGGGATCAACGAAGAAAGCTGGCCTTCGCCCTCGACCCACTCGCCGCCGTACTCGTCGTCAGAGCGAAACGAAAGGATCACCTGGCCAGACTTCACGTTGACGCTGGCGCTCTCGCTGCCGAGGTACGCCAGAGCGGTGGTCGGGCTGAGCAGACGCGGCGGCAGGCGGAGCTTGAGGACATGCGTTCCCCAATTGGCAAGGTGGAGGAAGGCGTCGAAACAGCGTTCCATCCACAGGTCGGGGTTGCCGCGGAAGTCGCCCCACGAATACTCGTTGACGAAGCTTGTCGGCGTGATCCGCCCGCGCGTCGAAACCGACCGCAGTTCGCTCATTTCGGCCGTAGTGAGTGGACGGTCGATTGCCTGGAACTCGTAGAACTGATACGCGCTCATGCTGATGGCGCCGCAGGATTCCGCTCTGCCTCGGTAGCAGAGCCCAAACCACCATTTTATCGGCGATCGGCGGCAACCGGCCGCTTCGCACGCATACGCGGGATGCGGAGCAAAGGCGCGAGCGCCCGATCCCGGGATCGGGCGCTCGCGCGGATCACTCGCCGAGATCGCCGAGCTTGATCGGCTTCGTCCGCGGCCCCGGGTTGCGCGGCAGCAGCAGCGACAGCAGGCCGGCGACGAGGACGAATGCCGACGACGCCCAGAGACAGGCGATCAGTCCGTCGCTCGGCCCGCTCTGCAGGCCCCACTGGTAGAGCGCGCCCGACAGCACCGTACCGGCGAGGCGACCGGCGGCATTCGCCATGTAGTAGAAGCCGACGTTCATCGCCACCTTGTCACTGTCGGTGTAGGCGAGGATCAGGTAGGAATGCACCGCCGAGTTGAGCGCAAACACAGCGCCAAAGACGATCAGTCCGGCGACGACGACCACTGCCGGCGCAATGCCGGCGGCCAGCGCCAGCGCAATCGCTGCCGGCAGCGCAGCGAGGACGAAAGCGAGGATCGTCGCCGTCCGCCCATCGGGTTCGTGCTGCTCCTCGACGCGGCTGCGCAGCAGGCCGGGCGTGCTCGCCTGGACGATGCCGTAGCCGATCACCCACACCGCCAGGAAGCCACCGGACTGCCAGAAGGTCCAGCCGAGAACGCTGGACAGGAAGACCGGCAGGCCGACGACGAACCAGACGTCGCGCGCGCCGAACAGGAAGATGCGCGCCGCTGCCAGCTTGTTGACGGCGCCGTTGCGCGAGAACATCTGGCCGAATTTGGCCTTCCTGTTCGCCTCGCCGAGGCCGCCGCGCATCAGCAGCGCGGCAGCGATCAGGGTCACCGCGACGAGTGCGGCGAGAAGCTGCAGCGCGGTCTGGAAACCGAGCAGCGTCAGCAGCAGACCGCCGAGGAAGAAGCCGACGCCCTTGAGCGCGTTCTTCGATCCGGTGAGGATCGACACCCAGCGGTACAGGGTTGCCGAAGCGTCCTCGGGGACGATCAGCTTGACGGCGCTCTTCGAACTCATCTTGGTCATGTCCTTGGCGATGCCGCTCAAAGCCTGCGAGGCCATGACCCAGGCAACGACCAGCCAGGACTGCGGCGCGAAGGCGAGCATCGACAGCGCCACGAGCTGCGTGCCGAGGCCGACGAACAGTGTCGTCTTGAGGCCGAAACGGGCACCGATGTAACCACCGAAGAGGTTCGTCAGGATGCCGAAGACTTCATAGAAGATGAACAGGGAGGCGACGGCGAACGGCGTGTAGCCAAGTCCGTAGAAGTAGAACAGCACCAGCATGCGCACGGCACCGTCGGTCACCGTGTCCGCCCAGTAGGCGCCGGTGACCAGGACGTAGTTGCGCAGCCCGGCGCGCGCCGTGTCGCTCTTGCCTGCCGCTGGGTCGCTCATGTCGTGCATCTCCTCTGGCGCCGTCGCAGCGGCGCGTTCGCCCGCGCGCGGGCTTCGTTGCCGCCACCGGGGCGGCCACTCCGATCGCCGGGGTTGCGTCTACAGCGACGCCGCCACCTTCGCCGCCAGTTCGACGTAGCGGTTGGCATAGCCCCATTCGTTGTCGTACCAGGCGTAGATCTTGACCAGCGTACCGTTGATCACCAGGGTGTGCGCCGCATCGATGATCGACGATCTCGGATCGGTAGCGTAGTCCATCGAGACCAGCGGCCGCTCCTCGTAACCGAGGATCCCTTTCAGCGCGCCCTGCGCCGCCGCCTTGAGCAAGCCATTGACCTCGTCGACGGTCGTCGGCCGCTGCATCTCGAAGACGCAATCGGTGAGCGAGGCGTTGAGCAGCGGCACGCGGACCGCGTGGCCGTCGAGCTTGCCCTTGAGTTCCGGGAAGATCAGCGCGATCGCCGTCGCCGACCCGGTCGTCGTCGGCACCAGCGACAGGCTGGAAGCGCGCGCGCGGCGCAGGTCCTTGTGCATCTGGTCGTGTACGCTCTGCGTGTTGGTCGAGCTGTGGATGGTGGTGATCATGCCGTGCGAGATGCCGATCGCCTCATGCACGACCTTGACCACCGGTGCGAGGCAGTTGGTCGTGCAGGAAGCCGCCGTGACGATGTGGTCCTTCGCCGGATCGTACAGCCGATCGTTGATCCCCATGACGACGTTGAGGACGTCGCCATCCTTGACCGGCGCCGCGACGATGACCTTCTTCACACCGGCCGCGAGGTACGGCGAGAGCTGCTCGACCGTGCGCCACTTGCCGCTCGCCTCGAGGACGATGTCGACGCCGGCCTCGCGCCACGGACCGCCAGCGACATCCTTTGCCGTGCTGTAACCGATCGACCTGCCCTCGATCACCATGCGACCGTTGCTGACACCGACCTCGTGCTGCCAGCGGCGATGCACCGAGTCGAACTCGAGCAGGTGCGCGGCGGCTTCCACTGGCCCGTTCGCTTCGTTGATGTGCACGAACTCGAGTTCCGGATTGTTCCACGCGGCGCGCAGCGCCAGCCTGCCGATGCGACCGAAACCATTGATGCCGACCTTGACCGTCATTGCTCGTTCCTCCGATGGGTGGATGATGCTCCGCTGGAGCCCAGCGAACTGCAGAACCGAGCGCCACGCACGGCGCTCGCTCCAGTAACGTTTCTATATTGCTAGAATTCTGGAAACATGTAAAGCCCGATCTGCGATCGCTCCGGCGCCGACGGCGAAGGCGCTGACGGCGCCGCGGCGCAACTGCTCCTGGCGCCGCATTGCCTTTGCGGAGCGGCGAGTATTTCGGTATCGTTGGAACGATGAACAATACCGATGCCGTCACCACGCTGGCTGCGCTGGCCCAGGAAAGTCGCCTCGCCATCTTCCGCCTGCTGGTACACCATGCGCCGACCGGCCTGACCGTCGGCGTGATCGCGGAGCAACTCGAGCTGCCCGCACCAACGCTGTCCTTTCACCTGAAGACGCTGGTCCACGCCGGCCTCGTGCACACCGTCCAGGAAGGCCGCTTCGTCCGTGCTCATGCCTGCATGGCGAGAGTCGACGGACTGGTCGGCTTCCTGACCGAGAACTGTTGCAACGGTCGCCCGGAAATCTGCCGACCACAGTTGCGGCCGGCGGCGGATCCGGCCGGCTGACCCCCTGCCGAGCGAGAGGCACCGCGAGCCGGGGCAGATCGCCCGCGGCACCCGGAGCCCGGCCGTGGGTACCGTGCCGTGACACCGCGCGGCCAGCCGGCGAAGGGCGACGAGGCCCGACGATCGATGAGCTGCTGCAGTTCCTGCAACGCCGGTCGTGGCCAGAGAAGCGACCGCCGGCAGCGGAGCGAAGCGTGGCACCGGTGATCCGGCCTGCCTTGCCGGCAAACTCGGATTCTATGTTTCCAGAAACCTAAAATTCTGCTAGTCTTCGTCCATTGATGACTTGATGGCCAGCAGGTGCCGCGACCGACATGAGCATTGCCTCCCCAGCCTGCGGCAACGGCGGCCACGACGCTGAGCCGCGCAGGATGAACAGCGTCTTCGAGCGCTACCTGAGCCTCTGGGTGCTGCTCTGCATCGCCGGCGGCATCGCCCTCGGCAAGCTCGCCCCCAAGGTCGCCCAGGAACTCGATCGCATGTCGCTCGACGTCGCGGGCGCGCCGGTGGTGTCCATCCCGATCGCCGTCTGCCTGTTCTTCATGATGTACCCGATCATGGTCAAGATCGATTTCGCCTCGGTGATCCAAGCCGGACGCAGCGGCCGACCGGTGCTGCTGACGCTCTTCGTGAACTGGGCGGTGAAGCCCTTCACCATGTACGCCATCGCCTTCCTCTTCCTCGGCGTGCTGCTGCGGACGCTGATCGGCGAGGACGCCGTCGATCTGGTGCGGATGCCCTTCGGCCTCGACCTGCCTGTCGGTGCCGCGCACGGGGCCGGCGTCGTCGTCCTGCACGACGGCATGCGGATGCTCGAGGTGCCGCTCTGGCGCAGCTATCTCGCCGGCTGCATCCTGCTCGGCATCGCTCCATGCACGGCGATGGTCCTCGTCTGGGGTTATCTGGCACGCGGCAACGACGGGCTGACGCTGGTCATGGTGGCGATCAATTCGCTGACCATGCTGCTCCTCTACGGCGTTCTCGGCGGCTTTCTGCTCGGCGTCGGTCGCCTGCCGGTGCCGTGGCAGGCGCTGCTGCTGTCGATCGGCATCTACGTCGCGCTGCCACTGGTCGCCGGCTATCTGTCGCGGCGCTGGATCATTGCCAGCAAAGGCGAGGTCTGGTTCAAGGAACGCTTCCTGCACGTCCTCACGCCGATCACCATCGTCGCCCTGCTGATCACGCTCGTGCTGCTGTTCTCGTTCAAGGGCGAGGTGATCCTCGCCAACCCGCTGACCATCGTCTGGATCGCCATCCCGCTGTTCCTGCAGACGGTTCTGATCTTCGCTCTCGGCTACGCCCTGGCGCTGTGGCTGCGCCTGCCCTACCGCGACGCCGCTCCGGCAGCGATGATCGGCGCCTCGAACCACTTCGAAGTCGCGATCGCCACCGCCGTGATGCTCTTCGGACTCTCCTCGGGCGCGGCACTGGCGACCGTCGTCGGGGTCCTGATCGAGGTGCCGGTCATGCTGGCCCTGGTCGAGATCTGCCGGCGCACGGCGCACTGGTTTCCGCCGCCGCCGGCCGGCGTCGCGGCCGCCGCAGGCGGGCGATGACTCGCCGCCGCTGGCCGGGATGAATGCGCCCCCCTGCCTGCTCGCCGCCTGGTCGAGTTGCGAAGCCGAGCTGCGGCGCTACCTGCGGCACCGACTGGCGCATTCCGACGATGCCGATGAGCTGCTGCAGGAAGTGTTCATCAAGGCCTGGCAGCAGGAAGGACGTTTCTGCGCGATCGACGACCGGCGTGCCTGGCTCTTTCGCGTCACGCGCAACGCACTCGCCGATCGACTGCGCGCGTCACGCGAGCACGTCGCAATACCCGAAGATCTGGCGGCACCGGCGATCGAGCCTGCGCCAGCCGTCGATGAACTGAGCCAGTGCCTGCCGCGAGTACTGGCCGACCTGTCGCCGGCGGATCGGCTGGCGATCACCCTCTGCGATCTCGGTGGCGGCTCGCAACGGCAACTTGCCGACCAGCTCGGCATCTCGCTCAGCGGCGCCAAGTCGCGCATCCAGCGCGCCCGCCGGCGACTGCGGGACGCTCTGACGACCGGTTGCCGGGTCCGCTTCGACGACGACGGAAGGGTTTGCGGCTTCACGCCGCGCGCCCCGCTCTAGCGGAGCCCGCATCCTCCACACGCCGCGACGACCAATCGGCAGGAACCCCGCCTTGCCGGTCTACGCGCTGTGGCCGCTGCCGCACCCACGGCGGAAGAGCGGTCCCGATCGCGCCGACGCCCCCGAAGACAGGAGCCCCGGCTGATCGATGACGGCGGCTTCTAGCCGAAGCAGAAGACGGCGAGCTTGTTGCCTTCGAGATCGCGGAAATAGCCGGCGTAGAAACCGTCACCGCGCGGACCGACCGCACCCTCATCGGTACCGCCGAGTTCGAGCGCCCGCGCATGGACGCACCCGACCTGCTCCCGCGAGCTGGCTGCCAGCGCCACCATGACGCCGTTGCCGACGGTTGCGGGGCGTCCATCGAACGGCGTCATGATGCACAGGCTCGGCTTGTCCTCAGCCACGCCCCAGGCGATTCCGCGTGGGAACTCCCACAGGCGCCGGGCGCCGACTTCCTTCAGCAACGCGTCATAGAAGGCCGCTGCCCTGGGCAGATCGTTGGTCCCGAGTGTCACATAGCCAATCATCTTGCTTCTCCTTCACAGTTCAGGAGACGCCAGTCTAAGCCAGTTGTGTCCATCCGGGGCCGGCGATTCGCGGTAGCCTGCGCCTCGAGCGCCCTGCCCTCGCCGACGCATGCCAGCCCGGTCTGCGGCCCGCGCCAGCTTCCATCGGCGTGCAGATCCCGCTACCCTGATCGGGCGGCGCAGCGACTTGCCGCAAGCCTGCGTCCTTTCCGCCATCCCGTCGTCTACGCGAGGAGAAGCCGCCATTCCTGCGCATCGCCAACCCCATCAAGGAAATGACCTGGAGCCGCCAGATGAAGAACATCCTGGGCATCGCAACGAGCCGCAACGCCCCGCTCGCCTGCTGGCTGATCGGCCTGACCACGGGCGCTGCGCTCTGGCTGGCTGCCTGGCACCAGCTCACCGCCTTTGCCGACGCGGTAATCGCCGTCGCCAGCCTCTCGCGGGCGACCCGTTTCGGCGAAGCGGTACACTGCTCTTGATCGGCAGGCTGAAGATGGAAGCCCACCTCGAGAACTGGGTCCAGGAAATCCTCGCCCGTCCGGCTGCGGCAGCGGACGGTGAGCAGTTGTCCTGGCTGCAGCGCCTGCAGACCGGTGGCGCGCGCGTGCGCGAAATCGTCGGCAAGGTCTGGCCCTACGTCGTCGCCGGGATTGGCCTCGGCGCCGCCATCCACGGTTACGTGCCGGAGGATTTCATGGCCTCATTCATGGGTCGTGATGCCTGGTGGGCGGTACCCGCCGCGGTCCTCCTCGGCGTGCCCATGTACAGCAACGCGGCAGGGATCATCCCGATCGTCGAGGCGCTGATCGGCAAGGGTGCCGCGATCGGTACGGTTCTCGCCTTCATGATGGCAGTGATCGCGCTGTCGGCACCGGAGATGATCATTCTGCGCCAGGCGCTCCGGCCGAAGCTGATCGCCACGTTTGCCGGTGTCGTGGCAAGCGGCATCCTGCTCGTGGGCTACGTCTTCAACTGGGTGCTCTGACACGCATGCCGACCTGCCGGCCCTTCCGGTTCCTCGCCAGCGGCAGCTGCCAGCGCCTGATCTGCCTGTTGGCTCTCGCCGCCCTTTCCTCCCTGGTCGCAGGGGCCGCGTCGCCAACGTGGGGCGACCGCAACGCGGCCGGCGAGCGACGGGTTCACCTGTACTTCTTCTGGACCAGCAGTTGTCCGCACTGCCAGGCCGCACGCCCCTTCGTCGAAGCACTGCCGACGCGCCATCGCTGGCTGCTGCTGCACAGCCGCAACCTCTCGACCGACCGGGAGGCGGTTGCGGACTACGTCGCGCTCGCCGAATCCCTCGGCCAGGAAGCGAGCAGCGTTCCCGCCTTCCTCTTCTGCGGGCGGATGGAAGTCGGTTTCGATCGGCCAGAAACGAGCGGGCGCGCACTCGAGGAGGCGTTGCAGTCATGCCGCGAGGAAGGCGCCGAGCCGGCACGGGCCGCTGCCGCAGCAAGCGCTCCGGCGCGCGCGATCGATCTCCCGCTGCTCGGCAGAATGGCGCCCGACCAGCTCTCGCTGCCGGTGTTCACCATCCTCATCGCCGGCCTGGATGCCTTCAATCCCTGTGCGTTCTTCGTCCTCCTGTTCCTGCTCTCGCTGCTCATCCATGCCGGCAGTCGTGCCCGCATGCTGTTCATCGGCGGCGTCTTCCTCTTCTTCTCCGGCCTCATCTACTTCCTGTTCATGGCCGCCTGGCTCAATGTCTTTCGCTGGCTGGGCGAGATCGCCCTCGTGACGACTGCGGCCGGAGTCCTCGCAATCGTCATCGCGCTGCTCAACATCAAGGACTACTTCTGGTTGAGGAAAGGGCCCTCGCTGAGCATCCCCGAAACCGCCAAGCCCGGACTCTACCGGCGGATGCGCGGGCTGCTGCGGGCGGAAAGCATGGCCGCACTGACGCTCGGAACCATTGCCCTGGCCATTGCCGCCAATTCCTACGAACTTCTGTGCACCGCCGGCTTTCCGATGGTCTACACGCGCCTGTTGACGCTCTCGGACCTGCCGCCGTGGCAACACTACGCCTACCTGGCGTTCTACAACCTCGTCTACGTCATCCCGCTGCTGCTGATCACCCTCGTCTTCACCTGCACCCTCGGCTCGCGCAAGCTTTCCGCCGCCGAAGGGCGCCTGCTCAAGCTGCTCTCCGGCGTGATGATGCTGGGACTCGGCGGACTGCTCGTCGTGGCACCGGCAGCGCTCAACGACCTGCGCGTCGCCCTGGCATTGCTCGGCGGCGCAGTCGGCATTTCCTGGCTGGTGCATCGGCTGCTGCCGCCGGGCGGCGATGCGGCCGGCTGAAGCGAGCCCGGGCATCGGCCATCGTGCTCTCGGGACTTGCGGCAGCAGTCCAGGCCAGACGCTGCCAGAAGGCGCGAGAAACGATGAGCAAGATGGGTTGATGCCCCGACGTTTCTGGCGACCTTGCGCGACCAGGCGGCGGCGCTTCCAGGCGGCGACATGTCCCGCGCCGAGGCGATGCCGATCGATCAGGCGTCGGCACTGCACGCCCTGTTCGCACGGCTCGCAAGAGGACAGGGCGCGATCGGCGCTGCGCGGCTTCAAGGGCGGACACCGGCTCTTCCTGCGTGAAGTGGCGCGCGTGCTGCGGCAGCCAAGCGACGAATTGCAACGTACCGGTTGGCCTGGGAAGGGCGGTCCTGGAGATGTGGCAAGCCCCTGACGCGGCTGGCCGAGCCACGACAGCGTCTTGATCCGGCGGTCGACGTGGTGCTGCAAAGTGTTCGAGGCGCGACGCGATCCTGCCGTCTTCGCCACGGCGAGACAGCATCCGCTACGGCGCACGGCGGCATGGGCAAACGGCGCGGACTTCGCGCCCGAAATCCGCCTCGATCTGCTGCGCGCGCAGCAGGGCGACCGGGCCGCGCAATCCGACAAAACCTCTCTTGCTGCGCCTGGCCCGAGGCTGCTCCCCGAGGGCGAAAACCGGGAACCCTTGCTCGCCTGGCGCGGCACTCTGCGTGGCAGACTTCGGCCGCATTGTGGGTGACGTTGGCCCGCTCGTCGGCCACAGCCGCCGTTGGACTTGCAGTCCATGTCGGACGGCAATGTTTCGGTCAACTGCCCTTCGACCGCGGATCGCCTTGAACGGCACCTTCCAAGTCTGGCGAACTCACACGATCGACCCGCGACCGTGGGACAACTCTCAGAACTTCCGCAAATGCGGTATCAACGAGCAACAGCCAATCCGCTCCATCGCCGTGTCAGCACGACCGACTCTGCATCGTCGGTCGGCTGTGGGGGCGAGCAGTGCTCCGCGAACTCCGGCCTGCGCCCAGCGCCGACTTGTTCAAGGCAGCGCAAAACGAGCGTTCAGGGGTCGCCGGCCAGCTTCAGCGGACCGCTGCCGGACCAGCGGTCGAGCGCGAGGTAGATCACCGGTGTGATCAAGAGGGTGATGACCTGCGAGAACAGCAGGCCCCCGACCACAGACAGGCCCAGCGGCTGGCGCAGTTCGGCGCCGGCGCCGAGGCCGAGGGCGATGGGCATGGCGCCCATCAGCGCGGCGAAGGTGGTCATCATGATGGGACGGAAGCGCAGCAGGGCGGCAGTGCGGATCGCCTCGCGCGCCGCCATGCCGCTGCGCTGGGCGTCGAGCGCGAAGTCGATCATCATGATGGCGTTCTTCTTGACGATGCCGATCAGCATGAGGATGCCGATCATGGCGATGATGGACACGTCCATGTCGAACAGCCAGAGCATGACCAGCGCGCCCGCCGCGGCTGACGGCAGGCCGGCGAGGATGGTCAGCGGGTGGACGAAGCTCTCGTAGAGCATGCCGAGCAGCACGTAGATCACCAGCAGCGCGGCGACGATCAGCACGATCTGGCTGGACTGCGATGACTGGAAGGCCGCCGCATCGCCGCCATAGCTGGTGAGGATGCTCACCGGGAAATTCAGCTCGCGCTTGTAGCGATCGATGCGCGCCGAGGCGTCGCCCAGGGCGGCGCCGGGCGCCAGGTTGAAAGACAGCGTCACCGCTTCGAGCTGGCCGGTGTGGTTGATGGCGACAGGGCCGACCTGCCGCTCCACCGTGGCCACGGTGGACAGCGGCACCAGCGCGCCGCCGCGGGCTCTGACGAAGATCTTGCCGAAGGCGCTCTCGTCGGCGCTGTCCTCGGGCCGCAGATGCATGATCACCGCGTAACTGTCGCTGACGGTGAAGATGGTGGACACCTGGCGTTCGCCGAAGGCGCTGTAGAGCGCCGAGCGGATGTCGGAAATCTGCACGCCCAGCTGGTTGGCCTTGTCGCGGTCGATGTTCAGCCTCGCCTGCAGGCCCTTCAACTGAGCATCGGTAGTGACGTCGCGGAAGACTTCGTCGGCCTGCAGGCGCGCGGCCAGGGCTTCGGCGGAGGCGCGCAGGTCGCCCGCCTGCACGCTGCGCATGACGTACTGGTAGCGGCTCTTGCTGATGCGCCCGCCCAGGCGCAGGTTCTGGATCGGGTTGATGAAGACCTTGACCCCCGGCACCGTGCGCACTTCCTTGCGCAGGCTCTCCACCACCTGGTCCAGGTGCGGGCGCTCGCTGCGCGGCTGTAGGCTCATGAACAGGCGGGCGCTGTTGCCGTCGTTGGCATTGACGATGAGCGTTTCCACCGCCGGGTTGGCGCGGATGACCTGATCGACGCGCATCAGCAGCTCGACCATCGCGGCAAAGGAGATATCCTCGACCGCTTCGACGGTGACGATGGCCTGGCCGATGTCTTCCTGCGGGAAGAAGCCCTTGGGCAGCGCCACGAACAGCGCCCAGGTGGTGACGAAGGTGGCGAGGGCCAGCGCCAGCACGGTGCGGCTGTGCTGCAGCGCCCAGTCCAGGCGGCGCTCGTACAGCGCCAGGGCACGCCTGAAGCCACGCTCGAACCAGGCCGTCAGGCGTCTGCCGAGGCCTTCGCTGGTCTCGTGGCGGATGTAGCGGCTGGCCAGCATCGGCACGATGGTGAGCGACACCGCAGCCGACACCAGCACGGCGATGGTGACCACCGCGGCGAACTCGTGGAAGAGCAGGCCGATGACGCCGGGCATGAAGAAGACGGGGATGAACACCGCCACCAGCGAGACCGAAATGGAGATGATGGTGAAGCTGACTTCGCGCGAACCGCGCAACGCCGCCTGCAGCGGCGCCTCACCGTTTTCGATGTGGCGGACGATGTTTTCCAGCACGACGATGGCGTCATCCACCACCAGGCCGACGGCCAGGGTGATGGCCAGCAGCGAAATGTTGTCGAGGCTGTAGCCGAACATCCGCATGAAGGCCACCGTGCCGAGCAGCGAGATCGGCAGCGACAGCGCCGGAATGAACGTGGCGCTGGCCTTGCGCAGGAACAGGAAGATCACCAGCACCACCAGCGCAATGGTGACGGCCAGCGTCAACTGGACGTCATGGATTGCGGCGCGCACGGCCAGGGAGCGGTCGACGCGCAGGGTGAGGCTGACCGAAGACGGCATCTGGGCGAGGATGCGCGGCAGGATCGCGCGAATCTCGTCGACGGTGGCCACGGTGTTGGCATCTGGTTGGCGCCGGATCGACATGGTAACCGCACGCTCGCCGTTGGCCCAGCTCGCGGTCTTGACTGATTCGACGCTGTCCTCGACCTCGGCCACGTCGGCCAGACGCACCGGCCCGCCGGCGGGCGTCGTGGCGACGATGAGCTTGGCGAATGCCGCGGCATTGCCAAGCTGCTCGTTGGCCTGGATGGCCAGCGTTTGGCGCGGGCCGTCAAGGGTGCCGATGGGTGTGTTGGCGTTGGCGTTGCGTAGCGCAGCGGAAATGTCGTCGAGCGTCAGATTGCGGCTGGCCAGCGCATCGGCGTTCACGCGCACCCGCACGGCGTACTTCTTCTGGCCGTTGACGTTGATCTGCGCCACGCCGGACAGGGTCGACAGCGTCGGTACGATCAGGCCATCGGCGAACGCGGTGAGGTCGGACAGCGACATCGAGGGCGAGGTGAGCGACAGGAAGAGAATGGGCGAGTCGGCCGGGTTGACCTTGCGATAGTCCGGCGGCGAGGTCATCTCGTCGGGCAGCGCGCGCTGCGCCCGCAGCAAGGCGGCCTGGACGTCGATCGCGGCACTGTCTATGTTGCGGTCCTGGTTGAATTCGAGCGTGATGGAAGTGCTGCCAGCGGTCGAAGTCGAGCTGATCACCGCAACACCGGAGATGGTGGAGAACTGCCGCTCCAGCGGCGTGGCCACGGACGACGCCATGGTCTCCGGGCTGGCGCCGGGCAGCGACGCCGTGACCGAAATCGTCGGCGCATCGTAGCTGGGCAGGGCGGCGACGGGCAGGCCGCCGTAGGCGATGACACCGGCGACGATGACGGCCACGGACAGCAGCACCGTCATCACCGGACGGCGAATGCACAGCTCGGACAGGTTCACGACTTGTCCTTTTTCTGCTTTGCCTGGCCCGGCTCGTTGCCGGTCTCTTTGCCGCCTTCCGTCACCTCGCTGTCCGGCCGCAGGTTTTGCGCACCTTCGAGCACCACGCGCATGCCGGCGACGACGCCGGCGCCTTCGACCAAGGCGGTGCCGTCCTGCACCAGCAGCACGCGCACGGGCACCGCCTTGGCCTTGCCGTCCTCGCCGATCGCGTACAGGAATTTCTGCTCCGGCCCGGTCTGCACCGCCTGCGCCGGCACGGTCAGCGCGCCGCCCAGGGTGCGCGGCGACAGGCTCACCTTGACGAACATGCCTGGCCACAGCCGACCGTCGGGGTTGGCGAAGCGCGCCTTGACGCGGATCGTGCCGCTGGCGCTGTCGACGCTGTTGTCGATGAAGCTCAGCCGGCCCTCAAGCGCCGGCTGCCCCGGCGAGTCGAAGTGAGCGGTAACGGTGACCGGCCCGGTGGCAAACGCCGCTTGCAGTGCGCCCAGCTCGCGCTCGGGCAGGGTGAAGCTGACGTTGATCGGGTCGATCCGGGTGATGCCGACCAGTGGCGGACCGCTTGGCTGCACCAGGCTGCCCGGATAGACGGCCACGGCGCCGGTGCGCCCGGCGATGGGTGCAACGATATCGCCGAAACCGCGCGCCACCCGGCTGGATTCGGCGGCAGCCATGGCCGCCGCCAGTTGGGCACGCAGGCTGTCGACCTGGTTCTGCACCGTGTCCAGCGCCGTCTGCGATATGAAATTCTGCTTGAACAACTCGTGCTGCCGTTGCAGGTTGCGCTCGGCGTTGGCAAGGTCGGCGCGGCTCTTCGCCACCTGCGCCTCAGCCTCGCCGAGGTTGGCGTCCTCGGTGCGCACATCGAGCGAGAAAAGCCGGTCGCCGCGCCGCACCGACTGCCCTTCCTTGATATGGACGGCCTTGACGGTGGCAGTGATCTGGGCCCGCACATCGACCGACTCCAGCGCGGTCACGGAGGCGTTGGCACTGAGGCGCACCGGCACATCGGCGGCGGCAACCACGGCACTGACGACGGCAACTGCGCCGGCGCCCCTGGGCTTGGGCGCCTCGCCGCGCGAGTACCAGAACCAGGCCGCGGCGGCGGCAACCACCACCGCGACGGCAATGACGGCCGCACGGCAGCGCTGCGTTGCCCGCAGCCGGTTGGAAACGACATTCATTGCTTGCCCCAGGTTGTGCCAGCGCCCGATTCTCCCGCGTTTGGCGGGAAATGCAATGGTGTGCAGGGCCTCCCTTTCATCACCATCAAGGATGACACGTCCCTGGCGGCTCATCGAGCCACCGCCGAGGCGACTCAAGCGCAAAACTTCGTCCCGCCGCCCGTGGTGGTGCCGCCACCTACGCTGCCTTCGCCTGCCAGCAACCCGCTGTCGCCCACCACGGTGACGGTGATACGTCAGGGTCGATTTCCCGGGCCACATGGTGGAACCCAAGAAAGGCGTCATTCGCATCATGGAGCGGGCCGGCATCCCTTACGGGCGCAACGAGCCGAACGGCGTAACGCTGCATGACCTGCGGCGCACCTTGGGGAGCTGGCAGGCGCGGACGGGTGCATCACTGGCGATCATCGGCAAGAGCCTGAACCACAAGAGCCAGCAAGCAACCGCGATCTACGCGCGACTCGATCTTGATCCGGTGCGCCAGTCCGTCAATACGGCAACGGCTGCCATGCTGCAGGCTGGCGGCCTGAAGTCCAGTGCCGAGGTGGTGCAGTTGCCCAAGCAGGGCAAGGCGTGAAGCTCATCTATCGGCAGCACGCGGTGCGGCGGATGTTCGAGCGGAGCATATCGATCGCCGACATTGATGCGGCGATGGCGTCGGGACGCGTGATCGAGGAATACCCGGCCGATACGCCTTACCCAAGCTGCCTGTGGTTGGTTTTTTCCGGCAACCGCCCCCTGCATCTGGTCTTCGCCGACAACCCCGGCGACGGCCAGCGCATCATCATTACCGTCTATGAACCCGATCCAGCCCTATGGCTGGCGGACTTGGCCACGAGGAGAAACCCATGAAGTGCCCCATTTGCCGACACGGCGAAACGCGCCCCGGCGCAGTGACCGTTCCTTTTGAACGCGACGGCATGACGATTGTTTTCCGGGAAGTTCCGGCGCTGGTGTGCGAGAACTGCGGCGAAGCCTTCCATGAAGAAGCCGTGACCGTGGCCTTGCTGAAACAAGCTGAACAGGCGGCGGCGGCGGGCGTGGAAATCGACGTGCGGCGCTTTGCGGTGGCGGCGTGATCCTGCACACCACAGAAGTTTCCCCCTTGGCCGGCTATCGACTGCTGCTGCGCTTCAACACCGGCGCGGCGGGAGAGGTGAATCTGGCGAACGAGCTTGATGGCGAAGTGTTCGAGCCGCTGCGCGACCCGGCGCTGTTCGCTACGGCCAGCCAGCACCCGGTCATGCGCACGGTGGCATGGGCGAACGGCGCAGACCTTGCGCCCGAATTCCTCCTGGACCTGATGCGCGCGCAGCAAGGCGAGCGGGCTGCATGAGAACGTGAGAATCAGGAAAACAGCGACCTGAAATGAGGAGCGAACGATGCAACCGACGCTATACCAGTCTGATTACTACACCTGGGCGCGCCAGCAAGCCGACGCGCTGCGCGAAGGCCGCTTTGATGCCCTTGATCCGGAACACTTGATCGAGGAATTAGAGGCAATGGGGGCGCGCGAACGGCGCGAACTGGCGAACAGGTTGACGGTTCTTCTGACGCACCTGCTCAAGTGGCAGCTTCAACCATCGGGGTAAGGCGCGTCTTGCGCGCTGACCATCCGCGTGCAACGCATGGACATTGCCGACTTGCTCAACGACGAGCCGGGCTTGACTCCGGAGATTCCCCAGGCGTTCGAGAAGGCCTATCGCAAGGCGCGACTGCTGGCGGCAAGAGAAATCGGCATGGAAGAAGCGACCTTTCCCAAGCAATCGCCGTACACCATCGAACAGACGATGGCGGATGACTACCTGCCTGAAGGCCCCCAGTCGGGCCCTCCCCGCGCCCCGGGGCCCGCCCCCGACCGCCCCCGCCCCCCGTCAGTCGATCGCCGCCAGAATCGCCGCGACCTCCGGATGCCCGAGCAGGACGAACTCCCGTAGCCGGTGATAGTGCTCGGCGCATGACTCGGCGAAGTCGCCCTCCCGGAACGACAGGTGGCTGTAGGCATAGAGGCAGGCCGTGACCCCCAATGCATCTCCCGAGAGTTTGCCCTCGTAGCCATTCTCGGCGCTGACGGCGAAGCAAGCCTCCCCGGCTGGCGCCATGTAGAAACCGCCGTTGCTCAGCGTGTAGAAATGCCAGTAGCCGCCGCGGTAGTCCTCGGACAGGAACCCGGCGAACTGATAGATGGCGGGCTCCAGCTGCAGCGGAAAGCGATGGCCGAACAGCGTCGCGGCAATGCTCAGGCGGCGCGACTCAGGTACGAGGACGGCGGTAATGCGTTGGTTCATGTGTGACTCCTGGAAGGTGGAAGGTTGAGGTGCTCCCCGATACTCCGGACGAACGCCGCCCTCCGCGTGAAGCGGATAGAGAGCATTGCCGGTGCTATCGGGAAGGGGTACTGCGGGGGGAGAGACGGAACGAGCGAACGTGTCAGAGCGAGGGGAAAGCGTTGATCTGCTCAGGATCGCCGCCGGCCAGCAGGTTGGCTTGAGCCGTCAGCGCCGCAGCCATTGAGGCGTCGGAGAGTTCCCAGGCCAGGACGGTATCGAGGGCGTTCATGAGATCGTTGGGGCGAAACACGGGGATGGCTCCTTTCGGTAGGTTGTTCGGGATGGTTGAACCTAAAAACCGCAGTTAGCCGACTCCATCCGCATAATTTCCCAGCAACCGATGCGTTGGTGGCTCCTCGATACCAGCGAGAATCCGCTTGAGGTGATCACAGACGCGATGCCAAACGGATGGGGCGG
>JAGFNJ010000005.1 GCA_017592775.1 Candidatus Accumulibacter conexus | reverse complement strand
GGCGTCGGCTAACGCCGCGAACTCGCACCAATGACGTGTCGGTCATCTCGGCGTCGCCGTTCACCTTGTAGCGCATCGTCGTTTCTTCAGGAACACCTGGCCCGCGCGCGGGGTTGGGTTGCTCAGAGGTTGTGAATAAATCTACTGCGCGACCGATCTGCGGCGTTGCTCACTCGCTCACTCCTCGCCTATCCATCTGATATGTCTCGTCGTTCGCTCGCTCGCGCCTTGCATCTCGGCCTGCTCGCGACGATTTCTTCACAACCTCTCAGTCGGCGTGCTGCGGCGTCAGCTGCTGGGCGGTGGCGCGGCGCCGTTCGAAGTGGCGCAGGCCGTAGTAGGTGAGGGCGCCGATCGCCACCATCGAGCAGGCGAAGGCGGTGTAGGCGATCGGCCAGGGGATTCCCTCGGTCATCATCGAGAACTCCGACATTCCGCCCATGCCGGCGAGGACGTTGATCGGCATGAAGATGACGCTGAGCACGGTCAGCCGCTTGATGTCCTTGTTCTGGTTGATGTTGATCGCGCTGTCGGTGGCGTCCATCAGGAAGTTGATCTTGTTGAAGAGAAAGGCCGTGTGGCCGTCGAGCGATTCGATGTCGCGCAGGATCTCGCGCACATCGGCATGCTGCGCTTCGGCCAGGAACTTGCCGCGCAGCAGGAACGACAGGCCACGGCGGGCGTCGAGGACGCTGCGGCGGGTGCGGGCATTGAGGTCCTCGGCTTCCGAGATCGCCACCAGGATTCTCGACGCTTCCTGGTCGCTGGTATGCGAGCGCAGCACCTGCCGGCCGATGCGATCGAGTTCGCCGTACATGTCCTCGAGCGCACTCGCCGAGTATTCGACGTCGGCCGCGTAGAGGTCGATCAGCACGTCGGTGCCGTTGCTGACATAGCCCGGGCGGGTGCGGGCGCGCGCCCGCTGCAGGCGGAAGACCGGCAGTTCCTCGCTGCGCACGGTGAACAGCACCTGCTCGTGGAGGATCATCGCCACCGGAACGTTGCGCGACTCTTCCCGGGTATCGAGCAGGAAGTCCGAGTGCAGGTGGGTATGCCCTTCATCGTCGACGTAGAAACGGGCACTCGCCTCGAGGTCGGTCAGGTTGCCGGGGTCGGGAACATCGATGTCGAACATCTGGCCCATCCAGCCACGGACCTTCTTCGTCGGCGCGATCAGGTCGACCCAGATCGGCTTGATGTTCGCCAGGTCCTCCGGGCCGTTGACCGGAATCTGGCGCAGCCGGCCGTCGCACAGCTCGAAGGCGGTGATCGCCATCTTCTCGTTGCGATAGTGGCTGTCGTCGATCAGTTCCTCGAGGACGTCGTCGGGCAGCAGGGCGAGGATCGCGTCGGCGCCTTCCTTGACCTCTTCCCAGACGACGAGGCGTTCGGCGGCATCGAGCGATTCGATGATGTAGGCGACTTCGCGCGCCGGCATCAGCCGCAGCTTCTGCCGTAGTTCCCGGCGGTACTGCTGCTCGAGTTCGCTGTCGACGCCTTCTTCATCGCCTGCACCCTGTTCGTGCACCAGATCCTCGACCAGCTTCTGCAGCGACAGCAGCGACCGCACCTCGGTGAGGTGCACCTCCGCGAGTCGCTGCTGCAGGGTGTCCGGTTCGGCCGGCCTGGTGTGATCCTGATTCATGGCGGTGCTCCGGATGAGGCTGGGCAAGGCGCGACAAAACCGCTATTGTACGCCGCCGGAGCAGGCCATTGCGTGCTTCGCCGCCGCTTGCGGTGATCGGCCCGGTGGCCGGCCATGGGCGACAGCGGGCAGGGCGTGGGGGGTGTCATGAAGGCAAGTGTGGGAACCGAGTCGGCGGCGGCAACGGCATCGGGCAGCGGGCAGCGATCGGGTCTGGCAACCACTGCCGTGGCCGCGATGGGAGTCGTCTTTGGCGACATCGGCACCAGTCCGCTGTACACGATGAAGGAAGTGTTCGGCGGCCATCACCCGCTGCCGCTGAACGCGGGCAACGTCCTCGGCATCCTGTCGCTGGTCTTCTGGGCGCTGACGATCACCGTCTCGTTGAAGTACGTCCTGTTCATCATGCGCGCCGACAACCGGGGCGAGGGCGGCATCATGGCGCTGACGGCGCTGGCGCTGCGCACGGCGAATGCCACACCGCGGGTCCTCTGGCTGATGTCGGCGCTCGGCATCTTCGGTGCCGCACTGTTTTACGGTGATGCCGTCATCACGCCGGCGATGTCGGTGCTGTCGGCGGTCGAAGGGCTGGAAGTCGCGACGCCGCTGCTCAAGCCCTGGGTTTTGCCGATCACCGTCGCCATCATCGTCCTGCTCTTTGTCTTCCAGCGCCATGGTACCGCTGCCGTCGGCGCCCTCTTCGGCCCGGTGATGATGTTCTGGTTCGCGACCCTCGGTCTGCTCGGACTGTGGAACGTGATGCGCAACCCGTCGGTGCTGGCCGCGATCAATCCCTGGTACGCGTTTTCCTTCTGCCTGGGGCAGCCGGGAATGGCTTTCCTCGCACTGGGCTCGGTCGTCCTGGCGATCACCGGTGGCGAAGCGCTGTACGCGGACATGGGACACTTCGGCCGGCGGGCGATCAAGTGGGCCTGGTTCGCCTTCGTCTTTCCGCTGCTCTACCTGAACTACCTTGGCCAAGGCGCGCTGATCCTCGCCGATCCGCAGGCGATCAGCAGTCCCTTCTTTCGCCTCGTCCCCGACGAAAGACTGGTCCTGCCACTGGTCGTCCTCGCCACGACGGCGACGGTGATCGCCTCGCAGGCGGTGATCTCGGGAGCCTTCTCGCTCACCAGCCAGGCCATGCAACTGGGCTACTGTCCACGGATCCAGGTGCGGTTCACCTCGGAGCGCGAGAGGGGCCAGATCTACGTGCCGAACATCAACTGGCTTCTCCTGCTGACGGTGATCGTCGTCGTCCTGGGTTTCCGCTCGTCGTCCAACCTGGCGTCGGCCTATGGCATCGCCGTCACCCTGACGATGATGATCGACACCCTGCTTGCCTTCGTCGTCGTGCGGGCGCTATGGCAGTGGAGCTGGCCACGCGCGGCGCTGTTCCTCGTCTTTTTCGTCGTCGTCGATTTCGCGTTCTTCTCCGCCAACGTGATCAAGATCGTCGATGGCGGCTGGTTCCCGCTGGCCGTCGGTGCGGGCGTCTTCGTTCTCCTGTCGACCTGGCGGCTGGGTCGCCGGCTGCTCGCCGAAAGGCAGCGGCAGCAGTCGATACCGCTCGCCGACTTCATCGCCGGCATTGCCGTTGGTGGACCGCAGCGGGTGAGCGGCAGCGGCGTCTTTCTCACTGCCCATCCCGAAGGGGTGCCGCGTGCCCTGCTGCACAACCTGAACCACAACCAGGTGTTGCATGAGCGGGTGGTGGTACTCAACGTCGCGGCGGCCGATGTGCCGCACGTCGCGGAGGCGGAGCGTGTGCGGGTCGAGCCGCTCGGACAGGGGTTCTATCGCCTGCATGTCGCCTACGGCTTCAAGGACGAACCCGACCTGCCGCGTGCGCTCGCACTCTGCGCCGCGCACGGATTGAGCTTCGACCTGATGTCCACCTCGTTCTTCCTGGGTCGCGACACGGTCGTCCGTTTGCCGCCCGGACAGCAGGCACGTATGGCAAACTGGCGGCAGACGCTGTTCAACTGGATGTTCCGCAATGCCGATACCGCGACCGAATTCTTCAAGCTGCCACCAAACCGTGTCGTCGAAATGGGAGCGCAGGTCGAACTGTGCTGACGACCCGCCGGCAACCGCTGTCGCCGTAGCGACCGGCGACGATGCGGGCGCCTTCGTTGCCGCGTGCGCCCGCCCGCAGGGGGCATCGGATCGGCTGCACCGACGACTGCTCGCCGCCGTCGCGCTTGCACTGGCGGCGCTCGCCGGCCCGCTGGCGGCCGACAACCTGCCGCCGGCGCCAACCGAGCTCGGCACCATTCGCCGCAACGAGCAGGGAAAACTGGAGGTTGTGCGGCCGCCGGCAGGCGGGCCGGCGGCCGCCCCGATCCCTGTGGAGGCGGCCGCCGGTGGGTGGGCGGGCTTGCAACGCCCGGCTGCCGACAGCAAACCGGGGGTGGTCGGCAGTGGCCGGACGATCGTCGTCGGCGAGCGGGAAGCGGTGCGCAGCATCAGCGAAGCGGCACGACTGGCCCGCGACGGGGACACGATCGAGATTCGCCCAGGGGAATACCGGCGGCAGGCCGTCGTGTGGACCCAGGAGCGGCTGACGATTCGCGGTGTCGGCAAGCGGCCGGTCCTCATCGCCGATGGTGACAGTGCCGAAGGCAAGGCGCTGTGGGTGGTGCGCAGCGCGCAGATGACGATCGACAACCTCGAATTTCGCGGCGCGCGTGTCGCGGCCGGCAACGGCGCCGGCATCCGTTTCGAGACCGGGCACCTGAAGGTCGTCCGCTGTGCCTTCTACGACAACGAAATGGGCATTCTGACGAGCAACGTCGCCGATGCCGTGCTCGAGGTGGAAGACAGCGAGTTCGGCGCTGCTCCCCGCCATGCCGGTGCGTTGCATCACCTGCTCTATGCCGGAACGATCGCCCGCCTGAAGGTCAGCGGCAGCCGTTTTCAGCAGGGCCATCGCGGGCACCTGCTCAAGTCGCGGGCGCGTGCGAGTTCGATCCTCTACAACCTGCTCGTCGACGGCGCGGCCGGCAGCGCCTCGTACGAACTCGAGTTCCCGAATGGCGGCGTGGCCTGGGTGATCGGCAACATCATCGGCCAGAGTGCCGCGACCGACAACCCGGTCGTCGTTTCCTACGGCGCCGAAGGCGAACGCTGGCCGGACAACACGCTCTATCTGGTGCACAACACCCTCGTCGACGACACGCCCGGCGGGCGCTTCCTGCAGGTCTGGAGCGACCGCCTGCCGGCTGCGACCGAAGTGTGGACGATCAACAACCTGCTCGTCGGGCGCGGCATCCTTGCGCCACAGGGCGCGGGACGCCACGATGGCAACCAGTCCATCGAGGTCGCGACCCTGGTCGACGTCGATGGTCTGCCTTTCGTGTTGCCGCAGGCGTCGCCGCTGCGCGGCAGGGCGAAGGCGCCGGGATTTGCCCGTGGCCAGAGCCTGATGCCAACGGCGGAATTCCGCTTGCCGGCGACGACGCTGCCGTTGCCGCCGGGCAAGCCGCTGTCGCCGGGCGCGCTGCAGTAGGGCGGTGCTAGTCCAGCCGCGCCAGCAGGCCGAGAAACTCGTCGGCGCTCTGGAAGCCGACGACGCGAACGCCGCTGATCTCGCGCCCCTGGCGGTCGAAGAAGACGATTCCCGGTGGGCCGTAGAGTTGGAAGCGTTGCAGCAGGGCCTGGTCGGCCGCCGAGTTGGCGGTGACGTCGGCCTGCAGCAGGGTCCAGCCCGCCAGCTTCGCCTGCACGCGCGGGTCAGCGAAGGTGAAGCGCTCCATCTCCTTGCACGAGACGCACCAGTCGGCATAGAAATCGAGCAGGACGGGCCGTCCGGCAGCGGCCAGCCGGCTGTCGAGTTCCGCCACCGTGTGCACGCGGACGAAGGGCAGGTGCCTGGCATCGCTGCTGGCGGCACTGCTGCGCAATACCGAGAGCGGCTGCAGCGGGTCGCGTGAGCCGGCCAGCGTGCCGACGAGCATCGCCGCCCCGAACAGCAGCATGACGATGCCGATTCCCTTCCAGAAGCGCTGCCAGCCCCTGGCGTGTGGCGGCAGCGGGTCGAGCGCGTGCAGGTAGATTGCCGGCACGATCAGCAGCAGCGCCCAGGCGAGCATCTGCACCACCGCCGGGATCACCGGCGACACCAGCCAGACGGCAGTCGCCAGCAGGATGACGCCGAAGGCCTTCTTGACCGCTTCCATCCAGGGTCCGGATTTCGGCAGCAGCGTGCCGGCGCTGGCGCCGACGACCAGCAGCGGGGTACCCATGCCGAGCGCCAGCGCGAACAGCGCCGCGCCGCCGAGGACCGCATCGCCACTCTGGCCGATGTAGAGCAGGGCGCCGGCGAGCGGTGCGGCGACGCAGGGACCGACGATCAGCGCCGACAACGCCCCCATCGCCGCGACGCCGGGCAGCGAGCCGCCACGGATGTGGCTCGCTTCCTCCGACACCCGGCTCTGCAGGAAGGTCGGCAACTGCAGCTCGTAGAAGCCGAACATCGACAGCGAGAGGAGAACGAAGACGGCGGCGAAGGTGCCGAGAACCCAGGGATTCTGCAACGTCGTTGCCAGCAGCGTGCCGGTGAGGCCGGCGGCGACACCGGCGGCGGCGTAGGTCACCGCCATGCCCAGCACATAGGCCAGCGACAGCAGGAAGCCGCGCGCATGCGAGACGCCGTGCCCGGCGCGGCCGGCGCCGACGATGATCCCCGACAGGATCGGAATCATCGGAAAGACGCAGGGCGTCAGCGACAGCAGGAGACCGAAGCCGAAGAAACTGCCGAGCAGCAGCCAGAAGCCGGCATGGCGAAAGAGCTGCGCAATGCGGCCGGACTCGTCGCCGGTAGCGACTGCCGACGCCGGTTCGGCGACCGCCGCCACCGCCGCCGGGTCGGGCAGTTCGACGGCGAGCGACTGCTGCTGCGGCGGATAGCAGATGCCGGCGTCGGCACAGCCCTGCGAAGTCACGCGCAGGGTCAGCGGCAGCGGCCCGGAGCTGTTGCGTTCGACCGGCAGCCGGATGAGCACCTGGTCGTAGTACACCTCGACGCGGCCGAAGGTCTCGTCGTGCTTCTCCTTGCCCGCTGGCAGCAGCGGTGTGCCGAGGTGGATCGTCGCCGGATCGGCGGCAAAGCGGAACTTGTCGCGGTACAGGTAATATCCCTTGGCGATGCTGAAGCGGACCTCGAGCGTCTGCCCGTCGAGCGCGCGCACGCCCGGCTTGAAGGCCACTGCCGGGTCGAGGAACTCGTCCGCCTGGGCCAGCGTGGCGAGCAGCAGCAGAAGCGAGAGCAGGCAGCGGAGCATCGGCACCTTCGGATGGCTCAGGCCGACGGCGCGGTTTCGGCCGCCACCCAGGCCAGATACTCGGGCAGGCCATCTGCAATGTCGATCGCGATCACTTCCGGCAACTCGTACGGATGACTGGCGCGGATCGCCACCGCCAGATCGGCGAAGCGCTCGGCACGCGTCTTGATCAGCAGCGGCACCTCGTCGGCTGTCTCGACCTCGCCTTGCCAGCGGTATACGGAACGGCAGGGGGCCAGGATGTTGACGCAGGCGGCCAAGCGCGCCGCGACGAGCCGTTCGGCCAGCGATTGCGCCGCCGCCTGGTCGGGCAGATTGGTCAGGACGAGGAGGGTGGTCACGCGGCGCATTCTACCGCATCGGTGGCTGCCGCTGCGGGCGTGCCGGCGCCCCGGCTGCGCGGCCCGCGTCAGTCAGGCCGGCAACTGCCTGGCGCGGCCGCTGGCCGCGCCGGCCGGAGTCGCCGCTGGTGCCCCGCTTCAGGCGTCGTGGCCCGGATTGATCCGCGCCAGCCGGCGCAGCAGCGCCGGCCACGCCAAGCCGCCGCCGCTGCCGCGCGTCACCTGCTCCCACTGCGTCTGGGCGCCGTCGATGATCGGCTGCGCGATGTGGCGCAGCGGCAGGCCACCGCTCATCGCCTTGACCTGCATGCGGCAGCTCGTCTCGAAGAAGTACATCGCGACGAAGGCTTCGGCCACCGATCGGCCGACCGTCAGCAGGCCGTGGTTGCGCAGCATCAGGAAACGCCGGTCGCCGAGGTCGCGCACCAGGCGGGGCTTCTCGTCGTCGACCAGAGCCACTCCTTCGTAGTCATGGTAGGCGAGCGACGAGAGGACGAAGATCGAGTGCTGCGACAGCGGCAGCACGCCGGCCTCCTGTGCCGAGACGGCGACGCCGTTGACGCTGTGCAGGTGGAGGACGCAGATCGCGTCCGCACGCGCTGCGTGCACGGCGCTGTGGATCGTGAAGCCGGCCGGGTTGATGTCGTACGGCGTGTCGTCGAGCTTGTTGCCCTGCACATCGACCTTGACCAGGCTCGAGGCGGTGATCTCGTCGAACATGAAGCCGTAGGGATTGATCAGGAAATGGTGCTCGGGGCCGGGAACGCGGGCCGAGATATGGGTGAAGATCAGGTCATCCCAGCCGAACAGCGCCACCAGGCGGTAGCAGGCGGCGAGATCGACCCGCTGCTGCCATTCGGCATCGCTGATGCCGGAGCGGATGCTGCTTGCAGAAAGGCTCATGGTTTCCTCCTCAAGTGGTTGCCGCACCGCGTTGGCCGGAGCTTCCGGGGCGGACCGTGGCCGTGCGGCAGTGGCTGCGTGCTGCTGGCTGGCGCAAGTCGCCCTTCTTGCGCCAGCCAGCGCTGACGATCCGATCTGTGGCGACTGCTGGCCGACTCGTCGTCGGGGCCTGCCCGGTGGGATCCTCGCCAGCGACCAGCGGATCGGCGCCGGTGGCCAGCGACCTGCCGTGTGCCGTTCATCTGCCGGCGCATTTCTGGTCGATCAGCTGTTTGTGCGCCTGGATCATGTCCGTCCGTTCCTTCTCACTGAGAACGACGCGCTTGCCTTGTTCGTCGACTTTCTCAACGCCCTTCCAAGTCTGCAGCGCCTCGAGCCGCCTTCGAAGCTGCATGCAATCTCGCTGTAGACGTTTCGTCGCTGCCTCCTGTTCCGCCTCCCTGCGGGCGGCGGCGTCACGATCGATCTGGCGCTGGCGAAACTCGGTTTCCTTCTGCTGCCAGCTCTTGCCAGCTGGCTGCGTGCTTTCAGCGGCGGCTGCCGGATCGGTCTCGTCGCCGACCGCCCGCGCCTTCTGTGGTTTCTGTGCAGGTTGTCCCGGCGGCGGCAACTCGGAGAAGTGGGTGACCCCCTTCTCGTCCACCCACTTGTAGATCCCGGCGCCAGACGCCGCCGTGGCGACGACAAGCAGCGCGAAGAACAGGTCTCGTGAACGCATGCTTTCCCTCCATCGTGGCCATTGGAATCAGCATAGAACCGCTGCCGGGCGACGTCAATCGCGCGCCTTTCGCCGGGGTCGCGGCGGCGATCACACCTGTGTCTGCGTGACCGCCCGGCGAAAGCGCAGCAGCGCCACGGTGAAGAAGCAGGCGCCGACGCCGGTCATCGTCAGCAGGTCACGCCAGATGAGGTCGAAGCCCGTGCCGCGGTAGAGGATGCCTTGCGCGAGGCGGACGAAGTAGTTCGTCGGCGTCGCCGCCATGATGTTCTGGACCGCCGCCGGCATGCTCTCCTGCGGCGTCACGCCGCCGGAAAGCCGTTGCAGGGGGACGATGGTGATGATGATGAGGAGCCCGAGTTGCGGCATCGAGCGCGCCAGCGTGCCGAGAAAGATGCCGATCGACGCCGCCGCGAAGAGGTAGAAGACCGCCGTCGTCAGGAACAGCGCCAGCGAGCCGGCGATCGGCACCTGCAGCACTTCGTCGATTTCGGCGACGACGATGTGGTTGATGTAGCCGGCGCCGATGAAGGCCTGGCTGACCACCGTCGCGTCGATGTTGAGCTGCAGTTGCGGCCGCCGCCAGGCAGCGAGGTCGCGCTGGAAGTGCCCGGGAATGACGAGCACGAAAGCGTAGCGGCCGCGGTTCATCGCCGCGTCCACCTCGCTCAGGGCGATCGGCTCGGGGCGGCGAATCCGGCTGGCGGGCCGGTTGGGCGCTGCTGCCGGATGGCGTAGGCGACTGCTGCGGCCAATGCCGCCACGCGAGCAAGAAGCAGTGTTCTGCCAGGACCTGCGCTGCGCATGGGGTGTCCGGAGGATTGCTGACCGAGCAGTCATTAACCTCCGTGACTGTGCGCCGCTGTCGACCGAAGCTGCAGCGACGCCTTCCCTACAGCGTACCGTGCCGCCGATTGCGTCGCGACCAGCCGAGCCCGGCAAGCGACAGGCCGACGAGCAGTGCCGAAGCGGGCTCCGGTGCATCGTTCTGCTCGGCGGTGATGCGCACGTTGTCGAGCGCTGCGCCGTAGCAGCAGGCGCCGTTGAGCGCCGAAAAGCTGAGCGTCGTCTGTGCCGTGTCGGCCGTGAACTGGAAGCTGTGGTCCAGCCAGCCCATGTTCGACCGTGACCGGCCGCTCTGGTCGAAGGAGAACTGGGCCTGCTCGTTGCCGGCGACGACCTGCAGCAGTTTCATCGCCGGGCCGCCGTCGGTGTTGCCGGCCATCGCGAAGTCGACCGTGTACAGCCAGCCAATCTGGGTGTCGAAGGTCTGGCTGATCGTACCCAGCGTGCTGCCGGCGAGGTCGATGCTGCGGCTGCCCTGGGCTGCCTGCCAGTAACTGCCGATGTAGTCGATGTTGCCGCCGCTGACCGTCCAGCCGGCGATCTGGCTGTTGTTGAGACCGAGCGTGGTGTAGGTGCCGGGGCTGATGGCTGCCGTCTCGAAACTGCCGTTCTGGAAGGGTGCGGCCTGTGCCAGACCGGCGGCCGACAGGGCACCGACGAACGTCAGCAGGCGGGCGGTTGTACGTATGGTCATGGTGAATTTTCCTTTGTCGTGAAATGTTGAAGTGGCGGCCCCTGCCGCTCCCGGCAGGCCGGGGATCTGGCAGCAGCAACAGTCGCCGCCCTGTTCGCCTGCCGCTCCGGTTCGCGCGCCATGGCCTTGTCAGCATCGGGCACGCAGCGTGCCGCGGGCGACTATCCGGGTCGCTGGCCACGCTGGACCGGTGCGGAACGACGTTGCGGCGGGGCAATCAGGGCTCGCGCGAATTGCCGCCCGAGGCCATGGCCGAAGCATCCGTCATCGCGCGCTCGATCGCCGTGCGAAAGCGCACAGGCCGAGCGCATTCGCGGGCCGGCCTGCCGCATGCCGCGCAACGCTGCACGCGACCTCACCCGTCCGTTTGACAGGTCCGGTCAGGCGCTCGCGCCGACGCCGGCTGCCAGGAAGTCCATCAGCACGCGGACGCGGTGCGGCACATGGCGGTTGCTCGGCAGGATGGCGTAGATACCGAGTTCGGGTGTTGGAAAAGCGGCCAGGATGGGCTCGACGCGCCCGGCGGCGAGCAGGTCTTCGACAATGAAGTCCGGCTGCAGGCTGAGCCCGAGGCCCTGCGCCGCTGCTTCGCCGAGCACCTCGCCATTGTTGGCCTGGATGCGGCTGCGCACGGCAAAGCTCTCCAGCTTCCCGTCGACGAGGAACTGCCAGCTCTGCACGGCGCCGCCCGAGGTGTAGCCCAGGCATTCGTGATGGATCAGTTCCGCTGGATGTTGCGGCTGCCCGTGGCGGGCGAGGTAGGTGGGGGCCGCGACCACCAGCATGCGCCCCGAGCCGATCCGCCGTGCCACGTCACCGCCAGCCAGCCGGCGCGTGATGCGGATCGAGAGGTCAAAGCCTTCCTCGATCAGGTGCACCCGGCGGTCGCTGTAGTCCATGTCGAGCCCGACCTCCGGATAGTGGCGCGAGAACTCGAGCAACAGCGGCGCCAGCCGCTGCAGTCCGAAGCTGAGCGGCAGGCTCAGCCGGATGGTGCCGCGGGGCGCGGCGCGCTCCGCCGCGACATCCGTCTCGGCGGCATCGACGAGGTGCAGGATCAGCCGGCACTTCTCGAGGTAGGCGGCGCCGGCCGAGGTCAGCGAGAGGCGGCGCGTGCTGCGCTCCATCAGCCGCACGCCGAGATGTGCCTCGAGCGCCGCCACCTGCCGCGTGACGACCGAGCGGGCGACGCCGAGCTGCTGCGCCACGGCAGCAAAGCTGCCGAGTTCGGCAACGCGCTGGAAGAGTTTCATGGCGTCGAGGCGGTCCATTGTTGCTCCAAGAGCAATGATGATTTGCAAATTGTCGCCTATTTCGATCGAAAAAGAAGGTCTACAGTTGGCCCATTGCATCCGGACGCTGCCCCATGAAACCGAGCCCAACGCAACCCGCACTGTTCGTACCGCACGGCGCACCGACCTTCGCACTGCGTCCGGGCGCTGCCGGCGCAGCCATCGCCGAACTGGCCCGCACGCTGTCGCCAGCGCGCGCGATCGTCATCGTCAGCGCGCACTGGGATACCGCCGTGCCGACCGTCGGCTTTGCCGACCGCCCGCAGACGATCCACGATTTCCACGGCTTCCCGCCGGCGCTGTATGCGATCAGCTATCCCGTCAGCGGATGCCGCGAGGTGGCGGAGGAGGTCGTGGCGGCGATCCACGCTGCCGGCCTGGCGGCCGAACCGGCGCCTGCGCGCGGTCTCGACCATGGCGCCTGGGTACCGTTGCGATTGATGTTTCCGCAGGCGGACGTACCGGTCGTTCCGCTTTCGCTGCAGAGCCATGGCGGCCCGCAACAGGCCTGGCGGCTCGGCAGGGCGCTGGCACCGCTGCTGCGACGGGGCGTTCTCGTCATCGCTTCGGGAAACGTCACGCACAACCTGCGCGACTACCGGTTCGCGGCAGGCGATGGCGGCGCGATCCCGGCCTATGTCCGCCAGTTCCCGGCCTGGCTGGCGGAGCGCCTGCAGGCGGGCGACACGGCGGCCGTTCTCGACTACCGCCGCCAAGCGCCGGGCGCGGTCGCCGCGCACCCGAGCGAGGAGCACCTGCTGCCGCTCTTCGTCGCGCTCGGGGCGGGCGGCGATTCGCCCCGGGTTGAGCGCATCCATGCCGGTGTTGACGACTGCGTCATCGCCATGGACGCCTATCGCTTTGCCCCCGTCAGCCGGTTGCGCGGGGTGCAACGGGCGGCAGCGGCGACGGATGCGATCGGCGATGGTGCCATCGCCCGCCGTGCGCGCAACGGCGGCGACGCGTCGACCGCGGTCGGGGCGCCGGGCAGCGACGCCGCCATGGCAGTCCTCACGACCATCGATCGATGAGCAGCGCCTTGCCGCTGCCACCACAGGAGAAGTCCATGTTGCAGATCAGGAAAGCGGAAGACCGCGGCCACGCCGACCATGGCTGGCTGAAAAGTCATCACTCCTTCTCGTTTGCCGACTATCACGACCCGGCGCACATGGGCTGGGGCAATCTGCGGGTCATCAACGACGACCTGATCGCGGTCGGTGGCGGCTTCGGCACGCACGGCCATCGCGACATGGAGATCGTCACCTATGTCACCGCCGGATTGCTCGGGCACCAGGACAGCCTCGGCAACGGCACCGACATCCCGCCCGGCGACGTGCAGCGAATGAGCGCCGGGCGGGGGGTCCGCCACAGCGAGTTCAACCACGCGCCCGACCAGCCCACCCATCTGCTGCAGATCTGGATCGAACCGCGCTGCAAGGGCATCGACCCGGGCTACGAACAGCGGCACTTCGCCGCCGTCGAAAAGCGCGGCCGGCTGCGACTGATCGCTTCGCCCGACGGCGCCGCCGGGTCGCTGACCATCCATGCCGATGCCGCCATCCACGCCGGGCTGTTCGACGGCGCGGAATCGGCGAGCCTGCGGCTCGACGCGGCGCGCAAGGCCTACGTGCATCTCGTCCGCGGCCGCCTGGTCGTCAATGGCCACCTCCTGCACGCCGGCGATGCCGCACTGTTGGCCGATGAAGAGCACCTCGATTTCGGCGACGGGGACGACGCCGAAGTCCTCGTTTTCGATCTCGCCCCCTGATCTGCCAACCCCGACAAGGAGATTCACCATGAGCAAGATTGCCGTCGTCTTCCATTCCGGTTACGGCCATACCCTGCGCATGGCGCAGGCCGTCGCCGAAGGTGCAGGTGCCGACCTGGTTGCCATCGACGCCGAGGGGAACCTGCCCGCCGGCGGCTGGGAATGCCTCGCCGCTGCCGACGCCATCATCATGGGCAGCCCGACGTACATGGGCAGCGTCAGTTGGCAGTTCAAGAAGTTTGCCGATGCGTCGAGCAAGCCCTGGTTCACCCTGGCGTGGAAGGACAAGGTGTTCGCCGGCTTCACCAACAGCGCGACGATGAACGGCGACAAGCTGTCCACCCTGCACTACCTGTTCACGCTCGCCATGCAGCACGGCGGCATCTGGGTCGGCACCGGCATGCTGCCCGCCAACACCAGGGCGGCGCAGCGCAACGACCTCAACTACGTCGGATCGTTCTGCGGCGCCATGGCCACCTCGCCCGCCGACAGTGGCCCGGACGAGATGCTGCCGGGAGATCTCGAGACCGCCCGCCTGATCGGGCAGCGCGTGGCCGATCTGACCGTCCGCTACCGGAGCTGACCTGCCGTGACGGCAGCCGGAGCCGTGGGGGGCGACCGCGGTTCCTTTGCGGACTCTACCTCTTGCGCCAGGTGCGCTACGACACGCTGTCGCTGCTGTTCTCGCCAGGATCCGACGGTGCCTACACCTTGTCGTTCGCGAACGACGGTGGTGACAACATGGGCGCAATCCTCGACAACGTGGTGATCACGGTCGACTCGAATGGCGTGCCGGTGCCCGGAACGCTTGGCCTGCTGGCCGCCGGGATGCTTGCTGGACTGGCAGCGAAGCGTCGGCGCGGCTGACGGCACGCCGTAGCCGCTCGACACGTCCCGGGCGGGGATGCTCCCGGTCCGGGTCGGCCCGGAAACGCGCGCTCACCAGCGGAGCGCGTGCCTGCCGTGGCCCTCGGGAGAAGCGAGCCAGACCGCCATCGTCCAGCCGATTGGGGAAAGCCGGAGAAGGTCCTCTTCGCCACCGCCACGGTAGGCGGCCCGACCGGCGTCGGCCTCGCGGGCCCGCCGAGGGGCAGGCTTGCTGCCAACGGCATGGCCGCGCAGTGCTGTCGGCCTGCGGCCGCCCATGCACCGTTCCGTGGTTGCGAGCCTTGTCGCGGGTGGCGCTATCGCGCAGCTCCGAGCCAGAACAGCAGCGCCCAGACCAGGACGGCGGCTTCAGCGGCCGCACAGGCAAGCAGGACCTGGCGGTAGCGGCGCAGTGGCGACAGGAGAGCAGCCAGCAGGGTCGCGAGAGCAAACAGCGGCGTCAGCAGAAGGCGCAGCGGTGCCAGCAGCGACCACACTCCGGGCGGGGCAGCGACGGATGGCGAGGCCAGCAGCGCGCACAGCGCCGCCATCCCGGTGACGCTGCCGGCGATCGCCAGCAACGAAGCGATCTGCCAGAAGAGCGGCCGGGCACGCAGGAAGAACAGCGCGGCGACAGTGGCCGGGACGCCAGCGATGCCGAACACGCCCAGGAAGAGAAGCGCGTTGCCAAAGGCCGCCATGCCGCCGGAGGCGCTGCCGTCCTCGTCCGGCTGCAGCAGCACGCGTGCGGCAACGGCCACGGCCGCGATGACGATGGCAGCAGCGTAGCCCCCGCTGACGAGCAGGAGCTTCGTCCATCTGCCCGGTGTGGCGCACGGACCGCCGGACTCAGTGCCAGCGGGCCGCTTGCTCATGGCCATACGCCAACGCCGGGCCACATCCGCAGCGCCCGCCCGTATCGTTCATCGGCTGCTCCCGTCAGGCATCCTGCGGCAGTGGCATGGATCAGCCGCTTGCAGCTGCCGATGATGCGCCGCTATCTCGCCGCACTGCCACGAGGCTGCCGACGATCTCCGGGTTGACGAAACGCTGCGCCAGCCCGAGGATCTGGCGGACGCCGCCGTGCCGGTCGACCTCGCGGCGCTGCAAAGCGCCTTCGACAACGCCTGAACAGGCACCTGAAAGGAGATTGCCATGAACAATGAAAACCCCGTCCGCTGGTTCGAGATTTACGTGCAGGACATGCAGCGCGCCAAGTCATTCTACGCTACCGTCCTCGGCGTCGAGTTCACGCAGCTCGAGGGCCCCGGTGGCGAGATGTGGGCCTTCCCGATGCAGATGGACGTCGGCGGCGCGTCGGGGTCGCTGGTGAAGATGGAGGGCATGCCATCGGGTGGCAACAGCACGCTCGTCTACTTCGGCTGCGCCGACTGCGCGGTCGAGGTCGGACGTGTCGTCAAGGCTGGTGGCCAGGTCTGCCAGGAAAAGTTCTCGATCGGCCAGTACGGTTTCTGTGCGCTGGCCAAGGATACCGAAGGCAACATGTTCGGCCTGCACTCGATGGCCTAGGCGCCCGACCTGCAGCGTCGTCGCCGGCGGCTCAGAACGGCGACAGCACGGCGACCACGCGGCCCGCCTCGATGCGCACCGACTTCAGCAGCCAGCGCGCGGTCATTTCCTGCAGGTTGCCGTTCTCGCGCAGGACGTAAACCGGTTTCGACCGGAAGTACGATGCGAGCAGTTGCGAGGCTGCCTGGCGAACGAGCGGGTTGGCCTCCTTCCGCCGGGAGGGAATGGTGACTGAATCGACGACCGGGTTCTCGAGAAAGAAAGCCTTCTGCTGGTCGTCGTAGCGAACGCCGGCTCGGCCGGCGACATCGACGCGGAGCGGCCGCCCGCCCGGCATCTCCACGTCCACGGCGCTGGCGATGCCGGCGCGCCCGTCGTCGCCGTCGAGCCGGATTGTCGGCGGCTCGTTCAGGGCGACCGAAATCAGCCCGCCGTAGGACAGCTGCAGCGGCTTCGCCCTGGCCAGAGCCGCCTCGATGTCCGCCTGCGAAAAGACGACTTCCCTCTCGAACAGGCCGGCAGCCAGACTCAGGCCGCTGGTCAGCAGGGCGGCGACAAGAAACAGCGCGCGTGCGAGTTGCATGAGTTTCCCGGTTCGCTTCAGCCAATGCGCAATCGTCTGCCGATCAGGCGATGAAGGCAAGCGACTTCGTGCCGTTGGCGGGGACCGTCCGCCCGTCCGCCCCTCCGCCCGCCGCTGTCGACGGGCATGCCCCCGGTCCTGCTCCGGGCAGCGAGCGCCCTGCCGCCCGGCTTCGGACAGGCGCAGGGCGAGGGGGTTTCCGACCATCGGCCCGACCACACGGCAGCAGTTCCATCCCCCGCCGATGGTGCAGGGAAATTCAGCAAGAATCGGATTGCGCGCCCGGCTGCACCTGCCGCACACTCAGGCATCCCTTCTCTTCCGTGGTGGTGATGGCGCCATGAACGATTCCAGCCTGATTCGCCTTCTCGTGCTTTCCGCCATCTGGGGCGCCTCCTTCCTGTTCATGCGCGTCGGGGCGCCGGCGATCGGCCCGGCGGCGCTCATCTTCCTGCGCGTTGCGCTGGCGGCGGTCTTTCTCTGGTTCGTCGCCCTTGGCTTCCGGAAGACGCTGGCTGCCGGCGTCCACTGGCGGCACTATCTCGTCCTCGGGCTGTTCAACTCGGCGCTCCCGTTCCTGTTGTTCGCCCATGCGGCAGAGACCGTTTCGGCGTCGCTGCTGTCGATCCTGAATGCGACGGCGCCGATCTGGGCCGCCGCGATCGGCGCCGTCTGGTGGCGCAAGCCGTTGTCGACGCGGCAGTTGAGCGGGTTGTCCTGTGGCGTTGCCGGTGTCGCCGTGCTCGGCGGGATCGAGGCCGCCCAGTTGCCGCCGGGTGGCGGCCTGGCCATCGCCGCTGCCCTGCTGGCAGCCCTCTCGTACGGGATCGCCACGACCTATACCAAGGCCGCCAGTGCCGTCGACCCCTTCGCCAACGCCCACGGCAGCATGTGGGCAGCGACGCTGCTGCTGGCGCCGACACTGTTCTTCCTGCCGATGCCGGCCACCTTTCCGGGCAGCGGCATCGTCGCTGCGGTGATTGCTCTCGGCGTGCTCTGCAGCGGTGTCGCGTACCTGCTCTACTTCCGCCTGATCGCCGACATCGGCGCCACGCCCGCGCTGACGGTCACCTTCCTGATTCCGGTCTTCGGCGTGCTGTGGGGCCACCTCTTCCTTGGCGAAGAGGTCGGCTGGCATACGCTGGTTGGCGCCACGCTGGTGCTGGCGGGCACCGGGCTGGCGACGGGATTCTCGCCGGCATCGGTGCTGGCATTGCGGAGGGCAAGGCATGTCCACTCCTGAACTCGACGAGCAGTCGCGCAACTTCGCCGTCGTCGCGCGCGCCATCGACTACATCCGGGCGAATGCACGTACGCAACCGATGCTGGAGGAGGTCGCCGCCGCGGTGCATCTGAGTCCTTTCCACCTGCAGCGGCTGTTCTCCGCCTGGGCCGGTATCTCGCCGAAGCGCTTCCTGCAGTACCTGACCAAGGAACACGCCCGGCGTGAACTGGCGAAGGCGCGCGACGTCCTGGCGGTGGCGGCGGACAGCGGCCTGAGCAGCGGCAGCCGCCTGCATGATCTGATGGTCAGTTGTGAGGCGCTGTCGCCCGGCGAGATCCGCTCCGGCGGCCTCGGCATCGCCATCTCCTGCGGCTTCTCGCCGTCGCCCTTCGGCGACGCCCTGATTGCCTGGAGCGGGCGCGGCGTCTGCCATCTCGCCTTCTGCTCGACCGCTGCGCCGGCGATGATCGCCGAACTCGTCGCGCGCTGGCCGGCGGCGACGATCTGTCGCGACGATGCGCAGGCGGGGGCCTTGCTGGCCGCCATCTTCCCGGCGACACCGACGCGCGGCACGCTGCACCTCCTGCTCCGCGGAACGAACTTCCAGATCAAGGTCTGGGAGGCGTTGATTCGCGTCGAACCCGGCACGCTGATCTCCTATGGCGAACTGGCGCGGCGGATGGCGGCGCCGAATGCCCAGCGGGCGGTGGGCAGCGCACTGGCCGCCAACAGCATCGCCTACCTCATTCCCTGCCACCGGGTGATTCGCGAGTCGGGAGAGATCGGCAGCTATCGCTGGGGAAGCAGCCGCAAGCTGGCGATGATCGGCCGCGAGGCCGCCCTCGGCTTTCGCATCGGCAACGGCGTGGACGGCGGCGGCGGGCGCACGGGCTGATCGCCGTCACCGGCAACGGAGCGGTCTGCCCGCGTCTCCGTGTCCCGCTATTCCCGGCCCACCGACAGCACCGGATGGGTCTCGCTTTCCGACACCAGCACGGTCATCAGGTTGGTGACCAGCCTGACGCGGTCTTCCGACGACAGTTGGACGACGCCTTCCGCTTCGAGTTGTTCGATGCCCAGCTTGACCATGCCGACCGCTCCATCGACGATCCTGGCGCGGGCGGCGACGACCGCTTCCGCCTGCTGTCGGCGCAACATGGCGCTGGCGATCTCCGGTGCGTAGGCGAGGTGAGAGATGCGTGCCTCGACGACCTCGAGTCCGGCGAGGGCGACGTGCTCCTGGATTCGCGTCGCGAGCAGTTCAGCGACGGCGTCCATGTCGCCGCGCAGCGAGTTCCGGCCGTCCGCGTCGCCGTCGTACCAGCGCGCGCTGACCACCGAGCGCACCGCCGACTCGCTCTGGATGACGATATAGGTGCCGTAATCCTCGACATCGAAGGCGGCGCGGGCCGTGTCGGCGACGCGCCAGACGACGACCGCCGCCACTTCCACGGGATTGCCGGCCCGGTCATTGACCTTCAGCGTCGGTGTGTTCAGGTTGTTCGCGCGCAGCGACATCTTCTGCCGCTGGAAGAAGGGATTCACCCAGTAGAAGCCGTCCCGGCGCAATGTGCCGGCGTAGCGGCCGAAGAAGGTGAAGATGCCGGCGATGTTCGGCTGCAGGATGCCGAAGCCCTTGCCGAGAAAGGCCAGCAGCGGAATGGCGAGGATACGCATCAACGAGACCTGGGTCGGGAAAGGCAGGGCGACGCCGAGCGCGCTCCATGCCACGAGACCGATGAACGGCCAGACGGTCCAGATCAGCAGGGCGAACCACAGGGGCAGGGCGAGCCAGCCGGAAAGGCTGACCGCCGCCTTTTCTTCAGCGATTTGACGCATCGGGCACTCCTCGTCAGCGTTGCGTGTGCTGCCATTGTAGACCTTCATCTCGCTCAGCGGGCCTGGCCTGCTCAAGGTCACCGATGCATTCAATATCGGTGACACCTTCGACGTGTTCGTGAACTCGGTGCTGGCCTTCACGACCTCCGCCCCGGGCGCCGGTTCCTTTACGGGCGACCCGGACGTCGCGTTCGCGAGCGGTTACTACAGCGCCGGCAGCCTGCTGCTCGCGGCTGGCAACTACAGCATCGACATCTTCGCCAACCAGTCGCCCTTCGGTGGCGGTGGCTCCTATGTCGAGATCGAGTCGGCGATTCCGTTGCCGGGTACGCTGGCGCTCGTCGGTCTCGGTCTGGCCGGACTCGGCCTGCGTCGCCGGGCAGCCTGAGCTTGACGTTCTGGCGGCGGTTCGCTGCGGGCCGTCGCCAAAAGATCCATGCCGGCATTGCCGGCATTTTTTTTCAGTGGCTTGCGGAGGAGACGTAGATTCTTCTATTCTTGGCGTGCCAGGCGAGTCCTGCGCCGGCGAACGGGCTGGGGTGATACCAAGGGCGGGGGCGGGAAGGAGTATGCGCGATGGCACTGGCGCTGCGTGATGACCAAAGGCATACCTATGCAGAATACCTTGCCTGGCCGGAGGAAGCGCGCTACGAGTTGATCGATGGCCTGGCCTATGCCATGGGCCCTGCCCCCTCGCGGCAGCATCAGCGAATCGTTCTGGAAATGGCCCGGCAGATCGCCACCGCGGTCGACGGCGGGCCTTGCGAGGTCAACATCGCACCCTTCGATGTCCGGCTACCGCGTGCCCATGAGGGGGACGAGCTGATCGACACGGTCGTGCAGCCGGACATCGTCGTGGTGTGCGATCGCTCGAAGCTGGACGACCGAGGCTGCCGCGGCGCCCCGGACTGGCTGGTCGAGGTGCTGTCGCCGGGCAGCGCGGCACACGATCAGGTGCGCAAGTTGTTTCTCTACGAGCGTCATGGGGTGCGCGAGTACTGGTTGGTGCACCCCGCTGACGAAATCGTCACCGTCTACCGGCTCGAGAACGGCGTTTACGGGCGACCACTGGTGCAGGAACTTCTTGGTACGCTCTCATCGAGCGCTTGCCCTCGTGTCGAAATCGACTGGGAGGTCATCGTCCGCGGCCTGCGCTGACTCGCGGCGTCGGGGTCGCATTCTGGCATCGGATGGCCATCCGCCCGCAATCCTCTCCGGAAACCAGGCCAGGCGTTCCCCGTTCTGGTCGCGGCAGCGACCAGAAAGCAATCGCCGGCGCACAACCCGATCTCAGCCCAGATGCTGGCGGACGAAAGCCAGCAGCAGCCACGCCGACGAGAAGAAGATCGTCGTGAAGGTCAGCGCCATCCCCGTCACGCGGAAGCTGAAATTCTCCGCCAGCTGGCTGACGCCGTAGGCATGGGCGATCCGGCCCAGCAGCAGGCACAGGCACAGCCCATGCAGGAGCAGCGCCTGCGCTCCTTGCCTCTCGACGAAATGCAGCAGGATCAGGCCAAGCGGCACGTACTCGGCGAAATTCGCATGCACCCGCATGGCGCGCAGCATCGCCGGGTTGCCGCCGTCGCCGACGGCGATGCGGAGCTGGCGCCGCAGGCGCAGGGTGCGGATGCTGAGGGCAACGTAGAAGAGTGCCAGCAGCGCGGCATAGGCCGGAACGATGTTCGTGTTCAATGAGTCCTCCGGAAACGACTGACAGGCCGATCGCGCCGTCCGACGCCGCTCACGTCGTCACCGCGCGCGCCGGCCGCTCCCTGGCCACCCACGACTGCACACTCGGCCGCTGCCACTGCAGCGTCGCGTAGCGTGCCAGCGCATCGGGAACGGCGTCGCCGTTCAGCAGCAGCCGGTTGAGCATCAGCGCCAGGTCGACGTCGGCGATGCACCACGTGTCGCCGCACAGGTGGTCGCCGCCGTGCGCCAGCAACTCGCCGGCAGCGGCGAACAGCCTCGCCGCCGAGTGCGCGGCAGCGGCCGAGAGCGGCTGCGGCGTCGGGCCATAGAAGATGACCTCGGTCGAGCGTTCCTGCCGGAGCGGCAGGAAGTCGCTGCGCAACCACGCCTGCACCTGCCGCGTGCGGGCGCGCGCCCGTGGCGCAGCAGGATACAGCGCCGGTCCCGGATGGACCTCGTCCAGGTACTCGGCAATCGCCGAGGACTCCGACAGCGCGAAGTCGCCGTCGACGAGCGTCGGCACGCGGGCGCTGATCGACAGGCGGGCGAAATCCGGCCGCTGCTGGTCGCCGGCGGCGAGGTCGAGGGTCTCGATGGTGAACGGCAGTCTCTTCTCCTGCAGCGCGACGAACGCGGACAGGGCATAGGGCGAGGCAAACTGGACATCGACGTAGAGGAGCATGGTCGGGGATTCCGGTCAGGAGGTGCGGGTTCGAGCGCCGGCGGCAGCGGCCGCCGACGGCGACGGGGCGCCGCGCGGGTTCGCCCGCAGCCAGGCCAGCACGTCGTCGGCATTGCGGTCCGGCGGAAAGACCGGATAGAACACCGTGCTGACGCGTCCGTCGTCGACCACCAGCGTCAGCCGCCGGTAGAGTTCCATGCCGGCAACGCGGAAGGTGGGCAGCCGCAGCGCCGATTTCAAGCGCAGCCCGCTGTCGCTCAGCAGCTCGAAAGGCAGGTGCAGCCGGTCGCGCGCCTCGCGCTGGTAGTCGGTATCCTGCGTGCTGAGCCCGTAGACGCCGGTGCCCAGCGCCTGCAACTCGGCGAAGTGGTCGCGAAAGCTGCACGACTGCGGTGTGCAGCCGCGGGCTCCGGGGATGGCATCCCAGCCATCGGGCAACGGAACGCCCGGCTGACCGGTCATCGGATAGACGTAGAGCACCCAGCGTCCCGCCAGTTGCGCCAGGTTGATCTCACTGCCGTCGGTCGCGCTCAGCGTCAGCTCCGGCAACGGCGAACCCGCGAGATGGGCGGCCGCGCCGTCGTCAGTGGGAACCGGCAGGTTATCGGGCAGGGGAAATGGATTCGTGTTCATCAGGTGCCTCCTGTGTGCCTGCGTGTCGCCCTTCCAGGGAGAGGTGGCGGCGGTTTTCGTGCGACCAGTGCCGCCGCCGCCGGGGAAAGGCGCGCACGTCTCTGCATCGCGGCCGACTCGAACGACTCGCTCCGACGGCGAACGGCAACAGAGTATCGCATGGCGCATGGAGCGGCAGTGCGCAGCGTGCCCTTGGTGACCGCGGCCGTCCGTTACCGTGGCGCGTGCTTCTGCCCGCTGGCGCCGCTGTCCGCCTTCCTGTCGGCCTCGGCCATGAACAGGGGCGGGCTGAACTCGAACCCGAAATGTCGGGGATCCTCGCCGATGACTGCAGCGGACAGGATGTAGAAAACGTAATCGTGCGTCTCCTTGGGCAGTTGATACTGCCGGACGAATCTCCAGAAATTCCTCTCGCGCGGATTGTCAGGCATTTCCCGGATCATCTTCCTCACCCGGGTATCGCCGTAGTTGTAACTGGCCATCACCAGCAGGCCGGAAGCTTGCGCTTCACTGCTGTAGATGCGCTTCAAGTACTTCACTCCCGCCTGCGTTGATTGCTGGAAATCAAAGCGCGCATCCTGCGGATCATAGGCCGCGACATCGGCCAATGGCCCTGCCGCAACCCCGTACTCCTGGGCCGTGGTCGCCAGCAGTTGCCAGGCGCCCTTGGCAATCCCGAATCTGGTCGAGGGTCCGATCGCTTGCGCGTCGTAGTTGCTCTCCTGCAACGGCAGATAGACGAAGTACAGCGGCAATCCGTGCTTCTTCAAGGCACCCGTCACGATTGGCAGGTAGTTGTTCTTCTCGATGTTGTCCATCGCCTTCTTCATTCGTGCGGAGCCTTGCCAATACTTGATGTACTTCCTCACCTCGGCAACAAAGTCGTCCGGCAACTCCAGTTCGCTCTCGCCCAACTCGCTGGTGACCTTGGCAATCAGTTCCTCCTCATAGCGCCTGGCGGTCGGAAAACGGAGGCGCAACGAATTGGCTTCGTCGACATACTGTCTGTACTTGCCCTTCATCGCGGCGAGCTTTTCCCGCTCCTGCAGCATCCGCTTTCTCTCGGCGGCGATTTTTTCGCGCTCGGCTTTCAGTTGCTCATCGACGACCCTCAGCCTTTCACTACTGATCGCCGCCATCGCCTTGTCCAGCGTATCGGCACTCTGTTCGAGCTTGATGTCGGCCTGCGACAAGCTCACTTCCAGCGTCTTGATGTCGTAGAACATCTCCAGCGCCAGTTTGCGGGTATTGGCGAGGGCAACCTGCTGGTAGGCAGCCATGCTGATCGACAGCCCAAACAGGATGCCCAAGGCCCAGATGACCTTCCTGTAACTCCGCTTCCTGATGACGCGATCTTCGTGGATGATCCGGCGCACGATCCTGGTGTAGTCGCCCGAATCCGCCGCTTCGTCCTGCGCGAGCAGGCGGGCCTTGATGTCCTCCTCAGCCAGGCTTCGCGGTTTCTGCGGCGGCGATCCAGGCCCGTCAGCCTGCGCCGGGGCGGCGTCCCGTCCGGGCGCGCATGCCACGCCTTTCGCCGCCTCCGGCGATGCCTTCCTGATGTCCAGCCAGATCCCCGACTGCCCCAACGCAACCAGCGCCGGCAATGCCAGCTCTGCATCATGCTCGACCAGGTTGTCGTCGATATAAACGCCATTGGCGCTGCCGAGGTTGATGACCCGCCAGCGCTCATGGTCGTTCCGGACTTCGAGATGATGGCGACTCACTCCGCGATTGTCGATCACGACGGTATTGTCGGCAGCCCGGCCGACCGTGAAGTGGTCTGCGAGAGCATAGGTCGCGATCTGCCTGCCGTCAGCATCCAGGACGCCGACGCGCAACGGCTCCGGGTGTTGCGGCAGGTCAACGCCCGGCGTCGCAGTTTGGTCGAGTGGTTCGCGGAAGCTGCGAACGGCTGCCGGGTAGGCGGTATCCGCTGCCGCCTCGCGCGTCCAGCGGGCCGGTTGGCCTGTTGTGCCACCGCCTTGTGGCGCCGCTCCGGATTCGCGGTGGCTGTCATCCGAACAGGAAGCGGCTCGGTCGGAAACCGTTGTTGCGTCGTCCGGACCTGGTCGTGTGGTTTGCGTCAGCCTGAGCCGCACCCCGGAGGGCCCGAGTGACACCAGGCAGGGGATGCGCAGTTCTTCCTCGCTCTCGATCAGCCGGTCGCCAATATAGACTCCATTGGCACTGCCGAGGTCGCGAATGCGCCAGACAGCGTCTTCCTTGCGGACTTCGAGGTGATGACGACTCACGTCGTCGTTGTCGATCACGATCGTATTGTCTGCGGCGCGCCCGGCAGTGAAAGCTTGCGAAACGGATGATGTCGAGATCATGGTGCCGTCCGCACCCAGCAGTTCGACGTTCAGGGCAGCAGTCTGAAGCAGCAAGCCACCGTGCGAATCCGCTGCGTCGCCGACATGACCTCGAAGCCTGCTAGCAGTCCTGTCGTCGTCCATTTCAAACTCCATCGTTGTTGCACCTTCTCGACGAATTCCAGCGGCGACCGCAGCAGCTCAGCGACCAGAACCGGCTTGGCGCGCCATTCCTGAAGTGGTCGCCAATGCCATGGGGCATTGCACGAGGAGACAGCAGCGTTGAACCTGCGCCGGCAGGAATGGAAAATATTATAGGCCGCAACGTTCGTGTCAACGTCGTGGTCTGCCGTCGCCGCGATCGCAGCGGCGGGACGCTCGGCTCAACTGATGGCGGCGAAAGAGGTGGCGCAGCAGGAGCATGCCGGACCTGTCCCGCCGGCGATCGATGCGCGCAGAGTGCAGTCCGGTTGGCGGCAAGGGCGAGAACGATTCCGGCGGTGCCGCCGAGGCGACTGCCGGCGCCCCGGCAGCGCGTAATCGAGCAGCGAAAACCGTGATGGCAACCGCGCGGCAGTCGGTGGCCCAACGTCTGGCAGCGCGGACTGCTTGGTTGGCGGATCGAGCCTTCGCCTACCAGTCGTTGCGGCGACGCGCGTCTTCGCTCGCTGCCGCACCCGTGGTTGCTTCAGGCGATCGCCGCCGGCAGCCCCGTCCAGACGATTCCTTCGGGCAGGCTCGCGCGGCCGATTCGACCCTGGAAGCCGCGTGCGGGCAGTGCGTAGCAGCGGACATCGTCCTCCTGCGGCTCGATCAGTGACCCGATCTCGAGCAGGCAGAGCTTCTTGTCGTTTTCGCTGCCGACCAGCAGGAAGATGCTGTACTCGAGCGGGGTCGCGTGTTTGCACATCTCGCGATGCACACGCAGCAATCGCCGTGGGTCGCTGATGTCGTAGCCGATGACGAAAGCGAGTTCAGCAGTCATCGCCGTCGTCAGCGGGCGTCGTGGTTGCTGCGGGCGTGTGACCGTCGCTGCCGGCGACGGGCGTCGTCGTGGCCGCACCGGCCTGGCCAATGGCACTCGTCACGTCGCTCACGCTCTCCGCCAGGAGTTTGCGCAGGCGCGCTGCCAGGGGTTCCCATTCGCCGTAGAAGCGTGCCCTGCCAGCCTTGCCGAGCAGGCAGCCGGTATCACTGTGCGTGAAGTCTTCAGGCCGCAGTTTCTCTGAGCGAAACAGCATCAGTGCATGCTGGTCGATCTCGACGCGCAGCGGCTCGACCAGATCGCAAGCCAGCGATTCGCGTGCGAAGTCGAGCGCATGATAGAAGCCGACGAAGGGGTCGAGCCCGGAGCCATACAGCGCCAGCACGGTTTCTGCGTGCAGCAGGGTGTAGCCGAGCGAGAGGACGGCATTCACCGGGTCGCGCGGAGGACGGCGGTTGCGGCCGTTGAAGTGCAGGCGGTCGGGGAGCAGATCGGCGAAGCCCTCGAAGTAGGCCGCCGCCCCCGCGCCTTCGAGTCCGCGCAGCGATGCAATCGTCGACTGTTGGTCGACCGCCGCAATGCTGCTGGCCAGGCGCTTCAGCGAGAGCGTCAGCAGGTAGCGCGAACGTAGCTCACTGTCCCGGCGTTCGTCGAGAAAGGCCGCCTGCGCGCGGAGCTTGGCTTCGACGATGGCGCGCGAGAAGCGCAGGCAGAAATCGGCATCGAGAGAGAGGCGGTACTGAGCCACCCGACGTGCCGCATCGTTGTGCGGTCGGCCGAGGAGCATCGTCGGCACCGCCTTGCGGCCCGACAGGACCACCACACCGATGCCGCGCTCGCCGAGCTTGCCGAGAAGCGCCGAGGATAGCGTCACGTCGCCGCGCATGAAGACCCGCGACAGCGGTGCCAGTGGCACCGTGCCCACGCGCTCGCCGTTCTCGTAGAACACCAGCGCTTCGCCGTCCGCCTTCAGCGTGACGCCGCGTCGGTCTACGTAGAGGCTCGACATCGCTTCTCTCCTTTCCTCAGACGATCAGGAAACACTCCGTTACGGGCTCGGTTGCGCGGCCAAGCAGGTCCCGCTGCATGCGCGGATCGAGCTGGAAGATATGCGCACGGTCTTCTGCAAGGTCAAGCTGGTTCGCCAACGTCGAGCGGACCTCGCGCAACTCCGCGGCTGTCAGCCAGCACTCGAAGAACGACTTCTGACCACCGACCTTGTAGCCCGTGAGGTACTTCTGCACGCGACGGCGCAGTGCCGAATCGCACACGTCGTAGCAGACCAGGTAGAGAGTTCGTGCTGCATCGCTCATGGCGCAACGATAGACGTCGGCGGCGCGGCTGTCCCGATCCGCAAGCTTGCCACTTGCCATCCAGGGGGTTGCGCCCGATTTCGCTGACGGTGCTCTGTCGGGACGGAAGCCGAGAGCGGAGCACCGGTGGCCACCGCATGGTCGCCCGACTTTGAAGTCTCCTTGTTTTCAGGGCTGCTTACTGACGTCGGCAATCCGCGACCTGATCGCCGCCCTCACCGTCTCGATCCCTTTGTTTTCAGGGCTGCTTACTGACAAGCGACATGCCCAGTGCGTCTGGGCGCACAGCGTCTCAATCCCTTTGTTTTCAGGGCTGCATACTGACACCGCCGCAAAGCGATTTCTACGACGAACTGACCGGGTCTCAATCCCTTTGTTTTCAGGGCTGCATACTGACTTCAACTGGTTTCGTACCTGACGCCGAAATCGACAGAGTCTCAATCCCTTTGTTTTCAGGGCTGCATACTGACCCCCCGCTAGCCGGGCCGTCGATCAAAGGCGGCAAAGTCTCAATCCCTTTGTTTTCAGGGCTGCATACTGACCCAAACAGGAGATTGAAATGGAAGCATTGAACGGTCTCAATCCCTTTGTTTTCAGGGCTGCATACTGACGCAGTTGATCTTTCGACCGTCGCCGCGTTCGTTGTCTCAATCCCTTTGTTTTCAGGGCTGCATACTGACCATCGGCTCCCTGCATAGGCGGCTCATCCGGGTCTCAATCCCTTTGTTTTCAGGGCTGCATACTGACTGTCCTCGTTGAGTCGTGAAAGTTCCGCAATGGTCGTCTCAATCCCTTTGTTTTCAGGGCTGCATACTGACCCATCAGTGGCTTTGGGAGGCGGTGCAAGAGGTCTCAATCCCTTTGTTTTCAGGGCTGCATACTGACCGGTTGATGAGGATCAGTTCATCATCGGCGAGCGTCTCAATCCCTTTGTTTTCAGGGCTGCATACTGACCTCATTTGCAGAGTTGGTCGCCGGGAGTTCCGCGGTCTCAATCCCTTGTTTTCAGGGCTGCATACTGACTTGTGATCACCGCCAAGTACCGAGATTATGATAAGTCTCAATCCCTTTGTTTTCAGGGCTGCATACTGACACATGATTTCCTTCTCACACACAGTGCAGGAGCGGTCTCAATCCCTTTGTTTTCAGGGCTGCATACTGACAATGGTAGCGCTCCCCAAGTTCGCCGAATCGGTCTCAATCCCTTTGTTTTCAGGGCTGCATACTGACCTCATCCAGCGATAGGTAGCATGTATCACAAAGGGGTCTCAATCCCTTTGTTTTCAGGGCTGCATACTGACAAGCCCAAACCAGACTGGTCGCGCGAGTACATCAAGTCTCAATCCCTTTGTTTTCAGGGCTGCATACTGACCGTCGCTGATAATGAGTGGGTCGTCATTGGGTCTCAATCCCTTTGTTTTCAGGGCTGCATACTGACCCGTGCCCAAGTTTTCACCGCCGCCGACAAGATCGTCTCAATCCCTTTGTTTTCAGGGCTGCATACTGACGTTCTCAAACTGCGTGCCGAGTTCAAGGCTGCATGGTCTCAATCCCTTTGTTTTCAGGGCTGCATACTGACTCTGGAAGTCACCCAGGAAGAGGATGAAGCATTGTCTCAATCCCTTTGTTTTCAGGGCTGCATACTGACCGAGCAGCGGCTTGCGCATGCTGTAGCGATGCTGAAGTCTCAATCCCTTTGTTTTCAGGGCTGCATACTGACCCATCAGTTTCGTCAGCCAAGAGCACGCTGATCGTCTCAATCCCTTTGTTTTCAGGGCTGCATACTGACTAGGGCATTCGACATGGATCAACGGGCGGCCGTGCGTCTCAATCCCTTTGTTTTCAGGGCTGCATACTGACGAGATCGCGCTGCGTGAAACAGTCTGCCCGGGTCTCAATCCCTTTGTTTTCAGGGCTGCATACTGACACACGATCGAAGTGCTGCGCGACTGCCTGCCGCCGTCTCAATCCCTTTGTTTTCAGGGCTGCATACTGACGGCGTTCCGTTTTCGACGCTGTCGAAGATCTGCACGTCTCAATCCCTTTGTTTTCAGGGCTGCATACTGACTTCCTTACCTCTGCGATGCGCTGCCTAGTGGCTAGTCTCAATCCCTTTGTTTTCAGGGCTGCATACTGACATCGTTGAGCATGCCGTCCGGTACCGTACGACTCGGTCTCAATCCCTTTGTTTTCAGGGCTGCATACTGACCCCTTATGTTTTATCCATAAATAATCGGGCATATAGTCTCAATCCCTTTGTTTTCAGGGCTGCATACTGACCTACGAGGCGATCAGCTACAAGCGCGACCACTTCGGTCTCAATCCCTTTGTTTTCAGGGCTGCATACTGACCAATGGCAGGTAGCGGCGATGCACTCCAGAAACAGTCTCAATCCCTTTGTTTTCAGGGCTGCATACTGACCTTGCGGGTAGCATTATCAGACCCGCTAAACCAGTCTCAATCCCTTTGTTTTCAGGGCTGCATACTGACCCGTCTATCGTCGAAAATGCCGTACGATTTCGTACGTCTCAATCCCTTTGTTTTCAGGGCTGCATACTGACGATGGAAGCGCACTCCATCGAACGCTGCGTACAAGTCTCAATCCCTTTGTTTTCAGGGCTGCATACTGACACGCCATGACAATCACTGATCAGAACGGGCGCAGTCTCAATCCCTTTGTTTTCAGGGCTGCATACTGACGGCATCGCCCACCTCACCACCGCCCCGTTCAGCCCGTCTCAATCCCTTTGTTTTCAGGGCTGCATACTGACATGACCGCCCCGCTCAGTGAGAAGCGCAAGTCGAGTCTCAATCCCTTTGTTTTCAGGGCTGCATACTGACGAAGCACAAGATCAGGACGGCGGCAGAGTCTGCGTCTCAATCCCTTTGTTTTCAGGGCTGCATACTGACGGCTTATTGCTCTGCATCGCAGGACAGTGCGTCGTCTCAATCCCTTTGTTTTCAGGGCTGCATACTGACAATGAGTACTACTCGTACCGTTCGTCCGCCGAAAGTCTCAATCCCTTTGTTTTCAGGGCTGCATACTGACAACAGAAACGTTGTAAACGTTAGTCGAGCAAACGTCTCAATCCCTTTGTTTTCAGGGCTGCATACTGACCATTTTATCATCGGCGAGCGGCGGGGTTCTGCCGGTCTCAATCCCTTTGTTTTCAGGGCTGCATACTGACTGACGGGTGCGCTGGTTGCGTTGTTCTGGGCGGTCTCAATCCCTTTGTTTTCAAGGCTGCATACTGACAGTTCCTCTTTCGGGTAGATGGACACAAAGATCCCTGTCTCAATCCCTTTGTTTTCAGGGCTGCATACTGACCCGACGTTCCAAAGCTCTACGACCGGAAGTATCGTCTCAATCCCTTTGTTTTCAGGGCTGCATACTGACAATGTAATGACCACGAATACCACGAAAACCGTCCGTCGTCTCAATCCCTTTGTTTTCAGGGCTGCATACTGACCAGACTGGTCGCGCGAGTACATAAAGTACCGAATGTCTCAATCCCTTTGTTTTCAGGGCTGCATACTGACGTTGCGCCGAGGCCGCTTTCGTCAAGCGGCAGTTGGTCTCAATCCCTTTGTTTTCAGGGCTGCATACTGACTCTAGAAGAAGAAAAGAAAGAGCAAGCGAGAATCCGTCTCAATCCCTTTGTTTTCAGGGCTGCATACTGACGTTACCCAGAGACAAAAGCTCAACCGTCTGGGTCGTCTCAATCCCTTTGTTTTCAGGGCTGCATACTGACGGGCATTTCTTTTTTGGTCGGGACAAGAGCGCTGGTCTCAATCCCTTTGTTTTCAGGGCTGCATACTGACGGCGGCCTACGTCTCGCCAGACTGCCCGGAGCTGTCTCAATCCCTTTGTTTTCAGGGCTGCATACTGACATTCCATCACCTGGAGGTCGCGGAAGAGGCGGGTCTCAATCCCTTTGTTTTCAGGGCTGCATACTGACCTCGGAGAAGGGAATCGAATGGATCGACGCTGAGTCTCAATCCCTTTGTTTTCAGGGCTGCATACTGACACGTCTCGCCAGACTGCCCGGAGCTTCTTGGCGGTCTCAATCCCTTTGTTTTCAGGGCTGCATACTGACCGAGCTTGGGGAGGGATTCGGCGTAGGCGGCGAGTCTCAATCCCTTTGTTTTCAGGGCTGCATACTGACGCGACGCTACCCAACAGGCATGCTTTGGCATGTCTCAATCCCTTTGTTTTCAGGGCTGCATACTGACCCGGATCGAAACGCAAGGAGACGACGATGCTTAAGTCTCAATCCCTTTGTTTTCAGGGCTGCATACTGACAGTCCGGCAGCCCAAAGCCGCCGTAGCAGGCCACGTCTCAATCCCTTTGTTTTCAGGGCTGCATACTGACGATGACGAAGCAAGACGCGAGCCTGGAGCCCGGAGTCTCAATCCCTTTGTTTTCAGGGCTGCATACTGACCAACTACAAATCATCGCCATGGCCCGCGAAGGCCGGTCTCAATCCCTTTGTTTTCAGGGCTGCATACTGACACTCCGTCGACGAGTACGAGGGGACGAAACTCCTGTCTCAATCCCTTTGTTTTCAGGGCTGCATACTGACAAAACCGCTCGCCCGGCCCGGACGCAGGAGCAGATGTCTCAATCCCTTTGTTTTCAGGGCTGCATACTGACAACCCTACGCTAGACTATGCAAACCCCGCGGGCTAACAAGTCTCAATCCCTTTGTTTTCAGGGCTGCATACTGACTCACGAGTGCAGGCAATAAAGCCGCGTTCGCTCGGTCTCAATCCCTTTGTTTTCAGGGCTGCATACTGACGCACTCTTTGCCTTGCGTCGGTTGCAGTATCTCAGTCTCAATCCCTTTGTTTTCAGGGCTGCATACTGACTGAGGCAGGATGCACAACTTATATTCTCACGTCTCAATCCCTTTGTTTTCAGGGCTGCATACTGACCGCACCTGTCAGTTTACTGCATTTCTTTCAAGGAGTTGCGCGTGGCGTTCACAATGTCTTTCGGCATCGGCGGAGATGTCGCCGGGCGCGCATCCGGCGAGGGTGTATTGACCGAGGCCGAACGTGGTCTCCTTGCCCACGTGCAGCCATTGGCCCAGGCGGAGCAGAGCGGCGAAGGGAGCGAGCGGGCCCTGCAGTCGCCAGGTGCCGACAACTCCGCCCAAGCACATTGCGCGCTGCTGTCGTGACGAGTAGCGTTTCCAGTCACGCCAGCAGACGTTGCGCTCGTCGCCGACCCGCGCGGCGGCGTCGCTCAGTGCAGCGAAGTCGTGGATCAGCGGACCATCCGCGTGGAACTCGGCGAGCAGGTTTGCCCGTCGGGCAAGCGCCAGCAACAGAGTCCGTGGCTGCAGTTTCGCGGGCGGCAGGGCCTGGCCGTTGTATTGCAGGCGCAGGGGCGTGACGAAGTTGAGCGTGGTGTCGGTCAGTCGGGCGTCAGATGGTGCCCGTAAGGGGATCTCCTGCACGTGGTCGCAGATGGTTCCCACCTCGGGACGATGGATTTCAGTCTCGTCGTTCTCACCGCAGTGGACGACGCCAAGCAGTTCGGCGGTGCCGTCGCCGGCCCCGACGCCACGGGCGAGCGCGCGACGCCAGGCCAGGACGATCAGCGGCAGCTCCTGACGCGAGCGGCCGATCAGCACATGGTGGAAAGTGAGCGTCTCGCCCGCAGTCAGCACCTTGGCGCCCCATGCGGGAGGCTCGATGACCTGCGGCACGGGAATCCGGCTGAAGTTCTGCAGGGCATGCGTCGCCGGCGGCACGGGCGCGAAAATCGCGGGATAAGGACATGTTCCGGCCAGCGGGCAGCCGGTGCACTCCTTTTGGCGCGTCATGCAGGCGAGCTGCCGCAGTGCGTGGCCGAAGGCGCCGCGCAGCATCGACCCTGCGTAGTCGGGCAGGCGAATCGGCCGCGTGGCTCGGAACTCGAGGCGGTAGCGGGCGACGGGGAAGGTGGTCCGGGCGTTCATGCAGTACGCAGTGCGGCAAGCCTGAGCTTCTTGCGCTCTTCCTTGAGGTCGACCCGGACGACTTTCGGTAGCCATTGCTCGATGGCATCGGCAGCCGCGAGGCGCTCTTCGTGTGGCCACTCGGCGGCGTCGCGCGCCAGCGCTCTGGCCATGCCGTGGAACGTGCCGTTGGGGTTCTCCTTGTTGCCCCGCAGTTGCTCGGCACGGGCGGCGAAGTCAGTGAGAAACTGCTGCACACGACGGCCGTTCGCACTCATGCGTGCCAGTTCGAGTTCTCTCTGTTGCCTCGTTTCTGCTTCGGCGCGTACCGCGGCAGCTTCGGTTCGTTGGCGTTCGAGGGCAACGGCTTTGGCCAAGGCCAGCTCGGCCTGCCTTGCCTCGAGGCGCGACAGGCGATCCCGATGCGCTTCGCAAAGTGGACGGCTGCGCAGCGCGAGCTTCTGGCGCAGGGCATCGGAAAGATGGCGGTGTCGATCGTCGCTGCCATCAACCCAAATCCAGCCGAAAGGCAGGAGTTTGCTGTCGGTAGCCTTGTTGGGCCGGGCGTAGCGCTTTTCGGTCGGCAGGGCGCGGAAGTCGAAGGTCTGCTTGCCATTGACGCGGGCACCGAGGATCTTGATCGAGCGCACGCCGTCCAGGGTGACCGACTCGGCGCCGGAGTGGCGGCCGACACGCAGCAGGAGGCCCTGCCGCGCCGCGATCAGCTCGGCCAGCTCCGCATCAAGAAGCTCCTGCATCAGCTGCCGCCACTCACTGTCGAGTTGCGGGCCGAGAAGCGGGTGGCACAGTTCGGCTTCGAGCTGGGGTCGGTAGAAGCCGTTGCAGGCGTCACACAACTCGTTCCACAGGATCGCGGCACGCGGCCCGAAGCGCACTTCGCTGCAAAACGCCGCAGGGAGCGCATCGGGAATGGTCTCGAGAAACACCTGCAGCTCGGGAGACGGCCGCTCGCCTTCGCGTGGCTGGCGCTTCTTCTTGCTGATGCAGTAGAGGACGCGCGTCGGTGGCGGCGTGCAGCCTTCCTCGGGGTGAGCGTCGGCGAGTGCAAGCAGGCGGAACGGGTCCTTCTCGAACTGGTTCCGGTTGTAACCCAGGAGCCGCTGCTCGACGCTGCGGCCGGCCGGTCGCCTTTCCGCCTGCTCCGCGGCGGTCAGCTTGCGGCCCGAATTGATATGGTTGAGGTACGCCGTGCGGATGCTGCCCTTGAGCGAGCTCCCCGGCAGGTAGGGACTGTCGTCGAGCGGCCGGAAGGCGGTTCGTGCGATCGGGAACAGGTTGTAGGTTGCTTCGCCGTCGCGGGCCCGCTGCGTCGGTCGCCCCGCCTTGTCGCGGTACTCCTGTTCCAGAGACGGGACGATGGCGACTTGGTGCCGCGCCAGCTCTGCCAGGCGCGCCGCTGCATCGCGGAAAAAGCGCTGCATGGCACCGATCGGCTCACGCTCTTCGGCCAGTGCCGCCAGTCGCTTGCGTTCGCTGTCGCTCAGTGCGGCTGCCAGGTCTGATGGATCAAGGGCGTGCAGCAGCCCGTCGTGGATGACGAAGTTGCTGGGCTCGTAGACCTCGCCACAGCCGATGTGGACCGGTGACAGCGTCGAGATGGCCAGCGGTCGGGAGGTGGTGTGCGGGTGGGCGCTCACTTCGCGTTCTCCAGGTCGATGGTTGCAACCGGGGCATAGCCCTGGTGTACCGTGGCGGGTTGGGTCTTCGACAGACGGCCGTTGCCGCCGAGACCCTGCCCGACGAAGGCACGCCGCTCGAACTCGCCAGCCGGTACCAGGAGCGCGCCGGTCGCAGCCAGCAGCAGAGGCGTCTTGAACGGGCTGCCGCTGAGCGCGAGCGCATTGCCGTGGCGTCCGAAGCGGGTGAACACGCGCCAGTAACTCTTGCTGCCGACGAAACCCTGTCCCTGCGGTGCGCATGGACCGAGGGTCCAGTAGGCGCCTGCCCGGGTCGGTTCGGCGAAGGAAGCGGCTTCGATACCTTCGACCGAAAACTTGCCGAGGCCGATGCTGGCATCGCGGCCGAAGCCCGCGCTGCCGAGTGCTGCCAGCAGGCGGGCCGCTTCCGCTGCTGGCAAGCGCTCATCGTCGAGCGCGAGGTAGAGGTCGATGCGCTGCCCTGCCGCGTAGCGTGAGTGCGCGACCGCATAGGGAGCGAAGGCCCCTTCGCCAGTGGTACCGGTGAGCCGATTGAGCGTGTTGTGTGCCTGCGTTTCGTGCCTTGGCGCCTGCCCGTAGGCCTGCGCATCATCGACTGCGCGGGCGAGCTGCGCCGCCAGAGCATCGCCAGTGCCGTCGGCGTGCAGCCAGCGGCGGCGCTTGTCGGCCTTGCGCTGAGTCGGATCGTGGTTCGGGGTGACGAGGTGCTGCGGCAGCGAAGGTCTGGGCAGGAAGCCGCTGGGGAAGCCGTCCGAAACGACTAGCCAGGGGTGGCCCTCCGCGTAGCCTTCGAGGCGGCGGGCGAGTTCGGTTTCGCTGGCTGCCTCGCGCAGCGTCCAGCACATCTGGCCGAAGACCGTGTCGCCGGCGAGCGGAGTGCCAAGCGGGCTGTGGAGCGCCAGTGTGGCGCGATGGAGGGAGTGCGGCATGGTTCAGGTGCCGGCCGGGAAGGGCTCGATGGCGTCGAAGTCGGCCTGAATCGACCGACCGTCGAGTGCCAGCCCGGACAGCGCGATCTTGCCGTAGCCGCGCGACCCCGAGCCGCCGAGACTGTCCATTTCGAGTAGCTTGAGGCCACGCAGCAGCAGCGGGAGGAGGTCTTCACCGTCGATCACCTTCAGCGAAAGCCGGAAGTCGAATTCGGCACCGGCGATGACGCGCTCGGTGAAGCGGGGGTTTTCGGCGACCCCGGCGATGCGGTTGATCGAGTTCTCGCTTTTCGCCTCGATGGTCAACAGGTTGCGCGCGCGTGCCCTGCCGAGCCAGTCAGCGTTCAGGGCGCAGTCCCAGAATGCACTGCGTGTCGGGCCGATTTCGTTGACGAGCTTGTCGACATTGGCGCCCGGCGCACCGCCGAACAGGCGCAGCAGGTTGCGTGCCTCGGGACGGTCATCCCTCGCGAGGTGCTCGAAGGAGAAGGGGTGGCCGTTGGCGGCACTGACCAGACCGAGCTGCCATTCGAGGAGCGAACGGATCTTGCCCTTGAGCGATGAACCGGGGATGTAGGGCTGGCCATCCAGGGGGTTCTTGACGACCGGATTGTCGGTACCGCCGATACGCATCTCGGTATCGCCGGCACCGATGTGCAGGCCGGTGCGCAGCACGAGGATGGCCGTCAGTTGTTTGATCTGCGTGAGTTGCATTCTCTTGTCTCCCTGGGTTGTCAGGCGCGCAGCGCCTTGAGGAAGCCGAGGACGGCTTCGAAGTGCAGGCGGAAGTGGTCCAGTGCCCTGGCGTTGGTGGTGGTCTTGATGCACTGGCGGAACCAGCCGACGAATTCATCATCGACCAGGCGGCGGCCCTTGGCGTAGGCGACCTTGGCGTTGAGCATGCGAATGAAGGCTTCGTATTGCCTGAACCTTTCGTCGTCGCCGTCGATGCGCTCCTGCCAGCCGACCAGTTCGTCGTAGAAGCGGCGGATCTGCGTCGGCTTGTTGACTGTGCCGGGGGCTTGGTTGAGGCGGTTGGCGACTTTTTCGGCCTCCATGTTGAACAGCTCGGCGTCCGGCGGGAAGGTGGCGAGGTTGATGTCCATCAGTTGATCTCCTTGGCGCATTATGCGGAAAGTGGGTGGCGTTCTCTGGTTCGGCAAGCTTGCGATTCCTGGGCGGTACCTACTGACGCTGCCGGTAGAGCAGGACGGACAGTGGCAGGCGGTAGGCGCCCCGGTGGGTGCTCAGCGCGCCGCCGACTTCTCGTATGGCTTCGACGAGCAGTTCTTCGCGACGCGTGCGGGCTGCCTCGTCTCCCTTGACGCGGTCACGGAAGAAGCGTGCCAGCCGATAGTGCAGTTGCGAGCGCCAGATGGCATCTTCCGGACGCTTGCTCCCGGCGCGATCCGAGAGGAGCAGCAGGGCGTAGGTCAGGCCACTGGAGAAAGCCGCGCCGTGGCTGCCGGCACGTTCCATCAGCGCCTCGAGCGCGTGTCGGCGCTGGCCCATGAGGCTGCGCCAGTCGGTCCAGCCGACGGTGCGCTGCCAGAGGGTGACGGCATCCTTGCCAGGGTGTTCCTTGGCGGCTGCGAGCGCCCCTTCGGCGCTGCGCGCGAGCTGGCGTACCGGCGTCTTCGAGTGCGCCATGCTCAGGCCGGCAGAGAAGCTGAGGTCCGGATTGGCGACATAGGCCGCGAACTTCTCCCGCAACGTCGTGGCCAGCGCGAGTGTCGACTCCCAGGGACCGATCAGGAAGAAATCGTCGCCACCGGCGAAGACGGTGTAGGTGTTGCGGTAGCGAGCGACCTGCCGCTCGTCGAGCCCGTGTTCACAGAACCACGGTAGCCAGAGGGCAAAGAAGCCGTTGACCTGGCGCGACAGTGAAGCCATCTTGGCAAAAGTCGGTTTCTCCAGGCCCTGTTGAAACAGGCTGCCGAGGTTGTCGATGTCGCCCTTGAGAACCATCAGGGCAATCTCTCCTTGCCAGCGCCCCTGGCTGCCCTGCTGGCGATCTTCACAGGCGATCAGGTTGAGCGTCTTGATCGCCCCTGACGCTTTCTGTTCGCGGTGGTCCGCCACCAGCACTTCGGCTTCGCTTTGCCACGCGCCATACTTGTCCAGCGTCGGCAAGTCACTGGCGTCGAAGCGGGGCACATAGCTGTTGACGAAGCGTCGCGCATAACCACGCCAGATCGTGCCGTCCGCCTCGGGGGCGTCGAAATCCCAGGCGCGCAGCAGGTTGCCGCAGCGAGCGAGTTCGCCGTACCTGCCGGACTCCTCGTCGCCGGGGACGATCGCGAGCCGGTAGCCGAAGTAGTCGAGGCCGAGCACCGGTAGCGTTCCGGCCTCGCGTGCGACCAGCAGGCGGGCGTGCCGGGTCAGTTGCTCGCCGATCCGGATCTGGTCGTCGGCGAGCTTCGACAGCGGGTAGCCGCGCCGGGCGGATGCCGCGCGATCAGCGGGATGGCGGCCGTTGATCGTGCAGACACCAAGGGCAGTGTCGAACTGGTCGAGAAAACCGTCAAAAGCGGTGGTGGCCTCGTCGGCGCAAAGATCGAAGCGTTGGTGCTTGGCGGTGTCGAGCGCCGCGAACAGGCGCCGTGTCAGCTTGCCGAAGCGGCCGGCGGCGAAGTCGTTGCACGAAGCCGGCGTACTCGCCAGCCCGACGCCGACTTCGCCGTAGGTGTGCCTCAGACACCAGTCGTTGAGTGCGCGGCGGCAGCGCTCGAGGGCGCCGTGCGCGTCGGCGGTGTTCGGCGCGACGATGAGAAACTTGCCTGCCGCGTTGATGATCTGCGCCGTCGCCGGTAGCTCGAGCGCGTCGAGCAGCATGAGTGCCGCGCACTCGGCGAACAGCGAGACCTGGAACGAGCGGCCCCGCAGCAGCTTGTGGGCGTTCGTCTGGGTGGCGCCGCCTTCGGCGAAGATGAAGTCCTGAATGCCGAACACGTCACCCTGGATCAGCAGGAACTTGTCGTCGGACCAGCCGCCGCGCACGGCATCGACCGTGGTCAGCCGCTGCTCGTGGTGCCAGCGCCACAGGGCCGTCGCCAGCGCGGCCGTCGCCTTGCTGTGGTCGTACAGCGATACCTCGGGCTTGGCTCCGAAGGCCGTCGCAGAAGGGATGGCGTGCGTCATCGTCAGCCACAGACTGTCGAAGTGGTCGAGCCACAACGGCAGCGAGCCAACGTGCGCCCGAGGGATGAGCCGGATGCCGGTGAGCAGGGTCTGCCACAGAGCGAGGTACTCGCTGCGCGCGCCGGGGTCATTGCGCGGCGTGCACAGGCTGACCGGCTGCGGAAAGATGCTCGCCGGTGCCAGGGGCTGCAGGGCGTAGCGCCACTGGAGTTCGCCTTCCTTGATCGGGCCGCGACCGATCTGTTCGAACAGCGTCAGCAGACGCGCGCGGTAGTGGTTCTCGCGCTCCTTGCTGTTGTTGTACCGGCTGTCGAACTCGTCACGTTCGAAGCCCGAGGCGACGCGGTCGGCCGTGGCGACGATCCATTGCAGGAAGGTGTCCGGCCGGTGGTGCGCACTGGCCGCATTCACGGCCGAGTCGGTAGCGTTGTCGTCGGCGGCAGTCGCGAACGGTGGAGCGTCGTGGCGCAGATCCGGAAAATGTCCAGTCGCTTCCAGTTCGTCCCAGGCGAGCGCGGTGTAGGCAGCATGGATATGGCTGTGGTAGCCATGGCGGGGGTTGCTTCCCTCCTGGTGCCACGGGCAGTACAGCGTCCGGTGGGCGTCGAGGCGGCCGTCGTGCTCGATGCCGGCGCGCTCGGCGAGCTTGCCAATGTCGTGGAGGAAGGCCGCCAGCGCAACACGGGCCGATTGGTCGAGGAGGTTCATGTTTGGTCTCCCGGTCAGGACTTGAAGAGTTCGTTGCGGAGTGCTTCGAGCGTCGAGCGCAGGCGCTTCTCGTCGTCGAGGGTCTTGGCAGTCTGCTCGGCGCGTGGCCGGACACCATGCGCCAGCGCATTGCGCAGATGCTCGAGCCGGATCACTGCCGGAATCGTTGCGCGCGCCTCCTGGTAAGCTTCGCGACGGCAGTCGAAATCGTTCGGGTTGAAGCTCCGTTCGTTGCACGCTCGGGTGACGAAGGCCTCGTAGGTGAAGGTGGCGGCACGCAGGTAGTCTCGCCGATCGCGGTAGGCGTCACCGAGCGAAAGTTCCCAGTCTTCGCGCAGGCCACCGCGAAACCAGCCGATGCGCTCCTTGAGCGTGTCCCCGAAAAGGGCGGCAAGCGCGCCGCGATGCGCTTCAACCGACGCGAAGACGCTCGTCAGGGTCTCGCGGGCGCGGACCGGGTTGCTCGTCCTTTCGAAGTACGCGGCACGTGCAAGCTGCTCGGCACGTCTCTGCTCCATGCCGTCTGCCACCAGCAGCGGGGCGAAGACGCCGTAGTCGCCATCCTTGTCGTAGGTTGCCAGCGCCTCGACCCAGTCGAGCATGGCCAACAGGCCGCCGAGGCGCAGGACCGGGGTCTCACCCTCGGCGGTTGGCATCTCGAGCGCACCGTAGTACAGCTCTTCGACCTTGACGCCAGCCACGCGCTGCAGGTAGCGGGCTGCGACGAGTGCGAGCATCGGCAGGTGGCGAAACCCGTGCGTGACGTCTAGGCAAAGCCGCTCGCCAGGGCGTACGATCGTCGCCAGGGCGTGCAGGATTGAGGCTTGCTCGGAGGCGTCGCGGGCATAGGGGATCAGCAGGCAGTCGACGGGGATGCCGAGGCGCTGCCCGAGCTGCCGGCGAGGCAGCTCGAGAAGCCGTTCGTCGACTTCGCCGGCTTCGGTGGCCGCCATGAGTTGCAGTACCGCTTCGTCGTCGATGCCATCTCGTTCGAAGAAGACGTCCCACATGCTGCCCGCGGTGCCGACGATCACGAGGCGCTGGGGCCGGAGATACTCGGCAAGGGCAAGGCCGAAGAACGGGGCGGCGCGCGCGAACTCCTCGTCGAAACGGTAGGTTGCAGTGCGGTAGCCGGTCTGTGGGTCGAGGCGACCCTTGCCGAGAAAGCTGATGAGGGTGGTCATCGGTGTCTATCCTTGATCGGTTTGCAGTAGGGGTGGCGAGAGCGGCAAGGGACTGGTCCTACGACGCTGCATTGTCGAGGGCACCATAGCCTACCGCCGTCGGCCGCAGCTCAAGGCTGTAGCGGCGCGGCCGGCTGCCGCCGTCGCTGATCAGATAGGGAGCGGCGGCGGGGCCGAGTTCGCGCTGCAGGATTTTCCTGAGCTTCGACAGGTGCGTCGAGAAGTAACCGCCGTCCATGCCCTTCTTCAGTGCGCGCTCGGTGTCGTCGCGTTCGCCCAGGAGACCGTCGATCCAGCGCAGTTCGATCAGGTAGCGCTGTCGCCATTCGACGTCCGGCAGTTCCTTCGGTGGGGCGGGCAGCGGCGCTTCGCCGCGCAGTGCGCGCCGTGCAAAGACGCTGAGCAGCGCGAGTTCGGCTGGGGGCAGGGCGAAGACCTTGCCGGCGGCGCGCACGCGGCGCGCGGCGAGGTCCAGTTGCAGTTCGGGTGGCGCCAGCGCCTGCCGGGCGGCCTCGACCGTCTGGTTGTAGCTGGCGTGACCGGTCAGCAGCGCCTCCGGCAAGCCGTGCCGCAGGCTCACGAAAGGCAACTCGGCAAGGGTGATCAGCGCGTTCGCGGTGTCGACGAGACGGCCGCCAGGCAGCTCGAGGACACGGCTGAAGGGCGTCGGGTAGTAGAAGCCGCCGCTCGATTCGAACGGCTCGGACACGAGGACGTGCGACAGCCTGTCCTGCGGCCGGCCGTAGAGTGACAGCGCATAGCCGAGGAAGAAGCCCATCGTCTTCCGCCCGCCGGCGATCGATACGTGCAGCGCGCAGTCCGGGTCGGCGGTGAAGGCGCGAACGAGTTCGGTGATGCCGTCGGCGGCGTGGCGATTGTCGTCGAGTGACCGGATGTCCTCAAGGGCGCCGCCATCGCCGTCCCGGAGGACATGAATGGTGTCGGCGGCGAAGCGGATCGGCGGCAGTTCGTAGTCGTGGCAGAGCTGATGGAACCAGCCGGGGTCGTCCGAAAGCAGCGCCAGGCGGGCTTTCTCCGCGCCGCTGCGGGTGGTGATCAGATGGATCTCGGTCGGGACGAAAGGTGTTCCTTCGGCGGCGATCGCCAGCGCGTACAGGGTCTCGGTGACGATCTGCGGCGACAGGCCGGTGACGGCGACGAGGACGCGCCGGGGGTAGTCGCCTGGGGGTTCGCTGAGATTGGGCATTGTTCTTGGGCTCCGCGTTGGTATGGCGCGAATTTTCGCCATTCTTGCCGACCACGCGAGCAACGGCAAGCTTGCGGTGCTCCTCGGGTGAGTCAGGTGTGGCGCTGACGAGCGCCGTCCCTGCTGTGCCGATCAGGATTCGATCCGGCTGCTCGCCGCCTCGCCGTCGCTGCGCTGTCGCCCTGGCCAGCGCCCGGCCTCAGCCGCTGCGGCCGTTCTCGCCGCCGCGGCCGGCGAGGTAGGCCTGCGCTTCCTCGCGGCGCTCGAAGACGTGCGGCGCGATGCTGCGCGCCGAGAAGGCTTCGCCGAGCTTGGCGCGCAGGAAGGCGCTGGTGGCGTAGCGGGTGATCTGGCTGAAGTAGTTGGCGAGGAAGTAGCGGTCCATTTCGGCGTAGGCGTCGTACATGTCCTGGTTGATGCGGAAGCGGTCGTAGTTGATGATGACGCCGACGCGCTTGCCGGCGGCCCGGCAGCGCAGTTCGCAGATGTCCCAGATCGCCTGCACGTCCTCGAGCACGCGCACGTACATGCCTTCGAAGTTGAGGAAGAGGATGTTGCGCTCGGCGTCGTAGATGACGCGTTCGGGCATCGACAGGTTGAGCAGTTCGGCTTCGAGGCCCATCGGGTTGTTGTTGAAGATGCGCGCGTCCATCTCGGCGTATTCGCCGATGATCGGTTCGAAGTCCATGTGCGGCAGGATGTCGCGCGCGACGTCGATGCCGGGAGCGACCTCGATCAGCGCCAGTCCGCGCCGCACGCGCCGGAAGACGCAGCGTTCGGTGACGTAGTAGACGGGTTTGCCGCGATCGTAGGCGTACTGGCCGTTGAAGGTGATCTGCTCGACCTGCCTGACGAACTTGCGCTGTTCGCCCTCCTGCACGATGCGCAACTTGCCGTCGACGACATCGACCTTCAGGCCCTTGCCGGTGAAGGTGCCGACGAAGATGACGAGGCGGGCGTTCTGGCTGATGTTGATGAAGCCGCCGGCGCCGGTCAGGCGGCCACCGTAGCGGCTGACGTCGACGTTGCCGGCGGCGTCGCACTCGGCCATGCCGAGGCAGGCCATGTCGAGGCCGCCGCCGTCGTAGAAGTCGAATTGCTGGTTCTCGTCGATCACCGCGTCCATGTTCACGCCGGTGCCGAAGTTGCCGCCGCTCGACGGGATGCCGCCGATGAGTCCGGATTCGACGGTCAGTGTCAGCAGGTGCGAGATGCGCTCCTCGTTGGCGACCGCCGCGACGCCTTCCGGCATGCCGACGCCGAGGTTGATGATGCCGTTCGGCGGCAGCTCGAAGGCGGCGCGGCGGGCGATGATCTTGCGCTCGGTCAGCGGCGTCGATACCAGGCTGGCCGCCGGCACGCGGAACTCGCCGGCGTAGGCGGCGCTGTACGGCGTCGCCAGGGTCTGCATGTGCTGCGCCGGTTCGGCGATGACGACGCAGTCGACGAGGATGCCGGGGATCTTCACCTGCCGTGGCGGCAGGCCGTTGCGCTCGGCGATCCGCTCGACCTGCGCGATGACGATGCCGTTGCTGTTCTTGGCCGCCATCGCCATCGCCAGGTTGTTGAGGGTGAGCGCTTCCCGTTCCATGGTGATGTTGCCGAAGGTGTCGGCGGTGGTGCCACGGACGAAGGCGACATTGACCCTGCCGACCTTGTAGAACAGCCATTCCTCGTCGTCGACCTCGACCAGCTTGACGATGTCGCGCGTCGTCGCGTCGTTGATCCGGCCACCGCCGTAACGCGGATCGACGAAGGTGTGCAGGCCGACCTTGGAGAACGAGCCCGGCTTGCCGGCGGAGAGGTCGCGGAAGAGCTGGCAGATGATTCCCTGCGGCAGGTTGTAGGCCTGGATGCGGTTGTCGAGGGCGAGCTGGGCGACTTTCGGCATGCGGCCCCAGTGGCCGGCGACGACGCGCCGCAGCAGTCCCTCGTGACCGAGGTGGTTGAGGCCCAGCGAGAGGCCGTCGCCCTGGCCGGCGGCGGCGAACAGCGTCAGGTTCTTCGGGCTGCCGCTGGCGAGGAAGCGGCGCTCGAGCGCCGACAGCAGGGCCTCGGCGAAGCCGGTCTGGACGAAGCCGGTACTGGCCAGGGTATCGCCGTCGCGGATCAGGGCGATCGCTTCGTCGGCGGTGACGATCTTGCTGCGCATGCTGCTCTCCTCGCCATCGGGTGGTTGGCTGTGGTCGGCCGACGGAGCACCGGACACGCGCGGCGTCGTGGCGTGCCGGCCGGTCCCTGGCGCTGCCTGCGACAGGTGGCGCGTCCTGACGCAGCGCTGTGCAGTGTACATCGATTGCCCGTCGCCCGCTGGCTGCGCGCTGCGCCGTGCGCGCGGCTCGCGGGGAAGAGTCTCGTCAGGGCTGGCGGCAGCGCTGCGCTCAGGCGAGCAGCAAAGGCAGCAGCAGCGGCAGCAGCACGGCCGTCAGCAGGCCATTGAGACCCATCGCCAGGGCGGCAAAGGCGCCCATCTGCTCGCTCTCCTGGAAGGCGCGCGCCGTGCCGATGCCGTGCGCGGCGATGCCGAGGGCGAAGCCGCGTTGCGCATCGTCGTCGATGTGCAGGGCGCGATAGATGTAGCGGGCGAGAATCGCCCCGAGCACGCCGGTGAGGATCACCAGTACCGCGGTCAGCGAGGGCAGGCCGCCGATCCGCTCGGCGATTCCCATGGCGATCGGCGTCGTCACCGACTTCGGCGCCAGCGACAGCAGGGTCGCCCGGCTCGCTCCCAGCAGGGCACCGATGGCGACGGCCGACAGGGCGGCGGTCAGCGAGCCGATGACCAGGGCGAGGAGCAGTGGCAGCGCCATTCGCCGCAGGCGGGGAAGCTGGGCGTGCAGCGGGATCGCCAGCGCCACGGTGGCCGGCCCGAGCAGGAAGTGGACGAACTGGGCGCCGTCGAAGTAGGTGCGGTAGGGGGTGTCGGTCAGCCACAGCAGGCCGACGAGTGTTGCGACCGCGAGCAGGACCGGATTGGCCAGCGGGTGGCCGCCGCAGCGCTGGTGTACGGCGCTGGCTGCGAGGTAGGCGAGCAACGTCAGTGTCAGGCCGAGAAGCGGCGAGGCGGCCAGGTAGACCCAGATGGCGCTCGCGCTCATGGCGTCCTTTCCTGCTTGCCACTGCGGTCGGCGAGGAAGCGCAGGACGAGTGCCGTCACGGCGATGGTGACGACGGTGCTGACGAGCAGCGAGACGAGCAGCGGCAGCAGCTCGTCGGACATGCGCTGGAAGTGCAGCATGATGCCGGTGCCAGCCGGGATGAAGAGCAGCGAGAGGTGCTGCAGCATGCCCTGGGCGGTGCCGCGCAGCTCGGTCGAAGGCCCGCCGCGCACGCACAGCGCGACGAAGAGCAGGGCCATGCCGATCACCGGGCCGGGAACCGGCAATGCCAGTCCGCGGGCGATCACCTCGCCGACGAGCTGGAAGACGAGCAGCAGGGTGATGGCGCCGATCATCGTCCGGCCCGTCGGTGCCGGCCGCAACGCGCGAGCGGCCGCCGCGGGCGGCGGTCAGCGCAGCGAGGCGTTGATCTTCTCCAGTGCCTTCGCGCCCGGACAGAGTTCGGCGGCGCCGAGCGTGTTCAGCGGCTGCTCGACGGTGCCGAGCTGTCGGTGCAGGTCGGCGGCCTCGGGATCGACGTAGAGCAGGCCGGTGACGACCTCGCCGCGCGCCGCGTGCTCCTGGATGTACGACATGGCGCGGATGCGGTCGGTCGGGTCGTAGTCGGCGTGCAGTTTGCGCAGGTGGACGACCGAGCCGTCGTGTTGGCGGACGGCGACGAGTTCGCCGGCAGCGTAGTCGGCGGTGATTTCCTCGTGCAGCGGGATGAAGTCGAGACGGTTCACCGCCTCGTTGTGCTCGCGCACGTAGTCGTAGCTCTTGGTGCTGCCGGAGTGGTTGTTGAAGGTGATGCACGGCGACAGGATGTCGATCACCGCCGCGCCCTGGTGGGCGAGGGCGGCGCGGAGCAGCGGCACGAGCTGTGTCTTGTCGCCCGAGAAGCCGCGGGCGACGAAGGTGGCGCCCATCACCAGCGCCAGGGTGACGAGGTCGATCGGCGCGTCGTTGTTGCTCTGGCCCTTCTTGGAGCGCGAGCCCTTGTCGGCGGTGGCCGAGAACTGGCCCTTGGTGAGGCCGTAGACGCCGTTGTTCTCGACCAGGTAGGTCATATTGACGCCGCGGCGCATGACGTGCGCGAACTGGCCGAGGCCGATCGATGCCGAATCGCCGTCGCCCGAGACACCGAGGTAGATCAGGTCGCGGTTGGCGAGGTAGGCGCCGGTGAGCACCGAGGGCATGCGGCCGTGCACGGTGTTGAAGCCGTGCGAGTTGCCAAGGAAGTAGTCGGGGGTCTTCGACGAGCAGCCGATGCCGGACAGCTTGGCGACGCGGTGCGGCTCGATGTCGAGTTCCCAGCATGCCTGGATGATCGATGCCGAGATCGAGTCGTGGCCGCAACCGGCGCAGAGGGTCGAGATCTTGCCTTCGTAGTCGCGCCGGGTGAAGCCGACACGGTTCTTCGCCAGGCTCGGGTGGTGCAGGCGGGGTTTGGCGATGTAGGTCATCTCAGGCCACCATGTTTTCGCGGAGTGGCCGCACGTTGAGCCGGGCGACTCGTTCGGCGATCTCCTGGGTGATGAAGCGGGCAGTGATCGGCGTGCCGTCGTAGTGCAGCACCGGGATCAGGCTGGCCGGGTTGACGTGTGCCTCGTTGATCAGCAGCGTCGTCAGTTGTCCGTCGAAGTTCTGCTCGAAGACGAAGACCTTCGAGTGCGCGGCGATGAAGTCGGCGATCTCGTTCTGGAACGGGAAGGCGCGAACGCGCAGGGCGTTGATGTAGATGCCCTGCTCGGCGAGTGCGTCGAGCGCTTCCTGCATCGCCGGGCCGGTCGAGCCATAGAAGATGGCGGCGAAACGTGCCGGGTAGCGGGCGGCGGTCAGCACCGGCAACGGCACCAGCGACTTGGCGGTCTCGAACTTCTGCCGCAGCCGCTGCATGTTGTAGATGTAGTCGGCGCCGGCTTCGGAGTAGGTGGCATAGGCGTTCTTCGTCGTGCCGCGGGTGAAGTAGCCGCCCTTGGTCGGGTGCGTTCCGGGATAGGTGCGGTAGGGAATGCCGTCGCCATCGACATCGAGGTAGCGGCCGAAATCGGTGCCGGCGTCGAGCGCTTCGCGCGTCATCACCTTGCCGCGGTCGTACTCGCGGCTGTCGTCCCAGGCGAAGGGGCGGCAAAGCCGCTGGTTCATGCCGATGTCGAGGTCGCTCATGACGAAGACCGGCGTCTGCAGCCGTTCTGCGAGGTCGAGCGCCTGCGCCGACATCTCGAAGCACTCGCAGGGGTCTTCGGGAAACAGCAGGACGTGCTTGGTGTCGCCGTGCGAGGCGTAGGCGCAGGCGAGCACGTCGGCCTGCTGCGTGCGCGTCGGCATGCCGGTCGACGGGCCGCCGCGCTGGACGTTGATCAGCACCGCCGGGATCTCGGCGAAGTAGGCGAGACCGATGAACTCGGCCATCAGCGAGATGCCGGGGCCGGAGGTGGCGGTGAACGCGCGCGCGCCGTTCCAGCCGGCGCCGATGACCATGCCGATCGATGCCAGCTCGTCCTCGGCCTGGACAATGCTGTAGCGCTTCTCGCCACTGACCGGGTCGGTACGCAGCTTCTGGGCATAGCGCTCGAAGGCTTCGGGGACCGACGAGGAGGGGGTGATCGGGTACCAGGCGCAGACCGTCGCGCCACCGTAGATGCAGCCGAGCGCGGCGGCACTGTTGCCGTCGGTGAAGACCATGTCGCCGACACGGTCGCGGCGCTCGACCTTGAGGGCGATCGGCTTCAGGTGCTCGCGGGCGTAGTCGCGGCCGAGGTTGAGTGCCTGCAGGTTGGAGTCGAAAAGCTTCTCCTTGCCCTTGTACTGTTCGCCGAAGAGCTTCTCGATTTCCTGTGGGTCGATGTCGAGCAGCGTCGTCAGGGCGCCGACGTAGATGATGTTCTTGAACAGTTGCCGTTCGCGCGAGTCGCTGTAGGTATCGTTGCAGATCTCGGTCAGCGGCATGCCGAGGACGTGGATGTCGCTGCGCAGGCGCGCGCGCGGTACGGCTTTCGAGCTGTCGTAGAAGAGGTAGCCGCCGGGATCGATCTCGCGCACGTCCTGCTCCCAGCTCTGCGGATTCATCGCCACCATCAGGTCGACACCACCGCGGCGACCGAGGTAGCCGTGCTCGGTGACGCGCACCTCGAACCAGGTCGGCAGGCCCTGAATGTTCGACGGAAAGATGTTGCGCGGTGACACCGGCACCCCCATGCGCAGGATCGCGCGGGCAAACAGTTCGTTTGCCGACGCCGAGCCGGAGCCGTTGATGTTGGCGAACTTGACGACGAAATCGTTGACTGCTTCGATCTTCTGCATTTCTCGCTCCTCAGGTGACCACGGCCTGCGCTTCGCTGGCGCCCGTCCGCGCGCAGCCGGCATGCGTCATGACCAGCAGGTACTTCTGCATGTCCCAGGCGCCGGTCGGGCAGCGCTCGGCGCACAGGCCGCAGTGCAGGCAGACATCCTCGTCCTTGACCATCACCCGCCCGGTCTTCAGCGTCCCCGAGACGTAGAGGTCCTGGCTGCGGTTCTGCGCCGGCGCCTGCAGGCGGCCTCGCAGGTCATCCTCGTCGCCGTTGTGCGTGAAGCTGATGCAGTCCATCGGGCAGATGTCCATGCAGGCGTCGCACTCGATGCACAGGCGGTTGCTGAACACCGTCTGCACGTCGCAGTTCAGGCAGCGCTGCGCCTCCTTGAAGGCGAGCTGGGGATCGAAGCCGAGTTCGACCTCGATGCGGATGTTCTTCAGCGCCGCCGAGACGTCGCGCAGCGGCACGCGCAGGCGGCGATCGTCCGAGATGGCGTTGTCGTAGCGCCAGGCGTGGATGCCCATCTTTTGCGACACCAGGCTGGTCGTCGGTGCCGGCCGGGCGGCGATGTCCTCGCCGTTCAGCAGGCGGTCGATCGAGACCGCCGCCTCATGCCCGTGCGCCACCGCCCAGATGATGTTCTTCGGCCCGAAAGCGGCGTCGCCGCCGAAGAAGACGTTCGGCAGCGTCGACTGCATCGTCTTCTCGTCGAGCTTCGGCAGTCCCCACTTGTCGAATTCGATGCCGATGTCGCGCTCGATCCACGGGAAGGCGTTCTCCTGGCCGACGGCGACGAGAACGGTGTCGCACTCGAAGTGCGGGTCGGGCTCGCCGGTCGGGACGAGTGTGCGGCGCCCGTTCTCGTCATAGACCGAGCGCACCTTCTGGAAGGTGACGCCGGTCAGGCGGCCGCCGTTGTGGGTGAAGGCTTTCGGTACGAGGTTGTTGAGGATCGGGATGCCTTCGTGCATCGCGTCCTCCTTCTCCCACGGGCTGGCCTTCATCTGCTCGAAGCCGGAACGGACGATCACCTTGACGTCCTCGCCGCCGAGACGTCGCGCCGAGCGGCAGCAGTCCATGGCGGTGTTGCCGCCACCGAGGACGATCACCCGCTTGCTGATCGAGGTGACGTGGCCGAAGGCGACGTTCGCCAGCCAGTCGATGCCGAGGTGGATGTGCTTGGCTGCCGCCTTGCGGCCGGGGACGTCGAGATCCTGGCCGCGTGGTGCGCCGCAGCCGACGAAGACGGCATCGTAGCCTTCGTCGAGTACGGCCTTCAGCGAATGGATGTATTGGCCGCCGCGGAAGTCGACGCCGAGGTTGAGGATGTAGCCGGTTTCCTCGTCAATGACTCCCTCGGGCAGGCGAAACTTGGGGATTTGCGTGCGCATCATGCCGCCGGCGAGCCTGTCGCCATCATAGACCACCACCTCGTAGCCGAGCGGCGCCAGATCGCGGGCGACGGTCAGCGACGCCGGGCCGGCACCGATGCAGGCAACGCGGCGGCCGTTCTTCTGTGCCGCCGGTTGCGGCAGCAGGCTGCGAATGTCTTCCTTGTAGTCGGCGGCGACGCGCTTCAGGCGGCAGATGGCGACCGGCTCCCGGCGCTCGCGGCCGTCAGGTGCTTCGTCCTCGACGCGGCTGCGGCGGCAGGCGGGTTCGCAGGGGCGGTCGCAGGTACGACCGAGAATGCCGGGAAAGACGTTCGACACCCAGTTCACCATGTAAGCTTCGCTGTACCGCCCGGCGGCGATCAGGCGGATGTACTCGGGAACGGGCGTGTGGGCCGGGCAGGCCCACTGGCAGTCGACGACCTTGTGGAAGTAGTCGGGAGCGCTGATGTCGGTAGGCTTCAAGACTGGGGTATCCTTTCGTCGCTGGGCAATTGGGACAAGGACCGCTGACCGCAGAGGCGTCCATGGTAGCGCGCTGCCGCGACGCTGAAAAGGGCTATCTTTCAAGCTTGCGCCGGCTCGCGGGAGGTCTCTGTACGGCTGGTTTACGGGTGCTTTTTGGGCAAGGGGCAGCCTTCGCTCCGACTTGGCACGTTTTATGGCCATGTCCTGGATTGCCGGCAGTTGCGCGCCGGCCGCGCGAACCGACCGCGGCAGGCAGGGGCAGCAGGCAGCAGGCGGCGCAGGCGTGTAAGATGAGGCGGTGCGTCTTTCTGGAGGATCGATCATGCTCGGCAAGCTTCTTTTCCCTTTTCTGGCGCTGACCTTTCCGTTGCTGCTGCGCGCCGAGGTGGTGGACATCGGCAACGCCGAACTGGCACGACTGCTGGCTGCCGGGGTGCCGGTGGTCGACATCCGCACTGCCGGCGAGTGGCAGGAGACCGGGGTCGTGCCGAACAGCAGGCTGCTGACCCTCTTCGACGAGCGTGGCCGCGCCGACCCGCCGGCCTGGCTGCAGCAGGTACAGGGGGTGGCCAAGGCGAACGAGCCGGTGATCGTCATCTGCCGCAGTGGCAACCGGACGCGGGCGGCAAGCCAGTTGCTGTCGCAGCAGGCCGGTTACCGGACGGTCTATAACGTCCGCGACGGGATTCGTGCCTGGGCGTCGGAGGGCCGGCCGCTGGCGCCGGTGAGCGGTGGCGTGGCGACCGGTTGTGCCGCCGGTGCCAAGTGCTGACACACGGCGCGCTCGTCGAGTGCCGGCGCTGCCGGCGCCGATGACAGCAAGTGGCGCGAGAAGAGGGCCAGAAGCACGACGAGAACCGCGGTCGTCAGCCACGCCGTCCACAGCGTGTGCGTGAGGAAATGCTGGCCACGCATCTGCTGTACCCAGCCCAGCAGCATGCCGACCCCGGCGCCGCCAGCGTAGGCCAGCAGCGCCTTGCGTGGCGAGTGGGGCAGCCAGAGCACGGCGAGTGCCGCCAGCCACATGCCGGCACTGGCATGGCCAGCCGGGAAGCAGTGGCCGGCCTGCCAGCCGGCCGGCATGGCATCGAGGAGGCGGAGAAAGGGATGGCTGCCGTCGTAGCGGTCGATTCCCCACGGGCAATGCATTGCCGACCGCGCTTTCAGGCTGCGCACCAGCCAGGGAGCGACGGTTGCCGCCAGTGCCAGCAGCCGCAAGCGGGCGCGCCCGAGTTCGCCGAGTCGCGGCAGCGGGCGTCCGCTGACTTCCGCCTGCGACGCGATGGCGCGCATGCAAGGGCCGTCGCTGACCGGGATCCGTGCCTGCCTGCGAGGGCGGCTGCAAGCAGGATGCCAACGCCGCCGCCAGGCGGCGGAACGGAAGTGCCCAGCAACGCGTGCTGGGACCGCAATCGGACGTCGGCGCAAGCGGGCCGGCACGCACGGCGCTCCCCCGGGGCCCGGCGAGCAGTCCTCGCGAGCACCTTCCAGGACCGCTGGCCGGCCGTCGGGCGAGCCCTTGCGCGGCCAGTCAGGATGCCTACGCGCCCGTAATAGTTGGCGGACAAACGCAATTCACAAGTCGCTGACGGCACGCGATTAACGACTGCCGGAGATGTGGTTTTGCTTCTGTCCGCAGGGTTTCCGGTTTGCTGGTGATGCCAATGTAATGGTATCATCAGCACCTTGCTGGGGGCGCAGGCGTCGAACGGGGCGAGCAAACCCGCATTCCTCGCGGTTGCGTGTTGCTGGCGCAACCGTTCGTTTTTCTTGTTCACAGGGGGTAGTGATGGCGGAGCAGAAGCTGGGGAATCCGGCAGTTGTCGGTCTGGCCGGTTTTGGGTTGACGACGATGGTATTGCAGTTCCACAACGTCGGCTGGATGGGGCTGGGCCCCGTCGTCTGGCTGGGGCTGATCTTTGGCGGCTTGGCGCAGATGATCGCTGGCTTGCAGGAGATGAAGACCGGCAACAACTTCGGCTATTGCGCGTTCACCGCCTACGGCTGTTTCTGGATCGCTTTGGCTCTGCTGCTGATCGGCAACCACTACGACCTCTACACTTCGAGCAAGACCGATGTCGGCTGGTTCCTGATCGCCTGGACGCTGTTCACTTTCATCCTCTGGATCGGCTCAATGCGCATTCACGGCGCTCTGGCCCTGACGTTCACGCTGTTGCTGATCGGTTTCATCCTGCTCGATCTGGCGCATTTCGGCTTTCCGGAACTGACCGTCGTTGCCGGCTACGAGTTGATGGTCACGGCGGCAATGGCCTGGTACATCATGGCCCACATCATCTATGCCGACGTCTTCGGTCGTGACATCCTGCCGGTTGGCCGGCCATGGATCGCCTAGGGTCCGTCCGGTCGGCAGCCGCAGCGCCACGATCGTCGGCGAGAGGCGGTCTTGCCGGCACCAGTGAGAAAGTTCTGAAGGAGCAAGATGCTATGAGAAACGGGAAAGTGATCGGTTTGGTCGCGGTGTTGGCCGCATGTGGTTTTCTCCCCTCGGCGACGGCTGCAGACGCCGATGCCGCAACGGCAGAAGAGGCCGTCAACAACGTCCGGGCGGCCGCCAGGTTCCTGCACGACAAGGGCTCGGCGGGCTATGCCGAGTTCAACAACAAGGACGGCAAATGGGTGTGGAAGGACAGCTACGTCTTTGTCTATGACTGTCGCCGGAACAGGATGATGGCACATCCCCTGCGGCCCGACCTGGTGGGTCAGCCGATCATGCAGATCACCGACAATTCGGGCAAGTTCATCTTCCGCGAGCTCTGCAAGGTGGGCAGCGAACCGCGTGGCGGCTGGGTCGAGTACGCATGGCAGAAGCCGGGAGCGGGCAAGCTGTCGCGCAAGCTCTCCTATGCCCTGGCGGCGGACATGTCCTTCACCACCGGTATCCAGGTGAGCGCTGGCATCTACGATGAGAAACTGAGCGTACCGGAACTCGGAAAGGCGCTCGAGAAGATGTTCGATCCGGCCAAGTATCCGGCCCTCTGACGCGTCGTGCGGGGTGCGGGGCGCGGCGTCGTCGATCGCCCCGCCTGCCGACCTTGCCGGCAGCACTGGGCTTCCTGCAGGTGCTCGCGGCCGGCGGGCCGGTCAGGTCACCGGCGCCATGGCCGTGCCGCTGGAGCGCGGCAGCGAAGCGCGGGGGCTGGCAATCGGCCGCCGCCGCATCTGCCGGCGGGCGGCCGTTCATTCCGCACGCGCGGGGCCGAAGAACGACTCGACCAGCTCGGCGAGCCTTTCCGGCCGGTCGTGCTGGACGTTGTGGCCGCAGTCGTCGATGTGCACCTGCTTGCCGTTGACGAAGCAGTCCATTCGCCGCCGCAGCTCGCCGGGCTGCCTGCCGAATCGCTGCAGCACGTAGCCTTCGTCGGCCGTCACCAGCAGTACCGGGGCAGTCATCGCGCGCCAGCAGGCCATCACGTCGCCGGCATGGTAGAGATAGGGCGAAGGAACCTTGTGCCACGGGTCGCAGGCGACCACCAGCCGGCCATCGGGCCGGTCGCTGATGCAGTGCGTGGCGAGGAACAGCGCCCGTTCGGGCAGCAAGCGGCGGTTGAACTGCAGCAGGCGCGCCGCCAGTTGCTCGTGGCTGACATAGGTGCGCATCAGCGGTGGTGCGCGCCGGTGGTCGAGCCATTGGCGGATGCGGGCCGGCGCCTCGTCCGCTTCGTTGGTCGGCAGGCCCAGGAAATCGACCATCACCAGGCCGGCGATTCGTTCCGGACGGACGCCGCCATAGATGCTCGCCACCGCGCCGCCCATGCTGTGCCCGACGATGCGCACGGGCGCGTCGGGGCTGTAGTGGTCGAGCAACGCCTCGAGGTCGGCGTAGTAGTCAGCGAACCAGTAGCGTCGGTGCAGCCACTCGCTTTGCCCGTAGCCGCGCCAGTCCGGCGCCAGCACGTGCCACGACTGGCGGAGCGCATCGACGGTGAACTGGAAGCTCGGCGACGAATCCATCCAGCCGTGCAGCATCAGCAGCAGCGGCGCGTCGGGCGGTCCCCAGTGGCGGACATGGTAGGTGAGGCCGTTGATCGGCAGCCGCTCGCAGCGCCAGGGGGTACGCATCGCGATGCGGCGATCAGCCTCGACCGTCCAGGCCGGCGGTCACTTGCGGGCCACCATGAGGAAGATCGGGAAGTCGGTCTGGCCGGCACTGTCGGGCTTCGAGATGTGGAAAACGGTGCTGAAGCCGATGTCGTGAAAGCCGGCTTCCTGCGCTTCGCCGGCGAGGGCGGCGCGCGCGAAACCCTGGTGGCCGGTGAAGCCCGGTTCGTGGAACGAGCCATCCTCGGCGTCGAGGTCGGCGACGCAGAGATGGCCGGGTGAGTCGAGGAGGGTGTACAGGTCGCGCAGCAGCCTGGCGGTGTCGGCAATGTGGTGAAAGGTCATCAGCGAGCAGATGAGGTCGTAGCGTTCGGTTGGCAACGGATCGCTGACGAGGTCCAGTTGCAGCGCCTGCAGATTGCTGGCGCCCGACGCCGCGATCTTGCCCTGCAGCGTGGCGAGCATTCCGGACGAACTGTCGGCCAGGGTGATGCAGCCGCAGTGCGGCTGCAGGGCGAAGCCCAGCAGGCCCGTACCACAGCCATACTCGAGAACGCGCATGGCTCGATCGGTCGGCACCCGGCTGCGGATCGCCGCGGCGACGGCGAGCGCGCGGGCGACTTTCGCCGGGTCCGCATCCCAGGTCGCTGCGCGCTCGTCGAAGGGTGTGGCGGCGGTCGGTGGCGACGACGCAGGCGCCTCGCTCGCGCCGCTCATCGATCCGTCTGCACTGGGTCAGCGCAGCACGCGGGTTGCCTGCCGCGGCAGCCGACGCCGGCGGCGCATGCCTGGCGCGCTCGCCGATCCCGGCCGGTGGCGGTGGACGCCCTGCTCGTGCCCTGGCCCGACTGGCTGTGTGGTTGCATCCTGCCGTGCTCCTTCGTCATTTGCCGCCGGCCGTGCCGGCAACCGTGGTCCAACCCTGTCCGAACACTGCTCGATCGTGATGACCGCAGCCCTGTCGGCTCGCTTGCTGTGATGCCCCATGCTCATCGACTGGCGGCGATCATCGATCCACTGCCGGCCACATTGCCATTGTGGTGCGCGGTCGGTCGCCTTGGCAAGGTGTTCGTTCCGGGTCTGGCGCTGTCGGACTGGCAGCCGGGCGCTGGTTGGCTCTCAGGCGCCGTTGTCGGCGAGCAGGTTCTCATAGACGGCGAGGTCGCCCGCCGAGAAGCAGCAGAAGATCACTTCGCGCAGCAGGGCGGCAGCGGGGAGGGCTGCCTGCACCGTGCTCACCGCGATGCCGGCCGCCTGGGCGATCGGGTACCCGTAGATGCCGGTGCTGATGCTCGGAATCGCCAGGCTTCCTACCTCGTGCGCCGCCGCCAGCGCGAGCAGGCGACGGTAGCACGAAGCCAGCAGCTCGGCCTCGCCACTGCAGCCGCCCCGCCAGACCGGACCAACGGCATGGATGACATAGCGGGCCGGCAGGCGATAGCCGCGGGTGATGCGCGCGTCGCCGGTCGGGCAGCCGCCGAGCAGCCGACATGCCTGCATCAGGTCGGGTCCGGCGGCACGGTGGATGGCGCCGTCGACTCCGCCGCCGCCGAGCAGCGACGTGTTGGCGGCGTTGACGACCGCGTCGACCTGCAGGGTGGTGATGTCGGCGCGGACCGCGCGCAGCAGGGCGGGCATGGCAGCAGCGCGTCCGGCTAGGCCAGATCCTGGCAGTGCGGGTTGGCCGACCGGAGGTGGAGTGCCGCCAGCGCCTGCTCGATCGTCTCGGCAGCCGCTGGCCGCACCAGGCGGATGATTTCCTTCCCTTGGTGGAGGAAGACCAGGGTCGGCCACAGGCGGACCGCGAACGAACGGCCGAGCGGGCGGCCCGGACCGTCCTCGATTTGCAGATGGTGGATCGCCGGGTACGCTGCCAGTGCTGCGGCGAGCGGCGCCTGCAGGGCCTGGCAGTGCCCGCACCAGCGGGCACCGAACTCGATCAGCAACGGTCCCGCGCAGGCGTCGATCTCGCTGCGCGGCGGCTCGCGCGTGGCTTGAGTGTGGCTGCTTGCCATGATTTCTCCCTACCGATCATTCGCCGGGTCGCCGGGGTGCGGGCGCGAAAGACCTTGATTTCTGCCCGGCAGTGACTATGTTGGGTATGGTAAGCGCGGTTGGGTTGCGGCGCAATTCGTGCCGCCCCGTGCCGCCCAGCCGCGCGCGATGAGGGTGATGATGCTCTGGTTGAATGCTTCCCCGGCTTGTCGGCGGTGGCATCGGCGCGCTCGCTGTCAGCCGCCATCGGCGCCGACGCGGAAGCACATTCTGTCAAGGAGAGAGTCATGAACGACAAGGCAGGTGAAGCAGAGGTCCGGGAAGAGCAGGGCGGCAAGTCGTTGGCCGTTCAACACGGAGGTGTGACGCCGTTCAGGGGTTTTGAAGAGCGCTTCGAACAGATGGAGCGGATGATGGACCGGATGTTCTCCGGCTTTTCGCCTGGCCGCTGGATGCGGCCTTTCGAACGGGAATGGCCGACGTGGTTCGAGGGCCCGAGTTTTCGTGCGCCGGCAGTCGACCTGATCGATCGCGAGAACGAGGTCTTGGTGCGGGCCGAGCTGCCCGGGGTGAGCAAGGACGAGATCTCGATCTCGCTGACCGCCGATGCGATCACGATCCAGGCGCAGAGCAGGCAGGAGGAGGTCGATGAGAAGGGCGACTATCGCCGTCGCGAGATCCGCTCGAACTCGTTCTCGCGCTCGCTGTCGCTGCCCGCCGAAGTAGATGCCGAGGCGGCCAGGGCGGCCTTCAAGGATGGCGTGCTCGAGGTCACATTGCCGAAGGCGCCTGCAGGCAAGGGCAGGCAGGTGCCGATCGACTAGGCCCGTGGTGAAGCCAGTGCGCTCGGGTTGTGGTCACCGCCGGAGAAGTCGATGTTGCCGAGACTGACGGTCGCCGTCCTTCTGGCCGTCCTTGCCAGGCCGCCTGCGGTTGCGGCCGATGAGGTGAGGGCGCCGGCACGCGGTGAACTCCTGTATGCGACGCATTGCATCGCCTGTCACGATCGCGAGGTGCATTGGCGCGACCGGCGGCTGGTCACCGACTGGCGCAGCCTGCTCGCCGAGATTCGCCGCTGGCAGGCGATGGCGTCGCTGCGCTGGACCGAGGAGGAGATCGACGAGGTCGCCCGCTTCGTGCAGTTGCGTCACTATCGCGACCTGGTTCCGGATTGATCGCTCGCGCCGCAGCGCGCGTGGTGGGCGAGTCGCCGTCTCCTGCGGGGTGTCGGGGATGCGGGCCGGTGTCGTCGCTGCTCGCGTGAGGCGGTCCTGCGACGATGTCCGGAGCGTGCGCAAGGGTATTCTCCGGACCGCATCGGGAGTAGAATCCCCCCTGATCTGGGCGAGCGGCCCAGCAATCTGCCTGGGGAGACGAAGATGTCGGCGCATGACGATGAGGACGAAGTAGCGGGTGTGGTGGCGGGGGTGGTTGGCGGTATCGCGCTCTGTGTCGCGGCCGTTTACTTCAGCGCTGGTCCGTCGCCGGGGTTGCCGCAGGCGACTGCCGCAGTGAGCGATATCGCGCCGATCGGCGAACCCCTGGCGAAGGTCTATTTTTCGGTCGATCAGGCAGTGTTCGTCGATGAGGACAACCTCGTCGTGCTGCGGACGAAGCAGGTGCTCGCGGACAAGCCGGCGGCGATCGTCCTCCTGTCGGGCTTCCACGATGCTTCGGGTGATCCGAAGCACAACGCCGATCTCGCGCGGGCGCGCGCCGCTTCGGTGCGCGACGCGCTGGTGGCGGGCGGTGTTCCGGCGCAGCGCGTGAAGTTCCGTCGCCCCGAGTCGACCATCGGCAGTGGCGGCCCCGAGGAAGCCCGGCGGGTGGAGATTCGCGTGCAGTAGTCGCCAAAGTTGATGGCGTGCCGGCGAGCTCGTGGCGGGCTCGCTTTTTTTTTTTGCCTGTTGACTTTCCGCCCCGTGCGCGACGACTTCGCAGCCGTGAGCGCATGGCTTGGCCGCCGTGGGGGTTGTCATTCGCCGGGCGCTTGCTACACTGGAGATCGCAATCCCCGATAAATCATCAGACCACAGGAGGCAGTCATGAGCAAGCGCGCGCTTTGCATCGGTGTCAACAACTATCCCGGCACGCACATGGACCTGAATGGCTGCGTCAACGACGCCAACGACTGGGCCGGCGAACTGGCGACGCGCGGTTTCACCGTCAGCAAGCTGATCGACAGCCAGGCCACCAAGGCAGCGATGGTCAGTGGCATCCAGTCGCTGATCGGTTCGGCAGTCAGTGGCGACGTCGTCGTGATGACCTTCTCGGGACACGGAACCTATGTCCCCGACCTCAACGGCGACGAAGTTGACGGACTCGACGAGGCGCTGTGTCCGTACGACCTGCAGACCGGTGGCGGCGCCCTGATCGATGACGAGATCAATACCCTGTTTGCGGCCCGCAAGGCGGGCGTGCGGCTGCTGCTGATTTCTGACAGCTGCCATTCGGGGACGGTGACGCGGGCGGCGCTGGCCGATCCGGATGCCGATGACGCGCCGCGACCGCGCTTCATGCCGATGGGCAACTGGCTGCCTGCCGACCAGTTGCCGCGCGGTTTCAGCGGGCAGCCGCTGACGACGGTCCAGGTCACTTCGGGTCTGTCGCCTTTTGCCGGTGCGCTGTCGCGGATGGCCGGTGACCTGCTGCTCGCCGGCTGCAAGGAAGGGCCGAACAACTTCAGCTACGACGCCAGGATTGGCGGCCGTCCCTGCGGTGCTTTCACCTACTACGCGTTGAAGACCCTGCGTGCGCTGCCTGCCGGTGCCACTTATGCTGACTGGCATGCCCGCATCACGCCGGCCAACCTGCCGTCTGCCTCGTATCCGCAGACGCCGCAGATCTTCGGCAGCGCGGACGCGCGTCAGCGGAAGGTTCTCACCTGATCGGTCCGTATCGCGCCGGCGCTGTCGCGGCAAGGGGCAGTCGCCAGAGCTGACGTGCCTGGATCGGGGTCGGCGCTGACCAGGATGCTGTTGCCACTTGCGGCCGTGGGGTACGCGGCCGTCTGAAGAAGCAGGTGCGAAGGAGACGACGATGTCGCAGACCACGATTCTCGACCTGACGGCCAGCCCGCAGGATCAGGCACCCTTGCCGGCACTGCTGCGCAACGTCCGGCGCGCCGCCGATGCCGGCGATGATCCGTTCATGCCGGCGGGCTACCTGCAGCCGCGAGCCTGCTTCGAGATCGGCGCGACGGCGCGCGGCGCCACCGCCGTCAGCCAGAAGTACGTGGCGCAGGCGGACGAGGTGCTGGTCATCGAACTGGCTGACGGCGGGGTGCTGATCACCAGCGCCAGCGAGCTGCAGGCGTCGCTGGCACGCAGCCGTCCCGACCTCCTCGGCAGCGAGGGCGAGATCCTGTTCGATCGCCTGCGCAGCGACGGCGCGGCGACGCGCGGGCTCGCCGGCGATCTCGTCGGCGGCCTGATCAGCCGCGTTTTCGCGCTGGCGGTCGGCGCCAGTGAAGACGCGATCATCACCGACGCCAGGAAGCGGCTTGCCGAGCTGACACGGGGCAGGGGTTCCGATGCCGTCGAACTGGGCGTTTCCTGGCTCGGAACCAAGGCCCTGATGTGGGCCATCGAGCAGCGGCTGGAGCGGCAGCCGGGAGTCTACTGCTGGCAGCCGGTGCGCGGCGCTGCGCCGGCCGCAGAACCGGACGAGCAGGCGCGGGCGCGGGCGCAGCGGGAGCTGCAGGAGGCTGCTGTCGCGGGTGAGCCGGTCCTCGTCTTCATCCACGGCACGGGGTCGAGCACGCGCGGCAGCTTCGGCGATCTGCAACTCGACGAGCGCGAGTTGTGGAGCGTTCTCGAGCGGCAGTTCAACGGTCGCATCTACGCCTTCGAGCACCGGACGCTGTCCGAGAGCCCGATCGAGAACGCGCGGCAGTTGCTGGCGGCGCTGCCGGACGGTCTGCAGCTCAGTCTGGTTTCGCACTCGCGTGGCGGCCTGGTCGGTGATCTCATCTGCCTCGAGAATTTCGACCACCTGATCGAGCACTATCGCAGCGACCTGCCGGCCACCGGCGAGACCGACGCCGCCGCCGCACAGGTCGTGCAGCGCGAGATCGGCGACGCGCATGGCGAACAGCGGCAGCTCTTGCGGGCGCTGGCCAGCGAGCTGGCGGCGAAGAAGCTGGTCGTGCGGCGCTACGTGCGGGTTGCCAGCCCGGCGCAGGGAACGCGGCTGGCCAGCGGCAACCTCGATGTCTTTCTCTCCGGGCTGTTGACGCTGCTCGGACAGATTCCGTTCTTCTTCGGCAATCCGCTCTATTCGGCCTTCAAGCGTGTCGTGCTCGAGATCGCCCGGCGACGGACGAGTGCCCACCTGGTGCCGGGCATCGAGGCGATGCTGCCCGAGTCACCGATGGCGCGCCTGCTGCGCGAGGCGCCGGTACGTTCGGGCATCGAGATGGCGGTGATCGCCGGTGACATCGAGGGCGGCGGCGTGCTGCAGCGCCTGGGGGTGTTGCTGACCGACTTCCTGCTGTTCGACAACCTCGACAACGATCTGGTCGTCGATACCGATTCTATGTACGCCGGCATCGCGCCACAGGCGCGGGCGCGGGCCCTGTTCGACCGTGGCGCCGCGGTATCGCACTTCGCCTATTTCAGCAACATCGACACGCGGGCAGCCCTGCGGGACTGGCTGGTGAGCGGCGATGTCGGCTCGCTGGCGGCTTTCCAGCCGTTGCCGGGGCCTTTCGCCGACGCAGCCATGCCCGGCGCCCGGCTGCGGCGTGGTGGCGAAGCGGCGGTCGCCGATCTGCCGGTGGTCGTCGTCCTGCCCGGCGTCATGGGGTCGCACCTGCAGGTCAGGCGCCGCGACCGGGTCTGGTTCGATCCCCTCGACATTGCCGGTGGCGGCCTCGACAAGATCGCCTGGGGACAGCCGGAAGTCGAGGCGGAGGAACTGTTCGGCATGTTCTATGGCGATCTCTGCAGGTTTCTCGCCGCCAGCCACCGTGTCGAGAGCTTTGCCTACGACTGGCGGCAGCCGCTCGACGTGCTGGGCGAACGCCTGGCTGCGCTGCTCGATCGGCTGCTGCTGGAGACGCAACAGCCGATCCGGCTGCTGGCGCACAGCATGGGCGGTCTCGTCGTGCGTGCCTGCATCCATCGGCGGCGGCCGGTGATGGATGCGCTGATGGCGCGGCCGGGCGCCCGTCTGGTGATGCTCGGCACGCCGAACCAGGGCGCCTACTCGATGGTCGAGAACCTGCTCGGCAAGGGTGACACGCTGCGCTCGCTGGTGCGACTCGATGTCCGGCACGACATGCGCGAAGTGCTGCAGATCGTCTCCGGTTTCCGTGGCGCCCTGCAGTTGCTGCCAAAGCCGGGTTTCGTCGACTGCTTTCAGGGGCAGCCGGACGGTGGCCTGGGCGGGCAGAGCTTCGAGCGCGCCGAGACCTGGCAGGACTACCGGCAGAAGGTGAAGGATTTCTGGTTTGGCGACGGCCAGTCGGCGACGCCGAGCCAGGCGGAACTCGACGAGGGCAGCTGGCTCTGGCGGCAGGATGGCGAGCCGACGCCCGCCCTGCCGAAGGAATACGAGCAGCAGTCGGTCTATGTCTTCGGCGTTGCGCGCAACACGCCGTGCGGCATCCGCGAGGAGAAGGGGCGGCTGAAGCTGGTCGGCACGACGCAGGGTGACGGCACGGTGACGTGGGCCTCGGGGCGGATCGGGAACATCGGCAGTTACTACTACATGCCGGCGCAGCACGGCGATCTGCCGTCGACCCGCGAGTACCATCCGGCGCTCGCCGAACTGCTGCACAGCGGCGCCACCGGTGCCCTGCTGCGCAGTCCGCCGGCAGTGCGCGGCGATGGCGAGGCGCGGCCGGTCGTCTATGACGCAGGACCGCCGATGCTGGCGAGCGGCGAAGCAGTGGCCGTCGGCCTGCTCGGAGGCGCGCCGCGCAACCGCGTCGCACCGCGCTCGAAGCGCCGGCTGGAAGTGGCCGTGCGGGCGATGGACCTGCGTTTCCTCGAGCAGCCGATCCTGCTCGGTCACTACGAGCAGGATCCGATTTCCGGCGCCGAGGCGCTGATCGACCGCGAACTGCTCGACGGCGATCTCGGCGAACGCTACAACCTGGGCCTCTATGCCGGGCCGCGGGGCAGCGCGACGGTCGTGCTGCGATTGCCGAACGCACAGGAGCGGCGGCGCGGGTCGCTGCGCGGAGCCGTCGTCTGTGGTTTGGGGAGCTACGACGGCAGCCTGAACGTCGAGGATCTGACGGCCGCGGTGCGGGCGGGTGTGCTGCGCTACCTGCTGCAGGCGATCGACGTGCTCGGCGACGAGGATCGCGACCTGCCACTGGCGACGCTGCTCCTCGGCTACAACTCGTCGGCCAGTGTTTCGGTTGCGGCTTCGGTCGAAGCGCTGGTGCGTGGGGTCATCGAGGCCAACGCACGCTTTCACGAGGCAACCCGGCGTCACATCCGGGTCAGTCGGGTCGACATCGTCGAGCTGTACCAGGACACGGCGATCACCGCCGCGTATGCCTTGCGCCGGGTACCCGAGCGCCTCGCCGGACTGCTCGGCCGCCATGGCGTCGCGCTGGTCTGCCAGCCACAATTGCAGCAGGGCGAAGGCTGGCGGCGGCGCCTGTTCGACCGCAGCGGGTCTGCCTACTGGCCGCGTCTGATGATCACCGACGCCGCTCGGCAGGAGCCGGCGGAGGTGGCTGCGACGGCGCCGGCTGCCGTCGGCGCGGCGCCCGCCGACGCCGCCGGGCGGGCGCCGCGGACGGCGCGCACGGCGGTCACCGATCGCCTGCGTTTCCTCTATGTCGGCCAGCGGGCGCGCGCCGAGTCGATCGTTCATCAGCGCCAGCCGGGACTGGTCGAGATGCTGGTCCGGCAGCAGATCCACAGCACGGTCTGGCAGGAGAGTTTCGGCCGTGCGCTCTTCCAGCTGATGGTGCCGAACGATTTCAAGGACGCTGCCCGGCAGCTCGAGCGGATCGTCCTGGTGGTCGACGAGTACACGGCGAACTTGCCGTGGGAGCTGATGTTCGCCGACTCGCCGGGCGGCGGTGGCGAGAAGCTGCCGCTGGCGCTGCGGACGCCGGTGGTCCGGCAGTTTGCCACCAGCGAGTTCCGGCGGCAGGTACGGCAGGGATTCGAGCGCCGGGCTTTCGTCGTCGGCAATCCCTCGGTCGAAGGCTTCACCCGCGCCTTTCCCGACCCGCGGCGGCCGGATGCCGCCAATCCGCCACCCTTGCCCGGCGCCGAGAGCGAGGCGAACGAGGTGGCTGCCGTACTGCAGGCGATGGGCTATCAGGTGCTGTCGGCGATCGGTGCCGATTGGCGTGCTTGCGACGTGCTGACGCGGCTGTATCAGGAGAACTATCGGCTGCTGTACATCTCGGCGCATGGTGTCTTCGACCAGTTGCACGCCGATGGCCGGCGGCGCAGCGGCGTCGTCCTCTCCGACGGGCTGCTGCTGACGGCGGCCGAGATCAGGGCGATGGAGACGGTTCCCGAGCTGGTCTTCCTCAGTTGCTGTCATCTCGGCAAGATCGACAGCGTCGCCGCTGCCGACACTGCGGCGACGGTGCGTGACGGCAACCTGCTTGCCGCCAGCGTCGCACGCGAGCTGATCGACTGCGGTGTACGCTGCGTCGTCGTTGCCGGCTGGGCGGTCGACGATCAGGGGGCGCTGGTTTTCGGCAATGCCTTCTACCGCCATCTGCTGGTCGAGCGACTGCCCTTTGGCGAGGCGGTGTACGCGGCGCGCAAGGCGGTCTGGAGGAGCAACGCGCAGGACATCACCTGGGGTGCCTTCCAGGCCTACGGCGATCCCGGCTGGCGGGCCGAGCCGCGCCTCGAGGGCCGCGGCAACGACGATTCGGGCTACGCGTCGGTCGACGAACTGCTCGATGAACTGGTGAGCTGGCGGGCGGGGCTGGCGCGAGCGAGCCGTCAGCAGACACGACGCGAGATCGAGGCCAGCGTCAGGAACCTCCGTCGCCTGCTCAAGGAACGCTGCCCCGCCGGCTGGCGGCGCCTGCCGGCGGTACAGTTCGCCGTCGGCGCGCTGTGGGCCGATCTCGGTCAGTTTGCCGATGCGCGTGACTGCTATCTCGATGCGCTGCAGGACGACGATGACGCCGGCCAAGTGCCGATCGGCGCCATCGAGCAACTGGCGAACATCGAGGCTCGCCTCGGTGAGGCCAGCGCCGATCCGGGCCTGATCGAGCGGGCTCTCGCACGCCTCGCCGATCTCGACCAGGTCGTCGCCGCGGCAGGCCGGCAGCCGGACGGAGCGGCGCCAGCGACGGCGGGTGGCGAGCGCAGCGCCTTGCGCGGTGGTGCCGCCAAGCGCCTCGCCAGCCTGCATGCGACGCGCCTGCTCGCCGCCTGGAACGGCGGTGCGGCGCAGCAGCGGGCGGTGGACGGCGACGCGGCGGCGGCAGTGGACCGCGCGCTGCTTGACAGCGCACGTTTCTACGCCGCCGGTGAGGGCAGGCCGGGTGACAGCTCGTTCCGCGCCTACAATGCGCTCAATCGCCTTGCCCTGGAGGCACTGCTGCCCGACGATGGGCAGCGCGCCGCGGCGATTGCGCTCGCCGGCCACTGCCGGCAGGGCGTCGGCGGTGGCAGCGCGAGCGGCGCCGGCGTCTGGGATGCGCTCATCGCCGCCGACGCGTTGCTGATCGAGCGCCTGCTCGACCAGCAACTGCTGCAGGCTGGCGAGGCCGGCGAGCGGGCGTACGAGGAAGTCGCCCGTGCCTACGCCGAGACGCTGGCGAGCCTCGCTTTGCGGCCGCGCGATCTCGACTCGATCGTCAGCCAGATTGGCATGCTGTCACGCTTCTGCGATGCCCGCCGGGTCACCAGTGGCGAGACGGGGTGGCAGCTCGCGGCCGACCGTCTGGTCGCGCTCATCGAACAGGTCTGGCCGGGTGCGGGCGAGCGCGTCGACCGCCCGCTGGCGGGCGGCGATGCTCCGCGCCGCTCCGGCCGGCCGCGCCGTGCCCGGTCGGCAACCGATGAGTAGCCGCGCTGTGCCGGTTGCTGCCGCTGCCAACGCAGCGCCGCGCTGAGGAGAGGCCGATGCCGCCACACGCCTTCGTCGCCATGCCCTTCGGCAGCAAGCCCGGAGCCGATGGCCAGTTGATCGACTTCAATCGCGTCTATGCCGAGTACATCCGGCCGGCGCTCGAGGCGGCGGGGATGGAGGTGTTTCGCGCCGACGAGGAGCAGCGTGCCGGCGACATCCGCACCGACATGTTCCAGGAGTTGCTGATCGCCGATCTCGTCGTTGCCGATCTGACCCTCGACAACCCGAACGTCTGGTACGAACTCGGCGTACGGCATGCCCTGCGCGCACGCGGGGTGGTGCTGGTGCAGGGGCCGCGGCCGAACCAGCCCTTCGACATCTACACCGACCGCAAGCTGCGCTACTCGCTGCGCGACGGCGCGCCGGACCCGGCGACCGTCGAGCAGGATCGCGCAGCGCTGACGGCGATGGTCTGCGCCAGCATGGCCAGTTCGACGCGGCGCAAGGTGAGCCCCGTCTTCCAACTGATGCCGCAGCTCGAGCAACCGGAGTGGCGCCGGCTCCTGCTCGCCGAACGCAACGAGTTCTCCGACGCCTATGAAAGCTGGGCGAACCGGATGGAGGTGTCGCGGCAGAAGAACCGGCCGGGCGACATCCTCGTCCTCGCCGGGGAGACGCCGGTGCGCGCGCTGCAGCTCGAGGCCAGGCGCACCGCCGGACAGGCGCTGCTGAAGCTCAAGCAGTACGAACTGGCGCTCGAGCAGTTCGAACAGGCGTTGACGATCGACGCCGACGACAAGCCGAGCCGGGAGAGGAAGTCGGTCTGCCTGGGCCGCCTCGGCCGTTTCGAGGAAGCGCGCGAGCTGGTGCACCGGCTGACCGCCGATCATCCCCGCGACGCCGAATGCTGGGCGCTTGCCGGGCGCATCGAGAAGGAGCGCTGGGTGGCGCTCTGGCGCCAGCCCGGGCTGTCGCCGCTGCAGATGCGCGAGGCAGCCAGTTTCGAGAACGCTACCCTGGGCGAGGCGATCGAGCCCTATCATCGGGCCTTCGTCGCCGACCCTGCGCACCATTACTCCGGCATCAATGCCCTGACGCTGTTGCTGCTGCGGCAGCATCTGGGTGGCGACAGCGATCCCCGGCTGATCGAGAACCTCGGCGGCGGCGTGCGCTGGGCCAGCCTGACGGCGCAGGAGCGCGATCGCAAGGACTACTGGGCGCGTGCCAGCCATGCCGAGGCGTGCCTGCTGCTGGCGCCGGTCGAATCGGTGCGCCGGGAGTTCAGCCACATGGTCGCCGCGGCCAACCGGGACTGGTTCGCCCTCGAATCGAGCCGGCAGACCTTGTGCCTGTTGCGCGACATCGATTTTCGCCCGGCGGAGACGGCCGCTGCCCTGAGCATCGTCGAGCGCGAGATCGCGCGCAGCACGCCACCCTTTGCACCGCGGCAGGTGCTGCTGTTCAGCGGCCACAGGATTGATGCCGCCGATCGCCTGCCGCCGCGCTTTCCTGCTGACCGGGAAGGGCTGGCAGCGGAACAGGTTGCCCGGGTTCTCGACCAGCTCGGCGTCGGAGCCGGTGATCTGGCCTTGTCGCAGGCGGCCAGCGGTGGTGATCTGCTGTTCCTCGAGGCCTGCCAGGCGCGTGGCGTTCGCCTGCAAGTGATGCTGCCGTTCGCCGAACCGGAGTTCATCGAGCGCTCCATCCTGCCGGCAAGCAATGGCGAGCAGTGGCGCGAGCGCTACTTCGCCGTCACCGCGACTCTGGCCGACGAGCCGCGGATCATGCCCGAGGAAATCGGGCCGCTGCCTGCGGGAGGCCGCGGCAGGACGATCAGCGCCTTCGAGCGCTGCAATCTCTGGCTGCTCCATACCGCGCTCGCCTGGGGTGTCGACAAGGTCCGCTTCATCTGCCTGTGGAACGGCGGCGGCGGCGACGGTCCCGGCGGTACCAGCCACATGTACAACGAAGTCAAGCGGCGCACCGGGCGGGTGAGCTGGATCGATACGCGCCGGCTGTGGTGACGCCCGCTTGCCGTGTCTGCCATGGTCGCTGCATGAGGAGACGCCTGCCGCCGAATTGCCGTGTCGCGAGATCTCGCCCATGCTTGCAGGCCGCCGCATCCAGGCGATTGTCGTGAGATTGACGCTGCTTCAAGCAAGCTCATATACTTGGGTCGTTGCCGTTGGATTTCTCGTGCTCGTGCATTCTTGGTGCAGGCGTCGCCGTCGCGCCAGTCGTCGAGCAGCTTGGTTGCCGAAAAATGGGCGGTTGCGGGCGGGGTCGGCGACGCGGTCGATGAATTTGCTGACCTGAGAGCGAGGAACGGACCAATGTGCCGACGCGAAGGCCGAGACGATGGGAAGGTCGGCGACGTTTCCTCGCCGCAACGACGAAGGGAGGAGCAGATGAGCACGGACCAGGAAACGCTTCCGATTCTGGTGCAGATCCCGGCGAAGGGCGGCAGGGCGGTCGGCGTTGCCGCGATTCCGGTTGCGACGATGCGCGCAAACCTGCAGTCGGCGACGGCGTTGCTCGCCGAGGTCTTCAGCGACGTTCGGCAGGTCGGCAACTACGAGCTTTCGGAGGTCGAGGTCGGTGTCGAGATCACCGCCGAAGGCGGTGTGCAGTTCATCGGGACAGCCACAGTCAGCGGCTCGGGTTCGATCACGCTGAAGTTCAAGAAGCCGTAGTGTGGCGAGACGCGCACTGCTGATCGGTGCTGCCGAGTACGGGGACGGCTTCACGAATCTCCCCGCCGCTGAGCAGGATGTCCTGCTCATGAAGCGGACGCTGACGACATGTGGGTTCGCGGTCGAAGTCGTGTCGGCCGACACGGTGAGGAATGCCAGCCTGCTCGAAAGTGCGATCAGCGATTTCTGCGCGAAGGTGACCAGCGACGTCGGCATTGTCTACTTCAGCGGCCACGGCGTCTCGATTGATGGCCAGGAATGGATCCTCCCCGCCGGCGTCAGCCGTGCTGAGGCAGCTCGCAGCGCCACGCACCGCGTTTCGACCGACCTGAGTCCCTCGGTCGTGGATCCGGACGCGCTGGTGATCTTCATCATCGATGCGTGCCGCGACGATTGCGACCACGGGACGGAGAAAGGGGGGCGACCGTGGACAAAGGGCAGTCAGGCATTTCCGGACAAGAACTTCATCCGCATCTTCGGCTGCGCAGAGAAAGAGCTTTGCCACGTCTGGCGATGCGGCAGTGATGGCAAGGATGTCAGCGTTTTTACGGCTGCACTGGCGCGAGCCCTCGCCCCGGACTCCCGCAACGAAACGCTCCAGGAGGTACTGAACGCGACGGGCGGCCAATGCGAAGAGATCGCGGCAGCGGCCCTTCCCCGGCTCCCGCCGCAAAGACCTTCGATTGGCAGCATGGGCGATATCAACACGGACACTCTGGAACAGCTCAGTCGTCAGCCGATCTTCCGGCGGACCGCGATGGCCGCCGGATCGTCCGACGGCGCGCTCTGGGAGAACTTCGATCCGCGGCGGCTGCACTGCCTCGTCGTCGAGTCCGAGCATGCGGGCTTCTCATCCGACGATCCATTGCGTGAGAAGGTGAATGACGTGTTCCTGCAGGCCGGCGATAGCGTCTGGCAGCGCTTCCGCCGCTCTTGGCTGGGTCGGTCGTCGGTGGCTGGAACCCGTCGGGACTTGCCGGAGGACTTCGATGCCGGATGCGTCACGACCGTGGTCTTTCGCGTTCACGACGCCTTCAGGAACCGATCCTCACTCAAGAACACGATCCGGGCCGTCGTCCAGGCCGACCTGGCCTTTTTCGATCTGACGCGCTTCGAGCCGGGCGTGATGTTCCTGCTCGGCATCCGCGCGGCGACCCGGCGCGGAGTGACCCTGTGCAGCCACGGCTACGGCTGGCGCGAAGGCCGCCAGTTGGAGACGCCGTTCAACCTGAGCGATCTGCAGGTCTTCTCGCACAGTGAGACCGAGACGACTGTGGCCGAGGACCCCGTTGTCCGTCGCTTCATCGAGGGTACGGCGAGGGGTTTTGATCAGCTCCTGCTGCAGCCGCGCTACCTCGACCTGCCAGCGTACGATTCGCTGCGCCAGCTCGGCTCCGATGTCGAGTCGTGGGGCACGATTCCGTTGGATCGACTGGTGCTCGCACTGTGCTCCTTTCGTCCTGAACATCGGGAAGCATGGCTATACGTGCGCCGCGGGCTGGAAAAGGCTCTCCAGCAGCGGGGGGTGCGCCAGCCCCGTGTCCGTCGCCTGATCGACCTGGGGTCATCGCAGCTCGTTTCGCAGGCACTGTACGAGCACATCCGCCGGGTAGCCGGATGCGTCATGGACTGGAGCCTCTTCAGTCCGTCCTCGTTCCTCGAACTCGGAGTCCGGCTCGCGGTGAGCCCTTGGGGCGCGCTGCAGATCGTCGATGAACGCTACCTGCCCGGGGCGGACTTGGCGGCTCGCGTCCGGAGAGCAGACGGCCAGTCGGGACCCGAGCTCCAGCAGGTGGCGCTGATGAACGCCCAACTCGAGCCCCGCCGATACCAGAAGGGCGCCGCAAGAACCTTCGACGACTTGGCCGACGCACTGGTGAAGAGAAGGCCGTTCGACGAACTCGATCCGAGCTACAACTGGGTGCATCAGGTCGTCCGCGAAGCGATCGAGCCGGTCAGCGTCGCCTATCCTGAGGTGCACGATCTGCTGGATCGCTCCGCCGAGTCGTTGAGCAGCACCGAGAAGGATCGGGTCGAGGCAACGCAGACGTTGTTCGCTGCCAGCAGGCCGATCAAACGCGATGCTGAACGCGCGGCGGTGGAGCAGCGCATCGCGGCCTGGCTCTATCTTGAGTACCGGGTCAAACCGCGCGGGTTTCCCGAGGCGGCGAAAGCGCTTCACCAGAAGCTCGGCGAGGACGTTGCGGCAGCGCTGTACGACAGCGATGTGGCGGAAGACTTCGCCCTGGCAGAGACGATCCTCAAGAGGCTGAAAGGAGACGCACCATGACGGCGAGCCGCTGGCAGGATGAGGTGGCCGAGAGGCATCGCCAGGCGAAGCTCCTGCGCAAGCGCGGCGAGGCGTTTGGCAGGGCAGGCGACGCGAGCAGAGCGGTGGCCGAATTCCGTGCCGGCGCGGGTGTATTGGACGAGATCATCAGGTTCCTGCTTGCCCTTCCCGAGTGGCCCCGCGAGCAGCGTGTGCCCGCCGGGGATCCGACCCCGGAGGTGGCCGCGATCGCGCGCGAACTCGTCGAAGCCTACGGCAGTCGCGGGGGAATGTTGCGTCGCCTTGGCGATTCGCGTGCCGCTCTCGACAGCTACCGCAAGGGCGCGGAGTTGGAGGAGAGCTTCGTTCACCAGAGCACGTACAATCGGGTCAACGCCGTGAAGTTGGCCCTGCTCTCGGGCGCGAGCTCCCTCGACGACCTTGCCACGGACATCGAAACGCTGGAAAAGCTGCTCACCAAGCACTTGGCGGAACAGCAGGAACTCAGCGACAGCGGCTGGGCGTGGGCCGACCTCGGCGACTGCCGCGCATTGCTTGGAGTGGACGTACCGGGCGCCGAGCGAGCCTACCGCGCCTTCGTCGACAAGGCTGGCAGCAGTGCGCCGAACGCGACGCTCGAGGTTCTGCGGGCGATCTGCGACAAACTCGACGAGGTTGGGGACGCGAGGGCTGCCACCGTTCGCGCATCGCTGCGCAAGCTGGAGGCGAGGCTGGCTTAGGATCGCATGCCCCGATGCTGCCCCCCGCGAGCCGGCAGCCGGGAACGTGAATGCTGGCAGCCAGAAAGGGTGGCTTCGCCTGCAAGCCTTCGACAACAGGGGTGGCGAGACCGCGAATGCGCGGAAGTGATTGCCCGTGAAGCCGCAGCAGCGCTATAATCGCCGGCTTTTCACCTTGCTCCACCGCTCGCATGGCGGGGGGCTTCAGCCACAAGGAGTGTTCATGCGCCATTACGAAATCGTCCTGATCATCCATCCCGACCAGAGTGAGCAGGTGCCGGCGATGGTCGAGCGCTACAAGGGGCTCATCGCCTCGCGTGGCGGACAGATCCACCGCCTCGAGGACTGGGGTCGCCGCCAGCTCGCCTATCCGATCCAGAAGCTGCACAAGGCCCACTACCTGCTGCTGAACATCGAGTGCGACAGCGCGACGCTGACCGAACTGGAGCACGGCTTCAAGTTCAACGATGCGATTCTTCGTCATCTGACGATCAAGGCCAAGCGCGCGGTCACTGCGCCGTCGCCGATGATGAAGGATGAGAAGTCCAAGTCGCTGCTGGAAGTCCGTGACCCGGCTGCCGCCGGCGAGCAGCCAGCAGCCTGAGTCGGCGGCGCTGCTGAACCGTGTCGAGCTCAGCGGAGTCCTGATCGAGCGCAAGGCGCTGCGTTTCACCCCGGCCGGAGTGCCGGTCACGGAGTGCCTGATCGGTCACCAGTCGGAGCAGCTCGAGGCAGGCAGCAACCGCCGCGTCGAATGTGAGGTGCCGGCGATCGCCCTCGGCGATACGGCACACTGGCTGCAGGCGGCGAGTCCCGGGACACGGCTGCAGCTGAGCGGATTTCTCGCCGCGCGCAGCCGCCACAGCAGGCAGCCGCGACTGCATGTAACCAAGATCGAATTTGTCGAAGGAAATCAAGATGCCAAGGTTCTTCAAGAAGAAGGATGACAAGAACGTCAAGAAGCGGGGTAGTGGTCTCTTCAAGCGGCGCAAGTTCTGCCGCTTCACTGCCGAGAAGATGGAAGAGATCGACTACAAGGATGTCGATCTGTTCAAGGAGTACATCGCCGAGAACGCCAAGATCATGCCGGCCCGCCTGACGGGCACCAAGGCGGGCTATCAGCGGATGCTGTCGGTGGCGATCAAGCGCGCGCGTTTCCTCGCGCTGTTGCCCTACACCGACAATCACCAGTAAGCGAGGAGACGACGATGCAAATCATTCTGATGGAGAAGGTCGCCAACCTCGGCAATCTCGGTGACCTGCTCAAGGTGAAGGACGGCTACGCGCGCAACTTCCTGATCCCGACCGGCAAGGCCAGGCGCGCGACGCCGGCGGCGCTGCAGGAGTTCGAAGCGAAGCGGGCCGAACTCGAGCAGGCGGCGGCGGCGAAGCTGGCCGATGCGCAGGCCTATGCCGAGAAACTGGCGGGTGTCGTCGTGCGCATCGCGCGCAAGGCTGGTGTCGATGGTCGCCTGTTTGGTTCAGTGACCAATTTCGACGTTGCCGACGGCCTGCGCGCACAGGGCTTCGACATCGAGAAGTCGGCCGTGCGCATGCCTGGCGGACCACTGAAGACGATTGGCGAGACACAACTGGAAGTGGCGCTGCATGGCGACGTTCTGGCGACGATCACGGTCGCCGTGGTCATCGAACAGGCGAAGATCTAGGGCAGTCCGGCAGGCTGGGTTGCCTCTGGTCGACAAGGAGCCTTGCCTGATGGCAAGGCTCTTCTGCTTTTGGGCACTGGATCGCACGCCAGCGCGCTAGACTGGTGGCCCTGCTCCTTCCTTTCGTTGCGGATTCCCGATGGCCAGTTCGTCCGACCCAATCAGCCCCGATGATGGGCAACGCCGCCCGGCCGGGCGCAACCCGCGGCGGGGGAGCGGCCCGCAGCCCGACTCCGTGCTGTCCGAGCTGCGTGTGCCGCCCCATTCGCTGGAAGCCGAGCAATCGGTCCTCGGCGGCCTGTTGCTCGACAACGCGGCCTTCGACCGCATCGCTGACCTGGTTGGCGAAGGCGATTTCTACCGCGACGAGCACCGGCGTATCTATCGCCAGATGCGCAAGCTGCTCGAAGGTGGCAAGCCGGCCGACGCGGTAACGGTCGCCGAGAGCCTCGATCTGGCCGGCGAGGGCAAGGCGACCGGTGGCCTGGCCTACCTCGGCGAACTGGCGGCGAACACGCCGTCGGCGGCAAACATCCGCCGCTATGCCGAGATCGTCCGCGAGCGCGCGATCCTGCGCCAACTGGTCACCGCCGGCGACGAGATTGCCGGCAGCGCGCTCAACCCGCTCGGCCGCGACGCGAAAACACTGCTCGACGAAGCCGAGGCGAAGGTGTTTGCCATCGCCGAGGGCGGCTTTCGCCACCAGACCGGCTTCGTCCATATCAATCCTCTGCTGACGCAGGTCGTCGAGCGGATCCAGGAACTGCACGATCGCGACAACCCGTCCGACATCACCGGTGTGCCCACCGGTTACCACGACCTCGACGGCAAGACCTCCGGCCTGCAGAGCGGCGATCTGCTGATCGTCGCCGGCCGGCCGTCGATGGGCAAGACCTCGTTCGCGATGAACATTGCCGAGCATGTGGCGCTCGAGGTCGGGCTGCCGGTGGCCATTTTCTCGATGGAGATGGGCGGCACCCAACTGGCGATGCGCATGCTCTGCTCGGTCGGTCGTCTCGACGCGCACCGCGTCCGTACCGGGCGCCTGAACGACGATGAATGGTCGCGCCTGTCCTTTGCCCTCGGCCGCATGCACGAGGCGCCGATCTACATCGACGAGACACCGGCGCTGAATCCGATCGACCTGCGGGCGCGTGCCCGCCGCCTTTACCGGCAGTGCGGACAGCTCGGGCTGATCGTCATCGACTACCTGCAGTTGATGTCGGCGACCTCGCATGGCGAGAACCGGGCGACCGAGATCTCCGAGATCTCGCGCTCGCTGAAGGGTCTGGCGAAGGAACTCGGCGTGCCGCTGATGGCGCTGTCGCAGCTCAATCGCTCGCTCGAACAGCGGCCGAACAAGCGTCCGGTGATGTCCGACCTGCGCGAATCGGGAGCCATCGAGCAGGATGCCGACGTGATCATGTTCATCTACCGCGACGAGGTCTACAACCCGGACACACCGGAAAAGGGCGTCGCCGAGATCATCATCGGCAAGCAGCGCAACGGTCCGATCGGCACCGTGCGCCTGACCTTCCTCGGCGAGTACACGCGTTTCGAGAGCTTTGCCAGCCCGGGATCGTACTGAGCGTCGGCAGCGCTAACGTCACATCAGCCGTCGACGCGGTTGGAGGTGACCGTGTAGCTGCAGCGCTGGCTGTCGCTGCTGTCGAAGCGCTGGCCGCCCGCCTCGATCTGCGGCAGCACCAGGAAGGGCAGGGGACCGCCGCTGGCGCCCTGCAGTTGGACATCCTGCGCGGTATTGAGCGCCAGCCAGTTCCTCTCCCAGAAACCGAACAGCAGCTTGCGCAGGACGAGCAGCTTCGGGTCGCTGTAGCCCAGGTTCTCGTCGCGGATGGCTTTGCGCACATCACCAGGGTCGACCGGGATCCAGCCATAACCCGGGGTGTAGAACTCGGCGCGGCAGTGCTGTCCGGTACCGAGGTTGCCGGTTGCGCCCAGCCCGGAAAAGAGTCGCGAACCGTCGATGCGCAGCCCGAAGACCGGCCGCGCCGGGATGCCGATCGAACGGCACAGGGCAACGAAGAGCAGGGCGATGTCGGCACTGCCGCCACTCAGCCGCCCGCTGTCGAGCATCGCCTCGACGTCGCCGCGGCCGATGCCGGCCGGCACCGGGTCGTAGGTGGTGTTCTCGATCACCCAGTCGTAGATCGCCTTGCCCTGGGCCACCGGATCCTTGATTCGACCCACTGCCGTCTCGGCGGTACGCCGTACGAGTCCGTCGGTCGGTACCAGGTTGCTCGACTGCAGGCAGCGGCGCAACACCTCGCCGCGCTCGGCGACGCCGCCGCGGCGGGTGATGTCGAAGTTCCGGTCCCGCTTGGCCACCTGACTGACCAGCTGCAGCTTCGGTGTCGCGGCAACATGGTTCCAGTCGGCGTAGAAGACTTCCAGATCGGCCACCGGGTCGCGGTAGACGCCTGCACTGTCGAAGTTGCCCCGCCAGTCATGCCCCAGTGCCCGCTGCCAGGGGTTGTCGCGGTATTGTGCCAGCGGCAGCCAGAGGCGCAGCTTGCCCTTGACGTGGTTGAGCGTGATCAGCGAGGTGACGTCGTAGGTTCGCCACTGCGGCTGCGGCTCGTCCGGCAGTGCGATGGCGTTGTAGGTCTGCTCGTTGGTCGTCGCCGGCGAGCTGGCAACGGCCGCCGGGGCGGCGGCCGGCTGTTCGGTGACCGGGCGGTAGGTCTGTCTGCCGCGCGCGCGACTCCGGTTGTCCGTTCTCGCCTCGCGCCTGCTGCGGCCGGTCGACCCACTCGCCGGTTTGCTGCCGCCCGGCTTGCTGCTCTTTTCCTTCTTCTTGGCGGCCAGCGCCGGCGCCGGCGCCAGCAGTGCAATCAGCGCGGAAGCAGCAAGGAAATCGCGTCGTTTCAATCGACTCTCCGGCAGGCGCCGGACCGCTGCCGGCAGCACCCGGCGGCAGCGATCGGTGGCCACAAACGGCTGGGCCGTGTCATGAGACACGGCCCGATTCGCCGGCGATTATAGCACTTCACCCGCGTAATCGGCGAGACGCGACCGCTCGCCGCGCTGCAGGGTGACGTGGCCGGCATGTTGCCAGCCCTTGAACCGGTCGACGACGTAGCTCAGGCCGGAACTGCCTTCGCTGAGGTATGGCGTGTCGATCTGCGCGATGTTGCCGAGGCAGATCACCTTGGTTCCAGGGCCGGCACGGGTGATCAGTGTCTTCATCTGCTTCGGCGTCAGGTTCTGCGCTTCGTCGATGATCAGGTACCGGTTGAGGAAGGTGCGGCCGCGCATGAAGTTGAGCGACTTGATCCGGATGCGGTGGCGGATCAGGTCGCGGGTGGCTGCCCGGCCCCAGTCGCCGGCCTGTTCGTCGCCCCGGTTGAGCACCTCGAGATTGTCCTCGAGGGCGCCCATCCACGGTCCCATCTTCTCTTCCTCGGTGCCCGGCAGGAAACCGATGTCCTCGCCGACCGGCACCGTCACGCGGGTGACGATGATTTCACCGTAGCGCTTGTCGTCGAGCACCTGCGTCAGACCGGCCGCCAGCGTCAGCAGCGTCTTGCCGGTGCCGGCCTGGCCGAGCAGGGTGACGAAATCCACGTCCGGGTTCATCAGCGCATTGAGGGCGAAGTTCTGCTCGCGATTGCGCGCCGTGATTCCCCAGACGCTGTTTCTGGCATGGCTGTAGTCGATCAGCGTCTCGAGTTCGGCGGTCGTCCCGGCGAGCGAGCGGACGATCGCCTGCAGCGGGCGTTCGCCTTCCTGGTACAGGAACTGGTTGACCAGAAACTGCGGGCACAGCGGACCACTGATGCGGTACCGCGTCCGCCCGTCCCGGCTGCGCGACACCATGTCCTGGCCGTGCTCGTCCCAGAAGTCTGCCGGCAGTTCGCGCGTGCCGGTGTACAGCAGGTCGGTGTCTTCGAGCACCTTGTCGTTGAAGTAGTCCTGCGCCTGCAATCCCAGCGTCCGCGCCTTGATGCGCATGTTGATGTCCTTGGAGACGAGGATCACCGGTCGTTCGGGATGGCGCTTCTGGAGGTGGATGACGACGGCCAGGATCTGGTTGTCGGCCTTCGCTGTCGGCAGTCCCGCCGGCAGTTCGCCGGTGATCGCTTCCGTCTGCAGGAAGAGGCGGCCACTGGCCAACTGCCGCGAAGCACCGTCGAGAGCGATGCCCAGTTCGATCGCGGCGGCCGTACCGTTGACGATTTCGTCGAGCGTGCGCGTCACCTGGCGTGCATTGCGGGCGATCTCCGACATTCCCTTCTTGTGGCTGTCGAGTTCCTCGAGGGTCATGATCGGCAGAAACAGGTCATGCTCCTGGAAGCGGTACAGACAGGTTGGGTCGTGCATCAGCACATTGGTGTCGAGGACGAAGAGCTTCCTCGCTGCCGCAGTCACGGGACTGCTGTCGACGGCGTTCCTGTGGAGCATGTCGGGAACCTCTTCCGGAGTGATCGCAGCGCTGGTCTGGCGCTTCAGAGGTGGCTGACGAAGTCGAGCACTTCCTGCGCGTGCCCGGCCACCCGGACGCCGCGCCACTCGCGCCGCAGGACTCCGTTGCCATCAATGACGAAGGTGCTGCGCTCTATGCCGCGCACCTGCTTGCCGTACATCGACTTCATCCGGATCACCGCGAAGCGGTTGCACAGCACCTCGTCGCTGTCGCTGATGAGGGCGAAAGGCAGTTCCTGTTTCGCCGTGAAGTTGTCGTGCGACCTGAGGCCGTCGCGCGACACACCGGCGATGATCGCGCCGGCGGCGACGAACTGCGGGTGCAGGTCACGAAAGTCCCGCGCCTCGCTGGTACAGCCGGGAGTGCTGTCCTTGGGGTAGAAGTAGAGGACCACGGTGCTGCCGCGGCAGGCGGAAAGGCTGAAGGTCCGGCCGCCGCTGGCGGGCAGGCTGAAGTCTTCGACAGGCTGGTCGATCATGGCGGGCCTCGGAGGGCGGGAGTGGAGGAGGCGATTGTGGTAACAAAGGGGAGCCCGGGTCAAGCGCCAGGCTGCATCCCTTCGTCCTGCCGTCACGCTTGCTTTTTTCCTCTTGCTGTACAAAAATACAGTCACGCCAACGGAGGGTGCCGGTCATGCTCAGGATTACAACGCGGCAACAGGAAATACTCGAATTCATTCGCAACACGCTGGAAAGCCTCGGCGCGCCGCCGACACGGGCGGAGATCGCCACGGCCTTTGGTTTCGCCTCGCACAACGCGGCCGAGGAGCATCTGCGGGCACTTGCGAGAAAGGGTCTGATCACCCTCGAGCCGGGATCGGCGCGCGGCATCCGCCTGGTCGAACAGCTCGGCCTGCCGTTGGTCGGCAGTGTCGCCGCCGGTAGCCCGATCCTCGCCGTGGAGAACGTGCAGCGCCGTTACACGCTCGATGCCGGCCTGTTCTCGCCGCGCGCCGATTTCCTCCTGCGGGTGCGTGGCCTGTCGATGATCGATGCCGGCATTTTCGATGGTGACCTGCTTGCCGTGCACCGCAGCGGCGAGGCGCGCAACGGCCAGATCGTCGTTGCCCGGCTCGATGACGAGGTGACGGTCAAGCGCTTCCGGCGGCGTGACGGTGTCGTCGAGCTGATTGCCGAGAATCCCGATTTCGCGCCGATCGTCGTCGATCCCGAGCGGCGGTCACTGGTCATCGAAGGCATCGCTGTCGGCTTGATCCGCAGCGGCGAGACGATCTGAACAGTGCTTGCCAACCGGATTTGACCATGTCGTCATCCACCACGCTGGCGCAGATCCTCGAACGTCCCGATGTCTGGCGGGGCGATACGCTTGCCAGGGCAGCGCTGCCCGGCGTGCCGACGGGCTTCGCCGATCTCGACCGCGAGTTGCCCGGTGGCGGCTGGCCGCGTGGCGGTTTGACCGAACTCCTGCCGCTGCGTCGCGGCGTCGGCGAGCTGAGCCTGCTGCTGCCGGCGCTGGCCCGGCTCTCGCGTGACGAACTGGCCTGGCTGGTCTGCATTGCCCCGCCATATCTGCTGTATGCCCCGGCATTGCAGGCGGGAGGAGTCGATCTCTCGCGCCTGCTGGTTGCCAGCGCTCCCGGCCGCGATGCCGCCTGGGCCTGCGAACGCTCGCTGGCTGCCGATGGCGTTGGTGCCATCGTCGTCTGGCTGCCGGAGGTCCAAGCCGCCTCGTTGCGTCGCCTGCAACTGGCCGCCGAGGCGAGCCAGGCTCTGCTCTTCGTCTTTCGTCCGGCAGCCTGTGCCAGCCAGCCTTCGCCGGCACCGCTGCGGCTGGCTCTCGAAGCCGAGGGTGAGCAGCTCATCGTTCACCTGCTCAAGCGCCGTGGCAGCGCACAACCGCTGCCTCTGCCCATCGCCGTGCAACGCCCGCTGCGCTTGCGTCATGCTCTGGCTCGCCCTGTATCTGCCTTGCCTGCCGCTCGAAGTCTTTCCCGACCTGCCATCGCCTAGCGCCATCGTCGACCACGAGCGGGTCGTCGTTGCTGACCGCGCGGCGGTGTCGGCAGGTGTGGTGGCCGGCAGGCGGCTGGCTGAAGCACGGGCGTTGCTGCCTGATCTGGTGGTTCGGGAGCGCGCTGTCGAGCGTGAGCAGGCAGCCTTGAAGCGGCTCGCCTGCTGGGCCGGCAGTTTCACCTCCGAGGTCTGCTGCCTGGCGCAGTCGATGCTGTTGCTCGAAGTGGCCGCCTCACTGCGCCTGTTCGGTGGCGCCGCAAAGCTGTTCGAGGGCGTCGTCGCCGGCTGTGCCGAGCAGGGTCACCTGCCGCGGGCAGCCCTGGCGCCGACACCATTGGCCGCACAGTGGCTGGCGATCGGCGGTGACGACCGCGCCTGCTGCACGCTCGGCGAACTGCCGCATCGTCTCGGCAGTCTGCCGCTGTCGGTGCTCGCCCTTGCACCAGGGGATGAGGCCCGTCTCGCCAGTTTCGGCGCGCGTTCGCTTGCCGACCTGTTGCGCTTGCCGCGCGCCGGTCTGGCGCGGCGGCTGGGTGCCGGCCTGGTGGCCGATCTGGCGCGGGCGCTGGGTGAGTTGCCGGATCCCAGGCAGCGTTTCGTCTTTCCGGAGCTTTTTGCCGAACGGCTGGAGTTGCCGATGCGCGTCGAGCAGGCGTCGGCGCTTTGTTTTGCTGCACGTCGCCTGATCGATGCCTTGTCTGGCTGGCTTGCCGCACGGGGTGGTGGAATCAGCGAATGCGTTTTCGAGTTCGAGCACGAACGCGGCGCGACGCAGCGGCCGGCGACCGTGCTTGCCCTGGGTTTTTCCGGCGCCACGCGTGACGCCGGGCGGATGGGCCGTGTGCTCGGCGAGCGGCTGCAGCGTCTGCATCTGCCGGCCGCGGTCGAGTGCATCGGCTTGCGGGCCGAGGCACCAGCAGCACTCGTCGGTCATTCGCGCAGCCTGTTCGCCGAGCGTGGCGAGGGTGCCGGCGACGAATCGATGGCAGGACTGCTCGAACGGCTGCAGGCACGCCTGGGCGACGATGGCGTGCATGCGCTGTCGGCAGTCGCCGAGCATCGGCCGGAAAACGCCTGGCGGCGGGTCGTGCCGGCGTCGCTGGCAGGAGAGAAACCGCCGCTCAGCCAGCTTCTTGTCCCAGCCCTGCGGAGTTCCGCCGTCGGTCCGCGTCCGCTGTGCCTGCTGGCGCAACCACAGGCCCTGCGCGAGCTGGCTGGGCGGCCGCAGTGCGGCGGTCCGCTGCGCCTGCTTGCCGGCCCCGAGCGAATCGAGAGTGGCTGGTGGGATGCGGCGGAGCCGGATGCGCTCGGCGATGTCTGCCGCGACTACTTTGTCGCCATTTCCCGGCGTGACGAATGGCTGTGGGTTTTCCGCAGCCAGGCGGGCTGGTTCCTGCACGGCGTCTTCGCCTGAATTCGGGCTGATTTTACTGGAATTTTGCGAGCTCCCTTTTTATACTGTGTGGACTTGCGAAATCGACCGTTTCCCAGGAGAGAATCGCTGTGGAGATCAACCTTGCCGGACTGCTGCCGGAAGCATTGCTGATCGATCTGCCCGAAATTGATGCACAACACGAAGAAATCTTTCGCCGTATCGAGTCGTTGAAGGCAGCCTGTTTCGGCAGCGGGCCCGTTTCCTTTGCCGAGTTCGAAATTCTGCTCGATTATCTCGAATACCACTTCGCCAGCGAAGAGCGCATCGCGAAAGCGGTCGGCGTTGACTTCGCCGGGCACGCAACCGTCCATCGCGACAACCTGCATGCCTTGCAGAAGGCCTTCGCCGAGGTGCGCAACGGCGCGCGCGACGTTCATTCCTTCCTGCGCTATGCCGAGTACTGGTTCGAGCGCCATATCGCCGTCGAAGACCGGCCTTTCGCAGTCAGCGTGAAGAATTCCCGGGCGAAATCCGGCGACGGTCTGCGACCGGCCAACAGCAGTTGAGTTTGCCTGTCAGTCGACTCTGGTAGCGCACGACTTTCGGACCATCGACGCAGCGACAGGAGTTTCCGGTGATGATCGGCAGCGGAGAAATATAACCAAGAAAAATACTCGGAAATGGCCTGTTGCGGGGGGCCGGTTGCCATTCTTTTTTGCGTTCTGCGACGCATTCTGGCAAGCTGACAACCAATACGGAATATCCCTTTGGATTGCATCGAAAACCTCTTCCCATGGGTCGTCAGCAGACGGCCTGATCATTCATCAATGACCCTCATCAATCATGAACATCACCACCTCAGCCGCCTGGAAGGCTATTGAAGCGCATCGGCAATCGCTTTCGCCGGTGCACCTCAGGGAACTCTTTGCTCGCGATCCAGGCCGCGTAGCATCCCTCTCACTGAGCTTCGACGGCATCCTCTACGACTTCTCGAAGCAGCGCATCGATCCGGCGAGCCTGCCGCTGCTGGCCGAACTGGCCCGGGCGGCGCAGCTCGAGCAATGGACCGAACGCATGTTCAGCGGTGAGCAGATCAACGCCAGCGAGGGCCGCTCGGTGCTGCACGTCGCCCTGCGCCGCTCTGCGAGCCCGTTCCCCACGGCCAGTCTCGACGTCATGCCCGATGTCCTGGCGACGCGGCAGCGGATGGCCGCGTTTGCCGACGGCATCCGTTCCGGTAAGGCGCTCGGCTTCACCGGCCTGCCAATCCGCAGCGTGGTCAACATCGGCATCGGCGGTTCCGACCTCGGCCCGAAGATGCTCGCTTACGCCTTGCGTTCGGTGTCGCACCCGACCGTCGATGTGCATTACGTTTCGAACCTCGACAGCGCGCAGCTGGCACCGCTGTTGCAGACGCTCGACCCGCAGACGACGCTGTTCCTGGTCGCGAGCAAGACCTTCACCACCCAGGAGACGATGCTCAATGCCCAGACGGCACGCGACTGGCTGCTGGCGAAGCTGGGCGATGCCGCTGCAGTGTCCAGCCACTTCGCTGCCCTGACTGCGAAGCCGGAGCGGGCGGTCCAGTTCGGCATCAGGGAGGACGCCGTGTTCCCGCTCTGGGATTGGGTCGGCGGGCGTTTCTCACTGTGGTCGGCGGTCGGCCTGGCACTGATGATCGCCATTGGACCGCAGGCCTTTGCCGAACTGCTGGCGGGTGCCGAGCGGATGGACGAGCATTTCCGCAGCACGCCCTACGAGCGCAATCTGCCGGTGGTGATGGCGCTGATCGGCATCTGGAACACCAACTTCCTGGGCGCGACGAGCAATGCCGTGCTGCCTTACAACGAATCGCTGAAGTATTTCCCGTCCTTCCTGCAGCAGCTTGAAATGGAGAGCAACGGCAAGGCGGTCGGCAGCGATGGGCAGCCGCTGGCCTGTGCCTCGAATCCGATCGTCTGGGGCGAGCTGGGCAACAATGGCCAGCACGCCTTCTTCCAGTTGCTGCACCAGGGCGGACGGCTCATCCCCTGCGATTTCATCGCTGCCGTTCGCGCCGACTATCCGCTGCCCGGACACCAGGAAGCGCTGCTCGCCAACTGCTTCGCGCAGAGTGCGGCGCTGGCCTTCGGCAAGACGGCTGCCGAGGCGCGCAGCGAACTCGCGGGAACGATGTCTCCGGCAGCGCTCGAGGCGCTGCTGCCGCAGAAGGTGTTTCCGGGCAATCAGCCGTCATCGACGCTGCTGCTGACGCGGCTCGAACCGCAGACGCTGGGGGCGCTGATCGCCCTGTACGAGCACAAGGTTTTCGTCCAGGGTGTCATCTGGGGACTCAACTCGTTCGACCAATGGGGTGTCGAGCTCGGCAAGGCAGTGGCCAACAGCATCCTGCCGGCGATCGGCAACCCGGCGCTGGCCGCACCGCTGGATGCCTCGACGCAGGCACTGCTGGCGTTCACCAGGCAGCACATCGGCTGAGCTGGGGGTGCCGGCGACCTTGACGGTATTGATTCAGGCGTTCAATTTGTGACGAGGCATGAAATGACTATGCAGGTGATCAGTGTTCCGACCACGCCGTTTGCCGGCCAGAAACCGGGAACGTCGGGGTTGCGGAAAAAGGTGAAGGTCTTCAGTCAGGCGCGCTATCTCGAGAACTTCGTCCAGGCCATCTTCGACACGCTGTCGGGACAGGAGGGACAGACGCTGGTACTCGGCGGCGACGGTCGCTACTACAATGACGTGGCGATCCAGACGATCCTGCGGATGGCTGCGGCGGCCGGTTTCGGCCGCGTGCTGGTGGGTCGTGACGGCATTCTGTCCACGCCCGCAGCCAGCGCCGTGATCCGCAAGTGGCAGGCATTCGGTGGCATCATCCTCTCGGCCAGCCACAACGAGGGTGGCCCCGAGGGCGATTTCGGCATCAAGTACAACCTCGGCAATGGCGGGCCGGCCAACGAAGCATTCACCGATGCCGTCCATCGGCGGACACAGGAGATCGGTGCCTATCGCACGGTCGAGTCGCCGGCTGTCGATTTGAGCCGCATCGGTGATTCGCGCATCGGCGACATGCGGGTCAGCGTCATCGATCCGGTGGCCGACTATGCCGAACTGCTCGAGTCGCTGTTCGATTTCGATCGCATTGCGGCGCTGCTCGCCCGTCCCGACTTCCGCATGCGTTTCGACGCCATGCACGCGGTCACCGGTCCCTATGCCCGGGCGATCCTCGAGAATCGCCTGGGGGCTCCGGCAGGCACCGTCGTCAACGGTATCCCGCTGCCGGACTTCGCCGGTGGCCACCCGGATCCCAACCCGGTGTGGGCCGCCGACCTCGTTGCGGCGCTGGCAGACCCCGCTTCGGGCCTGTCGTTCGGCGCCGCATCGGATGGTGACGGCGACCGCAACATGATCGTCGGGCCGAACTTCGTCGTCAGTCCGAGCGACAGTCTCGCCGTGCTCGCCGCCAACCACGCTCTGGTGCCGGCCTACGCCGGCGGCCTGGCAGGCGTCGCCCGGTCGATGCCGACCAGTTGCGCGGTCGACCGCGTCGCCAGGGCGCTCGGAATTCCATGTTACGAAACGCCAACCGGCTGGAAGTATTTCGGTTCCCTGCTCGATGCCGGCAAGGCGACGTTGTGTGGCGAGGAGAGCGCCGGCACTGGTTCCAACCACGTGCGCGAGAAGGACGGCCTGTGGGCGGTTCTCTACTGGCTCAACATCCTGGCGGTGCGCGCGACCTCGGCCGACGTGATCGTCCGCGAACACTGGCGGCGTTTCGGGCGCAACGTCTATTCGCGGCATGACTACGAAGCGATCGAGACCGACCGCGCCGATCGTCTGATGGACGAACTGCGCGCGCGCCTGCCGCAACTCGCGGGCTCGGAGTCCTGCGGCCTGCGCATCGCTGCCGCCGATGATTTTTCCTATACTGATCCGGTCGATGGTTCGCGTTCCGAGCGTCAGGGGGTGCGGGTCATGCTCGACGACGGTTCGCGGGTCGTCTTCCGGTTGTCGGGCACCGGCACCGAGGGTGCGACGCTGCGCGTCTATCTCGAGCGTTTCGTCGCCGACCCAGACCAGCACGAGGTGCCGACGCAGGAGGCACTGGCGCCGCTGATCCGGCTTGCCGATGCGGTCGCTCAGATCACCGCCATCACCGGCAGACAGAAAGCGGACGTGATCAGTTAGGGCAGGGTGGCATCCGACGTTCCCGCCGGATGCGATGAATCGAGTCAAACTGGGGATACGAAGATGGTTGACAGGAAGACATTCCAATTGCCGCGCAGGGCGATCGCCCTGGTACTGGCCGGCGGACGCGGCAGCCGGCTGCATGAACTGACGGATCGCCGGGCAAAGCCGGCGGTCCATTTCGGCGGCAAGTTCCGCATCATCGATTTCGCGCTGTCGAACTGCGTCAATGCGCAGTTCCGGCGCATCGGGGTGGTGACGCAGTACAAGTCACACAGTCTGTTGCGTCACCTGCAGCGGGGCTGGAACTTCCTGCATGGCGAGGTCAACGAGTTCGTCGACCTGCTGCCCGCACAGCAGCGTGTGGACGAGGAGTCGTGGTACCGGGGGACGGCCGATGCCGTCTACCAGAACATCGACATCCTCGAGACCTACCGGCCATCACCCGAGTACGTCGTGATCCTTGCCGGCGACCATGTGTACAAGATGAACTATGCCATGATGCTCGTCGACCACGTCGAGAGCGGGGCCGAGTGCACGATTGCCTGCATCGAGGTGCCACGGCGCGATGCCAGCGGCTTCGGCGTCATGGACGTCGACGACAGGGGGATCATCACCGACTTCATCGAGAAGCCGGACGATCCGCCGGCGATGGCGGGCAATCCCGACATGTCCCTGTGCAGCATGGGCGTCTATGTCTTCAACGCCAAGTACCTCTATGACGAACTCGAACGTGACCTCAATGACCCCAGTTCAAGCCACGACTTCGGCAAGGACATCATTCCACGCGCGGTGATGAATCGCGTTGCCGCGGCGCATCCGTTCTCGCGCAGTTGTGTCATCGCCGCCGACGATGTGCGACGCGAGCACTACTGGCGCGATGTGGGTACCATCGATGCCTATTGGGATGCCAACATCGACCTCACCGCCACCGTGCCATCGCTCAATCTGTACGACCGCAACTGGCCGGTGTGGACCTACCAGCAGCAACTGCCACCGGCGAAGTTCGTACACAACCACATGGATCGCCGCGGCACCGCGGTCGAGTCGACCGTCTCCAGTGGCTCGATCGTCTCCGGCGAAGTCAATCGTTCGCTGCTCTTCTCGGGCTGTCGCGTCCATTCCTACGCGCGTGTCAATCTGTCGGTGCTGCTGCCCGACACGACCGTTGGCACCCGGGCACGCCTCAGTCACTGCGTCGTCGATGCCGGCTGCAGCATCCCGGCGGGAATGGTGATCGGCGAGGATCCGGAGGAGGATGCCCGTCGCTTCCGTCGCACCGAGGGCGGCATCAGTCTGGTGACGCGCAAGATGCTCGAGCGGCTGGGTTGACGCCTGCAGCGGGAGGGGGAGGGGAAGCTTGCGCGTCCTGCACGTAGCTGCGGAGATCTATCCGCTGGTCAAGACTGGGGGCCTGGCGGACGTCGTGGCGGCTCTGCCGGCGGCGCTCGCCGCCCGCGGGCTCGATGTTCGCGTCCTGCTGCCGGGGATGCCGGCGATCCTCAACGGAGTTGTCGACGCGAAGCGGGTCATCCGCCTTGGCCCGGTCTTCGGCGCAGCGGTGGTGACGCTGCGCCTTGGCCGCCTGCCGGACAGCGGGCTGTTGGCCTACGTCATCGATGCGCCCTTCCTCTACCGGCGGGACGGCAACCCGTATCTCGGTCCCGATGGCCGCGACTGGCGGGACAATCATCGGCGCTACGCCCTGCTGGGCTGGATTGCCGCCCATTTGGCCGGCGGCGAACTCGACCGCAATTGGCAGCCGGAGGTCGTGCATGCGCATGACTGGCACGCTGGTCTGGCGCCGGCCTACATCGCGCAGAATCCGGCGCTGAATACGGCCACCGTGTTCACGATCCACAACCTTGCCTTCCGTGGTCTGTTCCCGCTCGATCACCACAACGATCTCGGGTTGATGATCTCGGGTGCGGATCAGAGCGCGCTCGAGTTCCATGGCCATCTGTCGTTCATGAAGGCGGCGCTGTTTCATGCCGCGCGCGTCAATGCCGTCAGTCCGACCTATGCGCGGGAGATCTGTACGCCGGAGTTCGGCTGGGGACTCGACGGACTGTTGCGCGACCGTGGCGGCAATCTGTCGGGAATCCTCAACGGTGTCGACTATTCGGTTTGGGATCCGGGCAGTGACCGCGCGCTGGCGCACAACTATACTGCCGACAAGCTGCGTGGGAAGCGGATCTGCAAGCTCAAGCTGCAGGCGGAACTCGGCTTCGCGCTCAGGAGCAAGGCGCCCCTGCTCGCGGTGGTCAGCCGCCTGACCTCGCAGAAGGGGATCGACCTCGTTCTCGGTGCGCTGCCGGATGTCTTGGCGGCGGGCGGCCAGCTGGTGGTCATCGGCAGTGGTGAAGCCGAGATCGAAAGCGCTTTCCGTTCGGCGGCGAGGGCGCACCCGGGCTCGGTCTCGGTCTACCTCGGTTTTGACGATGCCCTGTCGCACCGCATCATGGCCGGCGCCGACATCCTGCTCGTTCCATCGCGCTTTGAACCTTGTGGTCTGACGCAGCTCTATGCCCTGCGCTACGGTACGATTCCGCTGGTGCGACGGGTTGGTGGTCTGGCCGACACGGTCATCGACGCCACGCCCGACCATCTCCGGGCCGGGACGGCGAACGGCTTCGTCTTCGACGATGCCAGCAGCCGCGTCCTTGCCCGTCGGATTGGCGACGCACTGACGTTGATGCGCAATGCGGCAGCGTGGCAGCAGTTGCAGAAGCGCGGGATGGCGCAGGACTTCTCGTGGGCCGACTCCGCGTTGCGCTATGAGGCGCTCTACCGAAGCATTTGAGGTGCTTCGTCTGGCCGCTGCAGCGACCTCTGTCCACACGACTGTTCGCCGCCGGCGACCGCCGGTGGTGGCGGCGGCTGGTGGCTGCGCACCACGAGGCACCGCCGGCAGCCGCCGTACTGCGGCGCACTTTCCAGAACTTCGCTCGAGCGGGAGACGCATTTGACATTCGATTCTTGCCTCATCCGGCCCTTTGCCGGCCTGCGGCCGCGCAGCGCCAACGCCGCAGCCGTCGCTGCACCACCCTACGACGTACTCTCGAGTGACGAGGCGCGGCAGGCTGCGGCCGGCAAGCCGCTCTCGTTCCTGCATGTGTCGAAGGCCGAGATCGACCTGCCACCCGAGGTCGATCACTACGCACCCGAGGTGTATGCCCGGTCGGCGATGAACTTTCGCCGGCTGATCGACGACGGCGTCCTGTGCCGCGACCCGCGGCCATGCTATTACGCCTACCGTCTGGAGATGGGTGAGCACGTGCAGACGGGGTTGGTGGCGGCAGCCTCGATCGCTGCCTACGACAGCAACCGCATCCGCAGGCACGAGTTCACCCGCCCCGACAAGGAGGATGACCGGGTCCGCCAGATCGAGGCGCTGAATGCACAGACAGGTCCGGTCCTGCTGGCCCATCCTGACGATCCGCAGGCCGAAAACCTGCTGGCCATGGCGACCGGGCAGCCGCCGGTGGCCGACCTGACGGCGAACGACGGCATCCGGCATACGCTGTGGCTGATCGATGAGGATGCCGACATGACGCGCATCAGCGCCGTCTTCGGTGCGATGCCGGCACTCTACATCGCCGATGGTCATCACCGTTCGGCAGCGGCCTCGCGCGTTGCGGCTGCGCGGCGCCAGCAGGCCAAGGGTGGCGCCGAATCGTTCCTGGCGGTGATCTTCCCGGCGCGGCAGATGCGCATCCTGGACTACAACCGGGTGGTCAGGGACCTGAACGGCCTGAACGTCGCGGATTTCCTGCTGGCAGTCGGCGAGCGCTACCGCGTCAGCCTGGCGGACGGTCCGCTTCGCCCCGATTCAAGTGGGGTTTGCGGGATGTATCTCGCCGGCCGCTGGTACCGGCTGCAGGTGCGACCGGAACTGGTGCCGCTGGCCGATCCCGTGCGCCGGCTCGATGTCTCGGTGCTTGCCGAGCAGCTTCTCGACCCGGTGCTCGGGATCAGCGACCTGCGCCGCGATACGCGCATCGATTTCGTCGGCGGCATGCGTGGCCTGGGCGAGCTGGAGCGGCGGGTGGACCGCGGCGAGATGGCGGTCGCCTTCGCCATGTATCCGACGCAGATGGCGGAGCTGATGGCGGTAGCCGACATGGGGCAGGTGATGCCGCCCAAATCGACCTGGTTCGAACCGAAGCTGGCCGACGGGCTGGTATCACTGATGCTCGACTGACGGCCGGCGCAGGAGTCGCCGCGCGCAGGCCCGGGGGCCCGTGAGCGCACGACGCGCCCCGTCCGGTCGCTGGGCGGTGGGGGCGGCGCGCAGCATGCTGCGCAGCAGCGCGCGGCGCCTCAGTGACTCCTGATGACCGCGACCTGTGGCTTGCCTTCGCCCAGCTCACCGATCACCGTTGCCTGGTCGAAGCCCTCCTGCAGAAAGACCGCCAGGACCTCGGTGACGACCTCCGGCGCGCAGGCAACGAGCAGTCCGCCACTGGTCTGCGGGTCGGTCAGCAGGTCACGTTCGAGATCGCCGAGCTTTCTGTCAAGCTCGACGTACTCGCGATAGCTCGCCCAGTTGCGGCCGGAAGCGCCGGTGATGCAGCCCTTGGCGGCATAGTCGACGGCGTTCGGCAGGGTCGGTACCGCCGTGTAGTCGATGACGGCAGAAACCGCGGATGCCTTGCAGATCTCGACCAGGTGCCCGAGCAGACCAAAGCCGGTGACATCGGTCATCGCATGCACGCCAGCGAGGCAGGCGAGGGTGCGGCCGGGCGTGTTGAGCTGCGTCGTCGATGCGATCATCGCCGCATAGCAGGCCGGTGACAGGAGGCCTTTCTTCAGGGCTGCACTGAAGAAGCCGACGCCCAGCCCCTTGCCGAGAATCAGCTTGTCACCGGGGCGTGCGCCGGAGTTCCGCTGCACGTGTCGCGGATGGACGAGCCCGATGGCGACAAGGCCATAAATCGGTTCCACCGAGTCGATCGTGTGTCCCCCGGCAATCGGGATGCCGGCCTTCGCACAGACCGATTCGCCGCCTTCGAGAATGCGCTGGATGGTTGCCAGCGGCAAGCGGTTGACCGGCATGCCGACGACGGCCAGCGCCAGCAGCGGGGTTCCGCCCATGGCATAGACGTCGGACAGCGCATTGGTTGCCGCGATGCAACCGAAGTCGAAGGGGTCGTCGACGATCGGCATGAAGAAGTCGGTCGTCGCGATCACCGCCTGCTCGTCGTTGAGCTGGTACACGGCAGCGTCATCACTGGTTTCGATGCCGACGAGGAGCTGCCAAGGCGCCACGGCCGGTGCGGTGCGGGCGAGGATCTGTTCGAGTACTCCGGGGGCGATCTTGCAGCCGCAGCCGCCGCCGTGCGAGAACTGCGTCAGTCGCAGGGGCTCGCCGGGAGGCGCTGCGGGGACCTGTGGCTCGACGCTTCTTTCCTTTTTTCTGGACATCTTCTTCCTTGGCTCAATGGCCGGATGCTACCCGGATGGGAGCGAACAGGGCAGACTGCGCGGTCACTGATGCAACCGCTGCGCGGCCCCTCTGCGGTGGTGCGCAGCATGCGGCGCGCAATCCTGCCGGCGCGCACGCCGATTCAGATGAGCAGTCCCGTCGTGCTCGCGTCCCTTGTCCGGGCATCGCGGCGACGATTCCTGCACCACCTCTCAGATCGCCGGCCGGGCTTCGAAACCCGCCGCCTCGATCGCTTCCGTCAGCCGGGCAAGGTTGACGAGCGACGGATCGCAGCGGACCGCCGCCTGTCCTGCCGGCAGCGACACGTCGACCTCTTCGACACCGGCAACGGCGGCCAGGGCGGCGGTGACGCTCTTCACGCACCCCTGGCAACTCATTCCGGAAACATTGATCAGCAATCTCTCCATCAACCCTTCCCACAGTCAGGTCACGCGCTGCCCGCGCCGTCAGCCGGGCGGCTTGCCGCCCGGACGCCAGCGCCGGAGGAGCAGCGAGTTGGCAACCACCGACACCGAACTCAGCGCCATCGCTGCGCCTGCGATCACCGGATTGAGCATTCCCAGCGCTGCGAGGGGAATCCCGAGGACGTTGTAGACGAAGGCGCAGAAGAGATTCTGCCTGATTTTGCGCAGCGTCGCACGCGAAAGGAGGACCGCGTCGGCGATGCCATTGAGATCGCTGCGCACGAGGGTCACATCGGCGGCCGCAATCGCTGCATCCGAACCGGCGCCGATGGCGAAGCTGACGTCGGCAGCGGCAAGCGCCGGTGCGTCGTTGATGCCATCGCCGACCATCGCCACCACGCTGCCCTTCTGTCGCAGCGCATTGACCACGGCCGCCTTGTCGCCAGGCAGGATGCCGGCGCGGAAATCATCGATGCCACTTGCCCTGGCGATCGCCGCCGCGGTCGCAGTGTGGTCGCCGGTGAGCATCACCAGCCGCAGGCCGAGGGCGGCTAGCCGCGCCACCGCTTGCCGCGAAGTCGCGCGCAACGGGTCGGCAATGGCCAGCACGGCCAGCGCCACCGGCGCCGTCGACGGGCGGTCGCCGGCAGCGCCGCGGCTCTCGGCAGGCCTTTCGCTGAGGACGACGACGGTCTTGCCGGCGTCCTGCAGCCGCTCGATCACGGCCTGCGGCAAGTCCAGGTCGACGCAGGCAGCCGGCGCTCCGAGCTGCAGCCAGCGGCCGGCAACGCGGCCTTCGACGCCGCGCCCGGGAATGGCGCGGAATTCCCCCAGCGCAGGCAGGCACACGCCGGCCGCCTGTCCGCGCTGCAGGATCGCTCGCGCCAGCGGATGCTCGGAACCCTGTTCGAGGCCGGCAGCCAGTTGCAGTGCCTCTTCCGCCGAGGCTGCCAGGGGAATGATATCGGTCAGCTCCGGTTCGCCGCGGGTCAGCGTGCCGGTCTTGTCCACCGCGAGCACAGTGATCTCGCTGGCCCGCTCGAGCGCCTCGGCGTTCTTGATCAGGATGCCGGCTGCGGCACCGCGTCCGCTGCCAACCATGATGGCCGTCGGTGTTGCCAGGCCGAGGGCGCAGGGACAGGCGATGACGAGCACCGCCACGGCATTGATCAAGGCCGTGCTGAAGATGCCGTCGTAGAGCCACCAGCCGACCAGGGTGCACAGTGCGACCAGGCAGACGACGGGGACGAAAACCGCCGATATCCGGTCGGCGAGGCGTTGTACCGGGGCCTTCGAGCCCTGCGCCGCGGCAACCAGGCGGATGATTCCGGCGAGCAGCGTGTGCTCGCCGACGCCGGTGGCGCGGCAGCGCAGCATGCCTTCACCGTTGGCGGTGGCGGCGAAGACGCGATCGCCGCGGTGCTTGGCAACCGGCATGCTCTCGCCGGTGAGCATCGCCTGGCTGACGCTTGACGAGCCGTCGATCACTTCGCCATCGACCGGGATGCTCTCGCCCGGGCGGACGATGAAAACGTCACCCGGGATCAGCAGTGAGGCGTCGAGCTCGATCAGCCGGCCGTCACGTTCGACCCGCGCCGTTCGCGGCTGCAGGCGCACCAGTGCCGCGATCGCTTCGCCGGTTTTCGCCTTGGCGCGCGCCTCGAGCAGTTTGCCGAGCAGGACGAGGGTGATCACGGCGGCCGACGCCTCGAAATAGACGTGCAGGTCCGGCGCACCCGATACGGTGACGAAGAGGCTGAAAAAGTAGGCCATCGACGTGCCGAGGGCGACCAGCACGTCCATGTTGCCGCCACCGCCGCGCAGGGACTTCCAGGCGCCCTCGTAGAACCGCCAGCCGATCCAGAACTGCACCGGCGTCGCCAGGACGAGTTGCAGCCAGCGCGGCAGCAGATCCGCATGCGGCTGCTCGCCGCCAGGGAACATGGTCAGCATCTGCGCTGCCAGTGGCAGGGTGAGGCCGGCGGCGATGATGAAACGACGCAGTTCGCGCCGTTGCGCGGCAATCCGGCCCGCCACTTCGTCGGCGCGTGACTGCGCGTCGGCGAGCTGGCCGTGGAACCCCGCCGCTTCGATACTGGCGATCAGCCCGGCGGCGGCGACGAGTCCCGGGCGGTAGCGGATGGTTGCCCGCTCGCTCGCCAGGTTGACTGCCGCCTCGACTCCCGGCAGGCGGTTGAGTACCTTTTCCAGCCTCGTCGAGCAGGCGGCACAGCTCATGCCGCTGATCGCCATCTCGATCGTCTGCAGCGGCACGGCGAAGCCGGCCTGCTCGATTGCGGCAACCACCTGCCCGGCAGTCGTTTCCGCGCCCGTGATCGCCACGTGTGCGCGCTCTGTCGCCAGGTTGACGCTGGCGCTGACGCCGGGCATGCGGTTCAGCACGCGCTCGATGCGCCCGGCGCAGGCGGCGCAGCTCATGCCGCTGATCGGCAGGTCGAGCGTCTGCGGGCTGGCGGAGGGGTCGCTCATGGCGCCGCCAGCGAACGGCCGGGTGCCATCGGGTCCGCAGGTGGTCGCGGCGCTCGCATGGCTAGGCGGAAGCGAACTGGTGCAACAGTTGCTGCAGCCCGAGCAGCCCCCAGACACCAAAACCCAGGACGACGACTCCGGCGACCATGCGCAGCGCCGGCCGGCTCGTGTAGGCGCGCAGGCGCGCGGCGAGCAGGCCGGCGAGAAGCAGATTGGGCAGGGTGCCGATGCCAAAGGCGAGCATCAGTCCGGCTCCCTGGGCGGCGGAGCCGCTGCTCAGTGCCGTTGCCAGAGCACTGTAGACCAGACCACAGGGCAGCCAGCCCCACAGCAGCCCGAGCGGAAAGGCCTGCAGCGGGCCGCGCGCAGGCAGGTAGCGCCGGGTCAGCGGTTGCAGATGTCGCCAGAGCTTCTGGCCGAGCCGCTCGGTGAACGCCAGAGCGTTGCTGAAGCCGAGCAGGTAGAGACCGAGGGCGATCAGCATCAGGTTGGCGAGCAGGTAGAGGAGGCTGCGCAGCGGCAGCTGCCCGGCCAGGGCGATGCTCGCCTCGCCGAGCGCACCGGCGATCGCGCCGGCCGCGGCGTAGCTCAGGATGCGCCCCGCGTTGTAGGCGAGCAGCAGGCTGCAGCGCGCTGGCGCACCCATCGCCAGCGCGCCGACGATGCCGCCGCACATGCCGACGCAGTGTGTTCCACCAAGCAGTCCGACGAGCAACAGGGCGAGGAAACTCGATTCGGGCATGGCGGGCTGGTGGCAGGCTCGGGAGGAGCGGAACTGCGATTCTACTCCTTCGCTTCCGCGGCGGTCGTCGCCCTCTGCCTCAGAGGCTGTGAGTAAATCTACTGCGCGACCGATCTGCTGCGTTGCTCAGTCGCTCACTCCTCGCCTATCCACTTGATATGTCTCGTCGTTCGCTCCATCGCGCCTTGCATCTCGGCCTGCTCGCGACGATTTCTTCACCACCTCTCAGATGACCTTCGAGTAGCGCGTGCGTTGCCGGTCGGCGCGCAGGTAGCGGTCGAAGACCATCGAGATGGCGCGCACCAGCATGCGACCGCGTGGCAGGACCGTGATCCAGCGATCGTCGACGCGGACGAGGCCGGCATCGACCATCTCCCGCAGTTCGTCGAGTTCGGTGGCGAAGTACTTGCGGAAGTCGATCAGGTGCGCAATCTCGATCGACTCGATCGACAGTTCGAAGTGGCACATCAGCGACTGGATGATCGAACGTCGCAGCAGGTCGTCGGCATTCAGCTCGATGCCGCGGTAGACCGGCAGGGTGCCGTTGTCCAGCAGGTCGTAGTACTCGTCGAGTGTCTTGACGTTCTGGCAGTAGGTCGGGCCGACCTTGCTGATCGCCGAGATGCCGAAGGCCAGCAGATCGCAGTCGGAGTGCGTCGAATAGCCCTGGAAGTTGCGGTGCAGCCGGCCCTGTCGCTGCGCGACCGCGAGTTCGTCGTCGGGCTTCGCGAAGTGGTCCATGCCGATGAAGACGTAGCCCGCCGCGGTCATCTGCTGGATGGCGAGAGCGAGGATCTGCAGACGCGTGTCGGCGGATGGCATGTCCGTTTCGAGGATGCGGCGCTGCGGCTTGAACAGGCTCGGCAGATGGGCATAGTTGTAGATCGAGACGCGATCCGGGCTGGCGTCGATGACCCGCTCGAGCGTGCGACCGAAGCCGGCGACGGTCTGCCGGGGCAGACCATAGATGAGATCGACGCTGACCGACTTGAAGCCGCTGCCGCGCGCCGCGTCGATCACGGCGCGGGTTTCCTCCTCGCTCTGCAGCCGATTGACCGCCCGCTGCACGTCGGCATCGAAATCCTGCACGCCGACGCTCATGCGATTGAAACCCAGTTCGCCGAGCAGGGCAACGGTTGCCTGGTCGACCTTGCGCGGATCAACCTCGATCGAGTACTCGCCGCCTTCCACCAGGGTGAAGTGTCTGCGCGTTGCGGCCATCAACTGGCGCATCTCGTCGTGCGACAGGAAGGTCGGCGTGCCACCGCCCCAGTGCAGCTGCGCCACCTCCTGATCGCCGCCTTCGAGGTAGCCGCTCTGCAATGCCAGCTCGCGGGCGAGGTATTTCAGGTACTTGGCGGAGCGGCCGTGGTCCTTGGTGATGATCTTGTTGCAGGCGCAGTAGTAGCAAATGGTGTTGCAGAACGGGATGTGGAAGTACAATGACAACTGCCGGCTGATGGCGCCGATGTTGCGCTTGCCGAGCCAGAGTCTGGAAGCGTCCGCGCCGAAAGCCTCAACGAAACGATCCGCCGTCGGGTACGACGTGTAGCGTGGCCCATTGACGTCGAAGCGGCGGATGATCTGTGGATCGAAAACAAGGTTGCCAGTGACGGATCTCATCGTCCCGGTGCGAGGTTGGTTGCCGGCATTATCTGCCGGCATGCAGAGCCCGGGGTTGACGTGGATCAAACGCGGCAATCAGTGAAACGAAGGGCTGACATGTCCACCGATGCGGCAACGGCGAGGCTGGCGTTCGAAGTCGTGAAGACTGCCTGTTCCAACTGCAACCTGCGCGAGTTGTGCCTGCCGATCGGCCTGCCGCCGGACGAGTTGCGTCGCCTTGACGAACTGGTTTCGACGCGCCGGCGCCTGAAGCGGGGTGATCATCTCTATCGTGCCGGGCAGGCATTCGAGTCGATCTATGCCGTACGCAGCGGTTTCTTCAAGACTGACGTCCTGATCGAGGATGGTCGGGATCAGGTCACCGGCTTCCAGATGACCGGCGAACTGCTCGGCCTCGACGGCATCAGCAGCGAGATCCACACCTGCAACGCGATCGCCCTTGAAGACAGCGAGGTCTGCGCCATCCCGTTCTCGCATCTGGAAAGCCTTTCGCGGCAGATCCACACCCTGCAGCACCATTTTCACAAGGTGATGAGCCGCGAGATCGTGCGTGACCACGGGGTCATGATGCTGCTCGGGACGATGCGTGCCGAGGAACGTCTGGCGGCCTTCCTGCTCAATCTCTCGCAGCGCTTCAAGGCACGCGGTTATTCGCCGGCCGAGTTCAACCTGCGCATGTCGCGCGACGAGATCGGCAGCTACCTCGGTCTCAAGCTGGAAACCGTCAGCCGTGCCTTTTCGCGTTTCCAGGAGGACGGACTGCTGGCCGTGCATCAGCGCAAGGTGCGCATCCTCAATACCGCCGGTCTGCGCAAGCTGATGACCCACCAGCGCGGCTGAGCGACACGCCGCACCGCGGCTCGTGGCGTTCAGGCGATACCGGCGAAGAAACCCAGCGCGTTGCGCGTCAGCGCGACCGATACGATCCAGGCAAAGCTCAGCACGGCGGCAAGCAGGAAAGCGGCGCGCTGCGGCTTGCTGCGCGCGCGTTTCAGCGCCATCGTGCCGCAGCCGATATAGAGCAGCAGGCCAGCCAGCTTGGCGGTCAACCAGTCGGCGACGAAAGGGTACTGGTGGCTGATCACCGCCATGGCGATCGCGCTGCCGAGCAGGATGGTATCGACGATGTGCGGTAGGACACGCACGCTGCGCCGCTGCAGCCATTGTGAGTCGGCCAGCATCCACAGGCCACGCAGCAGGAAGCCGGCGCCGCTGAGGACGACGCAGCCGACATGCAGGTGTTTCAGGATCAGGTAGCCCATCACCCGGGCCTCGGCACCGGCGTCGCACGCGCCAGGCTGGCGATGCGCTGTCGATGCTGCCGGTGGAATGCTGTCGCCGCCAGCAGGTTGCGCAGCAGCCAGCCACTGGCGACGAACAGCGCCACTGCCGCCGGATAGGTGAACCAGTCCGGCTGCAGCGCCGCCGCCAGCAACAGGGCGAGCGCAGCGACGTGGGCGTGGAACTGGTGGTCGATCTGCCGCTTCGCGATCACCTGTTGCATGTTCGGTGCCAGGATGCGACCGCCACCGGCATTCTGCAGGTGCAGCCAGACGAGAAAGGGAACGATCTTGTAGAGCATGCCAGTGCTCACCGACATCAGGCTGCCAAACAGCACGAGAACGCCCCACAGCAGCGGCAGCTGCCGGCCGGCAGCCGCTTCCGGCAGGAGCAGGGAGATGAGCGAGAGGGTGCTGGCGGCGAGAGCAGAGAGCATCGCCAGTCGCCAGTATCGCTGGGTGGCGTCGAAGCGGGCACGTTTGCTGTGTCGCTGCAGGTGCAGGGTCAGCGCCGCGAAGACGGTCAGCAGCAACAGCATGCCACTCGCCAGGACATCTGCCGGCTGCTGCCACTCGAGGAAATGGGCGGTGCTCCAGCCAGCGAGAACGACGAGCACCGACCAGAAGAAGAGGCGCGCAAACCAGTGCGGGTACGGTGGCGTCATCTGGAACATCGGCACGACGACCAGTGAGACGGCAGCCAGCAGGATGGTGCTCCAGCCGACGAAACCCCAGGCGAAGTGGATGGTCGTCAGTTGCAGCAGAGGCAATGCGAATGATCCTCCGAGCGCCAGCGCCAGGACGATGCCGAGACCGGTGGTGATCGTCAGACCGAGGAGCGCCAACTTCAGCCCGAGGATCGTCGGGTTGCCCGATGGCACGCCCCATAGCGCACGGCCGGCGGCGGCGAGGAAGATCGCGACGCCAAGCCCGAGTGTGACGGCAGCCAGCCGCAGGGCGAGTGTGTCGGAAAGCAGCAGACCGACCACCAGCAACAGCGCGCCGGGTACGAGCAGCGCGTGCACCAGGATCGCGACGCGCAGGGGTTGGGCGATGTTCGCGCCGGCGACGACCGGCAGAATCTGGATCAGGGCGCCGAGCATCACCTGCAGCATGAAGCCGACGGTGATCAGGTGCGTCAGTGCCAGCGCTGCGGGCGTCCAGCGCGAGGCGAGGACTTGCGGACCGCTGGCCAGCAGGAGCAGGCCGGCGAGCAGGGCGAAGACCGGCGCCGTCAGGAAGAAGCGGAAAGGTGCCGAGATCGGCGGTGCCTGGTCGAAGCTCAGCAGTGCCTGCATTACTGCCGGCGGTGCTCGATCAGGACGGTCACCGTGCCGTCGGCCTGGTGCTCGGTCTGCCAGGAGAAACCGTTGATCTCGAGTGCCCGGTAGAGCGGGAAGGGCTCGCGTGGCAGGAGCACCAGCAGCTTGCCGGCGGGCTCGAGGTGATCGAGCGCCTCCATGGTGCGCACCAGTGGCTCGGGAGGTTCAAGGTCGCGGGCATCGATGACGACATCGGCGCGCGGGTGTGTCATGGCGCAACCTCGCCGTGCGCGGCGAGTACCTGCTGCAGTTCCGGCAGCAGGGTCGGCGTCTGCGCCGCCAGATGCTGGTCGCACATCGGATAGAGGACGTTCTCTTCCTTGACGTTGTGCTGCTGCATCATGATCAGCAGCGTCTCGGCGTTGCCGGCGTAGTCATCCGCATCGCGCGCGGCCAGCGCCGCTGCCGCAGCGTCCAGCAACTGCCGCATCTGCGCGTGCTCGGCGCGCATGACCTGCGTCGGCCCACGGTAGATGCCGGTGCTCTGTTCGAAGAGCGGAAAGAGAAGCGATTCCTCGGCGCTGAAGTGGTGCAGCATGCCATCGTGAAAGCGGGCAAAGGCTGCCTGGGCGAATTCCCACTTGCCATCGGCCAGCGCATGCTCCACGGCGACGAGCAGTTCATCGCAGGAGCGATGATCGGCGGACAGGAAATCGGTGATCGTCTGCATGGGAAACCTCGGGGGAATCGGTGTGCCGATTGTCCTGCCGTCATCGGTCGGCATGGTTGATCAGGGTCAATAAATTCGCAGGACGGCTGCGGCGCCCGCGAGTCCCCTGCGGGCGCCTGCAGGCAGCAGTTGATGATGCCTGCGCGCGAAGCGGCAGTCGAGAGGACAAAAGGTCGCAGCACGTCGCCGAAATGCACTTCGCCACGTGACGCCGCAGCTTCATCCGGTGTTTGATCTCGATCAAGATTGGCGCCGGTCATCGCGCCTATATTCTGATCACTCAACAGTGGAGGTGGCGCCATGTTCAAACACATCCTCGTTCCCACGGACGGCTCCGAACTCTCCAGGGAGACTGCCCGGCGGGCGGTCTCCTTCGCCAGGGAAGCCGGCGCGCGCATCACCGCCTTCTACGCCAAGCCGGAGTACCCGGTCAGCTACTACGGCGAAGGCGCCCTGATCGATCCGACGACACCGGAGAAGTTTGCCGAGTTGGCCGAGCGGCAGGCAACGGAGACGCTCGATTTCGTCGTCCAGCTCTGCGAGAGCGCCGGCGTTCCGGTCGACAGGCTGTCGATGACCAGTGACATCCCGTACCAAGCGATCATCGACGCGGCAACGGAGGCCGGTTGCGACCTGATCTTCATGGCGTCGCATGGCCGCCGTGGCTTCAGTGCGCTGTTGCTCGGCAGCGAGACCAACAAGGTTCTGACGCATTCGAAGATCCCGGTTCTGGTCTATCGCTGATCGCGGCGCGTGCGCGTGGCAGCGGCGGGCTGCCCGGGCAGTGCACCGGCGCTGGCGCCCGTTCGCTGGCCGCCAGATCACGCGACCTGGCGTTGGCGACGGAATGTGGCAAAATGCCTTGTCGCGGCGGGTTGGCGATGGCCAAATGCGGGTGCCAGCCGGACAGAGGAGGATGCGTGCACGACGTTGAGGGATTTTCCGCGAGGATCGCTCGGGAGCTCAGGCGCCGTGTGCCGCTGTTGGCGTTGTGCTTGGTCGCCGCTTCGGCGCAGGCCGTCGACGTCGGGCTGGCCGGCGTGTTCCCCGGCAAGGCGCTGCTGACGATCAACGGCGGTGCGCCGAGGATCGTCGCTGTCGGCAGCAGGACCGCCGAGGGCGTGGCGGTGCTGGCGGTCGATGGCGAGACGGCGACGATCGAGGCCGATGGCAGGAAGCGCCGGCTGCGCGTCGGTGAGAATGTCGCCTCGCCGGCGGCGACAGCGAGTGGAGCCCAGGCGACCCTGACGGCCGATGCGCAGGGCCATTATCTCACCACCGGCAGCATCAACGGGACGACGGTCCGCTTCATGGTCGACACCGGCGCGACGATGATCGGGCTCGGCGCGGGAGATGCACGGCGGATCGGCATCGACACCAGCAAGGGTGTGCCGGGTTTTGCCATGACGGCCAACGGGCAGGCTCGGGTCGTGCGCGTCAAGCTCGACAGCGTGCGGGTTGGCGAGATCACCATCAACAATGTCGATGCCCTCGTTCATGAGCACGACATGCCGCTGGCGCTGCTCGGAATGAGTTTCCTCAACCGTATGGAGATGCAGCGCGATGGTCAGTCGATGACCCTCAGGAAGCGCTTCTAGGAAAGGCTTGAAATGCGTCGTCGCGATGGAGTGGCCAGCCTGCTGGGACAGGAGATCGAGATTCTGATGCGCGAGCGGCAGCGGCTGTTGCAGGTCGTCGGCGCGACGGCGGCACTGATTGCCTCGCTCGATACCAGGGATCTGCCATCGGCCTCGGTCCGGGCGGCCGATCTCGTTGCCAGCGCGATCAACGCGCTCTCGGACGAAAGCCTGCGTGATGCGCTGGCGGCAGCGCATGCGAGGATCGATGATGAGTGCGCCGTCACCGGCTGAGCTGGCGCTCGCTCCGCCTTCGCCCGAGCGCTCCATGGTCGACCTCGGCCGCGTTCGGCAGGTCCTGCACGCGGCTCCCTGCAAGACGCGCATCGTGCTCGAGGACGGTGTCGGCGACGAGGAACTGATGCCGGCTGCGGTGTTGTTTCCGATCGTCCAGCGCGATGACGAACCGACCGTGCTGCTGACGCAGCGAACCGCCCATCTCAAGGACCATCCGGGCCAGATCAGCTTCCCGGGCGGCCGCTGCGAGTCGGCCGACCCGACGCCGGTGCATACTGCCCTGCGTGAGGCAGCCGAGGAGATCGGCCTGGCGGCAGCACATGTCGATATCGCCGGTTATCTGCCGGAGTACCTGACCAGTACCGGCTTTCGCGTCACCCCGGTGGTGGCCATGGTGACTCCCCCGTTCGAGCTCCAGGTCGACGCGTTCGAGGTGGCCGAAGTGTTCGAGGTGCCGCTCTCCTTTCTCCTCGACCCCGCCAATCACCAGCGGCATTCGCTGCATTACCGCGGCCGGCTGCGGCATTACTACGCGATGCCCTATCGCGGCTACTTCATCTGGGGTGCCACGGCCGGAATCATCATGTCGCTGTACCGGGCTCTGGCTGCCGGCGGACGCTAGTCGAGAACCATCTCGATCTGGTCGAGGAACTGCCTCGCCCGTGTCTGATCCGGCGCGGCCCGCAGCGCCGCGCGCAGGCGGCCGAGATGCTGCTGCAGTTCATCGATCGTCCGCAGCTGTTCGATCTCGGCAACCAGGCTCGTCGCTTCCTCTCCCAGCAACTCGCGCAGGCTGCGGACGGCATAGCTGCGGGCCAGGCTGATGTCGTCGTCCGCCGCTGCAGCCGGGGTGCCGTGGCCGGGTCCTGTCGCCGCGCTCCGGCGACCGGGCGCATGCGTCTGGACGAAGCCACCTGAGAGCAGGCTTGTCAGTTGCTTCCTGCCTTCACTGCTCGAACTGCTGAGGGCGACCAACTCGCTGCCGGTGCGGTGGCCGTCGACCAGGATCAGCATCGCCCGCATGCGCGCCGGCAGGTGGTGCGCACGCGTGGAGATCTCATCAAGGCCCTTCGGCGTCTTGTAAAACACGGACGACAGTTTCATTGTGGAGCGATCTTTCTGACCTGGCAGCGCGATGTTGCGTGAAGTGGCGGCGTTCCGCAAGTCCCGGGCACGGGTGTCTTGGTGTCTCTGGCGATCGAAGACCTGTCGTGCGCCTCGGACCGGCGGCTCTTGGCCGTCGTCTTCCGGTTCCTGCCGCGGCCCGGCCCGGCGGCAGCGGTACTGTACCGTGTTGTAACTTTTCTCGCCAATTTCCGGGGTCAGCGCGCAGACGCAGAAAATGGCGATTTCGCCAGCTTCGCCCGGCGAAGCTTTGCTATCATAGACTCGCTTCCCTCGCGGTGCACCGCCGCCGCCTTCGCCATCGCCGGCAGTTTCAAGGATGCCCTCTACCGCTGGCGCACGCAAGCCGAGAGATCGTCGGCTGCTGGCAATGGGATCGTCCTCGCCAGCGGTGCCGGTGCGCGCGCACCCAGATCCGGGCAGCGGGCCGCCGGATTGGTCCGGACGGTTGACGATCGGCAGCACTGCAGAGGCCGACGTCGAATTGATCGAAAGTGCTGTTGGCCCGGTCTGGCGTGGGTTGCTGCTATGCTTGCTGTCGTTGTTGCTGGTGGGCCTTGCCGCTATGGTAGGGGTTGATCGATCATTAACAGGAGTTTCTTCATGACTAGAGAAGTCGTCGTATTGAGCGCGGTCCGTTCAGCCATTGGCACCTTCGGTGGTTCACTCGCCAACATGGAGCCGCATGAGTTGGCCGGCACCGTGATGAAGGAGTCGATCGCCCGTTCAGGTGTCGATGCGCAGCAGATCACCTATGTCACGGTCGGCAACTGCATTCCGACCGATTCCCGCTTCGCCTATGTGGCCCGCGTCGCCTCGATCCAGGCCGGTCTGGCGATGGAGTCGGTGGCCATGGCGGTCAACCGCCTCTGCGCCTCGGGCTTGCAGGGCGTGGTGACGACGGCGCAGAACATCATGCTGGGCGATGCCGATTACGGCATCGGCGGCGGCGTCGAAGTGATGTCGCGTGGCTCCTACATGCTGCCGGCGATGCGCACGGGTGCCCGCATGGGTGACAGCAAGGCGATCGACATGATGGTGGCGACGCTGACCGATCCCTTTGGTGTCGGCCACATGGGGGTCACCGCCGAGAACCTGGCGACGAAGTGGAACATCAGCCGCGAGGAGCAGGACGCCTTCGCCGTCGAGTCGCAGCGCCGCGCTGCCGCCGCCATCGCCGAAGGGCGCTTCAAGTCGCAGATCGTGCCCATCGTCCTGAAGAGTCGCAAGGGTGATGTGGTGTTCGATACCGACGAGCATGTCAAGGCCAGCACGACCGTCGAGACCCTGGCCAAGATGAAGCCGGCTTTCGCCAAGGATGGCACGGTCACTGCCGGCAACGCCTCCGGAATCAATGACGGTGCCGCCTTCCTCGTCCTCGCAGCGGCGGATGTTGCCGCCAGTGCCGGACAGAAGCCGCTCGCGCGGCTGGTTTCCTATGCCGTCGCCGGCGTGCCGAACGACATCATGGGCGAGGGACCGATCCCGGCGACCCGGATGGCGCTCAAGAAGGCAGGACTGTCGCTGGATCAGATGGACGTCATCGAGGCCAACGAGGCTTTCGCGGCGCAGGCCATCGCGGTCAACAAGGGGCTCGGCCTCGACCCGGTGAAGACCAATCCGAACGGCGGCGCGATAGCGCTTGGCCATCCGGTCGGTTGTTCGGGCGCCTTCATCGCCACCAAGGCGATCCACGAGCTGCAGCGCACCGGCGGCCGCTATGCGCTGGTCACCATGTGCATCGGTGGCGGGCAGGGTATTGCGGTGATCTTCGAACGCGCCTGATCGTCTTCGGCGGTACACTAGACCCGACCGCGGCGCGGCCGGGTCTTTTTTTATCCGCCAAGCGCGGTCGGGAGCCGTAGCGAGAGGCCCGCCTCGGCCGGCGTCGTGCCGTGCTCGACGACGCCGAGCAGCGGCGCCGGCAGACGGGCCTGCAGCGTCGCCAGGTTTTCGGCGAAACGCGACATCGCCGGATCGATCCGGTTGGCGACCCAGCCGGCCAGCGGCAGGCCGCGAGCGGCGATCGCCTGCGCCGTCAGCAGGGCATGGTTGATGCAGCCCAGGCGCATGCCGACGACCAGGATCAGCGGCAGATCGAGCAGCGCCGCGAGGTCGGCGGTGTCGGTCGCGTCGTCGAGCGGAACGCAGAAACCACCAACCCCCTCGACCAGGATCACGTCGGCCAGCCGCCGCAGTTCGGTGAACGCAGCCGCGATGACCGGCAGCTCGATGCGCCGGCCTTCCTCGGCGGCGGCGATGTGCGGCGCGATCGCGGCGCGGAAGCCGTACGGGTTGACGAGTTGCCGCGGTGGCGCGAACGAAGACGCCGCCAGCAGTCGCTCGACATCCTCGTTGACACCGTGCTCGTCGCAACCGGCAGCGATCGGCTTCATCGCCACCGCACGTGCGCCGTTGCGGCGGAAGGCATGCAGCAGCGCGCAGGCAACGAAAGTCTTGCCGATCTCGGTATCGGTGCCGGTGATGAACCAGGCCGGGTGCACGCTCATTTTCTGGCGTAGGCGAGAATGACGTCGTAGCGCGCCGGCAGGCCGTGGCTCGTGCGGTATCGTTCGTAGACCGCCTGCACACGTTGCCAGGCGCGGCGGCCCAGCATGCCGCTCCGCGCACCGTCACCGACCGCGTTGGCGCCGATGTCCTTGACCGCGCGCAGGAGTGATCCGAGATCCGGGTAGTGCTGGCTGACCGTTTGCCGGTGCACACGGATGCCGGCGAAGCCGGCGCGGCGCAGAGCCTCGGCGATCGCCTCCGGCTCGCTGAAGCTGATCGTATGGCGATGCTGGTCGATACTGGCGAAGGCCTCCCGCAGTTCGGCAAAGGTCGCGGGTCCGAGGGTACTCAGCGCCAGTTCGCCATGCGGACGCAGGACGCGATGCGCCTCGCGGCAGACTGCCTCGGGATCACACCACTGCACGGTCAGGTTCGACCACCAGGTGCTGCAGCTGGCGTCCCGGCAGGGCAGCGCCTCGATGTCGGCGGCGATGCAGAGATCCACGCTCCGGCGGGCGGCGGCGAGCATCGCCGGCGCGAAGTCGACGGCGATGATCTGCGCCGCCGGCCACTGGCGCTGCAACAGGTCGATGCCGTAGCCGGTGCCGCAGCCGGCATCGAGTATCGAGTCCGGCGTTGTCGTGGGCCTGAAGTCGTCCAGCAGCAACTGGCAGACCTGTCGCTGCACGATCGCTGCCTCGTCGTAGGAAGCGGCGGCACGGTCGAAGGAGTCGCGGACGCGCTGTCTAGTGAGCACGGGTGGCATGGCAGAACTGGCTCAGGAGTTCGCTGCAGCGCGCGGGGTCGGCGAGAAAGGGCGCATGCCCGGTGTCGGGGAAGACCTCGAGCTGGCTGTCGGGCAGGGCCTGTGCCAGCCAGCCCGCTGCGGCGAGCGGGTTGAGGGCATCGCTGGCGCCGTGCAGCAGCAGGCTGCGACAGCTGATGCCCGGTAGCAGCGGACGCAGGTCGGTATCGCCCAGCCATTCGAGACCACGCTGCAGTGCGCCCAGCGCCGGCAGAGGCTCCTGCCGGAGCTGGGCGAGGAGCATGCGGGTGAGCGTCCGCGCCTGCGTGTCCCCTTGGCAGAGCAGCGCGACGAAACGCTGCAGGGTTTCCGCCGGCTGCTTGCCGACGCTGTCGGCAAAGCCGGCCAGCAGGGCTGCCGGCTGCGCTGCCGGCCAGTCCGGGCGCTGCACGAAGCACGGGGTGGTGCCGATCAGGATCAGTCCGCTGACCCGTTGCGGTGCGAGCAGGGCTGCGCGCAGTGCCAGCAGGCCACCGAGCGACCAGCCGCACAGTGTCACCGGTGTCGGCAGGGTCGCGAGCAGCGACTCGGCGCAGGCAGCCAGTCCAGCGGTGTCGTCGGCTGCGCGCCCGTAACCCGGCAGCTCGACGAGGTGCAGCCGACACGAGCGTGCAAGCGGCGCGAGCAGTGGCTGCCAGACGGCACTGCCCAGTCCCCAGCCGTGGATCAGTGCGAGATCGGGCCCTTCACCAGGAATCAGGCGCATGCCAGCTCCCGTAGGGCGCCCACCAGCTCGGCCACCTGCGCCTCACTGTGCGCCGCGCTCAGCGAGACGCGCAGGCGTGCCGTTCCTTTCGGCACGGTCGGTGGCCTGATCGCCGGCACCCAGAGGCCGCGCTCGTGGAGCGCGGCGGCAAGCCGGACGGTTTCGTGGTTGTCGCCGACGATCACCGGCTGGATCGCGGTCGGCGAAGCCAGCAGGCGCCAGCGTGTGTCGGCCAGGCCGTCGCGCAGCTGTGCGACGAGGCGCCAGAGATGGGCGCGGCGGGCGTCGCCGGCGGCGATCAGCTCGAGGCTGGTGGCCAGGGCGCAGGCGATCAGCGGGCTGCCGGCAGTCGTGAAGATGTAACTGCGGGCACGCTGGGCAAGCCATTCGATGACCGTCGCGTTCGCCGCGACGAAGGCGCCGGCCGCGCCGGCGGCCTTGCCGAGGGTTCCCATGCAGATCAGCCGCCGGTCTGCCGGCAACCCGAAGTGGCTGATGCTGCCGCGACCCTGTCGGCCGAGGACGCCAAACCCGTGTGCGTCATCGACCACCAGCCAGGCATCGTAGCGTTCGGCGAGCGCCAGCAGGCCGGGCAGCGGCGCCAGGTCGCCGTCCATGCTGAAGACGGCATCGGTGAGGATCAGGCGTCGCCGGGCAGTGCTGGCAGCGAGCAGGCGTTCGAGCGCCGCCAGGTCCGCGTGCGGATAGCGCTGGCTGTCGGCGCGCGCGAGCTGTACCGCGTCGATCAGCGAGGCATGGTTGAGGCGGTCGGCGAACACCGCGTCACCACGGCCGACCAGCGCCGGGACGATTCCCAGATTGGCCATGTAGCCGGTCGAGAAGAGCAGGGCGCGGTCGAAGCCGGTAAACGCGGCGAGCTGCTCCTCGAGCACTGCGTGCGGTCCGAGGTGGCCGCTGACGAGATGCGAGGCGCCGCTGCCGACTCCCCAGGTGCGGGCGCCGGCACATGCCGCCGCGACCAGCGCCGGATCGTTGGCCAGGCCGAGGTAGTCATTGCTGCAGAAGCTGATCAGCGAGCATCCATCGACCCGCGCCAGTGGGCCGCAGGGCAGCTCGAGGGTGCGTCGAACGCGCTTCAGGCCATCGCGTTGCAGTGCGTCGAGTTCGCCTTGCAGTTCGTCGCAGATCATCGCCGCAGGGCTGCCTCCAGCGCCGCCGTCGCACGCTCGACCAGGAACTCGACCTCGGTCGGGCTGATGACGTACGGCGGCATGAAGTAGACGGTGTTGCCGATCGGTCGCAGGAGAATCCCGTTCGCCAGTGCCTCGATGTAGAAGTGGCGCGAGAACAGGGGATCGTCGCTGGCGACGTCGAAGGCGGCGATCATGCCGCATTGCCGCAGATGGCGCACCTGCGGATGACTGGCGAGCGGCTGCAGGCAGGTGCCGAGGTGTGCGGCGAGAGCCTGGTTGCGCTCGATCACCTGCTCGTCGGCGAAGATGTCGAGCGTTGCCAGCGCGGCGCGACAGGCCAGCGCGTTGCCGGTGTAGGAGTGCGAGTGCAGAAAGCCGCGGCTGGTCGCGTCATCGTAGAAGTCGGCATAGACCGCATCGGTGGTCATGACGATCGACAGCGGCAGATAGCCACCGGAGATGCCCTTCGACAGGCACAGGAAGTCCGGCCGGATCGCCGCCTGTTCGTGCGCGAAGAAGCTGCCGCTGCGACCGCAGCCGACGGCAATCTCGTCGCAGATCAGGTGCACCCCGTAGCGGTCGCAGAGGCTGCGGGCCAGGCGCAGGTATTCCGGATGGTGCATCGCCATGCCGCTGGCGCACTGGACCAATGGCTCGACGATCAGCGCGGCGATGCGCCGATGCTCCTTCTCGAGACGTTGTTCGAGCGCGCTGGCGGCTCGCCTGGCGACATCGATGGCGCCTTCGCCGGCCGCCGCGAGTCGCGCGTCCGGTGATGCGACGATCCCGGCCGGGCGAATCAGCGGCGCATAGGCGTCCCGGAACAGCGCGACGTCGGTCACCGCCAGCGCGCCGACGGTCTCGCCGTGGTAAGCGCCGGCGAGGCAGAGGAATTCCTGTTTCTCGCCATGGCCCCGGTTCTGCCAGGAATGGAAGGACATCTTGAGGGCGATCTCGGTCGCCGAGGCACCGTCGGAAGCAAAGAAGCAATGGCCGAGGCTGCCGCCGGTCAGCGCCGCGAGTCTCTCGGACAGCTCGACGACCGGTCGCTGCGTGAAACCGGCGAGGATGACATGTTCCAGTTCATCGAGCTGTTCCCGCAGCGCGGCGTTGATTCGCGGCTGACAGTGGCCGAACAGGTTGACCCACCACGAGCTGATTCCGTCCAGATAGCGATGGCCGTCGAAGTCGTGCAGCCAGACGCCCTTGCCGCTGGCGATCGGCACCAGAGGCAGCGCCGCTTCCGCACCGGCGTGCTGCTTCATCTGCGTGCACGGGTGCCAGACCGCCTTCAGGCTGCGGTCGAGCAGTTCGCGGTTGCTGGTCATCGGCGTCGGTGGTCCGTTGGCATGCGCTCAGTGCAGCGTCTGCGAGGGGGTGTTGTTCTGTTCCGGCATCTCGGCGTGTACCGTTTCGCCGTCCGCATTCGGGTAAAGCGGGGCCCCGCAGTCGTCGCAGAACTCGTAGGGAAAGCGCTGGTCCAGGAGCAGCACTTCCTTGACGCCCGACTTGCGCAGGGTAGTCTCGATCTCGCCGGCGATGTCACTGTTCTCGTCCTCGACTCCCAGCAGTGGCCAGACGACACCGTGAAAGATCAGGTCGCTGTCGCGCGGACCAAAGCCGATGCGGAATTCCTCGAGCCGTTGGTCGTGGAAGGCGCCGACCACGGCCCGCAGGTTCTCGGGTGACAGGCCGAGGGCGCCCTGCAGGAACGCGACCGATGCGTTGAGCGAGTAGGGGCGGGAGGCGCTGTCGGCGGCGCGGCAGGCCGCATGGTACGCGTCGGCCAGTAGCGGCTGGTAGGCACAGCCGGTGAGCAGGGGTTCGAAACACGGTCCGCCCTGCCGCAGCCACTCCTTCAGCGCCGTTTCCCGGCTGCTCTTGCCGCTCTCGTTCCAGTGGAAGATCGGCAGCGGGTGCGGCACCGCCACCGCGCCGAGCAGGTAGCGGGTGTCGGAGAGGAAGCGATTGGTTTCCGGCATCGCTGCCGCGTCGACGTTGAGATCGCCACCTTCCAGCGCCGCCTTGCCGAGCTGGCGCATCATTTGCCAGGTGTCGACGAACGTGTGCGGCAACTGGTCGGGGCTGTAGAGGTAGTCGGCCAGCGCCAGTCGCGCATCGGCTGCCAGCACGTGTGCGCCCAGGTGGACTTTCAGCGTCTGCAAGGTGCCGCGTGGGATCGCCGCGGTCGGGATCGAGAAGCGCGACCAGGCGAGCACCGGCGCGGCAAGCAGGAGGATATCGAAGTCCTGCCCGGCATGTCTGACGACGCAGGATTCGGCATTTGCTTCGATGATGTCGGCGAGGTCGTCGTGCGCCATCGGATGCGCGTCGAACAGACGGTCGAGCGCACTGGTGAAATCATCCTCCGTGCCATCGTTGAACAGCCTGTTCACCAGTTCGACCAGGCGACCCTGCCAGAACTGGTCTTCCATCTTGCTGCCGGACTCGGCAAGGCCGATCGCCAGGCGGCTCAATTCGGTGGCGTCGGTCGAGATGCGTTTCCGGGAAGAGAAGCGGGAGCGTTTCATGTGCGGGCGCCTGCAGAACGATCAATTCGGCATTGTACCAAGCTGCAGGGGTCGGCGCTGCTCGCTCGTGGCCGCAGCCGGCTGCGCGTACTCCAAGCCCAGTTCCTCGCCGTTTCAGCTCCTGGCTCGCGTCCTGCAAGCGCGCCCGGCATCTCGGCTTTCTCGCGACGAGTTCCTCGCCACCCTGCAGCGAATCGGAGGCGCCACGACCTCAGGGAGTGGTGGGCACGCTCATGGTGGGCAACGCGTCGGCCGCGATCGGTCTGCCGATGTGGAAACCCTGCAGGAGCCTGAAACCCATCTCGCCGCAGGTTGCGGCCGCTTCGGCGCATTCCACTCCCTCGGCGAGCGGAACCGATCCAAGGTCGAGGACGAGTTTGACGAGGTCGCCCACCACCCGCCGCTTGCGTTCGCTGGCGAGGTGCAGGTTGCGGACGAGGTTGATGTCGAACTTGACGAAATGCGCCGGTGCCTGGCCGAGTTCGTTCAGGCGTGCCTGCCCGGCGCCAAAGTCATCATAGGCGAAGCGCACGCCGATGTCGCGCAGGCGGGCGGCCAGCTCGACCAGTTCCTTCGCCTCCGTCACGGCGCTTTCGTGTACCTCGATCACCAGGTCAAGCCGGGGAAGGCGCTGGCGGGTCTGCTGCAGCGCTGCGAGGAAGACGGCGCTGAAGGTCTCCTTGGGATGGACGTTGGCAAAGAGCGTGTAGCCGTCCAGCCGTGGTGCCATCACCGTCAGCGCGAAATCGCGGAACGCCTGGCTGAGTTCCGCCTCCAGATTCAGGCTGCGCGCGATCTTGAAGAGGGGCAGCGGTGCAACCGGCAACTGGGGATGGCAGGCACGGCCGAGAAACTCGTAAGCGACGATCGTCCCGTTGCCGGCATCGGCAATGGCTTGCGCCGCACCGGTCATTCCCTGGCCGGCCAGCAACTGGTGAAACTCGTTCTCATTGGCAACGAAGAGTTCCGACAACGCCGAGTCGGGCGGCGCCAGCATCGTCAGCGACTGGTCGAAGCGTGGCGGTTCGACCGTGCGCAGGCCGACGCGGAATTCGGCACCGCCGAAGTGCACGATGTCGTTCTCCTCGAGCAGGCAGGAGCCCTCGAGTCGCAGCCGGTTGACCGAAGTGCCGTTCGTGCTGTCGAGGTCGGTCAGCCTGAGACGACCGCTGAGGTCTTCCGTGATCACTGCGTGATACCGGCTGAGATCGCGGGCCGCGACGACCACCAGGTCGTTGTCGGGACCGCGACCGATGCGGAAAGGCAGGTTACTGATGTTGTACGTGATGCGCGCGCCGTAGGCGCCTACCGACTCGAGAAACCAGAACGCGTTCACCTGCTTCTCCGGGGGCCGACATTGGTCACTGCGGCCGACCGCGCACGCTTTGGCAAGCGACGTCGGCCGGCAGTGTTGCGTGTGTACCCGGACGCTGCCGACGGGCAGTTGCCGAACTCGCCGCCGCGCTGTACGAGAGCCGGCTGCGTCATCGAAGCGCCTTCGTCAGCAGACATCAGGTCGGAACTCCCAGTTTGCTTTGAGGATGAAGAGTAGCAGACTGGTGTCGTCCCTGACTAGTCCCTAAACTGCAGGCGGCAGGACGCCTGAGCGCTTTACTTTGCGCTTGAAGGGTAGCAGACTGCAGTCGTTTCGGGTTGCCCTGCCTGGCGGCGCGTACCCGGGGCGGTCTGCATCGAGGGCAAGGGTTGAGCAATGATCGGCGCTACGGCTGACATTCTGGTTTTCGAGGAGATCGAGCGCGTTTTCCAGTTCGTCGCGCTCGATTTCCTCGTCAACTATCCGCGCTGGTCGCCGGAAGTCCTGCGTCTGGAGGCAGTTTCATCCGGTCCTGTGCGGCCCGGTTTCCAGGCGCGGCAGGTGCGTGTCGATCAGGGGCACAAGACCGAATCGGTCTTTGAGGTGAGCGAACTCGAAGCACCGAAGCGTGTCCGCTTCCAGGGGGTCTCGGCCCCCTATTCATCGCTCTACGAGTTTGACGACCGCAGTTCCTCGACGACGATCCGCTTCAGCTTCGAAATCGCAGCGCTTGAGCCACGCCTGCGGCCGTTCGAGAAGCTGGTACGGATCGCGCTGCAGGACGGTGCCCGGCGGACGGTGAAGACCCTGAAACTGCTCATCGAGAAGGAAATGCTCGCCAGGGACTGACCCTGCGCGCCGGTGCATTGCCTTGCCATGCTGCCTTGCGGGAGATACCCATGTTCACGACGGCTAAAGACGACGGCTTGATCCCTTACGTGCTGACGCAGATTCTCGATGCCTGCGTCAATGGCATCACCCTCTCCGATCCCGATCTGCCTGACAATCCGATCGTCTATGCGAACAAGGTGTTCGAGGAAATGTCGGGCTACTCGCAGGCGGAGATCGTCGGCCGCAACTGCCGTTTCCTGCAGGGAGAGGACCGTGACCAGCCGGCGCTGGCGACGATCCGCGCGGCGCTGGCGAGGCAGGAAGCCTGCATCGTGACCCTGCGCAACTATCGCCGGGATGGCAGTCTCTTCCTCAACCGGCTGTCGATCCGCCCGCTGCTGGATCGTGAGGGACGCGTGATCTACTACCTCGGCGTGCAGTACGACATCAGCGCCGCGATGCCTGCCGGCGGCGGAGGCGGTGAGCAACCGAGTTTCGGCTGAATGGCCGTGACGACATCGTTGGGCGCGGGCGCGCAGCGTGCCGAGCGAGCGGGCAACCAACGCCGCTGGGCGGTCGCGCTAGGGCTTGATTGCCAACGGCTGAGCAAGGGTCCGTGGGCGCGGGGCCGCCGATGACGCGCGACCGTAATCGCTGGCTCCTTTTCTGTTCGCTGCTGGCGGTAGTCGGTGCCCTGGGTCTTGCGCTGCTATTGCCTGGCTCGGCAGCACGGAGCGCCGCCTGTGCCGCACCCGTCGGCTGGGTGCGGATTGCCGGCGCGAATGGCGAGAGTGTCGCCGCCAACGAGGTGCTGGCGCGCGCCGCCGCGGCCGACGTCGTGCTGCTTGGCGAACAGCATGACGACGAGGACCATCATCGCTGGCAGGCGCAGGTGCTGGCCGGACTGCACGCGCTGCGCCCGCAACTGGTCGTCGGCTTCGAGATGTTTCCGCGCCGCGTGCAGCCGGCGCTCGACCGCTGGGTGGCGGGCGAACTGAGCGTGCCGGCGCTGCTGGCGCAGACGGCATGGGAGGAGAACTGGAGCTTTCCGGCTGCGTTCTACCTGCCGCTGTTCGAGTTCGCGCGCATCAACCGTCTGCCGATGCTGGCGCTCAACGTCGATTCCCGTCTGACGCGAGCGATCGGCGACAAGGGCTGGGATGCCGTCCCAGAGAACGAACGCGAAGGCGTCGGCCGCGCAGCGCCGGCCAGCGCGGCCTATCGCGACTTCCTGTTCAGCGTCTACGGCGAGCACGCGCATGGCCAGGGCGGTCGCGAAAGCAGCGGCTTCCGCCGTTTCGTCGAGGCACAGCTGAACTGGGACCGCGCGATGGCCGAAGCGCTGGCGGCACGGCTGGCGTCCGGGCAGAGGGAGGGGCGGGCAGCGCTCGTGGTCGGCGTCATGGGGAGTGGACACCTGCGCCACGGCCACGGCGTGCCGCACCAGCTGCGTTCCCTGGGTGTCGAGCGGGTGGTCACGCTGTTGCCGGTGGCGTCGAGCGAGGCGTGTCGCGAGATGCAGCCGGGCCTCGCCGACGCGCTGTTCGTGTTGCCGCAGAAGCCGGCATTGCCAGCGCTGCCACCACGCCTCGGCGTGCAACTGGAAGACACTGCCGGCGCGGCCGGCGGCGTGCGCGTGCAGGCGGTCACCGCAGGCAGTCTGGCGGAGAAGAGCGGGCTGATGGCGGGCGACCAACTGCTCGAGGTCGCTGGCCGACCGGCGCTCAAGGCAGCGGCCGTGATCGCGACGGTGCGCGCGGCGGCGCCGGGAACGTGGCTGCCGCTGCGGCTCCGGCGCGGTGAAACGACGCTCGAGATCGTCGTCCGTCTGCCGCCCGAATGATGCCGCGCGGGTGGCTTGCCGGCGCGCTGCTGCTGCTGACGCTGGGCGCCCGGGCGGCAGCGGACCTTGAGCTCGAAGTGACGCTCGAACCGGCGACGCGGCAGCTCGAGGTGATCGCCGAACTGCCGGTTGGCGGGCGGAGCTTCGCGTTCACCCTGCACGAGTCGCTGAGCGTGCACGAGGTGCGGGCGGCGGCTGGTTTCCTCGTCGCGGCGAGTGTTGCCGGCAGCAGCAGCGACGCCGGTGACGGCAGGCGTTCGTGGCGAATCGCCGTGCCGGCCGGCGTGGAGCGGGTGCGCATCGCTTACGGCGGGACGCTGCCGGCGACCGAAACCGGGCGCGACCATCGCCAGGTCCTGCAGCGCCTGCCGCCAATGGCGGCAGCAGCGGGATCGTTCCTCGCCGCGGGCAGCGGCTGGTACCCGCAGCCGCCGCTGGCGCTGTTCAGCTACCGGGTGCGCCTGTCGCTACCCGGCGAGCAACGGGCAGTGGTCCCCGGCAGCCTGCGGGCGGAACGGCTGCCGCGCGCCGGCGCCGACCGCTACGCAGCCGAGTTCGCGTTTACGCGGCCCACCGATGGCATCGACCTGATGGCCGGCCCCTGGCGCGTGCGCGAACGTCTGCTGGCACGTGCCGGCGCCTCGCCGCTGCGCCTGCGAACCTATTTCCCGCCGGCTCTCGACGCCGAACCGGGACTCGCCGATGGCTATCTTGCCGACAGCGCACGCTATATCGAGCGCTATGGCGCACGCATTGGCGCCTACCCCTACGACGGCTTCTCGATCGTCGCCAGTCCGCTGCCGACCGGACTCGGCATGCCGACGCTGACCTACCTCGGCGTCGACGTCCTGCGCCTGCCGTTCATTCGCGCCACCTCGCTCGGCCACGAGGTGCTGCACAACTGGTGGGGCAACGGCGTCTACGTCGATGCACGCGCGGGCAACTGGAGCGAAGGGCTGACCACCTTCCTTGCCGACTACGCCTACAGCGAGGAGCGTTCAGCGGCGGCGGCACACGCCCTGCGGCTCGCCTGGCTGCGCGACGCGGCCGCATTGCCGGCCAGCGAGCAGCCGGCGCTGCGCGACTTCCGCAGCCGCCGGCATGGAGCTGAAGCAGCGGTCGGCTATGGCAAGGCGGCGATGTTCTTCCTGATGTTGCGTGACCGCGTCGGCGAAGTGCCATTCGACCGGGCGCTGCGTGATTTCTGGCAGACACACCGCTTTCGCCACGCGAGCTGGGACGATCTGCGGCGAGCCTTCGAGCGGGCTTCGGGCAGCGACCTGCGCGGCGTCTTCGAGCAGTGGCTGAGTTCGCGGCAGCTGCCGGTGTTCACGGTCGATGATGCCGTCGCCAGTCGCTCGCCGTCGGGTCATCGCCTGCGCCTGACGCTGCGCCAGGGGAGCCCGGCGCTGGCGCTCAGGCTGCCGGTCGAGATCGCCGGCGGCGCCAACAGCGTCACGCGCTGGATCGACGTCACCGGCGAGCGGACTTTGGCCGGGTTCGACCTCGATTTCCTTCCCGAACGCATCCGCATCGACCCCGAAGCGCGCACTTGGCGGCGGCTGCAGGACGCCGAACTGCCGCTCATCCTGCGCCGCTGGGTCGGCGCGCTGAAGCCGCGCCGGGTGGTCGTTGGCGGCGATGCAGCGTTCCGCGACGCTGCCGAGACGGTCGCCGGGCGATTCTTCGAACGGCCGGCGGCGCCGCTCCGCCTGGCGGACCTGCGGGCGGCGCTGGCGACTGGCGAGTCGGTGATGCTCGTCGGCACGTCGGCCGAGGTCGATGCGGCGCTGCTCGCCAACGGTCTGCCGCAGCAGGCGCAGGCGCTGGGCGGCAACGCAACGCGCGGCTCGGCGCGGGTATGGACGGTCGAGGGCGGCCCGCTGCTGGCGGTCGCCGCCAGCGATGCGGCAGCGCTGCGCGCGCTGGCGCGGCCATTGCCGCACTACGGCGGCCAGAGCTGGTTGGTCTTCGATGGCGGACGCGCCAGCGACCGTGGTCTCTGGCCGGCACCGGTGCCGGCCTTCGCGGTTCGCAGCGAGGTGCCCGCGGCGCGACAGTAGGGCGCCCGTTGGCGGCGCACGGGAGCGGCCGGTCGCGCCGCACGCATCATAGTTCTTGACAATTGATCCAATGGGTACAATTCATTGGATCAATTTTGCGGCTGTGCCTAGAATCGGGTTACGCGTCGCAGCCGCAACTCCCTGCAGTGGGGCCCAAGCCAGGGAGCGGGTGCTTCCGGAGTCGGAGCGCCCGCTGCGGGAAGCCGCATTCGCGGCCAGCGTCTCGCTGGCCGGATTCTTGATTCTTCACTGAAGGAGGTCGTACGATGAAAACCAGGACTGCCACCGCACCCGCGATCAACATCGGCATCAGCGCCGAGGATCGGGAGAAGATCGCGCACGGCCTGTCGGCACTGCTCGCCGACAGCTATACCCTCTACCTGATGACGCACAATTTCCACTGGAACGTCACTGGCCCGATGTTCAACACGCTGCACCTGATGTTCATGGCACAGTACAGCGAACAGTGGACCGCGCTCGACGTCATCGCCGAGCGGATTCGCGCGCTGGGTCACCCGGCGCCGGGCACCTATCGCGAGTTCAGCCGCATCGCCTCGATCGCCGAGGTGGATGGGGTGCCGCGGGCAACGGAGATGATTCGCCATCTCGTCGCCGCGCAGGAGGCGACGGCACGGACCGCGCGCGAACTGCTGCCGGTGGTGACCGCGGCGAACGATCAGCCGACCACCGACCTCCTGACGCAGCGGCTCGAGGTGCATGAGAAGACGGCGTGGATGCTGCGCAGCCTGCTCGAGGAGTGATCGCGGGGCAGCGACGGCACGGCTGTGGTGTGCCGTCGTCGGTCGCGCCGCGCCGGCGGCCAGCCGCGGTGGCGACTGCAGGGCAGCGCCACGGGCGTGAGCAGCGATGCTTCGGCGGCGCGGCAGACCGGCCGGCTTTCGTGTATCGTTCGGGCAGTGGCGGCGTCCGCCCCGTTGTCCTTGGGGGCGGCGGCCGGCGGAGCGTGCGTCGCCGTTCGCTGCCGTCTGCCGGGCCGAGCCCGGCGCCCCTTGGGAGGACTACCCCGACCGATGACGCAACTTGAGTCCGGCGCCGTCGCAGGCAGTGCGGCAGCACCTGCCGCCGTGAGTTTCCGGCAGGCTTTCGCGTTCTGGTTCAAGCTCGGCTGGATCGGCTTCGGCGGTCCCGCCGGGCAGATTGCGATCATGCATCAGGAACTGGTCGAGAACCGGCACTGGATTTCCGAGCGGCGCTTCCTGCACGCGCTCAACTATTGCATGCTGCTTCCCGGTCCGGAGGCGCAGCAACTCGCCACCTACATCGGCTGGTTGCTGCACCGCGTCGCGGGCGGCGTTGCCGCTGGCGTGCTGTTCGTCCTCCCCTCGCTGCTGATCCTGATCGTTCTCTCCTGGGTCTACATCGCCCACGGTGACCAGCCGCTCGTTGCCGGCCTGTTCTACGGCATCAAGCCGGCGGTCACCGCCATCGTGCTGCAGGCGGCGCATCGCATCGGCCTGCGCGCGTTGCGCAACAATCTGTTGCTGGCCATTGCCGTGGCCTCGTTCGTCGCGATCTTCGCTCTCGACGCGCCGTTCCCGCTGATCGTCGCGGCGGCGGCGCTGATCGGTCATGTCGGCGGGCGTCTTGCGCCGGAGCGTTTCGGCGTCGCCGGCGGGCATGCCGAGGTCGGCAAGTCATTCGGCCCGGCGCTGATCGACGACGAGACACCAACCCCGTCGCACGCCGCTTTCCGCTGGTCGCGGCTGACGACGGTCGTGCTGGTGGGGGCGCTGCTCTGGCTGGTGCCGATGGCGCTGCTGACGCTGCTGTGTGGCTGGACGCACACGCTGACGCAGATGGGCTGGTTCTTCACCAAGGCCGCCTTGCTGACTTTCGGCGGTGCCTATGCGGTCCTGCCGTACGTCTACCAGGGTGCGGTGCTGCACCATGGCTGGCTGACGCCGACGCAGATGATCGACGGCCTGGCGCTCGGCGAGACGACGCCGGGGCCGCTGATCATGGTGGTTGCCTTCGTCGCCTTCATCGGCGGCTATGTGCAGGCGCTCTTCGGACCCGACGCGGCGTTTTCAGCGGGCGTGGCAGCGGCGGTTCTGGTCACCTGGTTCACCTTCCTGCCGTCCTTCGTTTTCATCCTGGCCGGCGGCCCGCTGGTCGAATCGACGCACGGCGACCTCAAGTTCACCGCCCCGTTGACGGCGATCACCGCTGCCGTCGTCGGGGTGATCCTGAACCTGGCCCTGTTCTTCGGCTACCACGTACTGTGGCCGCGTGGCTTCGCCGGACCGTTCGACGCGATATCGGCGCTGATCGCGATCGGCGCGCTGGTTGCGCTGTTCCGCTTTCGGGTGAAGGTCATCCACCTGATTGCAGCCAGCGCGCTCGTCGGCCTGATCGTGAAGCTCTTTCTTTTCTGAGCGAGGGCCGACGGCGGCGCCCCGACTGGCCGATTGGAGGGGGGCTGTGGGCTGCGGTCGGGGCTTCAGGCAACGTGCGGTGAGGCGGAAGCGCACGCTACGCGGCATTCGGGCCGGCGGACGCCGGTTGCTCAAATGGGAGTCGACTGCAGTGCTGCCATGCACTGGCCTGCCGGACCGCGCGAGCGGCCCGGCAGGTTGCAGGCCGGATCAGAACAACATCAGGTCGAGCTGACTCAGCGTGGGCGATACGTCGATGATGGTGGGCGGCCCGGCAGCCAAGTCGTCGGTGGCGGCTGCGCGGGCTTCGGCAGGCAGAATGGTGGCGCAGCCTTCCTCTGCCGGCAAGTCAGCCGGCCCGGCTGCGCTACGGCTCTCAGCTTCGACCCAGCCGCTGTCCAGCAGTGCAGCGGTCGTCTCCCCTGCCGCCATCAGGCTGTTCCCGGCGGCGCTGGCGCCGTCACCATCGGCAGCCGCCATGGCCAGCGAGAGGTTCCCGATCGAAGCGGCAACGGCGCTCACCGTCAGGACGATGTCGTTGCCGTCGTCACCGCCATAGTCGATCGCGAAGGTGTAGGTCGAGCCAGCGAAGACTTCTTCGATGGTCGAGCCGCCTGTCAGGCCAAGGAACGTGCCGGCCGTGGCATCACTGCCATCATTGGCGACGATCACGAAGCGGTCGTTGAGCTGCGGCGCAAACTCGAGGACCAGATCCAGTGTCCCTCCGGCGCCGCCACTGGCAAGATCGACCGCGCCATTGACGATGATCTGGTCGTAGCCGGTGGCTGGGCTCGTACCCGCCAGAGTGATCTGCAGCGTGCCGCTGGCGGACAGCAGCCAGTCGCCATTGATGGTCGTCTGCCCGGCACCGGTGCCGCCCGGAGCCAGTGTGCCGCCGTTCTCGACCAGTGTCCCGTTGAACGTTGCGACGTCGAGCGCACCGCCTGTGAAGGCGAGGTTGGCCGCGGTGTCGAGGTCGATGGTCGCGCCGGAAAGCAGGCCACCCTCGAGACTGAATGTCTGCACCGCGATGCCGCCGCTGGCGCCAATCCGCAGGGTGTTGTCGGCGAAGTCGAACAGACCGCTGGCGAGCTTGACTGTCTGCCCGTCGAACGAGCCGCTGAAGCCATCGACGAACGTGACGGTGCCGCTGGCACCTGGGCCCATGCCGACGTTGACGGTGTCGGCCTGTAGAACGAGACCGTTGCCGATGATCAGGCTGCCGCTGGCGGTACCGCGGCCGGCGGTGCGACCGACGTTGAGCTCGCTGAGCTCGGCGGTGAGGGTGCCGTTGGTGGCATCAAGGGTGCCGGTGGCGCTGCTGAAGTTGGCGTAGCTGGACCAACCGGAGTCGCCGACGGACTCGTTGCAGCCGATGTTGAGGGTGGCGGGCGTGGCGAGGGTGCCGAGGTCGATGGTGCTGCCGGAGCCGAGGACCAGGGAGGCCTCGGCGCGGCCCTGCCAGCCGACGTCGGCGACGCGGCCGATCGAGAGTTCGTCGTCGAGGTAGGCGCTGAACTGGTCGTTCGTCAGGTCGGCGGTGGTATCGGCGAGGTCGATGCCGCTGAGGTTGTAGCCGAGGCGCAGATGGTCGAGGCGGTTGCCGGGGTCGCCGAGGGTGAAGCTGACGCCATCGGCGATGGCGAGGCTGCCGCTGCCGAAGTTGAGGCTGGTATCGGCGCCGGCGAAGCGCAGGCTGCCGCCGCGGACCTCGAGGGTACCGCTGGCGCCGCCCTCGCTGGTGCCGCCGATGCCGAAGTTGGCGACGGTGGTGTTGAGGGTGGTGCCCTGGCCGATGATCAGGCTGCCGCTGGCGGTACCGCGGCCGGCGGTGCGGCCGACGTTGAGCTCGCTGAGTTCGGCGGTGAGGGTGCCGAGGGTGGCATCGAGGGTGCCGGTGGCGCTGCTGATGTTGGCGTAGGCGCTGAAACCGGAGCTGCCGACGGACTCGTTCCAGCCGATGTTGAGGGTGGCGGGCGTGGCGAGGGTGCCGATGTCGATGGTGCTGCCGGAGCCGAGGACCAGGGAGGCCTCGGCGCGGCCCTGCCAGCCGACGTCGGCGACGCGGCCGATCGAGAGTTCGTCGTCGAGGTAGGCGCTGAACTGGTCGTTCGTCAGGTCGGCGGTGGTATCGGCGAGGTCGATGCCGCTGAGGTTGTAGCCGAGGCGCAGATGGTCGAGGCGGTTGCCGGGGTCGCCGAGGGTGAAGCTGACGCCATCGGCGATGGCGAGGCTGCCGCTGCCGAAGTTGAGGCTGGTATCGGCGCCGGCGAAGCGCAGGCTGCCGCCGCGGACCTCGAGGGTACCGCTGGCGCCGCCCTCGCTGGTGCCGCCGATGCCGAAGTTGGCGACGGTGGTGTTGAGGGTGGTGCCCTGGCCGATGATCAGGCTGCCGCTGGCGGTACCGCGGCCGGCGGTGCGGCCGACGTTGAGCTCGCTGAGTTCGGCGGTGAGGGTGCCGAGGGTGGCATCGAGGGTGCCGGTGGCGCTGCTGATGTTGGCGTAGGCGCTGAAACCGGAGCTGCCGACGGACTCGTTCCAGCCGATGTTGAGGGTGGCGGGCGTGGCGAGGGTGCCGATGTCGATGGTGCTGCCGGAGCCGAGGACCAGCGAGGCCTCGGCGCGGCCCTGCCAGCCGACGTCGGTGACGCGGCCGATCGAGAGGTGGGCCGTGTCGGCCGCGTCCAGCCTCGCTCCACTGGTCACCGTCAGGTTGCCCGTCACCTTGCCGCCGCCGCTGCCGTTGACGCCGACATTGAGGTCGGCGACGTGCGCCGTGACGACGGTGGCGTTGGCAATCATCAGATTGACGCGCGCTTGCTGGTTGGCGACGCCGATCGTCACATCGCCGCTGACGGTGAGCGTGCTGCTGCCATTGAGGTCGGTCACATGATCGGCGGCGTGGCTGACCGGCGCGAAATCACCCATGTAGTGGAGGCTGGCGATCGTGAAAGGCTGGTCGACGCGATTGACGCCATCAGCGCCAAGGCTGGTGAACAGCACCGCGTCGGTCGCCACGGGCGCGCCGGGCGACCAGTTGCCAGCATCGCTCCAGTTGTCCGATGCGGCGGCGCCGGTCCACTCGACGCCGGTGGCTGACGGGGCATCGGTCCCGATGCTGAACGCGCTTGCGGCCCCGGCGCTGCCAATGATGACCGCGCCGCCATGGGTCCAGACGATCATCGGGTCAATGACTTTCACTGCTTCCTTGGGCGCGGCAACCTGGCCGGCGCTGGCAATGAACGAGGGGTCGCCCGTCAGTACGTAGTCGAGGATCGCGGCTTCGCGCAGTGCCGGGTCGGTGATGCCGGCAGCGTCGAGCAGGGCAATGGCTGCGGCCACCTTGTCAGGCGGCAGGGAGGCGAGGCTGGTCTTCTGCAGCGGGCAACCGGAGCCGCCAAAACTGCTGGTTGTTTCGCCGGCCGCGTAGTCGAAGAGTGACTCCGACTGCGTGATCCGCCAACTGTCGGCATAGCTGCGGTACAACTGCTCGAAGGTCGGTTGTGTCGGCAGGACGGTGCCGTCACGCGTCGCCAGATCGTTCGCAGCGTTGCCATCGAAGTTGCCGAGAAGACCGCGCAGCGATCCGTCCGGCCGATCCGCCGAGGCACAGAAGCGAACGTCGATGTAGCTCCCGCGGTCGCTGACGATCAGGTGCTCGGAGCTGGGGTAGGTGATCGAATAGACGCTGCCGTCGAAGTGAATCCGGCCGGCGCCGAGTGCGGTGCTTTCCCCGGGCGCGAGGGATTGCTCGCTGCCATCGATGCGCAGAGGTTCGTTCGCGTAGGTGTTGATCGTCACCCGGTGGCCGTCGACCAGCGTCGCCACCGCCGTGTTGACCGAGACGTTGGGTCCATAGAGGGCCGTTCTCGTCTGCACGATGACCGGATTCGGGTCGCTGCTGCTGCTGGTTTCGACGAGGACGAATTCGCCGCAGGACTGCATGTCGTAGACGAGGCCGTCGGCAGTGACATAGTGCGGGTCGCCCCACGCGTAGCCACACTCTACCTGCTCGTCGTCGACGATCGTACCCGTCGCCTGCAGGCGACCTGGCTGGACGTTGCTGCTGAGAGCCGAGAGGAGGACGGAGAAGGACTCCGGGCCTTCGATGATGAGGTCGTTGACGGTGTCGAGCACAATGGTCGTCGACGTTTGCCCGGCGGGGATGACGAAGTCGCGCGTGATCGGGGTCTGCGGCACGAGGTCGTCCGGACTGGCCGCGCCGATCGCCGCTGGACTGAAGGCGATCGTGTACGTTCCCCTGGTCTCGTTGGCCGCATCGGCCTTGTCCAGCGAGACGACGAACACGAGGCTGCCGCCCTCGGTGGTGCTGGCGTCGGCGATGGAAACCACCGGTGGTGTCGGTTCGTCGTCGATGATGGTGCCCACGGCCTCCGTGTCACCAGCCCGCGCGTTGGCGCTGATGGCGCTGAGGGTGACGGTGAACGTTTCGCTTCCCTCGGGCAGGGCGTCGTTCATGGTCGGCACATGGATTTCGGCCTGCGTGTCACCGGCAGCTATCCTGACCTCGTGGATCAGAGGAGTGCCAACTGCCAGATCATTCTCTTCGGCCTTGCCCACTTGCGGCGGATCGAAACTGATGGTACAGGTGGCCGTGATGTCGCTGCCGGGGTCGGCGCGGTCTACCGCGACGACGAAGACCAGCACGCCGCCCTCCGTCACCTGCGCATCGCTGATCGACATGGCCGGCAACTCGGGCGGTGGGTCGACCAACACTTCCAGCTTCTCCCAGTTGCGCGCGCTCAGGTCGAACGCGGTGAACTGGAAGACAGGATTGTCTGCCCTGTCAGGATGGTTGTTGTCGACAAGAAACTGCCGGAAGCGGTCGAGGTCGGCGAGAACGACGGCATTGCCGGCCTGTTCGTATGTCAGATGCAGCCGCAGGGTATCGTTGCCGTTGCCACCATCGTAATAGTCGGTTGCCTGCTCGTTGCCGCTCAGGTCGTAGATGCCGAGGTCGTCGCCGCGTCCGCCCGAAACGCGGTCGTTGCCCGTGCCGCCGTCGAGCGTGTCGTTGCCATGCTCGCCGAAAAGGCTGTCGTTGCCTTCGCCGCCGTTGACCAGGTCGTCTCCGTAATCGGCAAGGATGCGATCGTTGCCGTTGCCGCCGTCGATGGTGTCGGAACCGCGTCCGCCAAGGATCGTATCGTCGTCCTGCTGGCCCAGAATGGAATTGCTGTCACTGTTGCCCTTGATCGTTGCCATGGTGTTCTCCCTGAACTGAGACGCTCTGCTGCCCGGCACGCTGCCGCTTTCGCGGGCGCAGCATGCCGCTCGACCTTGCCGCCGGTTTCATCTGGATGGCCAGGGAGGACGGTTGCAGGCACTTCGCCAGCGCCTCCGACACAAGGCCCCCAGATGTTGCGGCGTGCTGCTGCGTAGCTGCCCTGCTCAGGCAGGCCGTCTGTGAATCGAGCTGCGACCGATGTTCCAGATTGCCGTCAGCGCCAGGCCCAGGATCGCCAGCGATCCTGGCTCGGGAATCTCGCTGACGCGCTGGGTGAAACTGCCAAGACTGACTTCGTCACCCTGATCGTCGCCGGTGATGAGGACATTGGTCTGAACGATGATGGACGCGGCGGCGGCGAAGGCGAGCTGCTCCGGGAGAGGTGGCGGCGCGGCCGGCAGGGCAAGGACGTCGAGTTCGCCGAGGAGGTCCACTCCATTGTTCGCCAGGAGGTCGGTGGACACCTTCACCAGGCCACCGACGTTGCCAACCGCGAAGTCGACGTCGGAAACAAGCAACGAGGCTCCGGCGATGCGTTGCGACCCGCCGAACATCGATACCGCGTAGGCCACATCGAGATCGACCTCGTCGAAGCCAAGGGTCTGCAGGGCACCCGGACTCGCGAGATAGCGGAGGCCGGGCCGGGCGGGTTGATCGTCGAGTGGAAACACCCGTATATCGCTCAGAACCACTTGGTTTGCAGAGGCATCGCTCACGCTCCAGTTGGTGAACAGCATGTGATTGACCGTCATGCTGGCGCCCAGCGTCAGCTCCTGCAGCGTACAGGAGTCGACCTGCGCGCAACCCGTTGTCGTCGTCAGCGCCTCTGCGTCGCCCGCCCGCAGCCACAAGGCGATCGCGACCACCGCTGCAAAACCACTAACCAAAGCCCGTTTCATGCCTTGTTCCCTCCAATGATGGGCAGACCCGGTAGACCACCCGGCGTGGGCGATCCGGCGGATCAATCCCCTGTCAATGCGTGTCGGTCGATAAAGTGGGGTTTGCGCGCCGGAGGTCGGCTGATGCGGGTGTTGGACGGGCAAGCAGGAAAGACGCGGTGTGTGCGACACACCGCGTTCGCGTGCCAAGCCAGCGTGTGCTTCATGGCCCCCCAGGCACAAACGGTAGCGCACGGACAGTCTGCTCGCGAGTCACCTCCTCCCCTCGAGGCGTGAGCCCGCATCCGTGCCGACAGGCGGATCAAGCGATGAAGACGCTCGATTGCCTGGTGCCCTTAAGGATAGTAGGTCTTTGTCGGATTACAAGCTTGGCCGAAGTGGCGGCGACAACGCGCCGCAGCGCGATGCGGGCGCTCTTCCTGGCCGCTCAAGGAAAGACGGATCGCAGGGGGCAGGGACTGTGGGCAGCACCGGTGCCCAGACCTCCTGAATGGATCGACTGCCTCGCCAACCTGCGGTGCTGCTCGCCCGCGCCAAACGTTACGGTCTGCCGGCGACGATCGCCCGGCAAGCTCTCAGGCCAGGCGCATCTCGGCGAGCGAGGCGATCGCCTGGGGGTTGGCGATGTCCGGAGTGATGATCAGCTCGAGGACGACGACTGCGGCGAGTTCGACCTGGTGCTGCTCGGTCTGCGTGCTTGCCCCGTGCGGGTCGAAGTTCCACTGCTGGCGGACGATGTCGTGGAACGTCTGGCCGCCGTCGCCGGACCAGCGCAGAAGGTACTCCTGCGTGCGCTGACATGCCGGCTCGACGAAGCGCAGGAAGATCCGTTGCAGTCGCTGTGGTTGGGCGAAGATCAGCCGGATCGTCTGGCGGCCGGGAAGCGAGGCACGCCAGCCGCCGCCGGCAGAGGGCAGCAGCGCCGATTCGACCGGCCAGGCCGCATCCTCGGAACTGATCTCGACCTCTGCCAGCTCGTCCAGCCTCAGCCACGTCGCCGGCATCGGCGGAGCCTCCGGCTGCGGTTCACCGATCAGGCGCTTGCGCACGATGTGCTCCGGATCATGGCCAGTGGCTGGCGGTCGGATGATTTCACATCAAGCCTCGGCTTCGCCGAGGCTGACGGCGATCTCGCGCTCGGCCAGGGTCCAGTAATGCGTGGCGCAGCCCTGGAAGCCATCTCTCTCGGCGATGAAATAGGCGGCGGATTCGACCATGCGATAGCGTTCCTCGGCACTCGGCTTGGCAACTGTCGGCGCAGCCGGTGCTGGTGCGGCGGCCGTTGCGACGGGTGCGGCGGCCACAGCTTGTGGTGCCGCGGCAGGGGCAGCTGGGGCGGGGGCTGCCGCGACCGGCTTTGCCGGACTCTTCTTCTCGGCCGCCGGGGCCGCTGCCTTCCTGCTCGCTGGTGCCTTGGTCGCTGCCTCGGCGGCGACCGCTGCCGTTGCTGCTGGCGCTGCCGGCGTGGCAGCAGGTGCCTTGGCCGGCGCTTCGGCAGCAGCCGGTGCGGCGGTCTTGCGGGTCGAGGTCGCTTTCTTGGCGGGTGTCTTGGCTTCAGTCATCATGATTCCTTTTGCATGGCGTGCGATGGAGAGGAGTGGGTGGTGCGGTCGGCGAGGCGATCCGTCGGATCACGGCCATGGCAGCAGGATAGGAAAATCCCGTGCCTCGGTCAAGGCGAATGCGCGGCGCGCAGGCGGATGCACCGCAGTTTGCCGGCGAAAAGCGCGTTTTCGCCGGCACGGCGGATCAGTCCGGTCGTCGCGGCGGCAGGAAGAAATCCCTGGGCTGGCGAACGAGATGCGCCAGCACGGCCCGCGCGAGACTTTTCCACGCCGACTCGGCGACCTGGCGGGCGCGCAGGGCGACATTGAGTGCCAGCGCGAAGCTCACCGTCAGATTGATGAAGCCGATCGCGGCGACGCCGACGACGGCCCCGAGAAAGAGCGCGGCGTCCGGCGAGTAACTCAGGTCGACGAAAGCGATGCCGACGAAAGCCGACGAGAAGGCGACGTGGCGGATGTCGAGCGGCAGGCCCAGCAGCAGCCCGAGCAGCGTCGTGCCACCGAGCAGAAAGCCGAAGAGCAGGTTGCCGGCGAGTGCGCCGAGGTTGTCGCCGATGTAGGCCGCAACGCGCTGCATGCGCGCCTCGCCGAACAGGCGTCGTGGCCAGCGAAGCTGCAGAATGCGTTCGGGAATCCTGTTGTAGGCGGCGTAGTTGTCGTAATAGCCGCTGAGCAGCCCGGAAATGAACAGGCAGACACCGGCGATGGCGGCGTAGAAGAGCGCGCCGCTGTGGACCAGGCTCTGTTCCGCCAGCAGGTGCAGCGATTTCTCCTCGCTCGTGAAGTGCTCGCCGCTGACGGTGAGGATCGCCAGGGTGAGCAGCGCCGCCAGCGGAATGGCGACGCCGACGTTGCCCAGGATGGCGACGATCTGGCTACGGCAGGTGCGGGCGATCAGGGTGGTCAGCGCCTCGACGTCGCGCAGCTTGCCGCCGGCCTCGCTGATGCTGGCGGCGATGGCGTTGGCGGTCATCGCCGGCTGCTTGGTGGCGACCGTGCCGTGCAGGATGTGGATCAGGCAGAAGCCGAGGCCGTAGTTCAGGCAGTAGGTGATGGCAGCGGTCAGTGGCGGCATGTGCGCCTTGCCCAGGAGGATCTTGAAACAGGCCATGAAGGCGATGACGAAGCCGCCGATCATCGCCGACCGGCACATCTGCCAGTACTCCGTGCGGGTCTCGGTGATGTAGTGTTCGCCATGGTGGCTGGCATTGTCGGTCACCCGCAGGGCGAGGAGTTCGGTGTTCTGGCGCCAGTGCCGCGGCAGGTTGTTGCGCAGGCACTCCTCGCGCACCAGCTGGACGAACAGGGTGACGATGGCCGGATAGGCAGCGGCGCCGCGCGGGTCGGCCGACAATGCGGCGAGGATGTCGAGCAGTTGCTCGCAGCGCCGCAGCAGTTGCCGCAACCGCTGCAGGTGGTAGGTGAGACGGACGCTGGTGCCGTTGCGGGCGGCGGTGCGGCGGACCTTTTCGATCACCTCCTGGCACTGGCTGAAGAGGACCCGCAGGTGGCGATCATCGGCATCGGCGGCGGGCGGCCGGCCCCAGTTCTCCGCGTAGGCCGTGATGTAATCGCTCATCTCGCGGCTCTGCTCGGCGAACGGCGATTCGTGCGTCTCGAGTGAGCGCTCGAGACGCAGGAGTTCCGGCTCCATGCCGCAGGCGGCGATCCAGTGTGACAGCACGCGCAGCGAGCGCAGAAGCTGCAGCACCGACGGCGGCAGGCTCGCTGCCGGCTGACCCTCATCAAAGCGGATCGCCGTCAGCAGTTCCACCCACGCCTGTTCGCCGACGCCGCCGACCCAGCGGCGATCGCTCGGGTGGTCGAAGGCACGCCGCAGGACGCTGCGCAGCAGGTCGGGATCGAGCACCTCGGGCAGTAGGGTGTGGCCGATGCGGTGCAGCGCTTCGGCGACGAAGCCGGTGTTCGGCAGGATGCCGGTCGCTGTGTACAGTTCGCTGTGGCGGTAAGTCTGCGCCAGCGTCGTCAGTCCGTTGCGCAAGGCGTTGCGCAACTCCGGGCGGGTGCTCAGTATGTGGCAGAGCGCCTGCAGGTTGCGCCGCGCCGACTCGGAATCGCCGGCGTCGTCGGGCCGCAGCCGGGCAACGAGTTCGGCGAGCAGCGACGGCAGATCGCTGTCCGGCAGGGCAAGGCGGCTGAGGATTTCTTCCATTGACGGCAGCGTTCTTCTGTTTCGTGCGACGCCCGCCGGGCCCGTCGGCGGCGGGCAGGCATCGCCGGCGGCTGCGGCGCGGCGTCGATTACAATCGGCGATATTAGCAGATTGTGCAGATGGCAATTCCGCCACTTTCCGGAGCCAGCCGATGATCCTCGTTCTCTCGCCCGCCAAGGCACTCGACTATCGGACCCCGCCGACGCTTGCCGAATACTCGCAGCCGGCCTTTCTCGAGCAGTCGCGGATCCTCGTCGACCGGCTGCGCTGCCTGTCGCCGGCAGAGATCGCCAGCCTGATGAAGATCAGCGACCAACTGGCGGTGCTCAACGCCACCCGCTATGCCGAATGGGCCGAGCCGTTCACGCCGGCGAATGCCAAGCAGGCCGTGCTGGCGTTCAACGGCGACGTCTATGACGGGCTGGACGCCGCTTCGCTGTCTGCCGACGATCTGCATTTCGCGCAGGCGCGGCTGCGCATCCTGTCGGGACTGTATGGTGTGCTGCGACCGCTCGACCTGATGCAACCGTACCGGCTGGAGATGGGCAGCCGGCTGGTCAATGAGCGTGGCCGGGACCTCTACGCCTTCTGGGGCGACCGCATCACCGCCGCAGTCGATGCGGCAGTACGCGCAGCGGGGGCGAGCGTCCTGCTCAACCTCGCCTCGCAAGAGTACTTCCGGGCGCTGTTGCCGCAGCAACTGTCGGTCCCGGTCGTGCAGCCGGTGTTCGAGGACTGGAGCGGCGGCCGCTTCCGTGTGGTCAGTTTCTTTGCCAAGCGCGCGCGGGGTCTGATGGCGCGTTTCGTGCTCGTCAATCGGTTGACCGAGGTCGCTGCGCTGAGGGATTTCGACAGCGACGGTTACGCCTACGCCGGACAGCCGGCAGGCGACGGCGTCCTGCTGTTTCGCCGCCGCCGCTGAGTCGGCCGCAAGACGCGGGGCATGGCGGCAGGGCCGGCTTCCGGGTTATCTTCGCCTTTTCGTCCGCAACCGCACTGCTGCCCGGAGCCGACCCTGTCATCGCCTGCCCCTGAACCCGGTCTGATCGTCGTGCACGGCAACCAGCCGGAGATCCTGCGCGGCCTGGTGGTCGCCTGGATGAAGCGATATCCGCTGGCGCCGCTCGACAACGAGTCCATTCTCGTGCAGAGCAACGGCATTGCGCAGTGGTTGAAGATGGCACTTGCCGCCGACGCCGGTGGCAGCGACGGTGAAGCCGGTGGTTGTGGCATCGCGGCGGGGCTGGAGGTGTCGCTGCCGGCACGTTTCCTCTGGCAGGCCTATCGCGCGTTGCTCGGGCGCGATGCGGTGCCCGAATCCTCACCCTTCGACGAAGAGCGGCTGCTCTGGCGCCTGTTGCGCCTGTTGCCGGAACTCGGCAGCAGGCCCGAGTACGCGCCGCTGCACGCGTTCCTCGCGCACGACAGCGATCAGCGCAAGCGCTTCCAGTTGGCCGAGCGGCTGGCCGACCTCTTCGACCAGTATCAGGTGTATCGCGCCGACTGGCTGGCCGCTTGGGCAGCGGGCAGCGACGCGCTGCCCGACGGCCGCGGCAACAGCCGGCCGCTGCCCGCCGGGCAGCGTTGGCAGGCAGCGCTGTGGCGCGCACTGCTGGCTGACGTCGCCGCCGGCGCGGCGGCAGCCGGCGTGACGGCGACGGCCGGGCGCGCCGCGGTCCATGCCGCCTTCATCGAACGCGCGCGGCAGTGGCGCGCGCCCGGGCGGCCGGACGGATTGCCGCGGCGGCTGCTGGTCTTTGGCATCTCGAGCCTGCCACAGCAGGCGCTCGAGGTCCTCGCCGCGCTGGCGCGGTGGACGCAGGTCCTGATCTGCGTGCACAACCCGTGCCGGCATCACTGGGCCGACATCGTCGCCGACCGCGACCTCCTGCGCCGCGGCAACAGCCGCCAGCCAAGGCGGCAGGGAATGCCGAGCGAGCTGACGCCGGAACTGTTGCACGTGCATGCGCAACCGCTGCTGGCCGCCTGGGGCAAGCAGGGGCGCGATTTCATCGGCCTCCTCGACGAGTACGACGGGCAACAGCAGTCGGGCGAGCGGCCGTTGCCGGCGATCCGGCAACGGATCGACCTGTTCGAATCCTGCGGTGCGGCCAACCTGCTGCAACAGCTGCAGGACGACATCCTCGACCTGCGGCCGCTGCACGAGACGCGTGCCTGCTGGCCGGCTGTCGATCCAGGGCAGGATTCGTCGCTGCGCTTCCACGTTGCGCACAGCGCGCAGCGCGAGGTCGAGATCCTGCACGACCAGCTCCTCGCCGCCTGCAACGCCGACCCGAGCCTGCGCCCGCACGACATCATCGTCATGGTGCCCGACATCGGCGCCTACGCACCGCACGTGCAGGCAGTGTTCGGCCTGCTGCCCGCCGACGATCCGCGTCATCTGCCGTTCACCATCGTCGACCAGTCCCGGCGGGAATGCGACCCGCTGCTGCAGGCGCTCGAAAAGCTGCTGGCCCTGCCACAGTCGCGGCTGGCGGCGAGCGATGTCCTCGATCTGCTGGAGGTGCCGGCGCTGCGGCGGCGCTTCGCGATCAGCGATGAAGACCTGCCGCTGCTGCATCGCTGGATCCGCGGCGCCGGCATCCGCTGGGGCTTGCACGCCGAGCACCGGGAGAGCTTCGGCCTGCCGCGGCCGGCGGAAGAGGCGGCGGCGAATACCTGGCTGTTCGGCAGCCGCCGGATGTTGCTCGGTTACGCCGTCGGCGCCAACGCCGGTGCTTGGCAGGGGATCGAGCCCTACGACGAGATCGGCGGTATCGACGCCGCGTCGCTCGGACCGCTGCTGCAACTGATCGAGCGTCTGCAGGCGTGCTGGCAGATGCTGCGCAGCGCGGCGCCGGCCGCCACTTGGTGTGTTCGCCTGCGCCAGTTGCTGGCCGATTTCTTCGCTGCCGACGACGATGCCGACGCCTTCACCCTGCTGCAGCTCGAGGGCGCGCTGCAGCGCTGGCAGGAAGCGTGCGACGCCGCCGCGCTGAGCGCGGATCTGCCGCTGTCGGTGGTCGGCGCGCACTGGCTCGCCAGCCTCGATGCGGGCGGCCTGACGCAGCGCTTCTTTGCTGGCGCGATCACTTTCGCCACGCTGATGCCGATGCGCGCCATTCCGTTTCGTCGCGTCTGCCTGCTCGGCATGAACGATGGCGATTATCCACGCAGCCGGACGGCGACCGATTTCGACCTCATGGCCGGCGATCACCGTCCCGGCGACCGGTCGCGGCGCGAAGACGATCGCTATCTTTTTCTCGAAGCCCTGTTGTCGGCGCGCGAACACCTGCACATCTCGTGGATCGGCCGCAGCATCAACGACAACCGTCCGCGACCGCCGTCGGTACTGGTCGGCCAGTTGCGCGATCATCTCGCTGCCGGCTGGCGTCTGGCCGCCGCGGACACGGCGGATGCCGCTGCCGCCGAGCCGGGCACTGCGTTGCTGGCGGCGCTGACCGTCGCGCATCGCCTGCAGCCATTCAGCGCCGATTACTTCCCGGCGCCGGCAGCCGCTGCGAGCCTGTTCACCTATGCCCGTGAATGGCAGGCCGACGGCGTTCCGCCCGGCGCCGGGCGCTGGGCCGGGAACGACATTCCGTTGCCGCCGCTGGCGCGCGACGAAGCGCTGTCGCTGCGCGAACTCGAGGATTTTCTCGCGCATCCGGTGCGATCCTTCTTCCGCCAGCGTCTCGGTGTCGTCTTCGCCGCCGACGACCCGGTCGGCGAAGACCAGGAGCCCTTCGTCGTCGATGCACTCGGTCGCTGGCAGCTGCAGGACGAGCTGATCGCCGTGCAGCTCGCGGCGCTGCAGCGTGGCGAGGACATCGGCGCGGCCGGCCGTGCCCGGCTCGGCGCCATCGACCGCCGCGGTGCGCTGCCAGCCGGCGCCTTCGGCGCGGCGCTGGGCGACGAACTGCTGGCACCGCTCGACGACCTTTTCGCGCGCTATCGGCAGGCCCTGGAGCGCTGGCCGCTGGCGGTGGCTGGTGAACACGAACTCTGCCTCGAGGCGGCGATCGCCGGCCAGCCGCTGCAGATTGCCGACTGGCTCGGCGGCGTGCGCAGCGACGGCGCCGACAACCTCGGCCAGGTCGTCGTCGACAGCCGCGAACTCATGGATGGCCAACGGGTCCGTGGCGACAACGTGGTTCGGCACTGGCTGCGGCACCTGGGAATGCAGGTCGCGGTCGGGCCGCTGACGACGCTGCTGGTCGGGAAGCAGGGCGACATCGAACTCGCCCCGTTGCCGCCGGACGAGGCGGCGGCCCTGTTGCGGCAACTCCTGCTGGCCTGGCACGACGGCATGCGCCGGCCGTTGCCGCTGGCGGTGCGGGCGGCCTTTGCCTGGCTGCTCTCGGGCAGCGAGGAGGATGCGCGGAAGGTGTACGACGGCGGCGAGCAGCAGTCGGGCGAGGTCGACCGGGACCCCTGCCTGCGCCGCGTCTATCCGGATTTCCGCGTCCTGACCGCTGGCGGCGAGTTCTTCGTCCTGGCCGAGCGCCTGTTACGGCCGCTGCACGCGGCGCTGCCGTCGGCCGATCCGCGGCGCGGCAGGCGGCCCGTCGCCGGCGGAGAAGTGGCGTGAGCGGCACGGTGGCGAGCGGCGATGGCGTCCTGCCACGCCAGGTGCTCGACCCGCTGCGCCTGCCGTTCAGCGGCATGCGGCTGATCGAGGCGAGCGCCGGCACCGGCAAGACCTTCACCATCGCTGCCCTCTACCTGCGCCTGGTTCTCGGCCATGGCAGCGGCGGTGACGGCATGCGGCCGCTGGCGCCGGCGGAGATCCTGGTCGTCAGCTTCACCGAAGCGGCGACCGAGGAACTGCGCGACCGCATCCGCCGCCGCCTCGCCGCCGCTGCCGCCTGTTTCCGCAGCGACCCGGCAGCCGCTGCCGATGCCGCGGGCGACGCCGCGTTGCAGGCGCTGCGCGCGGAGTACCCGCCGCAGCAGTGGCCGGGCTGCGCCCGCACGCTGCAGCTCGCGGCCGAGGCGATGGACGATGCCGCGGTATCGACGATTCATGGCTGGTGCAACCGCATGCTGCGCGAGCACGCGTTTGCCAGCAACAGCCTGTTCGTGCAGACGCTGGAAAGCGACCAGCAGGAGTTGCTGGCGGAAGTCGTTCGCGACTACTGGCGCAGCTTCATCGTGCCGCTCGATGCCGCTGCGGCGGGCGAGCTGCGGCAGTGGTGGTCGGGCCCCGAGGCGCTGCAGCAGGTGGTCGCCAGGCTGCTCGATGACGTCGCCCTGCTGCCGGCGGCAGTGCCGCCGCAGGACGCCCTCGGGCGCGCGCGCGCGCTGCGGCAGCAGCGGCTGGCTGAACTCAAGGCGCCGTGGCGGAGCTGGGTGGGCGAACTGCACGATCTGCTCGACGCGGCGGTCGCGCAGCGGCTGGTCGACGGCCGCAAGCTGCAGGGCCGTCACTACCGGCCGTGGCTGGAAGCGCTGCGCGCCTGGCATGAGGATGCCGCGATGGGCAGCCCGGATCTGACGAAGACAGGTTGGGAGCGACTGACGCCGGCCGGGCTGCGCGATGCCTGGAAATCGGGCGCGCCGCCGGAGCATCCGGCGTTGCTGGCGATCGCCGGGCTCGCGAGCGAACTGGCGGCGCTGCCGCAGGCGCGGGATGAGGTGCTCTGCCACGCCGCGCGCTGGGTGGCGGAACGCTTCGCCAGCGAACAGGAAGCGCGCGCGCAGATGGGCTTCAACGAACTCCTGACGCGGCTCGCGGCGGCGCTGGACGGCGACGGTGGTGAGCGGCTGGCGGCAGCGATCCGGCAGCAGTTCCCGGTGGCGCTGATCGACGAGTTCCAGGACACCGACCCGGTGCAGTACCGGATCTTCGACGCCGTCTATCGGCCGGCGCCCGACTCTGCGCCAGCGGCGCTGATTCTGATCGGCGATCCGAAGCAGGCGATCTATGCCTTCCGTGGCGCCGACATACATACCTACCTGGCCGCCAGAAGCGCCTGCAGCGGCGGCATCTATACGCTGCTGACGAACTTTCGCGCCAGCCGGGAGATGGTGGCGGCGACCAACCACTGCTTCGCCTTTGCCGAGCAGCGCCGCGAAGGGAGCGGCGCCTTCGGCTTTCGCAGCGCGGCGGGCAATCCTCTGCCTTTCGAGGCGGCGCAGGCGCAGGGGCGCGCGGACGCGTTGCAGGTTGACGGCGCCAGCCTCCCTGCGCTCGTCGCCGGCGTCCTGCCGGCAGCAGGTGACAAGGGCCTGAGCAAGACCGAATATCTCGCTCTGATGGCCGTCGCCTGCGCCGAGGAGATCGTCCGCCTGCTCAATCTCGGCCAGGCCGGCCGCGCCGGCTTCGTCGCCGGCGGCGGGTTGCGGCCGCTGCGTCCGGCGGACATGGCGGTGCTGGTGAACAACCGCAGCGAGGCCGACGCCATCCGCAGCGCGCTGCTGCAGCGCGGATTGCGCAGCGTCTACCTCTCGGATCGCGATTCCGTCTTCGACAGCGACGAGGCGCTCGAGCTGCAGCACTGGCTGGCCGCCGTCGCCGAGCCGGATGATCCCCGTCTGCTGCGCAGCGCCCTGGCGACGGCGACGCTGGCGCTCGGCTGGCACGAACTCGACGCCCTGCAGCACGACGAAACGGCCTGGGAGGCGCGCGTCGTCCAGTTTCGCGGCTATCGCGAGTGCTGGCTGCGGCAGGGCGTGTTGCCGATGCTGCGCCGGCTGCTGCACGATTTTTCGGTGCCTGCCCGGCTGCTCGGCCGCGTTGCTGGCGCGGCGCCGGGCGCGCAGCCGCCGCTGGGCGGTGAGCGTACCCTGACCAACCTCCTGCACTTGGCCGAACTGCTGCAGCAGGCGAGCGCCCTGCTCGATGGCCCGCAGGCGCTGCTTCGCCATCTCGCCGGGCAACGGCGGCAGCCGGCGGCAGCCGCCACCGGTGACGCGCGGCAGTTGCGCCTCGAAAGCGATGCCGAACTGCTGCAGGTGGTGACGGTACACAAGGCCAAGGGCCTCGAGTATCCACTTGTCTTCCTGCCCTTCGCCTGCAATTACCGGGCGATCACGTCGCGCAGCCGGCCGCCGTTGCGGTGGCATGATGCCGCTGGTCGGCCGCAACTGTCGCTGACCAGCGACCCGGCGATCGTCGACCTGGCCGACCGCGAGCGCCTCGCCGAGGACCTGCGCAAGCTCTACGTCGCGCTGACGCGGGCGCAGCATGCCACCTGGCTGGGTGTGGCGCCGCTCGCCGGCCTGCAGCAAAGTGCCTTCGGTTACCTGCTCGGCGGTGGCGAGGAACTGGCGCCGGATGACTTGCCGCAGCGACTGCAGGCGCTGGCCGCCGGCTGCCCGCATATCGCGCTCGTCCCGGCAGCGGCAGCGAGCAACGAGCGCTTCCGCACGCAAGAGCCGCGCCGCAGCTTCGGCGCCGCACGCCAGTCGGCACGTGTCTTGCGCGAGCATTGGTGGATCGCCAGCTATTCGGCCCTGCGCATCGCCGCCGCGGACGATGCCGCGGCGGCACCGCTGGCGGCCGAGACGGCGACCGAGGAACTCTTTCGCGAGACGCGAACGATGGCCGAGCAGCCCGCCGGACCCGCGTCCGCGGCGGTGCCGTTCGTTGCCACCTCGCTGCACGACTTTCCGCGTGGTGCCGAAGCCGGGACCTTCCTGCACGAGCTGCTCGAGGCGAGTGCCGCCGAGGGTTTCGCCAACGTCGCCGGCGACGGGTCGCTACGGCACGAACTGGTCACGCGCTGCTGCCGGACGCGCGGTCGGGAGCAATGGATCGGGCTGCTCGCGGACTGGTTGCAGGGCTTCCTCACGCGGCCGTGGGAGTTGCCGGCCGGGCAGGGGGCGGCGGCGGCGACACTGCGGTTGTGCGCGCTGGCGGCGGCACGCGCGGAGATGGAGTTCTGGCTGCCGGTGCACGCGGTCGACCTGCTGCGCGTCGACGAACTGGTCTGCCGCCACACGCTCGCCGGAGCGGCGCGCCCGGCACTGCAGGCGGGCCAGTTGAACGGCATGCTGAAAGGCTTCATCGATCTCGTTCTCGAACATCAGGGGCGCTACTACGTGGTGGATTGGAAGTCGAACTGGCTGGGCCCGGCGGATGCCGCGTACACGCCGGCGGCTCTGCGCGAGGCGATCCTGCACGCCCGCTACGAGCTGCAATACGTGCTCTACCTCGTCGCGCTGCACCGGCTCTTGCGCGCGCGGCTGCCCGATTACGACTACGATCGCCACGTCGGTGCGGCGGTGTACGTCTTCCTTCGCGGCGGCGATTCGGCCTGCCGCGGCCTGCACGTCGAACGGCCGCCGCGGCAACTGATCGACGAACTCGATGCGCTGTTTGCCGGCCGGCAAGTGGCGCCGCCTCGCTGATGGTGGCCGCCATCGCGCAGCGACCGGCGATGCGCCTGCTGCTGCGGCAGTGGGGCGAGCGGCAGTGGCTGCGGCCGCTCGACGTCGCCTTCGCCGACTTCCTCTGGCGTGAGGTGCCCGACGCGTCGCCGTGGCTGATCCTCGCCGCCGCACTGGCCAGTCACCAGCTCGGTCGCGGCCACGCCTGCCTCGACCTGGCGGCCACCCTGGCTGCTCCGGGGCAGGCGCTGTCGCTGCCGCCGGCCGGCGACGAGGGGCCGGCCGGGGTGGATCCGGCGCTGCGGCCGGAGGCAGTCCTCGCCGGCCTGAGTCTGGCCGATTGGCAGGGCGCCCTGGCGCACCCGCTGCTGGTTGCCGGTGGCAGCGGCACGACGCCGCTGGTGCTCGCCGCCGGGCGGCTGTACCTGCGTCGCTACTGGCAGTGCGAGCAGGACGTGCGTGCTGCCATCGAGCGGCGGCTCTGCGTGTCGCCGCAACTGCAGGCCGCGCTGCCGGTGACGGCGATGCGGACGACGCTCGCGGCGCTGTTTCCTCCCGTTGCAGGCGAACGCGTCGACTGGCAGAAGCTCGCCTGCGCGCTGGCCGCCGGCAACGGCTTCAGCATCATCACCGGCGGCCCGGGTAGCGGCAAGACGACGACCGTGCTGCGGCTGGTCGCGCTGCTGCAGGCGCTGGCGCTCACCGACACTGCCGGCGGGCAGCCGGCACGGCCGCTGCGCATCCGGCTGGCGGCGCCGACCGGCAAGGCGGCGGCGCGGCTGAGCGCAGCCATCGCCAGCGCGCTGGCGTCGCTGTCGCTTGCCGGCGTCGCCCATGCCGAAGCCGTGCGCGCGGCGATTCCGGACCGGGTCGGGACGCTCCATCGGCTGCTCGGCGGTCGTCCCGAGACCCGGCGCTTCCGCCACCATGCGGGCAACCCGCTGGCGGTCGATCTGCTGGTGATCGACGAAGCGTCGATGGTCGACCTCGAGATGATGGCGGCGGTGTTTGCCGCCCTGCCGGAGACGGCCCGGCTCGTCCTCCTCGGCGATCGCGATCAACTGGCGTCGGTCGAGGCGGGGGCGGTGTTCGGCGAACTGTGCCGACGCGCCGGTGATGGCCACTACCGTCCGGCCACCTGCGACTGGCTGACGGCAGTCAGCGGCGAGCGCACCGAGCCGGCTCTGGTCGACCCGGGTGGCAGCGCACTCGACCAGGCGGTGGTCATGCTGCGCCAGAGCCATCGCTTCGCGGCGGCGAGCGGCATTGGCCGCCTGGCGGCGGTGGTGAATGCTGGCGACACCCAGTTGCTGGCCGAGCTGTGGCGACAGCCGCCGGCGGACCTGGCGTTCTGCGCGCTGCCTGGCGATGACGCGCGTCGTTTCAGCGAGCTTGTCGTCGACGGTGGGCCGCCGCCGGCCGGCGGCCACGCCGCCGCCGGCAGCGGCTATCGGCACTACCTGCAACTGATGCGCGCGCAACAGCCGGCAGGCACGGCGACGGCGGCGGCCCTCGCCAACTGGGCGCGGGCGGTCCTGGCGGCGCACGGCGAGTTCCAGGTACTGTGCGCCCCGCGACTCGGCGCCTGGGGTGTCGCGGGTCTCAACCAGCGGATTGCCGACGCGCTGCACGCAGCCGGGCTGATTCGCGCCACGCACGGATGGTACCCCGGCCGCCCGGTGCTGGTGACGCGCAACGAATACAGCCTGGGACTGATGAACGGTGACATCGGTGTCACGCTCGAGCTGCCTGGCAGCGCTGCCGGCGAGTCGATCCTGCGCGTCGCCTTTGCCGCAGGCGGCGCGCGCGAGGGCGAGGGGATCCGCTGGGTCCTGCCGACTCGCCTGCGGGCGGTGGAGACGGCGTATGCGCTCACCGTCCACAAGGCACAGGGTTCAGAGTTCGCGCATGCGGCACTGCTGTTGCCGGCCGCGCCGAGTCCGATCCTGACGCGTGAACTGCTGTACACCGGCATCACGCGTGCCCGCGAGCGGTTGACGCTGGCGACGCCGGCGGGAATCGGCCTGCTGCAGGAAGCGGTGCGGCGGCGCGTACTGCGGGCCAGCGGCCTGCTGCAGTGAGGCGCAGCAGCGCCCCGCAGCCGGTCGGTCGACGCCGATCAGTCGAGAGGGACGATCAGCTTGTCCCAGCCCGACCCATCGCCGCCATCCGGGCCCTTGGGCTTGCGTGCGTACATGGCGACACGCGCCTCAATCTCGGCGATGGACTCGGGGGTCACATGCAGGGTTCGCCGTTCGACGCCGCAGCGGCGCTCCGCGATGCCGGGCGGCGGCCCGGATTGCTGCTGACGCCGGTCTCTTCCTCGTTGCGCGTGCATTGCTCCCTCCTCGAAAATCGCCACACACTTCGGGGCGGACGGCAGCCAGGACCCAGCTCCTGGCCCGAAAGAGGGAATGATAACGCGCCGCCGGCGATCTGTCGCCGGCTCGAGCAGCGATCCGTTTCCTCTCCGCCCCTCAGCTCAGCGGCCGGTCGTTGCGGATCAGCCGCAGGCCAACCGGCAGCGACTCGCCGAAGGCACGCCGCTCGTCGGCCTTGTCGAGTTCGGCGACGGTCGTCAACTGCGCGCTCCAAGTGGCACTGGCGGTGATCGCCGCGAGGCGCGCCAGCACCGCCTGACGCAACTCGGGTGCCAGGTCACGCGCCCGGTCACCGGTCAGGCGGGCGATCTGCGTGGCGGCGAAGGCGGCTGGCTCGACCTTCTTCCAGTCGGTTGCCAGCAGCGCCTCGAGCCAGCGGCCGGCAACCTCCGGCGGCACCACCTGGTGCGCGCTGCCGTACAGCGCCTGGCGCGCGCCGAGACGTCCCAGGGCCCACCAGCCGAGGGGCTTCTCGACCGCGCGGCGCAGCCGACCGAGCAGCCAGTCGCCGGTCTCGATCTTGCGCTCGACCGGCAGTCGCTCGAGCGATGCGACCAGTCGCAGCATGTCGTCGTGGCTGCCGGCGATCGCCGCTGCCCGGCCACGGCCCTTCGCCGGCTCGCTGCGCAGTGCCGGCGCCAGCTCGCCGAGCAGGCTCTCCTGGGCGGCGGCAGGCAGGCCGCCGGCTGCCCGGCGCCACAGCGTCCACCACTCCGACCAGTTCTGGCTCTCGTTGGCATACTGGATTCCCTGCGGCAGCAGCGCGCAGAGCTGCTCGATGCGCCAGTCGTCGAGCGCGTCGCCGAGGCCCGGACGCAGGCAGAAGCCGGCGAGGTTGCACCACAGCCGCTCGTGCTCGGGCGAACGCCGCCGTCGCCTGGCGCGTTGCAGCAGGGCGTCGAACAGCGCCCGCAGCAGCGGCATGTCCCACTCCTCCCGCTTGCCGAGCAGATATTCGAGCTGGCCGCGCAGCCGCCGGATCTCCTTGCTGTCGACGGGTTGCGAGCTGGCACCGAAGAGGCGCTCGAGCGCCTGCACGGCGTCGGCGAAACGCGCCGGCAGGCTGGCTGCGGCGGCTGCCTCGACGCCGCCGTCAGCGCGCATCTGGAACTCGAGCAGCCAGCGTCGTGTTGGGTCCTCGCTGCTGACGCAGTGGATTTCCAGCGTGCCGATTTCACTCATGGCGGTCGTCAGTTGCACGCGCACCTCGCGCTGCCGGCTGCCGGCGGGTGCCTCGACGACGGTGGCGATCGGCGGCAGCCGGATGAACTCCTCGTCGACCAGGGCGGTGATCTCGCCGGGCTGGTAAGCGGTGTCGGCGACCGACGACGCGAGATGGAAGCGCACCGGCTGGCCGAGGCGCAGGCTGAAGCTGCGATCGGGCAGCGGGATCTCGTGCGCCTCCTCGCTGCCGCGTGGCAACAGACAGATGCCGTTTGCCGGCTGGCCGCGATCGTCGAGGACGAGGAAGTAGCTGCGCGCCGATCCGCCACCGATTCGCCGGCCGTGTCCGCGACCGACGAGCGCACAGGCGACGGCGCCGCGGGCGACGGCGACGTCGGGATCGGCGTTGTGCAGGACGCGCAAGGGCGCGCCGCGCCAGGCACCGAGGATGGATTGCAGGCGCCCGGCGAGCGCGGCGGCACGGAAGACACCGCCATTCAGCAGCAGCGTGTCGGGGACCGGGACCGCCGGCTGTGCTTCGCTGTCGCCGAGTGCCTGTCGCGCCGCTGCTGCATGCCGCCGGAGAAAGGCGGCGAGATGGCGGCTGATCGCCGCGTCGGCGGGGTAGGGCAGTCCGAACTCGACGATCGCCGCGCGCCGCTGCTGCAGCACCTCGTCGACCGTCACCTCGGGCAGGAAGCCGTCGACCAGCAGTTGTCGTGCTTCGTCGCGGCGCAGCTCGACGGTGCGCGCGCCGCCGAGCAGGCGTGAACCGCTGCCGAGCAGCGTCAGGAGAACCGCTTCCGGCGCGTCGGCGGCGAGCAACTGCTCCTTCGCGACGCGGCAGCGCGCGGCAAGCTGCGAGAAGCGCGCCGCCGACAGCCGCGCCTCGCCGGCCGGCAGGCGCGATTCGACGAGGTGGGCGAGGGCGAGGTCCATGTTGTCGCCGCCGAGCATCAGGTGATCGCCGACGCCGATGCGCGTCAGCACCGGCTCGCCGTCGCGCAGCGCGACCTGGATCAGCGTCAGGTCGGTGGTGCCGCCACCGACGTCGCAGACGAGCAACAGGCGCGTCTGTGCGAGTTCGTCGGCGAGTCGCTGCTGGTGCCGGAAGAGCCAGTCGTAGAAGGCCGCCTGCGGTTCCTCGAGCAGGCGCAGGTTCGCCAGTCCGGCCTGGCGCGCTGCCGCCAGCGTCAGGGCGCGGGCGCCTTCGTCGAAGGAGGCGGGAACGGTCAGGACCAGTTGCTGCCGCTCCAGCGGCGCCTGCGGAAAACGGTGCAGCCAGGCGGCACGCACATGCGCGAGATAGCTGGCGCTGGCGGCGACCGGCGACACCTTGCTCACCGTGTCGTCGGCGCCCCAGGGCAGGATCGGCGCCAGACGATCGACCGCCGCGTGCGACAGCCAGCTCTTGGCGCTCGCCACCAGCCGACCGGGAACCTGGCCGCCGAGATCGAGCGCCAGGCGGCCGGCGACCACTGGCGCCGCGGTCTCCTCCACCGGCCACGGCAGTTGCAGCTCGCCGGCATCGATCTCGCCGGCGGCCGGATGGTAGCGCACCGAAGGCAGCAGCGGTCGCGCCGCGACCTGTCCGGGTCCGACGAGCTGTTCGATCTCGAACAGTTCGACCTGCTGCCTGCCGGGCGCGGCGTAGGCGACGACGGTGTTGCTGGTGCCGAGATCGATGCCGACAATGTACTTTTTGTTCATGTTCCTCGGAGTGTACCGGCAAGGTGGCGGCGCCGGGCAGCCCTGCCTGGCGCGTGCAGGCGACGCGGCGCAGGCGCCTGGCGCGCCTGCTGCAGCCATTGCCCTTCTACAGGTGAATCATCGTGCCATCAAGTTGTCTTGTTGCCATAGACTACTGCACTTTCGATCCGCAGGGCTGTTACCGGGGAGCACAGGGGATGAGCGACAGTCGCCGCGAGACCGACAGCATGGGCGTCGTCGAAGTGCCTGCCGACAGGCTCTGGGGTGCGCAGACGCAGCGCTCGCTCGAACATTTCTGCATCGGCCGGGAGCTCATGCCGCGGGAAATGATCGCTGCCTATGCGACGCTGAAGAAGGCCGCCGCGCGCGCCAATCACGCCAGCGGACGGCTGGGTGACGAGGCGCAGCGGCTGATCGTCGCGGTTTGCGACGAAATCCTGGCCGGTCGGCATCAGGACATGTTTCCGCTGCATGTCTGGATGAGCGGCAGCGGCACGCAATTCAACATGAACGTCAACGAGGTCATCGCCAACCGCTGCTCGCAGCTCGCCGGCGAGGCGCTCGGCAGCAAGACGCCGGTGCATCCGAACGATCACGTGAACATGTCGCAGTCGTCGAACGACTCGTTTCCCTCGGCGATGCACATCGCCGTTGCGGTCGCCGTGACGGCGCGGCTGCTGCCTGCCGTCAACCAGCTGCGCGACGCCATCGCCGCCAAGGCGGATGCCTGGCGGGACATCGTCAAGATTGGCCGCACCCACATGCAGGATGCGACGCCGCTCACCCTGGGACAGGAATGGTCCGGCTACGCCGGCATGCTGGGCGACGACAGCGAGCGCATCGAGGAGGCGCTGCGCGGCGTCTATCGCCTGGCGCTCGGCGGCACGGCGGTCGGCACCGGCATCAACGCGGCGGCGGGTTTTGCGGCGGCGGCCGCGGCCGAGATCGCCGCCCTCACCGGCCTGCCCTTCGTCAGCGCAGCCAACAAGTTCGCCGTGCAGGGGGCGCACGACGCGCTGGTGCATCTGTCGGGTGTCCTGCGCACGCTCGCGGTGTCGCTGTACAAGATCGCCAACGACCTGCGCCTGCTGTCCTGCGGTCCGCGCGCAGGCTTCGCGGAACTCGAGATCCCGCAGAACGAACCAGGCTCGTCGATCATGCTTCGACCGCATCGTCGATCCCGCGCGCATGGTTCGCCCGCAGGGTGCCGGCGATTAGGCGACCGCTGGCGCGATGCCGGCGTCGTCGCCGACCGCCCGGCGCGGCGAAGCCGGGCTGGCTGTATACTCGCGGTCTTTCATTCGAGCGGCACGCCATACCATGTCTACGTCTACGCCGAAAAACATCGGTTTCGTCTCGCTGGGTTGCCCGAAGGCGCTGGTCGACTCCGAGCAGATTCTCACCCGACTGCGCGCCGAGGGCTATCTGATCTCTCCTTCGTACGAGGGAGCCGACCTGGTGGTGGTCAACACCTGCGGTTTCATCGACGCCGCGGTCGCCGAGTCGCTGGAGGCGATCGGCGAGGCGCTGAGCGAGAACGGCAAGGTGATCGTCACCGGCTGTCTCGGCGCGCGCGCCGATGTGATTCGCCAGGCCCACCCGCAGGTGCTGGCGGTGACCGGTCCGCATGCGACCGACGAGGTGCTGCAGCATGTGCACGCCCACCTGCCGCAGCCGCACGATCCATTCACCAGCCTGCTGCCGCCGCAGGGGGTGAAGCTGACGCCGCAGCATTTTGCCTACCTCAAGATCTCCGAGGGCTGCAACCACAGTTGCACCTTCTGCATCATCCCGTCGCTGCGTGGTCCGCTGGTCAGCCGGCCGATCGGCGATGTGCTGCAGGAGGCGCGCACGCTCGCCGAAGCGGGCGTGCGCGAGCTGCTGGTGATCTCGCAGGACACCAGCGCCTACGGCGTCGACCTGAAGTACCGCACCGGCTTCGTCGGCGGGCGGCCGCTGCGCACCCGGCTGCGCGAACTGTGCGAGGCGCTGGCGGAACTCGGCATCTGGGTGCGGCTGCATTACGTCTATCCCTACCCGAGCGTCGACGCGCTGTTGCCGCTGATGGCCGAGGGCCGCATCCTGCCGTACCTCGACGTCCCTTTCCAGCATGCCAGCGCAGGCATCCTGGCGGCGATGAAGCGACCGGCGAGTGCCGAGAACAATCTCGAGCGCCTGCGGACCTGGCGCGCCATCTGCCCGGAGTTGACGGTGCGCAGCACCTTCATCACCGGTTTTCCCGGCGAGAGCGAGGCCGATTTTGCCGAACTGCTGGCGTTCCTCGCCGAGGCACGGCTCGATCGCGTCGGCTGCTTCGCGTATTCGCCGGTCGATGGGGCGACCGCCAATGCGCTGCCGGGCGCCGTGCCGGAGGAGGTGCGCGAGGAACGCCGGCAGCGGCTGATGGAGTTGCAGGAGGACATCTCGGCCGACCTCTTGGCGGCGAAGATCGGCCGCGAGATCGAGGTGCTTGTCGACGAGGTCGATGACGAGGGGACGATCGCCCGGTCGGCGGCCGACGCCCCGGAGATCGACGGCCTGGTGTTCATCAACGACCACTTCGATGCGGCGCCCGGCGACTTCCTGCGCGTGCGGGTGGTCGACGCCGACGAGCACGACCTCTACGCCGAGTTGGTGGCGTAGGCGGCCGCTGCGCGGGCTGCCGGTCGCTGGCCGGGCAGGCGCGCGCCGCGCCGTTCACCAGCCGTCAATGGAAATTGCGGCTCGCGGTCGGCAGCCGGCCGAGCAGGACGCTCAGGTCGACAAGCCGCTTGGCGACCAGGTGCACGACCGTTCCCTCGCGCTGCACCTGCCCGAGGACACCGAGCAGGCGGGCGCCGAGGAGTTCGCGGCGTTGCCGCTCGGCCAGCCGCGAATGGACGACGATGTTGGCGAGGCCGGTCTCGTCCTCGAGGGTGACGAAGACGATGCCGCTGGCGGTGCCCGGCCGCTGCCGGCAGGTGACGATGCCGGCGGCGCGCAGCAACTGGCGGTCGGCTGCCGCCTGCAACTGGCAGGCGCTGACGAAGCGTTGCGCCGTCAGGCGGTCACGCAGCAGGCAGAGCGGATGGCGACCGAGGCTGAGGCCGGTGCTGGCGTAGTCGGCGATCAGATTCTCGGCTTCGGACGGTTCGGCGAGATCGGCAGAGCGTTCCTGCGTCGGCACGTCATGCAGCAGATCGAGCTGTCGGCTGACACCGGCGGCAGCCCAGGCGGCTTGCCGCCGATGACCGGCGAGATCGGCGAGGGCGCCGGCCGCCGCCAGCAGATCGAGATCGCGCTGCGCCAGTTGCGCCCGTCCGGCGAGGTCGGCAAGGCTGCTGAATGGTCGCTGCGCGCGTGCGTCCTGCAGGCGGCTTGCCGCCGCCCGGGGCAGGCCGGCGATGCTGGCGAGGCCGAGGCGAACGGCCGCGCCGGCGCCGTTCTCGAGCCGCGCCTGCCAGTCGCTGGCGCCGACCGTCGCCGGGCGCACCTCGACGCCGTGCCGGCGTGCGTCCTGCACCAGTTGTGACGGCGAGTAGAAACCCATCGGCTGGCTGTTGAGCAGCGCGCAGAGAAAGGCCGCCGGGTGGTGGCGCTTGAGCCACGCCGAGACATAGACCAGCAGGGCGAACGAGGCGGCGTGTGACTCCGGGAAGCCGTATTCGCCGAAGCCGCGGATCTGCGCACAGATGCGCTGCGCGAAGGCTTCGTCGTGGCCGCGCTGGCGCATGCCGGCGGTCAGCTTCTGCTCGAAGGGCTCGAGCCCGCCCTTGCGCCGCCAGGCGGCCATCGCCCGGCGCAACTGGTCGGCCTCGCCGGGAGTGAAGCCGGCGGCGACGACGGCGAGCTGCATCACCTGTTCCTGGAAGATCGGCACGCCGCAGGTGCGGCCGAGAACGGCGGCGATCTCCGGCGGCATGGCGTCGATCGCCTCCTGGCCGTGGCGGCGGCGCAGGTAGGGATGGACCATGTCGCCCTGGATCGGGCCCGGGCGGACGAGCGCCACCTCGATCACCAGGTCGTAGAAGTTGCGTGGCCGCAGACGTGGCAGCATCGCCATCTGCGCGCGTGACTCGACCTGGAAGACGCCGACCGTGTCGGCGGCGCAGAGCATCTCGTAGACCGCCGGATCCTCGGCCGGGATGTCCGCCAGGCGGTAGCCGCAAAGGTCGAGCGCGCGATGGATCGCCGACAGCATGCCGAGCGCCAGGATGTCGATCTTCAACAGCCCGAGCGCGTCGAGATCGTCCTTGTCCCACTGGATCACGGTCCGTTCCGGCATCGCCGCGTTCTCCACCGGCACCAGGCGGGCGAGCGGGCCGCGGGCGATGACGAAGCCGCCGACATGCTGCGACAGGTGGCGCGGGAAGCCGCGCAGCGTGTCGGCGAGCAGCAGCCAGCGGGCGACGCGCGGTGCCGCCGGATCGAGGCCGACGGCCTGCAGGCGGGCGGGCAGTTGCTCGCGCCGGTCCCACCAGGCGAGCGAGCCGGTCAGGGCATTGATCTGCGCCTGGCCGAAACCGAGGGCGCGGCCGACGTCGCGCAGCGCGCCGCGCGTCCGGTAGGTGCTCACCGCCGCCGTCAGCGCGGCGCGTTCGCGTCCGTAACGGGCGTAGAGGTACTGGATGACTTCCTCGCGCCGTTCATGCTCGAAATCGACGTCGATGTCCGGCGGTTCGCCGCGCTCGCGCGAAATGAAACGCTCGAAAAGCAGGTTCGATCGTGCCGGGTCCACTTCGGTGATGCCGAGGCAGTAGCAGACCGCCGAGTTGGCCGCCGAGCCGCGTCCCTGGCAGAGGATGCCGCGGCTGCGGGCGAAGTTGACGATGTCGTAGACGGTCAGGAAGTAGGGTTCGTAGGCCAGTTCGCCGATCAGTGCGAGTTCGTGTTCGACGCGCGCGCCGACGCCGGCCGGGACGCTGCCGCCGTAACGCCGCTGCAGGCCGCGGGCGACCTCGTCGCGCAGGAAGGAGGACGGCGTCTGGCCGGGCGGAACGACTTCATCCGGATACTCGTAGCGCAGCTCGTCGAGCGAGAAGTTGCAGCGCCCGGCGATGTGCAGCGTTTCCGCCAGCAGTTCCGGCGGGTAGAGACGCGCCAGCCGCAGGCGGCTCCGCAGGTGCCGCTCGCCGTTGGCGAAGAGCGCGTGCCCGGCGGCAGACAGCGTGCTGCGCAGGCGGATCGCCGTCAGCGTGTCCTGCAACGCGCGGCGTCCACGCCGATGCATGTGGACATCGCCGGCGGCGACCGCCGGCAGGCCGCTGGCGCGCGCCAGTGCCAGCAGGTCGGCCAGCCGCTGCGCGTCATCGGCGCCGCAATGCAGCCCGACGGCGAGCCAGGCGCGCGCCGGGAAGCACTGCGCCAGCCAGCGACCGTCGTCGGCGCTGTCGCCCGGCTCGGCGACCCAGAGCGCCAGGCAGTCCGGTACGGCGCCGCTGCCGCCGGGAAGCAGGGCGGGCGTCTCGAAGTCGCTGCGCAGCAGGCGGTACTCGCCCTTGCGCGAGCGCCGGCGGGCGAGCGTGATCAACGCCGACAGGTTGCCGTAACCGGCGCGGTCCTGCGCCAGCAGGAGCAGCCGCAAGTCATCCTGCTGCCGGTCGGCGAGGCGGAACTCGGCGCCGATGATCAGCTTCAACCCGCAGCCGGCGGCGGCCTTGTGCGCCCGCACGACGCCGGCCAGCGAGGCCTCGTCGGTGATCGCCAGCGCGCTGTAGCCGAGCGCCTGCGCCGCTTCGACCAGTTCCTCCGGATGCGAGGCGCCGCGCAGGAAGGAGAAGTTCGAACAGCAGTGCAGTTCGGCGTAGTCGGGCGGCAGGTCGTTGGGCATCCGGTGCGGCAGCGAAGGAAGGGATGTCCGCCTGGTTGCGGCAGGGCAGGCGGCGCAAAGGCTGTATGAAAATACAGTCGTAATGTTACCTCTTTTGCCCGTGCGTGGGTGTTCTTCGCATCAGGTCGGCGTGGCGCAGCACGCTGCTTCGCCCGGCTGCCGGTCGGCCGCCACGTGTGCTGGCAGCCGGCCGGCAGGGATGCGAGACGGGGCGGCAGCCTGTCCGGTCGAGCCGCGGTGGTGCGCGATGGTCACCGCAACCGCAGCGCAATCGATGCCAGGAGCGTGCGAGAGAGGAGGCCGCGAGCTTTTCTCGCATGCCCATTGGACCGCTCAAGCCGTGAATACGCACCCATGCCGAGATTGCGCGCAGGTATCCGATCGGATACGCTGGGTCGCATGAACACCTTTCACCGCTCCGGCGAATTCGACTCTTGATAAGGAGTGATCCATGACCAAGTTTGCGCCCTTCGATGCCGCCGACTACCTCGACGATGAAGAAACCATTGCGGAGTACATAACCACCGCACTGGAAGATCCAAATCCCGATGTATTTCTTGCCGCAGTGCGTGATGTGGCTCGCGCCCGTGGTATGGCACAACTTGCAAGAGATGCCGGCCTTGGTCGCGAGAGTCTTTACAAGGCGCTTGCGCCCGGCGCCAAGCCACGCTACGACACGGTGCTCAAGCTGCTTCATGCTCTCGGTGTAAGGCTCTCGGCTTCTCCGGTTCATTTGTGAGCATGTTCCCTGCCGCGAGGCCGCAACCCTGCGGTGCAGGGCCCGGCTCCCGGCCGGAAATTCTCGTGCCCGATTCCTGGCGGCGCCAGATTACCGGGGCTCCTGGCCGCCATTGACACCGGCGGCGGCCGCCGGCAGGCCGCTGGCGCTCGCCGGTGCCAGCAGGTCGGCCAGCCGCTGCGCGTCATCGGCGCCGCAATGCAGCCCGACGGCGAGCCAGGCGCGCGCCGGGAAGCACTGCGCCAGCCAGCGACCCTCGTCGGCGCTGTCGCCCGGCGCGGCGACCCAGAGCGCCAGGCAGTCCGGTACGGCGCCGCTGCCGCCGGGAAGCAGGCCGGACGTCTCGAGGTCGCTGCGCAGCAGGCGGTACTCGCCCTTGCGCGAGCGCCGGCGGGCGAGCGTGATCAACGCCGACAGGTTGCCGTAACCGGCGCGGTTCTGCGCCAGCAGGAGCAGCCGCAAGCCCTCCCGCTGCCGGTCGGCGAGGCGGAACTCGGCGCCGATGATCAGCTTCAGCCCGCAGCCGCGGGCGGCCTTGTGCGCCCGCACGACGCCGGCCAGCGAGGCCTCGTCGGTGATCGCCAGCGCGCTGTAGCCGAGCGCCTGCGCCGCTTCGACCAGTTCCTCCGGATGCGAGGCGCCGCGCAGGAAGGAGAAGTTCGAACAGCAGTGCAGTTCGGCGTAGTCGGGCGGCAGGTCGTTGGGCATCCGGTGCGGCAGCGAAGGAAGGAATGTCCGCCTGGTTGCGGCAGGGCAGGCGGCGCAAAGGCTGTATGAAAATACAGTTTGGATCTTACCGCTTTTGCCCGTGTGTGGGCGTTCTTCGCACCAGGTCGGCGTGGCGCAGCGCGCTGCTTCGCCCGGCTGCCGGTCGGTCGCCATGTGTGCTGGCAGCCGACCGGCAGCCGACCGGCAGGGATGCGAGACGGGGCGGCAGCCTGTCCGGTCGAGCCGCGGTGGTGCGTGATCGTCAGCGCAACCGCAGCGCAATCGATGCCAGGAGCGTGCGAGTTGGAGCCAAGGGCGTGCGAGTTGGAGCGAGGAGCGTGCGAGTTGAGGCGAGAGGCGTGCGAGTTGAAGCGAGGAGCGTGCGAGCTGGAGCGAGGGGCGTGCGAGCTGAGGCGAGGGGCGTGCGAGTTGGAGCGAGGAGCGTGCGAGCTGGAGCGAGGGGCGTGCCAGTTGGAGCGAGGGGCGTGCGAGTTGAAGCGAGGGCCGTGTGACTCGTGGTCAAGGCCGTGCTAGTCAAAGCCAGGGGCGTGCGAATCCAGGCCGGCAGCGTGCAGGTTTCAGTCAGGGTATGCCCGCGGGGTCCTCGACTGTTGGCGTGAGACCGGCGGCCACGGGCGAAACCCGCTCGTTGCCGCCAGCTCGCGGCAGGGTCGATCAGCCACGCATGGCGACGTCCCGACGCCAGGACCCTGCGCAGCACCGCCGGACGTCGGTTCGTCGCCTTGCCTCGCTACAACGGCGTCCCTCGCTGCCAACCCGCAGCCGGCCGACCGGGGCGAATTGCCGTGGCGAGTGGCAAAGGGGCGCCGGCGGAACCTCACCGGCGCGCGGAGCGGTTACCCGGCTGCCTTCGTCGAAGCGGGCGGCGTCCCGCCGGCGGACTTCTTCGCACGTCGCGGGGCGCGGTCGATGTGGCTCGCGCTGTCCCAGGCGCGCATCCTGTCGGGGTTGCGGGCGTACTTGTTGTTCATGATCGCGTCGAGCTGCATCACCTCGGCCATTCCTTCGCGGATCAGGCGGCCGACGGCGGCGGTACTGGCGACACCGGTCTGGTCGTCCGACTGCATGTCGGCGTCGGCCGAGCGGATCGCCGCGATATCGTCCGCGAGATCGGCGACGAAATCCGCCGGCAACTCGTAGGCGACGAACTTCGCCGCGACCGCCGGGTCGGCGAGTTCGCGCGCAAAGGCGTCGGCGGCGGTGAGCAGCGCCTTCTGGTTCACGCCGGCTGGGCTGCGGAAGCGATCGGCGAAGCCCGGTTCGCCGGCATCGATGGCGCGCGCCGTGCGGGCGATTCCCTGCAGATCGAGGCGCAGCGAATCGACCAGAACCTCCTTCGCCGTCGCCGAGCCGCCATCCTGCCGCGCCTTTTCGACGTCGAGATCGCGGACGATCTGCGCCAGGCTCGCAAAATGCCCGGCAGCCTTGCTGCCGGCGGCAAAGTCCGCGGCATTCGCGTTGCCGAAAGTCTGCACACGGCCAAACATGTCGTGACGGCGAGCTTCCCGGTCATTCATGGTTGAATCTCCTGTAAAGGGTCATTGGCAGGATTGCCGAATGGAAATTAGCGCGCCGCGGGTTTTCTGGCAATACGAAAGAGGAAAAATGGGCGGGCTCGGGTTGATGCGGTACTGAACACGGTGCCGACAGCGACGCGTATGCTGAGCGACCCCGAGCGGTTGCTTCGAGTGGATGCTCGCGACTCCCAAGGAATGGTTGTTGGATCAAGGTGGTGGCTCGGTCGTCGCACAACTTGCCCGGTGTCTTGATGCGGTGCCGCGGTTTGAACAGATACCGGCCAAAGGCGCCGCCGGGAAACATTCGCGTAGCGTGCGGATCACTGAGTCAACGCCATGGACGGAGCCAGACTGCCAGGCGATGGGCTCTTCGGGCATGCTTGGATGTCGCCGCCGTCACCTGCTGGTGGCGAGGCCAGCAAGTGGGACGGTCCGTGGACTGCCGGAATCAATCGGACGCGACCTGTCGTGAGCGTGCCGACAGCTGCTCTGGTTGCAGGTCGTGGCGGCGCTGAGCTATAGTTTCGCCATTGATGCTCGCGGGGCCAAATGCCCAGCGAGATGGGTTGCGGAGCGGGGAGGGCGCTGACGCAATCGCCGGAATTCTTAGTGGACGGGCGCATGGCTTACCGCATTGTTCGGTCGAGTAATTTCGCTGTTCTTGTGCATACGGAAAGGATATTGACGCAAAGCTTTGCGTCAAATAGACCTGCTACATCAGGTTCGGCCCCATGAAATCGCTCGGTGATCTGACCGTCCTGCTCGACGACTTCCGAAAGGTTGTCGGTCTTGCTGGCATGTCCTTGCCTCCGGCGGCGCTTTCGGTCGAGATATTGCCTGCTCCGCACAAACCGCCGTCTGCACTTCCGAGCGGAAAGGCTGCCGTTTATGTTTTCGTTTGGAATGGCCACTGCCTCAAGGTTGGAAAGGTCGGGCCAAAAAGTCAGGCGCGATTCACCAGCCAACACTACAGCCCAGCCAGTTCAAACAGCAATCTGGCCAAGTCTCTCGTTGCCGGTCACGAAAAGCTCGGGTTGTCGGGCATCACCGAGTCCAACGTCGGCGCTTGGATCAAGGCAAACGTCGATCGTGTGAACTTTCTGCTCAGTGTCGAATGCGGCATCCCCGTGCTCACGCTTTTGGAGTCATTTCTCCAGTGCCGCCTAAGTCCCATCTTCGAGGGCTCTGGGAGTCAGCGATGAAAACATGGGGCCGAACCCATCATTCGAGCGGACCTGCGCGAAAAGCCGCGCAGGCCGCTCAATTCTGACGTTAGAAGAATAGAAATCGCATGGGGCGAGAATTAGAAAGGCTCAAGAACCGCCGTAAGGCTTCAGCTCGGCTGTCGTCGCTTCTTAAACAGCCCGAGCATGTGCTTGTGGTTCACTATTCCTGTGAAAGCTTCTATGACCGAGCGGATGGACGAACACCAAGGGTAACCTCGGTTGCTGTACGCAACCTCGACTCAGGGCAAACGCAGTCATTTTCTATCCACAAGGTAGCTGAGCAACGGCACATCCCACTTGCGAATATCGCTGGCCAATACGATGCGCTGGAAAAAGCGATGCTCGACGAATTCTTTGATTTCGTCAGGACGCATCAGAACTTCACTTGGATGCATTGGAACATGCGAGATATCAATTACGGGTTCCAAGCAATCGAGCATAGATACACGGTCTTAGGTGGAACCCCGACGAGAGTCGAAGAAAGCAGAAAGTTTGATCTGGCACGAGAACTCATCGCGATATACGGGGTTGGGTACATCGGACATCCAAGGCTAGAAAACCTCGTTGAGAAGAACAAGATCACCAATCGGGATTTTCTCGTGGGCGCACAGGAAGCCGCTGCGTTCGAGAACAAGGAATTCGTAAGGCTTCACCAATCTACGCTCCGCAAAGTCGATATCCTCGCAAACATCGCAGAACGGGCAGCAAACGATTCGCTCAGCACCAACGCAACTTGGCGGGAGCGCTATGGCTTCCACCCATCTGTGATTGTGGAGCTAATCAAGGAACACTGGTTTTACAGTCTCCTTGCTTTGCTTGCGTTGATCTCTTCTCTGGCGCGCTGGTGGAAAATCTTCTTCTAACCTCTCGCTCAACACGGACGCGCGAAAAGCGGCGCGCCGGTTAGCTCCACGTTATGCGTCTCAGCATCACCGCAATTGAGCAAAAAATGACTACGACGATTCGGAGCCTCGCTGATCTACATCTGCTTAAGAGTGTCCTATCCGATGTTGGCGCATCAGTTGAATCGAATACGCCCAAGAAATTGTCACCAGCAGGGGAGAAAGCGACAACACATACTAAGAAATAAACATCTACAGTTCATATTGTACGAGCGCAATCCGGATGTCTAAAAAACCCACGCACGATCTCAGGCAGAGTTTGAAGGCGCTCCAACGCACCCTGAATCAGACGCCGCAGGCTG
>JAGFNJ010000049.1 GCA_017592775.1 Candidatus Accumulibacter conexus | reverse complement strand
CCGATAGACCCCCTGTCCCACGCTGCTGCCGGGGAAAATCCGCCCGGCTACAGTGTGGGACATTCTTCTTGTCTCACCCCGGAATAGCTCGGGACGGAGAGGCTCGGATAGGGCGGGACGTAACAACAGCTAGCAGCGGTCACGGGTACGGACAGCCAAAGTCTCCACCACGCAGTGTTACTTCGCCCGCAAGAATGTTTCGGGTTCGATGCCGGCCTGCTTGAGGATGGCGCGAAGCGTTCCCTCGGGCATGTCGCCGGGGTGGTTCGGGATCGTTGTGTACCGGTTCAGCGCCGGGTTAAACCAGATCTCATGGGAGCCCGCCGCCTGGCGGTGGAATTTCAATCCGAGCTCTTTCAGGCGCTTGACGATCTCGCGGTAGCTGAACCCCGCGAGTTGCCCCATCAGGTAGCCACAACCAGCGGGTAGTCGAAGGCCTCGCAAGCTGGCGGCAGCGGCGGGGTGTTCTCGTCGGACTGTGCCTCGATTAGCCTCTTGGCCACATCGCGCGCAATCTCGATGGTTTCCTGGATCGTACGGCCCTGTGCCACCAGGCCTTGTACGTCATCGCTGGTGGCGAGATAAACGCCCTCTGGCAGCTTCTCGATATGCAACTGAATGATATGTTCCATGATCTTCACCCCTGATAGGCCACAGCAATGGCTCGCGCAGGTCGTGGCAGGTGGCAATGGTAGCGTAGACCAGCGTCCATTCGCCCGTGACCTTCTGCAAACCGCGCAGCGAGAACCGGCGAAAGCCGATGATCGACTTGATGATGCCGAAGACCGGCTCGACCGTCTGCCAGACGCGGGCACCATTTCTGCCGATCCACCACTGCCTGCACGATGGCCCGGAAAGCAAGCGCGTGCTGCGCTTGCAGCCGCACTCGGATATCGGCACGCGGAAATCGGGGTCAGGAAATCGGGTCACGAAAATCGCGGTCCGACCAGCCGCGGCCCGTCGTTTTGCCCGATCGGTGATTTCTCAACCCGCGATTTCCAGCCGTCTTTCAATCCGGTCAATTCGCGCCTTGATCTGATCGATACTTGACTGTTGCCGGATGATTTCCTCGTAGTTGTGCGCACTATCGCGTCGGCCAGCGGCAGTGCTCGCTTCCAGGCTGGTAAGCCGGGTGGCGACCTCCCGCAACTCGCTTTCGATGCGGTCCTGTCCACCCCGCAAGGCGCGCAAGTGCTCAAGAACCAGATTGTCGACGTTGTCGCTCATGGTCAAGCCTCCTTGCAAGGGAAGGGATAGGAAATCCAACGGCACCCTCATGAGTGTATGAGCCTCCATCAAGGGGTGTCAATCTCGAATTTCGCCGCGGTGGCCCTTGAAAAGTTGTCCGAGTCCCGCCCCACTCTGTGCCATGGGCCATTCGCCGGGTCGGACCAGGGCGGATGGCCCATGGGACGAGTCGTTCCACGACGGGCGATGGCAGCCCGTCCTGCGTCAGTCTGGACCGATGCGCATGCACGAGCCGGCGCCACGTTGTTCAACGAATTTCGTGTTCCGTCAACCCCAAGCTCTGGCCAGCAGCAAGCAGCCCTCGGTCTGCCGCTGCCCGACCACTTCGAAGGCGTGGTCGCCGGGCAGCCGATACAACTCCCTTGCCGAAAGAACTCGGAACCAACCGACCGCGATCTCAATCCGGGTGACGAACGCCTCGTCGGGGCGGATGGCGATCTCGGAGGGATCGGCCGTCTCGAAGAGGGGCGCGATCGCCTACTGCAGATTGTCGCGTGCCTTTTCGACTGTGGCCCCTTGACTGGCGATGTCCAGTTCCGGGCAGATGTAAAGGTACTCGCCCCCCTCACGCTCGATGACTGCCGTCGACTGCATCGTGCCTGTCATGGCCGCGACCTACGGAAATGGACGCCGCATGGTCTGGCGCCTCGAGTTGGACGTCCACACTCCCGGGGTTACCCATCGGCCGGCTCCCGGACGGCGCGGACGGCAGGGTCCGGGGTAATGCCGGGCTCGAGTCTCACGTGCCCGCGCCGAGAGGACAACGGAGGTAATCCGGGATCACCTTTCTCTCTTTCTCTTGCCTCGATTGATGACCGATGGCACGATAGAGGCACGTCTTCATCCCCCTTCTGAGCGATTCGTGCCAACGATCAGCATGTTCTACGGGATTGTGGTGCTCATGTTCTACAGGGACAATGAGCGACACCATCTGCCACATATCCACGTTCGATATCAGGGCAGGAACGCTTGAGTCGCCATCGACGTGATGGCGACTTTCCGCCGAAGCAGCTCAAACTGGTTCAGGCGTGGATCGAGATCCACAAGTATGGCCCGGGAACATTGACATTGCGCCCGAAACGCTCTACGACCGCTCGACGCCGATCGCGAGGTGATCGCAGGGAATCGCAAGTGAATCGGGCAAGCCTGGCACCACAACACCTCAAGAGAGACATTGCCGCCATGTCCGGCACAATAAGGGAGGAAGCAACAGAAAATCGCAGGAAATGAAGCCGATACTCGCGTTCTTGCGTGAAGTTCGACCATGCCGAACAGGACAAAGAAGATTCGACTGGCTCGAGTGATCGAAAGCGCCCGGCGTGCGCTGCTCCGGAAGCCGCGGACCGAACTGGAATCCGTGCGCCTGATTTCACTCCTGGAGCCGGCGTGAAACCTGGAGTCGATTTCGACTACGGACGCCCGCTCCTGGAAACCATACCGGCAATCCAGCAGCAAGGGCGATTGGGGTGCGGTCGTATGGATCGTTGGTGGTCTGCCCCCAGACCCCTTCGACTCGTTGGCGCGGTGGCGGCTGGCCTGTGCCTGCTCGTGTGCGTCGGCGGGGTGGCGGCCGAGGTGCCGCCAACGCGGGTTTTCGCAGTGTCGACACCCGATGCCAACCACTGCGCCAGGTGGCTGCCGGAGCGACCCAATGGCGGCGAGCAGAAGCCGCTGGCGAGTGTACCGGCGGCGCCGTCGCCGCTGCTTTCACCGTCGCGGCTGCCGTCGATGGCGGATGGTGCCTCGCTGCCGCAGGGGTTTTCCGGCCAGGCGATGGCGCAGAAGTGGGCGAGCGGCCCGGCGACGCTCCCCTGGAACAGCCTCGCGCTCGAATTGATCGTCAAGTACCAGCAGAACCCGCTGCGCGCGGCGCGCGTCCTCGCCCACCTGCATGCGGCGGCGAATGACGCCATCGCCCAACTGGCGATGACGAGCAAGGTGGACGCAACGCAGGCGGTGGCGGTGCATGCGGCAGCTTCCGCGGTGCTGGCGCATTTCTACCCGCGAGAGTCGCCCGGACGGATCGAGGCGATCGGCATCGGGGCGATACTGGCGGTCGCTGCCCGGGCGCGGGTCTCGCCGGAAACGCTCGCCTTCGCGGCTGCGGTGGGGCACCGAGCCGCGATCGAGGCGATCGAGCGCGCGCTCGACGATGGTGGCGATGCGACCTGGAATCCGGCAGATCGTCCAGCAGCCGGACCGCCCGTCTGGCGTGCCGCGCCGCCGCTCAACCTGTACAACCCGAGCGAGCCACTGGCGGGGAACTGGCGGACCTGGGTGCTCGATGATGGTCGGGAGATCGCGCCACCGGCGCCCGTGCCATTCGGCAGCGCGCCCTACTGGATCGAGGCGCAGGAAGTGCTGCGGGTGTCGCGCGCCCTCACCGCCGAGCAGAAGCGGATCGCTGATCACTGGAACCTGGACCGGGGGTCGGTGACCCCGCCCGGGCTCTGGAATCGCAAGGCCATGGAACTGGTGGCCGGCAGCGGATCGGGCACGGCGGAGGCCGCGCGTGTCCTGGCGGCGCTCAACGTGGCGATGTCCGATGCGCTCGTCGCCTGCTGCCGGGCCAAATTCGATCATTGGACCGTGCGGCCGGTCAACGTGATTCGCGAGAAGCTGGATCCGGACTTCCTGCCGTACCTGCTGACGCCGCCCTTTCCGGGTTATGTCTCCGGTCATGCGGCGGCGTCGGGCGCCGCTGCTGAAGTGCTCGCGGCGTTCTTTCCGGAACGTGCCGCCGAGCTGCAGGAGTGGGCAGAGGAAGCGGCCATGTCACGCCTCTACGGCGGGATCCACTTTCGCAGTGACAACACCGAGGGGCTGCGACTGGGCCGGGCGGTCGGCCGACGAGTGATCGAGCGCAGCCTCGGCGGTGACCGCGCCCGCGCAGGCGTCGAGCAGTCGCGGCCCGCCGATCAATAGGCCAGGTACGCCGGGTGGCCGACGACATCGCCGCAGTGGGCGCGAACGGCGATGATCACCGGGCCTGCGCCAGTCATGGGCGCGGCGAGGGCGGTGGATCTGGTTTCCTGCCTGAACAGCAGCCTGCCGTCGGTCGGGTCGTAGGCGAAAACTTCGTAGCGCTCGGCGGCGCTCGTCGCTGCCCAGCGGATGCGCCTTTCGACTGATTCCAGCAGCAGCCCATCGATCGCGCAGGCAGGGCGGGCATCGATCAGGAAACGATGCTCGCGGCTCGACGCCGGTGCCGCTGCCGTGCGCTCCGGGCACTGGCTGGTCACACGCAGCGTGACCAGCGAGAAACCGTGGCCGAGCGCCTGCGGCGGAACGAAGCGGGTGTCGCTGACGACGGTGTCGATGGTGACGAAGGTCTGGCCTTCCGGCTCGCGACTGACGAGCTGGAGGCGATAGCTCGACGCAGCAGCTGCCGGCCGCCAGGCAATCGTCGGTCGTACGGACGACTGGGTCGATCGCGCTGGCGGCGAGATGATCGTCGGGTCGGCGCATGGCCCTCCGGCAAGTGCGGGCAGCGCCAAGCCGATTCCCGCCAGGCACGAGATCACGGGCGAAACGAGCCGGGAGATCACGGGCGAACCACGGTGAGACCGTGCGTTGATTGCCAAACGCCCGATCCGGCCGGTCCTTTTCGCGCAAGCGGCCACGCCGGCGGTCCGTGCTAGCTACCGCGGGACGATGGGCCACGACTGCGGCGTCGGGCCCTGGGCGGGCGCCGGCGCCGGCGTCTGCGCAGGAAACAGCGCTGCCGGTCCCGGTGGTGCTGCCGCTCCCGCTGGTGCCGCCAGTCCGGGTGCTGGCGGAACGGTGTTGCTGCCCTGCGCCACGCCTGCCGGTCCGATGCCTCTCGCCGGTGCCGCCGGCAGGACGGCAAAGACCCACTCGGAGTATCGCTCCTTGCCTTCGAACAACTGGTTCTCGGGGTCGAATTCGGCGATCTTGATGGCGCGTGCGTCGGAGAGGCTGTGCACGCCCATGATGCCGCCGCCCGGCGCGGCAATCAGGCCCCACTCGGTCTTGCCGGTGATCGGGTCGGGATAGAGCTGGCGCAGGTGTCGGCGGATGCCCGGGTAGCGCGGGTCCTTGAGCAGGTCGGCGAGGGCAGGGGGATAGCTGCGCCGACCGCCCGGGCTGCTGTTCAGGTAGCTGGCGATCGCCTGGCGATAGGCGGCGCCCACCTCGAGCAGTCGCTGCTCGGCCTCACGACGCTGGGCGATGCTGCCCAGGGTCAGCGTCGCGCTCGTCGCCAAGGCGAGGGTGGCGACGAGGATCAGCAGTGCCAGGTAGGTGAAGCCGCACTGCTGGCGGTGCCGGTGTCGCGGGCAGCGGTGGGTGCGCGGCATCGTCAGAGGTCCGCAAAGGGCTTGCCGTCCCTGGTCGTACCGGCGGCGCCGCTCCTGATGTCGTAGACCTTTCCCTGCGCGTCCGGTGCCTCCGGCGGTATGATCGTCCAGGTGCTCGTGCTGCCCGTGACCGGGTCATGCGGCAGTGCCCGCAGGTACCTCTCGCCGACCAGTTCCTCGAGGTTCTCCGGGTAACGTCCCTTGTCGCCGTAGAACCGGTCGATCGTCTCGCGAACGATGCGCAGGTTCTCGCCGAGAACCGCTTCCTTTGAAGTCTCGATGCTGTGGAAGTAGCGCGGAACGGCAATCGTCAACAGCAGGGCGATGATCGACAGCACGACGAGCAGTTCGATCAGCGTGAATCCCTTGCCGACCGGCTCGGCCCGGTTGCCGGAGCGGCCGGTGGGATCGCAGGGTCGCCGCGGTTTGCCGTGGTTCACCATTGGCGGTAGGGGACGCCGTTGAGACCAATGCCGGCGGATCTCGAATGGACGTCGTAGACGTCGTCGCCTTCCTGCGGGTTGTCGGGTTCGCTGGCGTAGGCTCTCCTGGCCCAGGTGTCGGCTGCCGGCACGCTGGTATCCGGATGCATCGGGTCGCGCGGGATGCGGCGCAGGAAGTAGATCTTGCGGTGCTTGGGGTCGCGTACATCCTCCTCCCCCGCGACGAGGATGGCGAGGGTCTTCGGGTAGCCGGTTTCCCCTGCCACTCTCCTGATCCGCCCTTCGTCGTGGGCCTTCTTGTAGAGGTCGATGGCATGGCGCAGCTCGCGCAAGGCCAGCCGCAGATCCTGCTCCTTGCTGCGCTGGATCGCTGTCTGCGCAACCGGAATGACGACTGTGGCGAGTACGGCGACCACGGCAAGGGTGATCATCAGCTCGATCAGGGAAAAACCCTGCCGCCGGCGTTCGCCCGGGTGACGGCAACGGGTCATCGACACGCGCAGGGACGATGTGGGCTGCGGTTTCATCGCTCAGGGGCTGACGGTCAAGGCATGCGGTCCGGGCGGTGCGACGTTGATCGACGCACCACCGGCAGCGACCGGGGCGATGGTGATCAGCTCGATGCGCGAAGCGCCCGGCGCCAGCGCGCGGAACGTCAGGGTGGCGAGGACATCCGGAGCGCTGGCGCCGCCGGCGCCGGATCGCGTCGCCGTCAGCAATACCTGGCCACTGGGATCAACGCGGTAGTTGAAGGTCGTCGCTGCACCACCCTGGCGCAGGAAACCGCCTTCGCTGACGTTGGCGACCTGCAGCGCCCGCGGATCGAAGGCGACCGCCAATGGCACGCTGACCACCGGCTGGTCGGCCTGCATCACCAGTTGTACCGTTGCCGTCTCGCCGGTCCGCAGTGCGGTCGGACCCTGCCAGAGCAGTTGCGCCGTTCCACCGGGCACAGCGCCGGCCAGGCCCCCGTTGCCCGACAGGACCGATCCGGCGGGTGCCACGGAACCGTCTGCCGACTGCGTGACCGGGCTTCCCAGCGGCGCGGCTGTGGTTCCCTGCTGCAGCGAGGCGGCCGCTGGCGAGGCGAAGGGGTTGGCTGCCGCGCCGAAGGGGTTGGCTGCCGAGCCGAAGGGGTTGGCTGCCGAGCCGCCGGCGCCAGCTCCGGGCGCGGCGGCCGGCGCCGCCTGGCTGTTCGGACGGGTGCCCGGTACGGGCGTGACCGGCAACTGCGCGGCAGTGCCGCCGCTCTCCGGCCGCGAGCGGAAGCTGGTCTCGGTGCCGCCATCGAACTCGGCCAGGTAGGCTTCTACCCGCTGGATGTTGCGCAGGATTCGCGGCGTGATCGACAGCACGATCTCGGTCTTCTTCCCCTCGTCGCTATGGCTGCCGAAGAGCCGGCCGAGGACCGGGATCTCGCCGAGGAACGGCAGCTTGCTGGCGGTGCGCCGGTCTTCGTCGCTGATCAGTCCGGCCATCAACTGGTTTTCGCCGTCCTTCAGGCGCAGTACGCTGGTTGCCGTGCGCGTGCCGATGCGGTACGCCACCGTGCCGCTCTTGGTGTTTTCCTTGTCGAGGATGTTGCTGACTTCGAGGGTGACCTTGAGGGCGACCTCGTTGTCGAGATAGATCGTCGGTTCGATATCGAGCTTGAGGCCGACGTCGATGTACGTCACCGACTCGGAAGAGAAGCCGGTCGCGGTGATCGTCGAGGTGATGTTCGGCACGCGCTCGCCGATCAGGATCTTCGCCTTTTCCCGGTTGCGCGCGCGGATTCGCGGGTTGGCCAGCAGGTTTACGTCGGCGTCGAGCTGGTTCGCCCGGAGGACCATCGGTCCCATGGTGACACCGGTCGTCGATGAGTTGATGTTGCCGAGTTCCTTCAGCGTCAGTGTGTCGACGGGCAGCGCGCGCAGGAACATGCTGTCGGGCCAGTTCACTCCGAGAGTCTGCAGGCGATTGCGACTCACTTCGAGGATCTCGACTTCCAGCATCACTTCGGGCTCGGGAACGTCCTGCACGGCCACCAGCTTGTCGGCGACCCGGATGGCTTCGGCACTGTCGCGGATCATCACCATGTTCAGTTTTTCGTCGACGACGATGTCCTTCGTCTTGAGCATCGTCTTCAGCGTCGTGCCAACGGTCTTGGCGTCCGAATTCGCCAGGTAGTAGGTCTTCACGACCAGCGCCTGGTAATCCTTCTGCTTTGCCGGTGTGCCGGGGTAGATGAGGATCGAGTTGCCGTCGAGGACCCGCTGTTCGAGCTGGTTGGTGAGCAGGAGGACGTTGATCGCGGCTTCGATCGTGCTGTTGCGCAGAAAGATGGTCGTCTTCTGGTCGGCGCGCAGATCCTTGTCGAAGACGAAGTTGAGCCCCGAGGTCCGCGAGATGACCTCGAAGACCGTCTTCAGCGGCGTGTCCCTGAACTCGATGGTGATCGGCTTCCTGAATGCCGCCGCCAGGGTGGACTCTCTGGCGCCCTTGGCGGACTTCTCCTCGATCAGGCGCTGCAAGGCGAGGGCGCGCTCGTGCTTCGGGTAGGCGACGAGCACCGCCCGCAGGCGCGCCAGCGCCAGCTCCGGATCCTTCTTCGCCCAGGCCGCTTCGGCTTCCTGGAACAGGACTTCGTGCCGGCGGGCGCCATTAATCTGGCGCAACCCGGCGCTCGCACGCTCATTGCCCGGTTGCAGCGCCAGGGCGCGGCGGTAGGCTGCTTCGGCCTCGTCGTAACGGCCTTCGACGAAGGCACGTTCCGCACGTGCCAGGCTCGCATTGAGATGACGGTCCTGGGCGCGGATGTAGCCGATGCGATACTCGACGGCGCTGGGGTCGAGGAGCATCGCTTCCTGGATTTTCGCCAGGCCGGCGTCGACCTTGTCTTCGGCGAGCAGCGTCTGCCCTTCGCGGTAGGCTTCCTGCGCCGCGCATCCGGCGAGCAACAGGGCTGCTGCCGCGCTCAGGCAGCGGCGGCGCCAGCCGGCGGGTCCGGATTGACGGGAGTCGGCCTTGCTCACTATTGCGATCCTCCAATGGCGACCGTTTGCAGTTGTTTCAGGGGCAGGTACAGCAGCGTCAGCGTTGGCGGCTTGATGCTCTTGACCTGGTAGGTGCCGGCCAGATCCATTCCTTCGCGAACGATCAGGACTTCGTCACCGCGCCCGAGATAGACCTCCCACTGTCCGCCTTCCAGCTTCTTGCCGAGATAGGCGAAGGGGATCGGCGGCGCCACCGGTTTCGCTTTCGGCAGCGGCAATTCCTTTGGCGGCGGTGGCGTCCAGCTCAGCGAGGGGAAGAGATCACGGGTCGCCTGGTCATCGCCGGCTGTCGGAATCAGCTGGTCGCGCGGAATCAATGCCGCGACCTCGGTCGTCGACGGGCTCTTGCCGGCACCGGATCGCGCAACCATCGGACGGCTCTCCGCTGGCGCTGTTGCGCGCGCGCCGGCAGGGCTCCTGCCTCGTGCCGGGGTCGGCTGGACGACACCATCAGCAGGTTCGCCCTGCGGCGTCCTGTCGCCAAACAGCGCCAGATAGGCGGCCAGCAGAAGCAGTGACAGCAACAGAAGGTGACGGCGGCTCATGGGTCGACGGCGTCCATGTCAGGCAGGCGGCGGTGTTCGCCCGGGACCGGCGGCCGGTGCCAGATGGTCAGCCGTACCTTGGCCTCGACCTGGCTGAGACCGATTTCCTCGCGTTTGAAGGCGAGTTCGTTGAGCGCCACCGGCGCCTGCGTGCGCAGGATTTCCTCGACCCAGCTCCTGATGTCCGCATAACGGCCCTTGACCGGCACCGTCATCTGTAGCCTCGCCGCCTGCGCATGGGCATCGGCGGCCCGCAGGTACTCGGCCCGGGTAGTGGTCAGGTGATGCCTCGCCGCCGCGTCGAGTATGGTCTTGATGGTCGGCAGGACCTCGTCATCCAGAGCCAGCGCGTCCCTGAACGCCCGGTAGTTCGATGCCGCAGCAGGGGCGGCAGCCGCTGTCGGAGCGGCGGACTCCTGGCTGTTCGCCAGCCGTGCCTGCAGTTCGTCGAGGACCGGCAGTCTCGCCGCCAGCTCCGTATGCAGCCGCGGCAGGACGATCACGACGCAAGCCAGCAACCCCGCCATGGCGCCGGCGAGCAGCAGCCACCACGGGCCGTGCCGATGAAGCCAGAGATCGGTGAGCAGCCGCAGGCGATCGGCGATCCGTTTCGGCGCGTTCACTCGCTGATCCCTTCCTGCTCGCTCGCGCCGGCAGCACCCGCTGTCGCGTCGGCGAGCAGCGCCTCGAACATGAAGCGCAGCGGTCGATTGGGATCACGTTCGTTGACCTCGTGCCGGGTGACCATGGCGCCATTGAATGGTGCGACGGAGCCGAGCTGTTCGAGGTAGTCGAGCATCCGCTGATGATCCTTGGCCTCGGCGACGCCCTTGACGACGTGCCGACGATGATCCGGCTCGATCTGCAGCAGGGCGACGTCGGCGCCGGCGACGCGTTCGAAGCCGTCCAGCAGGGCCGGCCAAGGCGTATTCAGTTGTTCGACGATGCGATTGATGGCGACGACCTGCTGCTCGGAGAGAAGCAGTGGCGGCGGTGGCGGCGGGGTGCGGGCGACGATCTCCTGACGCGCCAGTGTGATCGCCTGCGTCGTCTCGGCGAGCCGCTGGTCGAGCAGCTGCCACCACCAGAGGACGGCGGTCCAGGCGAGTGCCGTCACCACGCCAGCGGCAGCCAGAATCCGGCGCTGGCGCGTGGCGGCCGGGAGGCGCCATGGCGGGCGCTCCGTGAAGTCGATCTGCAGCGCTTTCATCGCTGACCGCCGGCGAGCGCCAATTGAACGGCGACCCGGCAGTCGTCCGACAGGCTGGCGAAGTTGCTCGTGCGGCTGTCGTGGGCATCCGTGCGCGAGGCCAGCCCGGCCACTGTGGCCGCTTGCGGCAGCCAGTCGGCTGCTCCCGTCCATGACAGCCGTTGCCGGACGTGTGCTTCTGCCGGCAACGGCGTTCGCAGGCGCTCCTGTTCGAGCAGCGTCGCGAGCTCGGCCAGTCCGGGGGCCGCCGGCAGGCGCTCGGTGCGCAGGGCGACGGGTTGGGCGTTGCAGGTGTGGGCGAGGGTCAGCGTCAGCCCGAAGCCGACGATCAGCCAACCGTCGTCGGGGACCGCGAGCGGCTCGCGATTCCAGCTGCGGACCAGTGCCGGACACACCGATCCGAGTTGCCAGCGATTCGTCCGGGCGAGGCTGTCGAGTTGCCGACAGAGCTGTCGCGGCAGTGCGCTGGCGATGAACGGTGCGCTCGCCTGCCAGTCGGCGGCGAGCAGCCATGGCTCCGCAGATTCGCCGTAGAGCACGGCAAAGCGCGCGGCAGCGGCGGCCCGCAGCTCCTGCAGATCGCGTGCGCCGTTCGGTGGCGTGACGACGTAGCTGCGCACCAGGCCGTCATCGACGGTGACGTGCAGCTCGGTGCGACGTGCGCCGGCAGCGGGTCGTGCCGGTTTCAGCTCGCCCAGTGCCGCACACAATGCGGCCACCGAGGCAGTTGGCGGTGGCTCGGCAGTCGTCTGCGCCACCACTTGGCAGGCGGCTGAAGCATCGCCGGCAACGACGACGGCGCTCGAGGCCGTGCAGCCGAGCAGCAGGCGCTCAGCCTGAAAGCGTGACACGGCGCAGCTCGTCGAGCGTTGTTTCACCTTTCGCGACCAGTCGCAGCGCGGCTTCGGTCAGGCTGCGGGTACCGCTGCGGAACGCCGCTTCCTTGAGCTGCCGGATCGGCCGCTTCTCGATGATCAGTTCGCGCAACTCGTCGTTCAGGTTGAGGATTTCGGCAACCGCCTTGCGCCCGCGGTAGCCGGTGCCGCGACAGTCGCCGCAGCCACGGCCGCGACGGAAGTCGAAGCGCGCCAGATCGTCGGCGGCGATGACGAAGCGTTCGAGTTCGGCATCGCTGGGTACGAAGGACTCGCTGCAGCGCGGGCAATTGACGCGCAGCAGGCGCTGCGCCCAGATGCCGTTCAGCGCCGACGCGAAGGCATAGGGGTCGATCCCCATGTGGGTGAAGCGGCCGAAGACATCGAAGACGTTGTTGGCATGGACGGTGGTCAGCACGAGGTGCCCGGTCAGCGCCGACTGGACGGCAATCTCGGCGGTCTCGCGGTCGCGGATTTCACCGACCATGATCTTGTCCGGGTCGTGGCGCAGGATCGACCGCAGGCCGCGGGCGAAGGTCAGGCCCTTGCGGTCGTTGACCGGAATCTGCAGGACGCCGGGCAACTGGTATTCAACCGGGTCTTCGATGGTGATGATCTTGTCGCGACCGTTGTTGATCTCGGAAATGGCTCCGTACAGCGTCGTCGTCTTGCCGGAACCGGTCGGGCCGGTGACGAGAAGCATTCCGTAGGGCTCCCCGGCCAGGCGTCGCAGTGCTTTCAGCGCAGGCTCGTCGAAACCCAGCGAAGCCAGCGTCAGCGAACCGTGCGCCTCGATGACGCCGCGCTTGTCGAGGATGCGCACGACGGCATCCTCACCGTGAATGCTGGGCATGATCGAGACGCGCAGGTCGATGTCGCGGCCACTGACCTCGACGCGGAAACTGCCGTCCTGCGGGGTCCGTCGCTCGGCGATGTCGAGTTCGGCCATCACTTTCAGGCGCGAGATCACCTGCTCGGCCAGCGCGACGCCGCTGATCTGCGCAACCGTATCGAGGACGCCGTCGATGCGGTACTTGATCGCGATGCCGGTCGGCGTGCTCTCGAGATGAATGTCACTCGCCGCTGCCTTCACTGCGTCGTAAACGGTCGAGTTGACGAGCTTGACGGCCGGGCTGGCGGCTTCGCTGACCGACGCAAAGCTCAGGACCTCAGTCGGCCGGTAACGCTCGGGTGCGCCGTTGTCCGTGTCGAGCAGCGAGTGGACCGCATGCACGGACTCTTCGTGTTTCGACAGGTAGGCCTGGATGTCCGCCGCCAGTCCCAGACAGAAGTGAACCGGCGCACCGGCCAGGCTGCTCAGCCAGACCATGCAGTCGGTATCGAAGGGATCCGGTGTCACGCCGATGATCCGGCTGTCGGCGAGCGCTTCCGGCGAACGCAGCAGCACGCAACCGCGCGTCTGTGCCTTGGCCAGTGGCAGGATGTCGAATGCCGGTGCATGGTTCAGCATCTCGGTCGTCTCCATCACCGCCAGGTGGAAGCGCCGGGCAAGCTGGTCGACCAGTTGCCGCGGATCGGTGCCGGTCAGCGCCTCGAGTTCCGTCACCAGCGACCGTCCGGAGCTGCGCGCCAGGCTTCGCGCGTGCTGCAGGACCTGGTCGCCGAGTTCGGCATCGACGTTCGGGATCGGCGCGTTCATTGCAGCGTCCCCGCGAGGTCGAAGATGGGCATGTAGAGGAGGATGACGATCAACCCGACGAGGAGGCCGATGGCGGTCATCAGGGCCGGCTCGAAAACCTTGGTGAAGCGCTCGATCCAGCGGGCGCTCTCACCCTCGTAGAACAGCGCCGATCGCGTCAGCATGGCGCCCATCTGCCCCGACCGCTCGCCGACCCGCAGCATGCGCAGGGCGATCGGTGTCGCCAGCCGGCTGCTCTCGAATGCCTGCGACAGGGTGCCGCCGTCGGAGATGATGCGGCGGGCTTCGAGGAGTGCGGCACGCGTCGTGGGTGAGACGGCATTGCCGACGATGTCCAGCGCGCTGAGGATCGGGATGCCGCCCTCGAGCAACATCCCGGTCGTCAGGTAGAGGCGGGACAGTTCGATGATCCGGACGCGCTCACCGATCCCGGGCAAACGGGTCAGGACGACGACCCAGCGACCGCTGCGGACGAAACGGCGCAGCCAGTAGCCAGCGGCGAGCAGCCCGGCCAGCACGCAGCCGAATACGGGTCCGGAGTGCTGGCCGACGAACTGTCCCCAGTCGAGGAGCAGTTGTGACAGCCACGGCAAGGAGCGGCCGCTCCCCTGATACACCCCGGCGAAGCGGGGAACGACGTAGCCCATCAGGAAGAAGGTGACGCCACCGCCAACGATGAGCAGTATGGCCGGGTAAATGGCGGCGCTGAGCATCCGGTTGCGGACCGTGTCGAGCCGCGTCTGGTAGTCGATGTAGCGCGACAGCGCCCGCGGCAGGTCGCTGGTTCCCTCTGCAGCCCGGACGATGCCGACGTAAAGCGCCGGGAAGACAGACGGCTGGCGGGCCAGCGCAGCGGAAAAGCGCAGCCCCTCGCGCAGGTCTGCGGTCAGACGTTCGAGCACGCCCCGCGAAACCGGCGAAGCTTCCTTCTCGAGCAGTGCCTCGAAGGCCTCGACCAGGCTCAGTCCGGCCTCGAGCAGGGCGAGCAATTCGGCGCTGAACAGCAGCAGGGAAAAGGTGCTGCGACCCGAAAAGCCGGTGGACTCCGCGGCGACTCCGCCCGCTGCCTTGATCGACAGCGGTTGCAGCCGCCGCTGCAGCAACAGCCTGCCGGCTTCGCTGGCGTCTGCGGCGTCAACGGTGTGTGTCTCGATCAGATTGTCGGGAGATAAGGCACGAACCTGAAAGCGCATCCTTGCTCCGCGGCATCGTCATTGATTGGTGACGTCGGCTGCGTCGCCGGCCCCCCCGGGCTGGCCGTCCTTGCCGTAGGAGATGATGTCGAAGTCCCCGGCGGCTCCCGGAGCCCGGTAGAGGTAGGGGCGCCCCCAGGGATCCGGTGGCACCGCTTTCTGGAGATAGGGCCCGTTCCATTTGGCAGCGTTGCCGGGCCGGGTCAACAGCGCATTCAACCCCTCCTCGGTCGTCGGATACTGGCCGACGTCGAGCCGATAGGTGTCGAGCGCACGAACGAAGGCTTCGACCTGCGCCTTGGCGACTCCCTGTTCGGACTTGCCCAACTGTGAGAAGTACTTCGGGCCGACATAGGCCGCGAGCAGGCCGATGATGGTGACCACCACCAGCAATTCGAGCAGGGTGAAGCCAGCGCTGATGCCGACCTGGCGACGTTGCCCGGGGCGGCCTGCGTTCACGTGCTGCAGGTGTTCGGGCAGTCGCTGGCCGACGATCGCCGTGCGTCTGGTCATTGCCGGGCTCCCCGTGTCGCTTCGGCGAGTACCGCCGGCACATAGAGCATCGTTTCCCGATACGGCGGAATTCGCCCGCCATGCCTGGCCACCGCTCCCTGGCCGGCGTTGTACGCCGCCAGCGCCAGCGCGACGTTGCCCTGGTGCTGGACGAGCAACTCCTTGAGGTGGCGTACGCCGGCATCGATGTTCTGTGCCGCATCCACGGGATCGGTGACCCCGTAGCGGGCGGCGGTTGCCGGCATCAATTGCATGGCGCCGGTCGCACCTTTCGGCGAGACGGCCCGCATGTTGAACCCCGATTCCACTCTCACCACCGCCGCGACCAGTGATGGCTGCACGTCATGGAGGCGCGCGTAATGCTCGATCAGCGGAGCGAGTTGCAGCCGGCCCTGTTGCTGGTCGCCGGTGGTCGCTCGCGGCGCGACCCGACTGCGAGCGTCGGGAGCCTTCTCGCCGCGGATGAACAGCCGATAGCTGGCATCCCGGCGGTGGCTGGCGTAGCTCGGCACGCCGTCGGCGGAATAGGAGACGAAGACATCGCCGACGGTCGCCGATGTCGCCGGGCATGCGAGCAGGCCAGCGAGGAGCAGCGCGAGGAGCGGAAACGTCCGAAGACTCCGTACTCGCGCACGAATCGGATCGGCCGTTGCGGTCGTGCGCATGATGTTCAAAGGGTCAGAAACCGTTGGCACGACACCGCCGCCTTCCCGACGCCGAGCAAGATTGTGCTGAACACCACTTGTCCCTCCCGAGTGTGCGCGCTTGCGAGTGGGTGACCGGAAGCTGATGGCGAAGGATAACATGATGCGCGGCTACAGTACTGCTCGAAGGGCGGACGGAAGCCAGCTAACGATGACGACCCCCGGGGACGGTGGACGGCAGCGTCGTGTCCGAGGGCCTCGATGCGCAAGCCCGCTCCAGGGATGTCATGACCAGCAGGGTCGAGCCGGCCTGCAGCGACAGCATTCAGCGACCATCGTCAACCGACGCCGGCAGATCCGAACAAACACGAGTTCGGCGTTTGACGGGTGCCGCCCATGGCTTGCCTGGATGAGCGCGGTTGACATAGCATGACCATGCTGTCGGCCATGGTGCGACTCCCACGGGGGCTGGTCACGCGTCGATGTGCCCGCGCATTTCACGCCAACGCGTTCTTCCAGTGGCGCATTGCATGGTGCGGTGCAGTTCAACAACGACTCACTTTACGAATGATCGGAGTACCCATGAACACACAGAAAACCCTGCTTGCGGCTGGCCTCGTGGCGATCGCCATCTCGCAACCGACCGCCTTGGCGGGCCCGAAAGACGTACCTTTCAAGGCCAGTCTGGCTGCCCAGGAAACGCTTGGTGCTCCCGGGGGCCCATGCCCCGCGCCGGAGTACTTTGCCAGGGGCACGACTGCGGTGGTTGGCCGAGCCTCGCATCTCGGTCGGGTAGCGGGAGTCGGGAGCGATTGCATCAAGTTCACCGACTTTGGCACCCCGCCGTCATACGCTTTCGACAATGGGGAGCTCACGCTCACCGCGGCCAACGGGGACCAACTCAAGCTGACGTACAGGGGGACGTTCATACCGACGGCACAACTTCCCGTCTACGCGATCAGCGGGCTTTTTGACATCAGTGGAGGGACGGGCCGATTTGCCAATGCCACGGGCTCTGGCTTGCTTGAAGGCACGGAGAACACTCAGACCTTCCAAGGGCAACTGGAGTTGAGCGGAAGGATCTCGTACTGAGCACCCTGAACCGCGATGCGGGTCCGATCATCGGAAGGTAAAGAGCGCGCTCCTGCACTCCGAGATCGGAACCGTTCTGCAAGCGGGGGACGCTGATTGCAGAGCCGGTAGTTCCCGTGTTCTGAAGACAGTTCCAGTTCGCCGGCAGATCAGTCGATCCGCAACAGCACGACGCGATCGTTGTAGGTGTCGATGACCCAGACGAAGGGCGCGCGGGCCAGCACGGCCTCGGGCTTGTGGAAGGCATCGGCGGTGCGGCCGCGCTTGCCGCTGCCGAGTACACCGAGCAGTCGATGGTCCCGATCAAGGAGCAGGATGCGATGGTTGTACTCGTCCGCCAGCCAGACGCGATCGCCGTCGATGGCGAGGTACTTCGGCCCGTTCAGGCCGAGTGCAGCGCCGAAGCTCGCCCGATGCCGCAAGGCGGCGTCGAAGACCTGGACGCGGTTGTTGCCCGAATCGACGACATACACGGTGCCGTCGCCTGCGACTTCGACGTCATGCGGATTGCGCAGCTCGCCGTCGCCGCTGCCCGGGCCGCCGGCCGTTTGCACCAGCCTGCCGTCGCGAAACAGGCTGAACGTCGCGCTGCGCGTGTTGCTGACGAGGACCCGTCCGTCGGGCATGACCGCCACACCTTCCGGGCCGGCGAGACCCTTCAGCTCGCCGACCAGCCTGGCTTGCGCGCCCTTGATGTCGTAGATCGCCACGCGGTCGTTGCCGGTGTCGGCGACGAGCAGTCGTCCGGATTGGTCGAACTCCGCATCGTGCGGATGGGACAACTCACCGGCGCCGAAGCTGCCGACCGGTTTCAGCGTCATGGCTTCGAGAACCTGGATGCGGCTGTTGCGCATGTCGGTCAGGTAGATCAGTCTGCCGTCCGGAGAAAAGGCCGCATCGTGCGGTTGCGCCAGCCCGTCCGCGAACTCGGCCAGTTGCGTTGCGCGCAGGGCGGGCTGCGCCCCGGTTGGCAGAGACAACAGCAGCAAAGCGGCCAACGCGAAAATGCGCATGCGCATGCGCATGCGCATGCTCATGAACCGCGCGGGTGTGCGTCCAGGCAACGGCGCCAAGGGCAGCAGCAGAACCCGGCCTGCCCGACACCCGCCTGCGCCAGCCATTGCCGGTGCACCCGCGGCCCGGCTCACGAGTCCTCCGGCGACACGCGGTAGAGGTGGCCGGATGCGGGTTCGTCCGACTGATTGTGGCCAACCAGCATCGGCATCAGCCAGATCAGCTTGCGCAGCGACCTGCCGGGACCATGCGCCTGATTGCGCCAGTGCCCGCGGCGCCAGTGCGTCACCGGATGCCCCGCGCCGGGGCTGGCCGAGGCACCGACGCGCTGCCGCTGCTTTTCGACCTGCTGGCCGCACAGCAGAACGGGAACATAGCCGAGCGCCGCCAACTGCGATCGCGCGCGCCTGACTTCCTTGCCCTGGCCGGTGCTCGCTTTCGTCTTCAGGGCTTCCGGTGTACCGGTCGGCCAGACCGCCGCGATGTCGTCCGGATAGGCGGTGACATAACACAGGGCATTGACCACCAGGCGCATCGCTGCCAGGTACACCGGGTGCCGCCGGTCCACTTGAAGGAGCCGTTCTTCGGCCATTCTCGAGCTGATGTCGACGAGCTTCAGACCCGCAGGCATCACCTGTCCCTTTTCGCTCAGGCTGGTAGCCAGTTGCTCGGTGATGTCGCCACGGGGTTGGTCGAGCCGCTGATTGAGTTCGTTGAGCCGGTCTGACAACTCGCTGTCGATGGCGGTGGCCAGATCGGTCGTCCGGTAGTCGCCGACCAGGTCCTGCCGGTAATGCGGTTCGGGAATCTCGAACCAGAGCCGCGACAGCCGGCGATCGGTCGGTACGGCGGTGACCGTGAAGCAGACATCGCCAGCCTCGCCACCCGCTTCGACATAGGCGCCATCAACCAGCCAGCCCGGCTCCAGCTCAAGATCGGGCTGCGGCCCGAAATGGAGGTACTGGGCGGAGTAGGGCATCCTGATGGCGTTCAGGGGAATGTCGTCCACGTCGGTCCTGGCGAGCAACTCCAGCAGCGACGGCGGAAAATCGATGATCTGTCGCCCCGCCTGAACGAAACGCCCGTAGGCGGTCATCAGATGTTGCATCGATTCCATGACCAGGGGCGCAGTGGAAACGGCTGCCTTGAGTCTTCGCGGGAAGCGCATGCCCTTGCTGTTCATTTCCTCCACCACCGGGCGGATCATCTCGTTGAGCAGATCGATGGTCGGCAGGCCCGAGCGGGCGTCTACCTTGTGGCGAAAGATCTTGCCGATCTGTTCAGCGCAGGCATGGAAGGCCTGGAAACGCTCCGGGTGATAATGGTACAGGGGCGGATCCGGGATCGCTGCCGGCTTCGCTTCGTAGCGGTATTCCTTGTGGTCGAAGAGTGGTGCGATCGCCGCGAAGGCGATTGCGGGCTCTTCCAGCGTGCCGCTCCAGCGATCCCAGAGCACGCGGCCGGCCCGCGGATCGAGCGAGCCTGTTTCGACGGTCTGCTCGGCGCCATGGTTGATGAACGTGCAGAAGACGTCAAGCTGCTGCCCTGGCAGCATGCTGCCGAGCAAGGCGTGCAGTTCCCCCTGGCTCGCGGTGATCGTCCGGGCAAAGTCCTCGTCGGCCGGTGCGCCTGGCCAGTGTCTTGCGCCAGCGGGCTTGCCGGCGTTGAAGGCACGCTCGAGGTCCCGGACCAACTCGGGTTGGCTGACGATGGTGCGGGCAAACGCGCGCAGCTCGGCGGCGTTTTCAGGCGCCAGAAGCGCGGACCAGTCCAGCGGCCTTGGCGGTGGTGGCGTTCCCTTTTGGCTCATGGCTCGACTTCCTTGCTGAAGTTGGTGGCGCTTGCCGGTTGTCTGGCGACCAGTGAATCGTATCTTGTCGGTGCGGCAGACAGGAAGGAAAGCATTGCCGCCATGGTGACGACAAAAGCGACCGCCGACAAGTGCGCGACGAGATGGCCGGCGCGCGTTGGCCGACGTCAGCGGAGCGCGGCGCCAGCGGCCACCGCCAGGGTCAGGCAGAAGGCCGACCTGTGGCGGTGGCCCATGCCGTCGGTCCGGCGAACAGCCACCCCTTCGGCGATGGCAACGGACGGGTGGCTTTCCCGACGGTTGACCCATTTCTGGCTGAGCAGAACGTCGACAGCGGTCTCACCCGGACACGACGGCACCGACAAGGCCGAGAACCTCTTGGCTGATCGCAGCCCGGCCCGCTCGTGCGGTGCGCAGCTTTTCGATGTGCCGAAGCTGCGCTGAGTATGGGATGGCGCACGGTCGACGCGTGCTGCAGGTGCTGGTGGATGAAGGCGCACAGGTCAGCAACGGTGACGAGTTGCTGCGCATGGAAACCGACGAACGGCAGGTCGCGCTGGAGCAGGCGCAGGCCAGCGAGCGCCAGGCCGCTGCGCGCCTGGGGGGCTGCGCAGCACCGGGAGCCGCACGGCGCAGGTCGTGGTGGTACAGGCGGATTCGGTACTGGCGGCTGCGCAGGCCTACCTGCAAGGGACGCAGGCCCTTGTAGCCAGTGGCTTTCTCAGTGATGCGCGATGCGCTGAGGCACGCCGTGCGGCTGCCGTCGGGCAGGCTCACATGCTCTCGTCGGTGCAGTTGGATCGCTCATCCTTCCATGTCGTGCGCCGACCGTTGCGCTAACATGGCGGTTGTTCCCGAAGGTAGCGGAGCAAGTCAACCAGCGAGGGGAAGCAATGGGGTCGAGTGAGGAGTTGGTGGGGGTCAAGTTGCCGAACGGCGCGACGATGCACGTGCAGGCAACGGTACTGGGTGGCGAGGAAGACGTGGCCTTCGGGTGGCTGTCTTTTGACGAGGTCTCGAAGACTCTCGAAGGAATCGCCGGAGCGATCAGCGGCGCGGTGCAGAAAGTGAAGCCAACCAAGGCAGTGGTCGAGTTGGGTCTCGAACTCGCGGTCGAGTCCGGCAAGCTGACGACGCTGCTTGTCAAGGGCAACGGCAAGGCGAACCTCAGGATCGTCCTCGAGTGGGCCACGTAACCCGGCTCCGGCTCTCGCACGCGCCTACGGATTGAGCCGGGTAGCGATGGCCAAAGTCGACGAGTTGCTGCGCGAGTGCAGCGTGCGTATCGTGACTGCCAGCGGCTTCGGCACCGGGGCATTTGTCGCTCCCGGCTTGGTGCTGACCTGCGCGCACGTCATCGACCGCGAGGCGTGCGGACCGCTGCGCGTGTCCTGGTCTGGGCGTGAGCTTGCCGCCGAGATCGTCGCCTGCCACGCCGCCCCTTTCCCCGACCTCGCGCTGCTGCGCGTCCCGTTCAGCGAACATCCGTGCGCGCTGCTCGACCCGGCCGTCGAGCTGGGCGACTCGCTCTACGCGTTCGGTTACACCGGCGAGGAGCCTGGTGGCGACTCGGTGACGCTCGAGTACGAGGGACCGTCGTTGCGTCCAGACGAACTGCACAAGCTCAAGCAAGGACAGGTACGACCGGGTTTCAGTGGCGCGGCACTGCTCAATCAACGCACCGGCTGTGTCTGCGGCGTCCTCAAGGCGACCCGCGAGCGCACGAGCGACCTCGGCGGCCGCGCGGTGCCGGTGAGCGCGGTGTTTTCGGCGATGGCCTGGCTGGTCGACAAGCAGCAGCAACATCATGCAGCGGACCCGCGCTGGCACAACTGCCTGGAACCGGCGCAGCGTGCGCGACTGCAGTGCTGCAGCGATGCGACGGGAAACCCATTTCTTGGCGAGAGCGAGGAGGTCATCGGCCGTGACGACGCGCTGCGCCGCGTTTTCGGCAAGCTGCGCGCCGGCAACCATTGCTCGGTCGTCGGACCGCCCGGAAGCGGCAAGTCGGCGCTGCTGCGACTGCTCCGCCCGCGCCTCGGCGAGCAACTGAACTGGGCCGAAAACGAAGTGGCGTGGCTCAACTTCCGCGCCATCCAGACGCTGCGCGAAGTGCAGGAGGCGCTGGTCCATCGGCTTGGCGGCCAGCGGGCCGGCGACTGGCGCAGCCTGATGCACGTCGCGCCGCTGCGCCTCGTCGTCCTCGACGACCTGGGCGGCATGGACGCCGGCGCGAACGGGCTCAAGATGCGTCGCTGGCTGCGCGGGCTCCACGACACCTTCGGGACCCGCCTGTTGCCGCTCAGCAACGAACGGCTCGACGTGCTGTTTCGCAAGGACGACCCGACGCGCGACTCGCCGCTGGCCGGCGTCGATCCCATCCCGGTCTTGCTTGCACCGCTGCCGGTGGTGGAGTGCCAGCGATTGGTCGAGGCGCGCCTGGCCCGAAGCACGCTGCCATTTGCTGGCTATGCCGACCTGTGCCGCCAGGAGCAGCAACCCGGCGCGCTGCTTGCCCGCTGTGCGGCGCGCTTCGAGGAGCAGCGATGGGTCGGCAAGCGATCCGCTTGACAGTGAACGACGAGTTTCCTTTCGCACCGCGCCGCCGACGGCCGCTGTCGCTGTTCAATCCCTTCGACTACCTGCTGCTGTTGTACTGGGCCTTCTACTTTCCGCAGGCGCTGCGCTGGTATGTCGAGCGCTTCCGGACCACGCCAGCGGATGCTCCAGTTCGCGAGGTGTTGCGGCAGGACAAGATTCAGCGCGACCTGGTTGTACAAGCCCTGGGGCTGCTCGGGCTGCTTGCTTTGATGTCCTGGTTGCTCTTGCCTGAGCTTGACCCTGGCGTAGCGCTCGGCGTGGCGTTCGGCGTGGTAGTCGGCGTGGCACTCGGTGTGTTGTTCGGCGTCACGGCCGGCCGTGCGCTCGGCGTGGCGGCCGGCGTGGTGCTTGGCGTGACGTGGGGCGTGGCGTGTGCCGTGGGGTGGGGCGTGTGGGTCGGGATGTTCGGCGGGATGTTCGGCGGGGTGGTCCGCGGGGCGGTCGACCCGGCACTCAGCTGGAAGTTGGGCGCGGCCTGGGGCATGGCGTTAGGAGCGTGTTTGGGCGGGTTCGGCGTGGCGCTCGGTATGACGGGCAGCCTGGATCGGGGCGCGGTGGGCACGGCAGGCGGCGTGGCGGGTATCGCGGTGTCCGCCGTGGCGCTCGGCTTGGCGGTCGGCGCGGCGCTCGGCTTGCTCGGCGGAGCGGCCGGCTCGGCGTCCGACGTGGCGCTCGTCGTGGCGCTCGTCGTGGCGTTCGGCGTGGCAGTCGCGCGGTTCGACGCGGCTCTACTGTGCCTCGTCCCCGCTTGGCTGCAACGCTCGACGGAGTTTGCGATACGGCTCCAGCGAGTGTCGCTTGTGCCCATTCCTGGTCTGGAGACGTCCCTGACCGAGCGACTTCAGACCGATTGGTTGGCTGGCCTGCGCGTCTGTGAGGGCCTGCTGCGCTACACGCTTCAGATCACGCCGGTGGTTGCCGCGATTCGAGCCAGCCTCGAGGGGGCCGAAGAGGAGCGGCTGCTGCCTCGGATCGCCGCGTGGTGTGACCTCGGGCTGCATGACTGGCAAGCGCTCCGCTACCAGTCGGCGAGTCTGCGCAGTGATCTGGTAAGCGGGTTCTGGGAAGGTTGCCGGTTGATCCCTCGACGCTGGCGCCCGCAAATCGACGCCGCGTTGCGCTACGACACGCCAGCCGCGGCGGCCTGCGCTGGATTCTGGTCGCTGCATGCCGGTGAGGTGGGTGACGCGGAGCGGGCCTTCGCCCACGTTCGGCACCTGCCCTTCGGCAGCGAGATGCACGGCAACGCCGCTGCGCTGTCGTCCGCGCTGCGCTGCGATTCCTTCGCCTTGATTGGCGACTGGTATCCGCCCGAGGCTTCGGTCGGCGATTGTTTGCGTCCCGCAGTGACCGCCGCCCTCGGCTGCCTTGGCGAGGTCGCCCGCGAGTGCCGCCTGGTTCGCGACTCACATTCGAGCCGCGAACGCAGCGGTGCGCTGAACCGCGCGGTCGGCGCGCTCAAGGATCTGGATGCGATGGCGGCGGGCTGTCCGCAACCGGAACAAGTGGTCGTCTACCGGATCCTCACCCTCTGGCTCGCCCAAGTGCTTGGCGTCGCCCGCGAGGTCGGCACGCTGACTGCGCGCGAGGTCGTCGCCAGCCCGTACATCGTCGGTGCGCCGCTGCCGGCAGACCGGCTCGTCGGGCGTGCGGGCGTCTTCGACCAGATCCGCTCGGCATGGGCCAAGGCCGGGCAACGCGATTCGCTGGTCGTTTACGGTCATCGCCGCATGGGCAAGACGAGCGTGATGAAGAACGTCGTCACCGGCTGCGACTTCGGCGCCGATACCGGCTTCGCCTACCTGACCCTGCAGACCGTGGACTGGTCGGACGCTCTCGCCGACCTCTGTCGCGGGATCGCTTTCGCCCTCTGGCAGGCGGCACCGCAGGCGCTTGCCGAGCCGGCAGCGGCGACCTTCGACGCGTATCCACTGGACGCGCTGCGGCGCTTCCTTGCCAGCGTGAATGCTGCCGGCGAGCGACGCTTCATCCTCGTGCTCGACGAGTACGAACTGCTCGACGAGCACCTGTCGGCCGAGCAGGCCAACCGCTTCGTCATGCTACTGCGCGGCCTGACGCAGCAACACCCGTGGCTGGTCGTCGCGCTGGTCGGCCTGCACACGCTGCAGGAGCGCAGCGCCAGCTTCTACCAGGCGATCTATGCCTGGCGACCGGTGCGCGTCAGCTTCCTCGATGCGGCTGGCGTTGCCGACGTGCTACAGCTCGAGGAAGACGATTTCCCTCTCGCCTACAGCCCTGAGGCTCTGACGCGTATCCATCGCCTGACCGGTGGCCAGCCTTTCCTCGTCCAGCTCGTTGGCGACGGCCTGGTGCAGGGCTTCAACCGCCGTCTGCGCGAGAACCTGGAACGGCCGTCGGCCACCTTCGCCGACAGCGATGTGGACGCGCTGGTCGCCAGCAAGGCGCTCTACGAGCAGGGGAGCGTGTACTATCGCGGCATCTGGCAGCAGGCCGCCGAGCGACCAGCCGGTCAGCACGCACTCCTGCGCGCCCTGGCTGCGCACCCCGAAGGCCTCGACGAGTTGACGCTCGGCCAGCTCGCCGGAGTTGCCGGCGCCGAGCTGGCAGACGCTCTCCAGGCGCTGCGCGAGCACGACGTGCTGATCGCCGAAGCGGGCCGCTGCCGTTACGCCGTTGAGCTGATGCGCCTTTGGGTCGCCGACGAGCGGATGGAGCTTGATCTGTAAAGCAATCTTCGCAGCCTCCACGAACCGGCTTCGGCAAGCAGAGTCAGGGAACTTGTTCTCGCCGTAGGCGGGAGGCATTTTCCTTCAGCCCGTCAGCGTGATTTGCCAGACATCGAGGTGTTGCGGGCGCTCGCTGTAGAACACAAGGTGGGGATAGTGTGCCAGTGGCCAGAAACGCAGGCCGGGCAGGTTCAATTCGTGGGCGTAGCGCGGCTATCCGGTAGCCGGATGGCGACCGATGTGCGCATAGGCTTGCTCCACGGCATCAATGAAGCCCAGCGCCGCATGTTCAGCGCTATTGTCAAGGCAGTAGGCAATCGCGTCATCAATGTCCCGATTCGCCAGCTCACGCGGAACCACTGGCTTGGCCGTCACCCGCGAGGGCCTTCCTTGGCCGCCTTGCGCACTCGATCACGCAGCCCCTCGAAGTAGGCAGGATCGGCCGGTGCTGCAGGTCCGGACGCTGCGCCCGCGAGCAGGAGGCCGCGCAGTTGCAGGCGATCCTGATCCTTGCGGATCAGTTCGCGCACGTACTCGCTGCTCGTGCCGTAGCAGCCTTGCGTGACCTGCTCATCGACGAAGGACTTGAGTGCGTCAGGCAGGGATATGTTCATCGTTCTCATGGGCCAAGATTAGGCGCCTTGGCAAAATCTGGCAAGATCGATGCGGCGCCTGACCAGCAGCTCTTCGATGTGCCGAAGCTGCGCTGATTGTGGGATGATGCACGGCCAACAGCAAACATCGCCGTCAGACGCCAAGGCGCCACCCCCACATGCTTTCCGACTGCCGCGCCTGCCGACAGCGCAGCACAATCATTTCACAGATGCCCCGCCGCTCGATCCTCGTCCTGGCCGCTATCGCCACCCTTGCCGCCGGTCTGCTCGTCTGGTGGTCCACCCGCGCGCCGACCGTGCCTGCGGTGAGCCTGCGCGTCGCTCCCCTGGTGCGAACGCTGCAGTTCTCGGCGCGCGTCGCCACATTCTCCCGCGTCGATGTCGGCAGCACGCTGACCGGCCGCGTGCTGCAGGTGCTGGTCGATGATGGCGCACAGGTCAGCAAGGGTGACGCGTTGCTGCGCATGGAAACCGACGAACTGCAGGCCGCGCTGGAGCAGGCTCAGGCCAGCGAGCGCCAGGCCGCTGCGCGCCTGGCCGGGCTGCGCAGCACCGGGCGCCGCACGGCGCAGGCAGCGGTGGCACAGGCGGATTCGGTCCTGGCGGCTGCGCAGGCCGACCTGCAACGGACGCAGTCCCTGGTAGCCAGGGGTTTTCTCAGTGACGCGCGACTCGACGAGGCACGCCGTGTGGCTGCTGTCGCAGAGGCGCAGCAGGCGAGCGCGCGCGCCCAGAGCGTGGCCAACGCAGAGCAGGGGACCGAGGTGCTGCAGGCGCAGGCGCAGCTCGCACTGGCGAGTTCCGCGACCGCCGCCGCCAGGGCGCGCCTGGCGCAAGCGGTGCTGCTCGCACCCGCAAATGCCACGGTGCTGGCTCGCCTGGTCGAGCCCGGCCAGATCGTACAGCCCGGGCATGCGCTGTTGCGACTGGCACTGGCTGGCCCGCTGCAACTGGTGGCGCAGGTCGACGAACGCTATCTCGGACAATTGCAGGTCGGCCAGACGGCCAGCGTCCTCGCCGACGCCTTTCCCAGCCAGGGTTTCACGGCGCAGGTGCTGTCCATTTCGCCGCTGGTCGATGCACAGCGCGGGGCGATCGAGGTCAAGTTCTCGCTGCCGCAAGCCGCTCCGCCTTTCCTGCGCGAAGACATGACGCTGTCGGTGGAGGTCGAGACGGCGCGCCGTGAAGCGGCGCTGGTGGTGCCGGTTGACGCCCTGCGTGGCGATCAGGCGGCGACCACCGCCGTCGTCCTGGTCGAACGCGACGGCCGGGTCGAAGAGCGGCACGTGCAGGTGGGCCTGCGCACCCTCGAAGCGGCCGAGATTGTCGCCGGGCTGAACGCTGGCGAGACGGTCCTGCGCGGCAGCGTGCTCAAGCCGGGCAGCCGGGTGCGCGCGGCGATCGCCGAAATGCCGATCCCGGCGGCGACCGTTCCCGGCCTGCACAAGGGCACGCGCGAAGATGCCGGTGCGGCGATGAGCAACGCGATGGGCCGCTGAGACTTCCGCCCATGCTCAACTGGCTCGGCTTCGAACGCCGCGTGGCGGTGCGCTTTCTGCGCGAGGGGCGCATGCAGACCGTGCTGATCATTGTTGGCGTCGCCGCTGGTGTGGCGGTCGTCGCCTACATTTCGGCACTGATCACCGGTCTGCAGAGGAATACCCTGGAGAAGACGCTGGGTGCCCAGGCGCACGTCACGGTCAGTGCCCTCGACGACGTGGTTCTCCCGGCGCGCCCGCCGGTGGCAGGCAGCACCGCGCTGGTGCAGACGCAGCCACGCGTGCAGCGACCGCGCAGCATTGCCAACTGGCAGTCGCTGGTGCCGGTGCTCGAGGCGATGCCTGCGGTGGCGGCGGTGTCGCCGATGGTTTCCGGCGCCGGCCTCGCGCAGCGCGGCGAGGCATCGAAGTCGATCGCGCTGATGGGCGTCGACCTCGACCGCTACGACCGCATCGTGCGCCTGCGCTCGAAGGTCGTGCAGGGTGAAGCGCGCCTCGGGCCGGGGGAGGGAATCATCGGCCGCGAACTCGCCGAAGACCTGGGGGTGCGCGTCGGCGACCGCATCAGTCTGGTCACCGGCACCATCACCGACTCACTGCGCGTCACGGCGCTGGTCGACCTCGGCGTGCGCGAACTCAACCGGCGCACCGTCATCGTCCCGCTGCGCGCCGCGCAGAGCCTGGTCGGCCTGCCCGGCGGCGCCACCGGCCTGGATCTGGCCTTGGTCGATGTCTGGGTCGCGCAACGCCTCGCCAGCGACCTGTCGCAGCGGTTCCCGTACAAGATCGAGAGCTGGCAGGAGGCGAACTCGCAACTGGTTTCCGCGCTGAACGCCCAATCGGTGAGCACGGCACTGATCCGCGGCGTGGTGATGGTCGTGGTGGTGCTCGGTATCGCCAGCGTACTCGTGGTTTCGGTGGTGCAGAAGCAGCGCGAGATCGGCATCCTGCGCGCCATCGGCGCCACGCGTGGGCAGATGCTGCGGGTTTTCCTGCTGCAGGGGGCGATCGTCGGTGCGCTCGGCTCGACCCTCGGCGTCCTGCTCGCGGTGGGGCTGATCAAGGCCTTCACCACCTTCGTCCGCGGCAGCGACGGCCTGCCGCTGTTCGCCATCACGCTGGCGCCGAGCCTGGCACTGACCGTCGCCGGCATCGCCACCGTCTGCGGCGTGCTCGCCGCAGTGGCGCCGGCCCGCCGCGCCGCCGCGCTCGACCCGGCGCAGGCGATCCGCATGTGAGGCGGCGCAGATGAGGCAGCCAGCACGCAGCGGCAACGCCGCCAGCGGCGCGACGGGCGGGCGCGTGGCGCCCGGAGGCCGGCCATGACGGCGAACGCTTCGCCGCTGATCGAACTCGCCGGTGTCCACAAGAGCTACAACCTGGGAATGCCCAACGAGGCGGAGGTGCTGCATGGCGTCTCCTTCGCCATCGGCCGCGGCGAGTTCGTCGCGTTGATCGGCCCGTCCGGATCGGGCAAGAGCACGTTGCTCAACGTCGTCGGTCTGCTCGAACGACTGACCGCCGGCAGCTACCGCATCCAGGGCGAAGAGACCAGCGGGCTCGACGATGCCGGTCTCACCTTGCGCCGGCGCGCGGTGCTCGGCTTCGTCTTCCAGTTCCACCATCTGCTGCCCGCCTTCTCGGCGCTGGAGAACGTCACCCTGCCGGCGCTGATGCGCGAAGGCCGTGTCACGTCGGCGCAGCACGAGCGGGCGCGCGCCATGCTCGCCGCCGTCGGGCTCGAGAACGACATGAACAAGCGCCCCGGCGAACTCTCGGGCGGCATGCAGCAGCGCGTGGCGATCGCCCGCGCCCTGGTCCTCGAACCACCACTGGTGCTGGCCGACGAACCGACCGGCAACCTCGACCGCGCCTCGTCGGACGAGGTGTTCGTGCTGATGCGGCGCATGCACGCCGAACTGCATACCTCGTTCCTGGTCGTCACCCACGACCCGCGCCTGGCCGCCCGCTGCGACCGGGTGATCGAACTGGTCGATGGAAGCATCGAGAGCGACAGATCCGCCAGCGCGGCGCGGGCGTGAGGGTGCCTTCCGGGGAGCAGTGCCTTGAGGTTCCGCATTCCTCAGGCGTTGTCCCTCATGCTCTTCCACTCGACCGCAACTTCGGGGTGGATTCGGAGATAGGTGTTGACCGCTTCGCCGATGGTTGGAAAGAAGACTTCCGCGCCGAGCCGGTTGAAGAGCCCGAAGCGCTTGAGCTTGTCCTGCACGGGATCCTTCATCTCGGCAAAGCACAGCTCGATGCCGGCCGCCTGCAGGGTCTCGTCCAGCCTGGCGACGATGTCGGCGGCGGTGACGTCCACGCTGGTGACCGGTTCCGCGGTGATCACCAGCCAGCGTACCGGCGTCGGCGAGGCGGCCACGGCGGCGAGGGCGCGCTCGTGGAACCACTCGGCATTGGCAAAGAACAGCGGTGCTGCCCAGCGAAAGAGGACCAGGCCTGGAATCAGGCGGGCGTCGGGGTGGCGCGAGATGTCGTGGTAGCCATTGATTCCCTTGACGCGGCCCAATATCGCCGAGTCGGGGCGCCAGCCATCCCAGAGGAACTCGATCACCGCCAGCAGGATCGCCAGGCCAATGCCGGGAATCGCGCCCAGCACGACGACTCCGACGCTACAACCGATCGACAGCCAGAACTCCCAGCGCTGGATGCGGTAGATGCGCCGCAGGTCGGCAATCTCGAACAGGCCGATGGCGGCAGCGATCACCACGGCCGCGAGCGCAGTGTGCGGCAGGTGCTGCAGCAGGCTTGGCGCCACCAACAGCAGCAGGGCCACCGCCAGGGCGCCGACGACGCTGCTCAGTTGGGTCGTGGCGCCGGCGGCCTCCGCCACGGGGGTACGCGACGAGCTGCTGCTGATCGGAAACCCCTGGAAGAATCCGGCCGCCAGGTTGGCCGCACCCAGCCCGACCATCTCCTGGTTCGGGTCCACGTGGCTGGCGGTCTTCTCGGCATAGGTCCGCGAGAGCACGCTGGTGTCGGCAAAAGAAACGATGGCGACGGCGAAACCGCCCATCAGGACAGGCACGATGTCGGCCGGCGTGCTCCACGGGATGGCGAAGGCGGGCAAGCCCTGCGGCAGCGAACCGAGCACCGACAGGCCGTACTCGTCCAGGCCGAGCATTGCGACGAGGGCGGTGGCGCCGATCACCGCGATCAGTATCCCCGGGATGCGCTTGTCGCGCTTGAGCAGCATGATCAGTGCCAGGGTGCCGCCGCCGACCAGCAGTGCGGTCGCGTTGGTCTTGCCAGCCAGAAGGGCCTGAACGAACTCCCGGATCCGGTGCAGCGGATCGTCGGCCTCGACCGAGAAGCCGAAGAGCTTGGGGAGCTGGCTGATCAGTACCGTCAGCGCAATGCCGTTCATGTAGCCGTAACGGATCGGCTTGGAGAGCAGTTCGGTGACGAAGCCGAGACGGGCGATGCCCGCGAGGATGCAGAGAAGCCCCGACACCACGGCCATCATGCTGGCCAGCGCGATGGCGCGCAGCGGGTCGCCTGCGGACAGTGGCAGGACGACGGCGAGGATCAACGCGGCGAGCGAGGAATCCGGTCCGAGGACGAGAATTCGGCTCGGTCCGAACAGCGCGTAGGCGAGCAGCGGGATGATCGTGGCGTAGAGGCCGTAGATGCCCGGTACGCCGGAAGCCACGGCGTAGGCAATGCCGACCGGCACCAGCATGGTCGTCAGCACCAGACCGGCAGCGACATCGTGGCGCAGCCAGGCCATCTCGTAATGACGCAAGGTGTAGAGGCCGGGCAGCCACTTCACCCAGCCAGCCTGGTCGGCAGCTCCCTTCGCCGGAGTTGCGTCGTTGGCCACCAGCGGACGTCAGGACGTCAGGACGTCTGCCCGCCGCGCAGTTCGCGGCGCAGGATCTTGCCGATCGGCGATTTCGGCAGGGTGTCGCGGAACTCGACCTGGCGCGGCAGCTTGTAGCCGGTGAGCTGCTTCCGGCAGTGCTCCACCACCGCTTCGCGGGTGAGCTGCGGGTCCTTCCTGACGATCACCACCTTCACCGCCTCCCCGGTCCTCTCGTCAGGCACGCCGACGGCGCCGCATTCGAGGACGCCTGGATGCGAGGCGACGACGCTCTCGATTTCGCTCGGATAGACGTTGAAACCCGACACCAGGATCAGATCCTTCTTGCGATCCGTGATGGTCAGATAGCCTTCGCCATTCAGATGGCCGATGTCGCCGGTCTTGAACCAGCCGTCTTCCATCACCGCGGCGGTTTCCTCAGGATTGCCCCAGTAGCCCGTCATCACCTGCGGGCCTCGGACGCAGATTTCGCCGGTGTGGTGCTCGAGCCCGTCGTCACCGGTCCACGGCGCCAATGCGTTGAAGTGCTCATCGCGGATCGATACAACGGTGGACGGCAAAGGGAGTCCGATCATTCCGTTCCATGGCGTTCCCAGGGGAGTGGCGCTGACTCCGGGCGAAGCTTCGGTGAGGCCGTAGGCTTCGGTCACATAGCGCCCCGTCACCTGCTTCCAGCGCTCGGCGACCGATTGTTGTATGGCTGCGCCACCACCGATCACGACCTTCAGCGAGGAGAAATCGAGTGCGCTGAACCCCGGCGTATGCAGGAGGCCGTTGAACAGCGTATTGACGCCACTCATCACGCTCCACGGCCACCGTCCCAGCTCCCGTACCAGTGCCGGCAGGTCGCGTGGGTTGGTGATCAGCACGCTCAGGCTGCCCCACTGCATGAACGACAGCGTCGAGGTGAGGCAGAAGATGTGGTACATCGGCAGTGGTGCGATGACGATTTCGCTGCCTTCCTTGAAGCTGCCCGAGATCCACACGCCGGTCTGCTGGAGGTTGGCGAGCATGTTGCGGTGACTGAGCATGGCGCCCTTCGCGACGCCGGTGGTGCCGCCGGTGTATTGCAGGAACGCGAGGTCCGCCGGGTCGATGATGGCGGGCGAGAAGGACGCCGCCGCGCCACGTGCGAGCGCTTCACTGAACGGGATTGCGCCGTCGATGCGCCAGTTGGGCACCAGCCGCTGCACGTACTTGACGGCGAAGTTGACGAGCCAGCGTCTGGGGATCGGCAACAGGTCGCCGATCTGCGTCGTGATCACGTGTTGCACCGCCGTGTTCTGCCACACCTGCTGCAGTGTCGCAGCGAAGTTCTCGACGACAACGATCGCCCTCGCGCCGGAGTCTCGCAACTGGTGCTCCAGTTCCCTCGCCGTGTATAGCGGGTTGACGTTCACGACGATCATGCCGGCCCGCAGGATACCGAACAAGGCTACCGGGTATTGCAGCAGGTTCGGCGACATGATGGCGACGCGCTCGCCCTTGCGTAGCCCGGGAAGCCCCTGCAGGAATGCCGCGAAATCGCGCGACAGCCCGTCGAGTTCGCGGTAGCCCAGCGTCCGGCCTAGACTGTGAAACGCCGGTCTGTCGGCATACCTGGCGACGACTTCCGCGAACAGTTCCGGAATCGAGCGGTAACGATCGGCATCGATCTCGGCGGGCACGCCGCACGGATAGTGCTGCAGCCAGATTCTGTCGGGCATCATGATCTCGGGTCGCTTCAGGTCGGATGGAGTGACTGCGGCGTTGTCTCCGCTCTGCCGCTGCACGCAAGTCGATTCTACCATCACGCGCCTGGCGCCGCCTGTCGGTGCGCGAACGCACCAATCGGTAGTCAAGGATCGGCGCAGCAGTGGGCAGGCGCGCCTCCATGCCGTGCTGGTGCGGCCCTTGCAGGCAGGACTGCCGGCCTGCCGTTCGCGGGGCCCGCCAGGCAGCGAGCCGGCTGCCATGGGCAGCAACCGCAGTCCGGGCGGCATGCCCGGACCGCTCTGTGCCTAAGCGCTCTGCCGCACGGACAGAATGGTGCAGTCGGGCGATGCTGCCGACTCATCGCTCACGTCACCGTGGGCGACATTTTCCTGGGTCTGCCGGCAGCTGCCGACCGGGGTCACGACTGCTTCGTCCGCCGTGACGTCTGCGGGCGGATGCTTTCGCGCCAGGACTGAGTCGCATGCATGGAGATCACGACCGATGAGCACTTCGCGCCGACACAACGAGCGACACCGGGGCGACCGCATCGGCTGGCTGCGCGCCGCCGTACTCGGTGCCAATGACGGCATCGTCTCGACGGCCAGCCTGCTGGTCGGCGTCGCGGCGGCCAGTCCCAGTGCTGGCAACCTGCTGATCACCGGCGTCGCCGGGCTGGTGGCTGGTGCCATGTCGATGGCCGCTGGGGAGTATGTCTCCGTCCATTCGCAGGCAGATACGGAGCAGGCCGACCTGTCGCGGGAGCGGGCCGAGCTCGAACGGGACCCCAGCGGGGAGCAGCGGGAGCTCAGCGGCATCTATGTTGCTCGGGGACTTGCGCCCGGCCTCGCACAACAGACCGCTCAACAACTGATGGCGCATGATGCCCTCGGTGCGCATGCGCGTGACGAGCTCGGCATCTCCGTGGTGCTGAGCGCGCGGCCGGTGCAGGCGGCACTGGCGTCGGCCGCGAGTTTTGCGGTCGGTGCGGCACTGCCTCTGGCCGTGACGGCGCTGGTGCCCGTGGGCGTCCTGATTCCGTGGGTGTCGGGGACGTCTCTGGTGTTCCTGGCCTTGCTGGGCGCCAGTGCCGCCCGGGTTGGCGGCGCCAGGTCCTTGGCCGGAGCCTGGCGGGTGACCTTCTGGGGCGCCCTGGCGATGGCGGTCACCGCTGGAGTTGGCACTTTGTTCGGTGCCGTCCTTTGATATCAACAGCGCTTCTCGACGACGCGCGCCGGAAGACGTGAGCATCCCGACAAGAACGACGGCCGCCCTGCGCTGCCTCCGCAACGGGTCGCAGAGGCGCGACGATGAAGACCTCGCATCAAGGAGTCCGTAAAGTCGCCCAGGGCGCCAGCTGTGTACGCATCTTGCGGATCGCCTTCAATTCAATCTGGCGAATTCGCTCGGCGGATACGCCGAATTCCGCTGCCAGATCGTGCAGGGTTGCCCGTTTTCCGTCCATCAGCCAGCGCGCCTCGACAATCCGACGGCTGCGCGGATCAAGGCTGGCGAGAGCGCCCTGCAGACCCTCGTCCTGCAGTCGGTCCAGGGCGCGGGCTTCGAGCACCTGCACCGGATCGGTCGAGCGGTCGGCCAGATAGGCGATTGGTGGAAAAGCTTCGTCGTCACCGTCGCGGTCGCCGTCGAGCGGCAGATCGACGCCGGACAGGCGCGTATCCATCTCGATCACATCCTCGGGCCGGACCTTCAGCGTGTCGGCGATTTCCGTCGCCTGGATCGAGCTCAAGCCTTTGCCGGTGGTTTTCATGCTGCGCAGATTGAAGAACAGCGTGCGCTGCGCCTTGGTCGTTGCCAGCCTGAGCATTCGGCTGTTTCTCAGGACGTACTCGTGAATCTCGGCCTTGATCAGGTGCATGGCAAAGGAGACGAGGCGAACACCACGGCTCGGGTCAAAGCGCTTCACCGCTTTCATCAGCCCGATGTTGCCTTCCTGGATCAGGTCGGCGTGCGGCAGGCCATACCCCAGGTACCCACGCGCAATGGAAATGACCAGGCGCAGGTGCGACAGGATCAACTGTCGCGCCGCGTCGAGGTCCTCTGCGTGACGATAGCGGTTTGCCAGGGAGAACTCCTCCTCGCGTGTCAGCGTCGGGAAGCGTCTCGCCGAATGGATGTAGGCATCGATGCTGCCGATATCTGGAACGGTCGGTAGAGCCATCGCCTGCGTCATCAGCATGGATTCCCGTGTGCTCTCCGCACGCTGCCCGCTGCGGAGGAAGTCGGTTCAGACCAGTCCATTCAACGCTCCCACTGACCGTCATGGTCCGCTGTCAAGGCCTGGGGGAGGCCCTGTTCATCGAGCCCGCTTCCGACCTTCCGCGCTTGCCACGCTGCGGAAAGGCATGAAAGTCGTCGAAGATCCTCTTCTGGTCCGGTGTGAGCACGCCGTAGAACTCCTTCAGGGCAACCACATGTTCAACCATGCGCGACTGTTGTTCCCGCATTCGCTCGACCATCCTGTCCGCCCGCTCCGGGGTGGTGAGCTTGGCCCATTCCGCGGCTCGGACAGGTTCCGGTGCGGCCATGGGATGTTCGGAGTCCATCAACTTCTTCCACGCGCCTTCCTGATCGGTGGTCAGCTTGAGGGTGTCATGCAGCATCCGGTGATGCTGAGCCATGCGCTCAGCCCGATACTCCCAATAGTCGCCGCGGAGCCCTGGCGCGCCGCAGTCCGTCGGCGCAGCCCATGCCGGTGCGGCTATGATTCCGAGGCTCGACGCCAGGAGAAGGGAAGAAACGAAGCTTTGATAGGTGGTCATGGTGATCTTTCCTTTATGGGTATCTGACAATCCTGTCGGCCCTCGCTGCTGCCTTGTCCTGCATCCGCTTTGCCGACGACGCGATGCTAGGGGTTCGCCCAGACTCGCTCTGTCTGCTGCCGTACATAACCCCACGTGCCGTGCCGGGCAGCCGCGTGCTCGGGTGCTCTCTGGCGAGTCCCGGCGGCGGCGCGCACCACGCTGCCGTCGCTCGTCGCTGGCGTCATTCCCTGCCGGTCGACAACACGGTCACTATGTTGCTCGGCGTACAGAACAGAGTGCCGTTTGCCGTCAGGCTGTGCGCATCGTGGTGCACAGAAGTCACGGTACGGGCCGACGATGGCTCGGGTGTCAGAGGTACGAACCAACCACCGAGGAGTTCAGAATGAACAAGCACGAGATTGCAGGCGCCACGGATGACAGCAGCGGCGGCATGTCGAAGGCCCAGTACAAGGCAGCCAGAAAGGACATCGCCCATCAGTACGAAACGGACCGGTCGGCCTGCAAGGCGATGATCGGTAACGCCAGGGATGTCTGCATCGAAGAAGCCAAAGGCCGCGAAAGGATCGCCGAGGCAGAACTCAAGACGGATTACAGCCCTTCCGAGAAGCATCGGCACGAACTGCGCACTGCCCGGATTGAAGTCGCCCATGCCGTCGCCAAGGAAACCTGCGACAGCCTTTCCGGGAACGCCAGGGACATTTGTCGCAATGAAGCGAAGGGTGCGTACCTGGCTGCCAAGGGAGAAGCAGAGCTGGGCGAGCAGAGCGCGATCGGTGTCGCGGCTCGCGACGATGCCGCAGCGGTCCGCCGGGATGCGGTCTGAACGCATGCAAGCGTCCAGCGCGCCGACCGGCCAGGCGGCAGCGATGTCGCCGCTCACCGTTGCGGGTTGTCGACAGCAGGAGGCTCAGGGGAAGACTGAACCAGTCGAAGTGTCCTGGCGGCCGGGAGTGGCAGGCTGGCGATGGAGCGGAGAGTGCTTGGTCCGCCAGCCGCGCTGGTCCGATCTGACGACGATCCGGGAGCGGGCGCGACCATCGGTTCGCTGGCGCACCGACAGCGGCAACAGGTGGCGGTGACCATGTGCCGACAACCACTGTGCCAACAGATCGAACGGCCAGTGCTGGCGGCGGAATTCTCCGCGGCAGCCAGTGGTTGATTTCTGGAGCAGCCCATGAGCAATTCCCTGTCAGGATCAAGATCGTACGCCACCTCCGAGAATCGCCCGGGATCCTTCCACTTGCTGCTGCGAAGCGGGGTGCTGGTTGTTGCGGCGGCCCTGCTCTGCGCGCCACCGTTCGCTGCGGTGGCAAAGGAGGCTGGAAGGTCCGAAGCGGCGAGTGCATCGCAGGCAGACGCCGGCTGGATCAGTGGCGGCGTCGGCGATGAGTCACGGGAAGAGATGCACAAGGTGGCGGCAGGCTACGACCTGCATCTGGTGTTCAGCGACCAGCGTGGCAGCTATCTCGCCGAGATACCATTCACCGTGACCAGACTGGCCCTGGGCAAGCGCCAGGAGATCCTGTCGGCCGTCAGCGATGGTCCCCTGCTGTACTTGAAGCTGCCGCCGGGGACTTACGCAATCGCCGCCAGGATCGACGGCGTCTGGCAGACTCAGCGCATCCATACCGGCACAGCCGGCAGTTCGCGACGACTGTCGTTCGTGTCGCGGGCGCACTGAGGCACATGGTCCTGCGGGCACTGGCTGAAGCGACCTCATGTTGGGTGAACGGGCAGGAGAGAAACCCCATGAATGAGCAAAGTCATGTCTTTGTCGCCATCTATGGCCGTCGTACCGACGCCGATGCCGTCCAGGAGTGCCTGATCGAGCACGGCCTGACCGATGCACAGATTGCGATCGTGGAGAACACATGGGCTCCAGGCTCGATGAGGATGCGGGCGGATGACCCGCTCCGGCAAGACCTGCAGGTGGCGGGCGCAGGCTTCCGCGTGCTGGTGGAAGCGGCGCAGGTGGCCGCGAAGGTCACGCTGTTCGTTGCCAGTGGGCTGGTCCGCCCGTTGGCCCTGCGCGGTCGGGACCATGCCCATGGCAGCCCCGCTGGCTCCGCCTTTGCGGACGAAAGGTGGCAGGACGCGAATCAGGGAAACTTCCTGCGACTGGTCACGGAGGCCATTCTGAGGGGCCACGCCGTGCTCGTCGCCGACACCGCAACGGCGGCAGAAGCGACGCTCGCGCGCCACATCATCGGTGATTCGGTCCAGGCGCGAGACGTCGCGCCACTGACACGGGGGAACGCGGCTTGGCGCATCGATGTGCCGGACGAGGCACCACCTGGCTTGGCCGGCGTCAGAGGCGATCACGATGGCGGCGCGCACGTCTGTGCACGACGACGGCCCCAGCGTGCCAGCTATGTACGCGGGCGAACAGACCTTGCCGACCAGAAAAGGGAGAATTCGTCCTGAGTCCGGTGGGTGGCGAAATAGAGGGGAGACCCGATCGCTTCCCAGGACCGGTTGCTCGATGTGTGCGCTGCCATGATCCGGGGCGCTCGAATGAAAACAGGAAAGGACAATCGTCATGCTTTACACAATCGCCGTCGTTCTCATCCTCTTGTGGCTCGTGGGCCTGGTCAGTTCCTACACCATGGGGGGTTTCATCCATATTCTCCTGGTGATCGCCATTGTGTCGATCCTGGTCAACTTCATCGGCGGACGCCGTTCCGGGTGACTCCGGAGTGGCCATGAAGAAGCGCCGCCGGGGAACGAGAGCGCCATGAACCCGAGCAGAGTCATTGTGTTGCTTCTGGCGGTGGCCGGATGTGCCGCCGCCGCTCGCACCATCGCCCGCCGCAGTCGCCGGCTGCAGAAATCGCAGCTCGAAGAGGGCTGCCACGTCTGGGAGGATGAAGGGGGCAACCCCGCACCACAGGGCGACCAGCAGCATCGCCTGGCACCCTAGGGCGCAAGCGCCCGGATTCCTCGATCAGGGCAGGTCCGCCAGGAAAAGCTGCGCATCAGGCAGCGCAGCGAGCACGCCCGTGTTTCCGGAAGTTGCCGTGGCAGCTTTGATGCGCCTCCGAAACAGGGGCGCTGCGTGCGCCAGCGCACTGTGATTGGCAGGCCTGTAGTCCAGGCTGTTGGCTGGAATCGACGGTGCATGGCGGCTTCGGCCGGGATTCCAGGTTCGTCCACCAGTACCACCGAGATCCTGTTTTCATCCCACTGAGGAGTCACACCATGCTTGCTGTCACCCGCGAATTGGCCAACCCTGTCGAGATCAACGCCCACGCCTTCATGACCCTGTCGAAACTGGCGTTTTCCAGTGTCGAGCGCCTGGCCACCCTGAACCTGAATGCCACTCGTGCCGCACTGGAGGGGGGATCCGCTGCCGTCGGCTCGCTGCTTCGGACCGGCGATGCCAAGCAGCAGCAAGCGCTGCTGCAGGGGACGCCCGCAACAGTGGGCAGCAACGCGGCCGCTTATCTGCGCGCGGTGCAGGAGATCGCTGCCGAGACCCAGGCAGAGGTCGCCAGGCTGATCAGTTCCTACTTCCCTTCGCAGGCCAAGGGCTCCGATCCAAGTGCCGGCTGCCTGAAGGGGTTCGACATGTTCAAGGGATTTGCGCAGCAGATCACCGACATGACGGCAGCCAACATCAAGCTGATCGGCGACGCCACGGCTCACCCGTCCGCATCGGCGATCACCAGCGGCAAGCAGGGCACTTAGGCGTTAAGCAAAAATAACTTGAACATTTGTGATGATTGGCCTATGGTTTCAGCATGGAGCAGGAGTTAGCCATAGAAGCTAAGTATCAAGCGCTGTGTGGAAGGCTGGATGAGGCCACGCTTCGC
>JAGFNJ010000048.1 GCA_017592775.1 Candidatus Accumulibacter conexus | reverse complement strand
ACGCAGTTCCGCATCTGGGCGACCCAGACCCTGCGCGAGTTCATCGTCAAGGGGTTCGTCCTCGACGACGAGCGGCTGAAGCTGAACAAGCGCTTCGGCAAGGACTACTTCGACGAGCTGCTGGAGCCCCGTGGGCCGGTCAAATTCCCCCGGGTCGCCACCGAGCCGCAGCTCAACCCGGTCTACGCGGCAGTGCTCGCGCATTACGGCGTCGTGGCCGACCGCTGGACGAGCCCGGTTTCCTGCGGCACTGGTGCATCCTTGCGAAAACCCGCCGGACCGGCCATCACCCGCCCGGCTGCTGCCAGCGTTCGGCAGCGCGGTCGTCCGCCTCGCGCGCCTCGACCCAGCGCGCCCCTTCCGGAGTCAGCTCGCGTTTCCAGAACGGCGCCCGCGTCTTCAGGTAGTCCATGATGAACGCGCAAGCGGAAAAGGCTTCCGCGCGGTGCGCGGCGGCAACGGCAACGAGGACGATCTGGTCGGTGGGCAGCAGACGGCCGACGCGATGGATCACCAGGACGTCGAGCAGCGACCAGCGCTGCAACGCCTCGCCGACGATCGCCGCCAGTGCCTTATCGGTCATCCCGGGGTAGTGTTCGAGGTGCATCTCGCTGACGCCAGAGCCGCCGCTGACATCGCGCACGAGGCCGACGAAGGATGCCAGCGCGCCGATCCGCGGGTCCGCGCGGCGCAGGGCGGTGAGTTCGCTGCCGACGTCGAAATCGGCTTCCTGGATCCGCACGTGCATCCGCTCAGCCCCCGGTCACCGGCGGGAAGAAAGCCACCTCGTCGCCATCGCCGATCGGCGAATCGAGCGCCACCATCTGCTGATTGACCGCGCAGCGCAGGTTCGCGATCCGCGCCAACCCCTCCCAGGCGCCACCGCGCTGGCCGAGATGGCGGAGCAGCCCGGCGACATCGGCGACGCCGACGGGCAGGGCGAGTTCCTCGGCGGCCCGGCCGACGCGCTCGCGCACCGAAGCAAAGTACAGAATGGTCAGCATCAGCGTCTCCCCGGCTCAGTCGAGCAAGGCCGAAAACGGAGTGAAAGAGACCACGTCGCCACGTCGGATCACCTGCTGTGGTGCGTTGTCGACCAAGCCATCTCCCCACACGGTCGAGGTCAGGACGCCCGAACCCTGGTTGCCGAACAACTCGACGCCGCCACCGGCGTTGCTCCGCACGCGCAGGAACTCGCGCCGGGCATCCGGGAACGGCCAGTCGAAATCGGCGTGCAACCGGTAGCTGGCCGGCGCCACCTGCTGCGCCCCCTGCATCCGCAGGAGCAGCGGCCGCACCAGCATGACGAAGGTGACCAGGCACGATACCGGGTTGCCCGGCAGTCCGACGAAGGGGATCTCGCGCCCGTCCGTGGCGAGATGGCCGAAAGCCAGTGGTTTGCCCGGCTTGATCGCGATCTTCCACATTTCGAGCCTGCCGGCCAGTTCGACCGCAGCGCGGACGTGATCCTCCTCGCCGACCGAGACGCCGCCGGACGAGATCACGAGGTCATTGTCGCTGGCCGCTGCCCGCAGCGCCGCCTGCGTTGCCGGCAGGGTGTCGGCGACCGCGCCGGCATCGTGCACGACGCAGCCGAGCCGTTCGAGCAGCGCCGCCAGCAGGAAGCGGTTGGTGTTGTAGATCGCCCCCGGCGGCAGCGTTTCGCCGGGCATCCGCAGCTCGTCGCCGGTGCACAGCACCGCCACCCGCAGGCGGCGGAAGACCGGCAGCGAGGCGATGCCGACCGACGCCGCCAGCGCCGTGTCCTGCGGCCGCAGCCGCTGACCGCAGGCGAGAATCTCGCTGCCGGCGGCGATGTCGCTGCCGGCGCGGCGAATGTGTTCGCCGCTGCGCGGCAGGTGGTTGATGCGCACCGCCGCCGCATCGTGTTCGCAGAGTTCCTGCATCACGACCGCATCGGCCCCCGGCGGGATCGGCGCGCCGGTGAAGATGCGTGCGGCGCTGCCCGGCTGCAGCCGGCTGCCGACGCTGCCGGCGGGAATGCGCTGCGTCACCGGCAGGCAGATCCCGACGCGCGGCACGTCGGCCACCGCGACGGCATAGCCATCCATCGCCGAATTGTCGAGCGGCGGCGCATCGACGGTTGCCGTCTGCGCCTGCGCGAGGACCCGTCGATCGGCGTGCAGCGTCGACAGCGATTCGACTTCGGCGACCGCCGGTGCTGCCGCAAGCAGGCGGGCAAGAGCTTCTTCAAAGGACAGCATCGGCATTCCCGGTGAGTTGAAGATGATCGAGGATGAAAGCGACGATCGTCGGCACGTCGTTCAGGTCGAGCCAGCGCAGACCGGCGGGCAGGTCCACGGGTGCTGGCTGGTCGGAGGCGACGGCAACGATCTGCCGCTGCTCGGGCCACAACGTTGGCTTGCCGTTGGCCGGCCGATGCACCTCGAGCCTGGGAATCGCCTCGTGCTTGAAACCCTCGACGAGCAGCAGATCACAGGGCGAGAAACGGCTCGCGTATTCGGCCAGGGTCGGCTCGCGCGCACCGCGCAGTTCGTGCATCAGCACCCAGCGCGAAGCGTTGGCGAGCAGCACTTCGCTGGCGCCGGCCTGGCGATGGCGGAAGGAGTCCTTGCCGGGCCGGTCGATGTCGAAGTCGTGATGGGTATGCTTGAGGACCGCGGTGCGCAAGCCACGCTCGATGATCTGTGGCAGCATGCGCTCGATCAGTGTCGTCTTGCCGGCGCCTGAATAGCCGGTGATGCCGAAGATCTTCATCGGCAACTGCCGCCGCCGCACTGCCCGGGCACCGCAAAGACGGCGGCAAAACCGCCACCGGGAGTGCGGAAATTGGTCGTCTGGCCGCGATAGAGGCGCGCCGAAACGAGCTGCACGGCACCCCGGTAGACGTAGTTGCGCAGGTCGAGCTTGAAATCCCGCTCGACACCGTCGATCAGCAGCCGGCGCTCGGAGGGGCTGACGACGGCCTGGGCGACATAGCCGCCACGGGCGATGTCGGCGAACACCCGTCGCGTCAGCTTGTCACCACGGTACGCCGCCCTGCTGCCGAAACCGGCGACCGGCTTGAAGAACCACTGCCGCCGGCTGCGCCAGAAAGCCTCGGCGTTGTGTGGTGTGACTTCCTCGGTACGCGGAATGCTGCTCGCCAGCAGTTCACGCTCGTCGTCGGCGATGCCGATCTGCCGCAGCCAATGCTGGTCGCCAAGCGCCAGCAGGTTGCGCTTGTCGGCGAAGAGCGCATGCGTCTGCGGATGCGGCGTGAGAACGACGGCGTCGGCGAGATAGGCCCGCCGCAGGGCCTGGTTCTGCGGCTCGGCGAGGGAAAAGTCGGTCAGCCGGTTGTACACCAGGTCGACGACCTCGCCGCGGCAACGCAGTGCATCGCCGTCGAACGACAGCTCGGCGGGATCGGCCACCTGCGCGTCGATGCCATGGGCGGTGAAGAGCTGGCGGAAGAGTTCGAACTCGGGAGCCAGGTATTGCTCGGCAGGCGCCTCGTCGACGATCACCACGCGTGCCAGCGGCAGTGCCGCAGCCACGGCGGGCCGCGCCAGCCGCCATTCGTCGCGGAACATGTCGAGGAAGCGTTCCTCGACCGGCAACGGCGGTGGCATCATCGTCGCCACCGGCGCACAACACGCCCGTTGCGCCCGCAGCAGACGCGAATTCAGCAGCGCGCCGCCGGCATTCGAGTTGATCTCGATCAGTTGCGGCCCGTCCGGGCCGAGGTGGAAATCGTAGCCGAGGAAGACGCCGGCGGCGGCCGGTGAATGCTGCGCAACCGCCGGCGCGTAGGCGAGCACGCGCTCCCGGTACGCGGGCTGCGCGACCACCCGCTCGATGGCGGCGATCGTCCGTGCCATGCGCGCGAGGTGCAGCTCGCTGACGAAGACCATGCTGTCGGAAAAAAGGTGCGGGCGGCTCGCCAGCCACTCGCCATTCGCCGCGCTGCCATCGCCCGCTGCGAGTTCCCGCTGCAGCGACTCGGGATCGACCGAGATGCACGCGCAACCCCGATTGAGCGCTTCCGCCGCAGCGCGGCAGTCGCCCGGCAGCGGGTCCGGCAGCAGTTGCCCGCTCACTCGCCCCCCGCGCCGGACGCGCCGCTGAAGAAGGCCACCGCATCGGCCAGCTCGCGCGTCCGCTGCATCGGTGGCAGGCTGCGCCAGATGCGCTTGCCGTAGGTCTTGGCGATCAGGCGCGGATCGCAGATCATCAGCACGCCGCGATCGGTCTCGTCGCGAATCAGCCGGCCGGCCCCTTGCTTGACGTTGATCACGACCCGTGGCAGCTGATACTCGAGAAAGGCGTTGCGGCCTTCGCTGCGCAGTCTCTCGATGCGCGCGGACAGCACCGGGTCGTCCGGCGGCGCGAACGGCAGCTTGTCGATGACCACCAACGACAGCGCTTCGCCGCGCACGTCGACCCCTTCCCAGAAGCTCTGGCTGCCGATGAGGATGGCATTGCCGAGACGGCGGAAGCGCTCGAGCAACTCGTTCTTGCCCTGCTCTCCCTGCAGCAGCAGCGGCAGCTCGAGCCCGTCGCGGGCCAGCCGGTCGGCGAGCAGCTCGTGCACCCGGCGCATCGCCCGCAGCGAGGTGCACAGGAAGAAGGCGCGTCCGCCGCTCGCCCGCAGCACCGGCCAGGCGGCGCCGACGACCGCCGCGGCGTAGTCGGCGCTGTTCGGATCGGGCAGATTGCGCGGCGCGTAGAGCAGCGCCTGCCGCGGGTAATCGAACGGACTCTCCCAGCGCGCCGAAGCGGCATCGACCAGTCCCATCTCGGAGCAGTAGTGGCCGAAGTCGTTCTGCACGGCGAGCGTCGCGGAAGTGAAGATCCAGGCCCGCGGATGCCCGCTCATCTGTTTCTGCATGATGCCGGCGATCGCCAGCGGCGTTGCGTTGAGCTGCAGCGCGTGCGTATGGGTTTCCGCCCAGCGGACGAAGTCGTCGTTGCTGCCGCTCTGCCAGGATTGCAGGCGCCGCAGCAGCTCGCTCGCGCGCCGCCAGCAGTTGTCGAGCCCCTCGCTGCGCTGCGCCTGCGTCTCGAGCAGACCGGCCAGCGCCTCGACGGCAGCGATCACGGTCGTCAGGGCGTCGGCAAATCCGGGCCGTGCGGTGAGCTGCGGCAGCGCATGACGCGCCGGCTCGAGCGGCAGCGTCAGTCGCAGGTCGCGCACGTCCTTCTCCAGGCGGCTGCACAGGCGCGGCAGGTCGAGGCAGTCGCGGGCCGCCGACAGCGCTTCGCTCTGCGCGTCACGAGCGAGTTCGAGGAGCTGCGCGGTCGATACGCTTTCACCGAAGAACAGGCTGGCGACTTCGGGCAACTGGTGGGCTTCATCGAAGATCACCGTGTTGCAGGCTGGCAGGAGTTCCGCCGTACCTTCGTCGCGCAGCATCACGTCGGCGAAGAAAAGGTGATGGTTGACCACCACCAGGTCGGCCGCCAGCGCCTCACGGCGAGCGGCGAGGACGAAGCATTCCTTGTGTTGCGGACATTCCTGGCCCAGGCAGTTGTCGCGCGTCGAGGTGACCATCGGCCACACCGTCGCGTTCTCCGGCACGTCGACACATTCGGCCTTGTCGCCACTGCGGGTCGTGCGGGCAAAACGGGCGATGCGCTGCGCCCAGGCTGCGTCCTCACGGGTGAGAAAGCGGCCATCGGCGAGCGCGCGCGCGAGATGATGGTGGCAGAGGTAGTTGGCGCGCCCCTTGAGCAGGGCGACCTTGACCGGCAGAGCCAGCGCCTTGCGGATCGTCGGAATGTCTCGCCCGAAGAGCTGGTCCTGCAGGTTTCTCGTCCCCGTGGAGACGATCACCTTGCCACCCGAAAGCAGCGCGGGAACGAGGTAGGCATAGGTCTTGCCGGTACCGGTACCGGCTTCGGCGACGAGCACGCGGTTGCCCGCCATGGCGGCGGCGATGCTTGCGGCGAGTTCGAGCTGCTGCTGCCGCGGGCGATAACCGGGGACCGCCGCGGCAAGCGGCCCGGAGGCGGAAAAGACTTCGGCGAGCAAGGCAGTCATTGACGGTCCGTCGGAGCAGCGAGCATGCTACCAGAAGCCGGCGCCGGCAGCCGCAAAATGAACCGCCGCCTGGCGCAGCGCGGCCGCCAGACGGAAGCAACCGGATCCTACGGGCCGGCCTTCTGCAGCAAATCCCGCAGGAAGCGCACGGGAATGGCAAAGCTGATCCCGGACGGCTTGCTGAGGACCGATTCCTTGTTCTCCTTGACGAAGACCATGTTGATGATGCCGAGCACCTCGCCGCGACTGGCATCGAAGAGCGGACCGCCGCTGTTGCCCGGGTACGCCGTCGCGTCGAGCTGATAGATGTCGAAACTGCCGGTCCTGATCTGCTGCACGACGCGGGCGTTCAGTTCGCGGGCATTGGCCCCCGGCAGGACGATCGGCGTGATCGCCGAAATGATGCCGCGGTGCGTGACCGGTGACAGCCCGAGGGCGCCGCCGATGGGAAAGCCGGTGAAGGCGACCGCCTGCCCTTCGCGTACCGGCTCCGCTTCGTGCAGGGTGAGGGCCGGCAGGACGGGGCCGTCGATGCGCAGCAGCGCGAGATCGTGGCCCTTGTCCACGGCGACGACCCTGGCCGGCCGCTGCTGCGCCTTGGCGTCGGCCAGACGGACGAGGATCACCAGCTTCTCGCCGGCTGCCTCGTCGACCGCTGCCGGGATCACGTGCGCGTTGGTCGCCACCGTGCGCCCGTCGCCGACGACGAACCCCGTTCCGCGCATGACGAACTGCGGGCTGCGCGTCAGCTGCTGCGTGCCGACGACGACCACCGATGGCTTGACCCGCTCGATGACCTCGGGCAGGTCGGCTGCCGCCGTGCCGGCGAGGGCGAGCAGGCCGACGATGACCGCGGCGGCGGCCAGCAGGCGGCGCAGCGCCGAAAACCCGCCCGGCACCCTAGACTCCCCTCGTCGAGCGGATGCGTGGCAACTCCGGCGACGGCGTCGTCACCTTCGCGTCGTAGGGATGGTCGTCACGCTTGAAGATGCCGATGATCCGCTTGACGTAGCCCTGTGTCTCGGCGTAGGGCGGCACGCCGCGATAGCGATTGACCGCGCCTTCGCCGGCGTTGTAGGCCGCGGCAACCAGGCTGACGTCGCCTTCGAAATAGGCGAGCAACCAGCGCAGGTAGGCCAACCCGCCGCGCAGGTTCTGCTCCGGATCGAACGGCTGCCTGACGTTGAAACGCGCCGCCGTATCGGGAATGAGCTGCATCAGCCCCTGCGCGTTCTTGTTCGACAGCGCCGACGGATTGAAATTGGATTCGGTGCGGATCACCGCCAGCGCCAGGCGCGGGCTGACGCCGTACTCCGGCGCCAACTGCTGCACGAGACCGACGACCTTCTTCTGCATTTCGGTGATCGGCACGAGGACATCCTTGCCCTCGTCGAAAAAGGCGACACCGCGCATGCAGTCGGGGACGGTCGCCACCGGTTCGCCAACGAAACGCTGCATCTTCTGCGACTGCTCGTGTCCCTGCCTGGCGGCCAGGGCAAAGAAAAAGGCGGCACGGGAATCGTCACGCTCGATGCCGCGGCCGTTGGCGTACATCCAGCCGAGGTTGAACTGCGCCTCGGGGTCACCCAGCCGTGCGCCCTCGCAATAGAGCTTCACCGCCCGGGCGTAATCCCGTGGCACGCCCTCGCCATGCTCGTGCGCCAGCGCCTCCTTGCGCAGTGCCAGCCGGCGCTCGGCCTCGGACTCCTTCGCCGCCACGCCGGCGGCGGCAGCAAACGACGGTGCGGCAAGAGTCAGCAAACCGCAGAACAGGATCGCACCCTGGCGCATCAGGGCGGCACAGCCAAGACAGGAAACTTTCATCAACGGACTCCAGCGGCCACGCCCAGGCGTGACACGTACCACGGCATCGCCGCCCGAACCCCCTCCTCGATCCGGTGGCTTGGAAAATAGCCAAGCAGACGCCTGGCCTTCGAAATGTCGGCGCGTGAGTGGCGAACGTCGCCTGGCCGGAAATCGCCGTGCACCGGCCGCAGCTGACGCACGTCGGGGCAGAAGTCGAGCAAGGCCGCACGCAGGATGTCGAACAGCCGATTCAATGATGTCCGGTCGTCGACGGCGACGTTGTACACCTGGTTCACTGCCTCCGGATCGTCGCACATCGCCGCCAGCAGGTTGGCCTGGACGGCGTTGTCGATGAAACAGAAATCGCGGCTGGTCTCGCCGTCACCATTGATCGTCACGACATCGCCGAGCAACATCGCCCGCGTCCAGCGGGGGATGACGGCGGCGTAAGCGCCCTCCGGATCCTGGCGCGCGCCGAAGATGTTGAAGTAGCGCAGGCCGATCGACGGCAGGCCGTAACAGCGCGCGAAGACGTCCGCGTACAACTCGTTGACCAGTTTGCTGACCGCGTACGGCGACAGCGGCCGGCCGATCCGCTCCTCGACCTTGGGCAGCGCCTGATGGTCGCCGTAGGTCGAACTCGACGCCGCATAGACGAAACGCCGTACGCCGGCATCGCGGGCAGCAACGAGCATGTTGAGGAAGCCGTCGACGTTGGTGGCGTTGGTCGCCAACGGATTGGCCAGCGAGCGCGGCACCGAACCGAGTGCCGCCTGATGCAGGACGACCTCCACCCCGTCACAGGCTTCGCGGCAGGCGTCGGGATCGCGGATGTCGGCCTCGATGAAGCGGTGCCGGCGCCATGCCTCGACGCCAACCAGCTCCTGCACCTCTTCCAGGTTGCGCCGGTGGCCGGTCGCGAAGTTGTCCAGCCCGACCACCGTCTGGCCCATCCGCAGCAGCGTTTCGACGAGGTGCGAGCCGATGAAGCCGGCACTTCCGGTCACCAGCCAGCGTGCCGGGCGCTGCCGCAGGCGCTCGTCGAGCGCCGCCAGCGCCGGCGTCGCAGTGAAGCTCAGAGCCGCCACACGCTCACCCCGTTCGCCACCAGCTGCGCCTCGTTGAACATGCTCTTGACGTCGGTCAGCACGCCGCCCGGCTGCAGCCTGGCGACGAAATCGGTCAGCGGACGCTCCCGGAACTCGCGGTGGGCGACCGCGGCGACGATGGCCGCCGCCGCCGGCAGCTCATCCCACGGCGTCAGTTCGACGCCATACTCGTGCCGTGCCTCGTCGGCATCGGCCACCGGCTCATGCACGACCACTTTGGCGCCGTAGGACTCGAGTTCGCGGATGACGTCGATGACGCGCGAGTTGCGCAGGTCGGGGCAGTCCTCCTTGAAGGTCAGGCCGAGGACGATGACCGGCGCCCCCTTGACCTGCCAGCCATTGCGGATCAACTGCTTGACCGTCTGCTCGGCGATGAACTTGCCCATGCCGTCGTTGATCCGCCGCCCGGCGTTGATCACCTGCGGGTGGTATCCGAGCATCTCCGCCTTGTGCGTCAGGTAATAGGGGTCGACGCCGATGCAGTGGCCGCCGACGAGTCCCGGCCGGAACGGCAGGAAGTTCCACTTGCTGCCGGCTGCCTCGAGCACCTCGACGGTGTCGATGCCAATGCGGTCGAAAATGATCGCCAGCTCGTTCATCAGGGCGATGTTGAGGTCGCGCTGGGTATTCTCGATGACCTTCGCGGCCTCGGCGACCTTGATGCTCGACGCCGGGAAGACGCCGGCAGTGATGACGCTGGCGTACATCTGGCGAACGCGCTCGAGGGTTTCCGGGGTGTCGCCCGAGACGACCTTGACGATCTTCGTCAGCGTCCGCTCCTTGTCGCCCGGATTGATGCGTTCGGGCGAGTAGCCGACGAAGAAATCCTCCTTCCACTTCATCCCGGAGTACTTCTCGATGATCGGAATGCAGACTTCCTCGGTCGCCCCCGGATAGACCGTCGACTCGAAGACCACGGTCGCGCCACGCTTGAGGTTTCTCCCGACCGCCTCCGACGAGCCGATCAGCGGACCGAAGTCCGGTTGATGCGCCTGGTCGACCGGCGTCGGTACGGCAACGATGACGAAATCCGCCGCCACCAGAGCAGTCGGATCACTGCCGACTTCGAGATGAATCGCCGCCTCGAGATCGGCGGTGCTCACCTCACCCGTCGGATCGACGTGGCGGCGATATTGCGCCACCTTGCTTGCCGACAGATCGTAACCGATGGTCCGCATCTTCTTGCCAAACTCGACGGCGAGTGGCAAACCGACGTAACCCAGACCCACCACAGCAACAATAGTCATGAACACTCCATTCAGTTGGTTTTCCGCTCCAGCGTCCAGCAACCGCCAGCGCCCCTACAGCCCTTTCTGCAACTCCGCCACCTCTGCCTGCGCCGGGAACTTGTCGCCCAGTTTCGCGACTTCATCGAGCTGCTTCTTCGCTTCGCCCTTCTGACCCGCCTTGATCAGGGCTCGCGCATAATTGACGCGAATCACCGCTGCCTGCGGCGCCAGCTCCAGTGCCTGGCGGAACAGCTCGAGCGCCCGCTGCGTCTCACCCTTGTCCATCAGCAGCACCGCCAGGGTATCCATCTGTGCCGGCTGGTTCGGCGCCAGCCTGTTCGCCTTCTCGGCATACTCCATGGCCTTCGGATCCTTGATCTGGGCGCCAACCCACGCCAGGTTGTTGAGCACGATCGCGTTCTCCGGCTGCGCCTCGAGCATGACGCGGTAATGGCGCGCAGCCGCCGCATAATCCTTGCGCGCCGTCGCGTGACCTGCCAGGTAGAAGCGGAAACGCGTGTCCTTGGCGTTCTCCTTCAACCAGCTGGCAGCGAAACTGTCGGCCTCTGCCATGTTGCCGCTGTTCGCCAGGGCGAGATGCAGCTTGGCCGCCAGGTCGGGGCCTCCAGCCTCCTTGAGACCGGTCCGGTAGGCGGCAATGGCTGCCGGCCAGTTCTTCAGCGACGCCTGCGCGTCACCCTCGAACAGGTAGCCGACCGCCTCTTTCGGACGCTGCTTCTGGACTTCCTTGGCCATTGCCACTGCTTCGGCCGGCCGTCCGGCATCGAGTTCGAGCATCATGATGCCGCGCTGCGCCTCGAGCGAATTCGGCTGCACCTTGAGCGCCTTCCTGAGGTTCTCCAGGGCAGCGGGCTTGTTCTTGGCCACCACTTCGATCTCTGCCATCCGCAGATAGGGCAGCGGCAGGTCGGGTTTCAGTGCGGCGAGCTTGCCATAGGTCGCCAACGCCTGGTTGTAGTCCTGCGCCGCCTGCTGGGCGCGGCCGGCCGCGTCGAGCACCTCCGGCCGGTCGGGCAAGGCGGCGGCCGCATCCTGGGCGGCAGCGAGCGCGCTCTTGACCTCGTTCTTGCCCAGGTACAGACCGATCAGCGCCAGCCGTGGTGCCGACTCCTGCGGGTTGGCCGCGATCGCCCGGTTGATCTGGGTGGCGACTTCCTCGGTGGTGCCGCCGGTTCGGGAGCGCAGTTCGGCCAGGGCGAGGAATCCCTGCGTGCTCTTCGGATCCTTGGCGACAACCGCCTCGAAGCGCTTCTTGGCGTCTTCGGGCTTCTTGTCCGCCATGTCCAGACTGGCGAGGTTGGCTGCTGCCGGGAAGTACGCGGCGTTCAGCGCGAGGGCCTGCTCGAAGCTCTTGCGGGCGCCTGCGATATCGCGCTTGCCGAGCAGGGCCGTGCCGCGCAGGTTGTACACCAGCGGATTCTCGGGTTGTTTCTTCTCCAGGGCGGCGATCGCCTTCAGCGCCGGGTCGAACGCGCGCCGCTGCAGATGCGCCGTGATCAGTGCCAGATCGGCGCGATTGCCGGGGTCGGCGGCAGCCACCTGCTCGAGGTCACGGAAGGCCGTATCGGTGTCGCCCCTGGCCATATTGACCATCGCCAGCGACGTCCGCTTGCCGGCATTCTGCGGATCGAGCGCCGCCGCCTTGGCAAAGTATGCGCCGGCCTTGTCGACCTGGCCGTTCTGCAGAAACACCTGTCCGGCCAGCGCCAGCATGTTCGAATCCCGGTCGATCTTGCCGAGCACCGGCTCGATCAGCGGCAGGGCCTTCGCCGGCTGGCCGTTGCGGAGGTAACTGGCGATCAATACGCGGCGGGCGATGCCGAGCTCGGGCGTTTTCGGCAAGGCCTTCAGGAGGTAGTCCTCGGCCTGCGGATAGGCCTTGAGTTCATATTCGATCAGGCCGGCCAGTTGCAGACCGAGCGGGTTTTCCGGAACGACGCGCAGCATCAGCAGGATGGCATCGCGGGCAGCCGGATAGTCCTTCTTCTGGTAAGCCAGCATCGCCGTCAGGTAGTGCGTCTGCGGATGGCTGGCGGCGAACTGCTTGATCGTCGCCAGTTGCTGGGCGGCGGCATCGAGCTGGTTCTCCGCCAGTTGCAGCCGCATGATCGCCGCGTGCGCCGCGAGGTAGTCCGGCTTCACCTCGACTGCCTTGCGGTAGGCCGCCATCGCCGCCGTGCCGTCGCCCTGGGCCAGCAGCAGGTCACCCTTGAGCTGCCAGGCTTCGTACAGTTTCGGCGAGTCCTGCAAGCCGCGGTCGAGGATCGCCAGCGCTCCGGGCAGATCGCCACCGGTGGCTTTCAGCCGCGCCTCGCCGATCAGTGCCGGCGCGAATCCCGGCTGCGCAGCCAGCGCCGCGGCATAGGCTGCTTCCGCCTGCCGCGGCTTGTCCTGCAGCAGGTAGGCCTGACCGACCGAGGTCTGCAGGTCAGCCCTGGCTTCGGCCGTGGTGAGCGGGGCGCTGGCCAGTTCGTTGATCACCTTGTCCGCCTTGCCCATCATCAGCAGCGTGCGGGCAAGCAGGGGAGTGATGTATTCGGCCGAATAGTTGAGTTCCCGCGCCTTTTGCAGCTCGACCTCGGCACCTGCCGGATCGCCGCCCGAGAGCAGCGCCTTGGCCAGCAGGAAACGGGCTTCGGCAAGCTGCTGATCCTGCTGCAGGGCGTTCTTGAGGTGGATCACCGCCGTCTTGTGGTCGTTCTTCTGCAGCGCTTCCTTCGCCTGGTTCACGAGATCCGCCGGCTTCTCGCCACCGCCGCAGCCGACCAGGAGCAGCGCAGCCAGCAGGGCCGAGGCGGTCGCCTTGCGCAGTGCATGCACGGAGTTACGAGTAATCATCAAAGTCCCCCTGAGTCGAAAAGCTTGCCCGAAAGAAAAAAGGTCGTGTTGGCGGCGCTACTTGAGTCCGAAGCGGTGCATCATATCGTACAGCGTCGGACGGCTGACACCGAGGAGTTCGGCGGCCTTGACGACGTTGCCGTCAGCACGCGCGAGAGCGGCGATGGTCACCCGTTTCTCCGCCTCATCGCGCGCATTGCGCAGGTCGAGCACGGTTTCCTCCGCCTGTACCCCGCCGAGGAGGCCGATGTCGGCGGCGGTGAGCTGATTGCCGTCTGCCATGATCACCGCGCGCTTGATGCAGTTCTCGAGTTCGCGCACGTTCCCCGGCCAGGCGTGTGCCTCGATCGCGCGCAGGGCATCCTCGCGCAGGCTCATGGCGCCGCGACCGTTTTCGGCCGCGAAACGCCGCACGAAGGCATGCGCCAGCAGCGACGCGTCGCCGGTGCGGGCGCGCAGCGGCGGGATGTTCACGACGATTTCCGCCAGCCGGTAATAGAGATCCTTGCGGAAACGACCCTCGCTGATCAGGTTCTGCAGGTTCTGGTGCGTGGCGCAGACGATGCGTACATTGACCGGGATTTCGTTGCGCCCACCGATCCGTTCGATCACCCGCTCCTGCAGGAAGCGCAGCAGCTTCGCCTGCAGGTTGTGTGGCAGATCGCCGATCTCGTCGAGCATCAGCGTGCCGTTGTTGGCCGTCTCGATCTTGCCCGGCGTCGTCTTCCCGGCACCGGTGAAGGCGCCCTTCTCGTAACCGAAGAGTTCGCTCTCGAGCAGGTTGTCGGGAATCGCCGCGCAGTTGATGGCGACGAATCGCTCGCGACGCCGCGGCGACGACTCGTGCAGACCACGCGCCAGGAGTTCCTTGCCGGTACCGCTTTCACCGAGCAGCAGCACGGTCGCGTCGGTGACGCCCACACGTTCGATCGTCCGGCAGACGCGCAGCAGATCCGGGTCGCGGGTGATCATCCCCGACATCGCATCCGGCTGCTGCATCGCCTGCAGCCGCTCGTTCTCCTTCTGCAGTTCGTGCAGCCGGTAAGCCCGCTGGATCGTCAGGCCGAGCATGTCGACCTCGAACGGCTTGGCGAAAAAGTCGTAGGCACCGAGGGCGATCGCCCGCAGGGCGTTGGCGCGGTCGTTCTGGCCGGTCAGCACGATGACCTTGGTATCGGGCGCCAGGCTCAGGATCTCCTCGAGCAGCTTGAAGCCTTCCGACACCGAGTCCGGGTCGGGCGGCAGACCCAGATCCATGGTCACCACCGGTGGCTGGTAACGGCGCATCAATTGCATCGCCGTCTCGCGGTCGTCGGCAGCCAGCGTCTCGTACTGATCGAAAGCCCAGCGAATCTGCTTCTGCAGCGCGCGGTCATCCTCGACGATCAGCAGGTGTGGCATTTTTGGTGCGCTCATTCCTCTTTTCCCGGTAATTCGTCCGATTGCAGCGCCTTGCCGGCTTCAAACAGCGGCAGCAGGAGGTCCACCTGCGTACCGACGTCGACGGCACTGTCGACCGAGACCCTGCCGCCCAGTTCATGGACGTACTGAAAGCTCTCGTAAGCACCGATTCCCATTCCCGTCGGCTTCGTCGTCTGGAACGGCTTGAACAACCGCTCACGGACGAACTCGGGACTCATCCCGTGCCCGGTATCGCCGACCTCGACGAGGGCCTGCGTGCCCTGGCGGGCCATCCGGACCCAGACGCGACCACCCTTTTCGGTGGCGTCGAGCGCGTTCTGCACCAGGTGGCCGATGACACGCTCGATCCGGTCCTCGTGACCGCGCGCCAGCAGCTTTTCCTCGATGGTCAGCTCGACCTCGCGCCCCTGCCCCGACTTGGCCGTCTGTATCCGCCGCAGCACATCCGCCAGATCGATGCCGCGCGGGCCGTCGAGCGGCGTCGTCCCCTGCCGCAACTGCATCATCAGCTGCCGCATGCGCTCGACGGAGTGCTCGACGGTCATCAGCATGTCCTTCTGGAACTCCGGATTGTCACGGTGGCGCTCGGCATTCTTCAGCATCAACGAGAGCTGGGCGATGATGTTCTTCAGATCATGGACGACGAAAGCCGACATCCGGTTGAAGGAATCGAACTTGCGCACTTCGAGCAGTGCCTCGCTGGCCTGCATCTGACCGAGGAAGGCACCAGCCTGCCTGGCCGCCGTCTTGAGCAGGTCGTTGACCTCCCAATTGACGTCGATCCGCGTCCGCGCCGTCGCCAGCACGACGAAGGCGATCAACTCGCTGCCGGTGGTCAGCGGCACCACCAGCCAGGCGTTCGGCACCTCGACCAGCCACGACGGGAGCACGAGCCCATCATAGCGGCGTGGCAGCGAGCGATACTCTTCGAGGTTGATCACCCAGCCGCTTTCGAGCAGGAAGCGGCAGAGCGGGCTGTCGGCGTCCTCGGTGGCCGGTGACGCGGGCATGTTCCAGAATGCCGCCTGGGCAAGGAAGCGGCCAGAGGGATCCTTCAACCAGAGCGCACCGCTCGGGCTCTCGACCATGTCTGCGAGGCCACGCACCACGTGCCGGCCAAGACCAGCGAATCCGCCCTGTGCCGACAGCGTGGCGGTGAAGCGCAACCACTCCTCGCGGTAGTCGTAGCGGTAGCTGAAGAAGTGCTTGCCGACCTGCACCCGCAGGCGTGCCCGCATCGAGCCGGAGAAGGTCAGCGCCACCAGCACCAGCAGGGCAGCGAAAAGCAGCGCCAGTTGCAGGGCACGCCCCCACTCGCCGCCGAAGAAACGCACGTAGTAACCGGCGGCTGCCATGAACAGCAGGTAGGTGCCGACGATCAGCAGGGTCGCCGACTGCAGGACCGCGCGCTGCGACATCACCAGCCGCCGCTTCCAGTCGTGGCTGCGGATTGCCGACAGCGCCACCAGCGGCAGGGCGATCGCATGGGCGAAACCGCGAATGCTGAAGGCGTCGGCATCGATGCGGTTGAACAGCAGGGCGTCGGAGTAGACGTAGAGGTCGAACAGGAAGATGCCGCCCAAGCCAAGACACAACGGCTTGATGCTCCAGCGAAAATCGGGCGAGACGTTGCGGAAGAGGCGCTCGACCAGGACCAGTCCGAAGACGGTCATCGCCAGCGAGGCAAACAGCGCCAACCGTGCCGACGAACCCATGAGGTCGACGCCGAAGACGGCCATCGCCTGCGCGGCAAAACCGAAGGCGACCAGCAGCCCGGCAATCGCACTCAGCCAGCCGGTGCCGGTCGTTGCCGGCGCGCCGTCGGCAGGAGACTCCGGGCGCATCAGGATGATCAGGAAGAGATACCAGCCGCCAAAGCGCAGGACATCGGCCAGCAGGCTGCCGGCGAGAAAGAGGCCCTGGCCGGTGAGCGCGAAGGCCAGACCCAGCATCCCCCAGACGGTGCACAGGGCGACCGCCAGGAACATCGCGCCACTGCGACTGCTGCTGCGCCGGCCGGACGCCAGGTAAAGCGTCAGCAGCGCCGCCAGCACGCCCGCCAGGCCATAGCTCCACGCCGAGATGAGTGCCATCTTGCTGTCCATCAGCGCCCGCAGTCCTCGTCAGTCGAAAGCAGCAACCGGAGCCGCAGTTGCCCGGTCACCGGGCGCCCTTGCCGGTCAGGACAACTCCGACGGTATGGAAAAGGATCACTATATCAAGGAAGAGGGTGTGATTCTTGACGTAGTAGAGATCGTACTGCAGCTTTTGCACCGAATCCTCGATCGTCGACCCGTACTGGTAGCTGACCTGTGCCCAGCCGGTGAGGCCGGGCTTGACACTGTGGCGCACGGCGTAGAACGGGATGTCGCGCGTCAGTTGGTCGACAAAGTAGGGGCGTTCGGGACGCGGTCCGACCATGCTCATGTCACCGGTCAGCACATTGTAGAGCTGTGGCAACTCGTCGATGCGCAGCTTGCGGATGATGCGGCCAACGCGTGTCACCCGGTCATCGTCGGTGGCTGCCCAGCGCGGCTTGCCGTCGCTCTCGGCGTCGTTGCGCATGCTGCGGAACTTGATCACATCAAAGAGGCGGCCATCGAGGCCAACCCGCTCCTGGCGATAGAACACCGGGAACCCATCCTCGAAGACGATCAGGATCGCCGTCAGCAGCATCACCGGCAGCGCCAGCAGCAGCAGCAGCAGCAGCAGCGCGACCAGGATGTCGAAGGCGCGCTTGAAGAACGTCCGCCGCCAGGTCTGCCGGAAACCTTCACCAAAGATCATCCAGCCGACGCGCAGCGAATCCAGGCGCAACTGTCCCAGCGCACGCTCAAAGTAGCTGGCGAGATCGAGCACCTTGACACCCGACAGCTTGCAGTCGAGCAGTTCGCGCAGAGGCAGCGCACCGCCACGGCGCTCGCGAACGGCGACGATGATCTCATCGACCTTCAGCGAGTGCGCCGTATCCGAAAGCGACATCGCCTGCGACAGGACGACCTGTGCCGGAACGACCACCTCGGAATCGCTCGCGCAGGGATAGAAACCGACGATCTGGATGTCGGGATCGGACTTCGACAGCACACGACCGACGTTCTCGGCTTCTTCGCCGGCACCAAAGACCAGCACACGGTGACGCAGCAACGATCCCGGCATGCTGTGCGCACCATGGACGCGGCGCACGAGGGTCGCGAACAGTGCCGCCAGCCCGGAGAGGAGCATGAAGCCGCGGTCCACCTCGGAAATCGCCAGCAACGAGAAGACCACATAGGCCAGCGGAATCGCCAGGTACAGCGAGAGCACGGCGCGGGCGCGGGTCTCCGCCAGCGTCCGGGTGTGAACACGCTGGTACATGCCGAGCCAGGAATTCAGGACGATCATCGTCAGGGCGAAGATGATCGCGTAGAAGGCGATCCTGTCGAGTTCCAGGTGGGCCCCACCGCCAAGCCAGATGGCAGCGAGAATCACGCACAGGACCGGGAACATCAGGTCGACGGCAACCTGGGCGACAGTCTTCCGATGAAACCAATGATTGAACACCTTGATCACGATAGACCCCCTGCAAGCATGAACAACGCCCCGCGCGTGCCGTTGAGAAACGAATCCTGCTGAGCCATCCCGCTGCTTCATCGGGAAGGCTCGGCGAAACGCATGACACGAAGGCTATCAGCGCGGCGGACGGGTGACCGTGACCTAATGCACAGGCTCAGGAGAATAGCGCAGCGAAGACACGCTGCCAGGCTTGGCGACCATCGAGAAACCACTTTGAACGATCAACATAATCATCTGATAAAATTGCAAGTTATTGATATTGCTGAATTGCTTGACAAGCTGATTATACACTGCGGGGCGAATCCGGCACTTCGCCGGAACGTGCCGCCGACGGCGCGCCGCTGCCCGGGCAGTGGTCGAGGAACAGCGCGCAACAGAGTAACAGGTAAAAGAGGAAGGCAACGCGCGGCATGTCGAGCACGCTGACGAACAGACCGGCCGTCATGCAGGCGAGCAGGGCAGCCAGCAGGTAGGGCGCCAGTTCGTGCTCGTGGCGGGGAAAACGCGACAGATTGACGACCGCCAGCGCCACCAGCGCCAGCAGCACACAGAGTCCGAGCGCCCCCTGGTCGAGCAGCATTTCCAGGTAGAGGCTGTCGACATGCCAGGGCAGGAAGTAGTGACGCGGGGCGAAGAACCAGCGCGCCATGCCCTGCGAGAAATCACCGTTGACCAGCAACTGGCGGCCACCGCCATCGATCAGGCTGAGGTCGTCGACCTCGACGAACTCGGACGGGCCAAGCGGGCGCAGCGAGAAGAAGCCGGGTACCGGCAACCGCCTCGACACCGGCAGTCTGGCGCTGGCGTGCAGCGACAGCTCGATGCGTCGCCATTGGCCGCCACCGGGAACGAGGGCGGTGGCCTCGACGCAGGCGGCCGGGTAAAGCAGGTGCCGCTGGCAGACGCTGACGACCAGCACCGCTGGCTGCGCCGAACGCGCCGCCAGGCTGAGCGCGTAGGTCGCGGCGAGCGGTGCCGGCACGCGTTGCAGCAGTTCCCAGCGACCTCGCTGCGGCGCACGCCATCTGGTCCCGGAAAGGCCCAGATGGCGACCTGTGGCATCGTCGATCAGTTGCAGGCGGCCGGGCATCTCGCGCCCGGCGACCTGCGTCGAGTAGTCGGCGGGAAACCTTCCGAGACCCCTGCCGAAAAGGATGTCGCTGCCCCCTTGCAGGAGACCCAGGCTCTCCTGCCAGTGCGTCAGCCGCCCGACGAGGTCGCGCTCGCCGCCCGCCAGCCGGCTGCCCATGAACTCGCCGAGGCCGGCGACCAGCAGCACCTCGCCGATCAGGATCACCGCCAGCACGCGGTTGGCCCGGGCGCGCCAGCGCAGTTGCGGCCGGCACTGGTGCGCTGCCTGCCGGCGCAGACAGCAGACGAGAACGACCACGGCCACTGCCATGCCGAGATAGAGGGCGCGCGAAAAGGTGGTCAGGAAAGCGTAGCATGCGAGCACCGCCAGCAGCGCGGCGGCCAGCCAGCTGCCCGGCGCCGGCGCGCGCAGCAGCGGGCGCACGGCGAACGGCAGCGTCAGCGCGAGAAACGCGTCGAGCGCCGCGCCACCGACGTGCATCTCCCAGAACAGGGCGATCGTGCGGTAGGCGGTGGTGAAGTCGAGCAGACCGGGATGCGCGAGACGTTCCGCGAGCGCCGCCAGAACCGCCACCGCCAGCCCGGCAACCGTGCCGCCGGCGAGACAGCGCGCGCTGCGCCGCGGCTCGCCATGCAACAGGCAGCGCAACGACGGCAGCAGCAGCAGCATGAGCAGGAAGCTCTTCGCCACCCGCAGGCTGTTCAGTGGCTCTGCATAACCCTCGAACCAGTCCAGCGGTGGACCGCCGGCGGCGAGGAGCCCGCGCCAGGCGGCGAAGAGACAGGATGCCGTGAGCAGGGCGAGGCAGATCAGCGCCAGCCGCCGTCGTCGGCAACGGTCGCGGCTGAGCGGCAGTCGCCGCGCCGGATCGGTCGCGACCAGTGGCGCACCGCTTGCCGGCGGATCGTCGCCAGGCCTGTCGGCACCCGTGCCGGCAGCCGGCAGCCAGCGGGCGGGCAACAACCGCTGCAGAACCAGACGGCTCAGCGAACCGGCGGCAGCGCCGAGGCAGAACAGATCGAACTCTTCGACGCCGATCCAGCCGGTCCAGGGCGAGAACCCGGCCAGCGGCAGACAGGCAGGCAGAACGGCCAGCCAAAGAACCGGGCGCAGGCAGACGGCGACGATCCAGACAACCAGCGCGGGCGCCAGCAGCCCCGACCACAGCGGGTGATTGAGCGCGATGAAGGCAGCCATGGCGGCACTGAGGATCGCCAGGGCGCCATGCAACAGGATCATCGACGCCCCCCCGGGAACAGCCGCTGCTGGTGACACGGCGGCCGATGCCGTCGTTCACCGTCGCTGCCGTCAATCCGCCCCCGCGTGCCGGCAGCTTGCCCCGACCTGCTGCGCGGGCTGCCGGTTTTGCCCGCACGCAGCGGCTTGCCAGCCGGCGCGCGCTGCGGTCTAATCGGCTCTCGGAACAAAGCATCGGCCCACCGCCGCTGCCGCAATGATCGTGCCGGCCCCGGCGGAGCGCCGCCGGGGACAACGCCGGTGCGACCCGTCGGACGCCGTACGCTGGCCGTGCCAACGCCCGGCGCGGAGCGACGACCACCGCGCCACCGGCGGCGCCAATGAAGGGAATGAATGAGCACGTTGTGGATCGTCCTCGGCATCTGCGTCGTTTTCGTCCTGGCGGCCGCGATGCCGCTGCTGCGCAGCAGGGACCCCGGCAGGGACCCGCCGCTGCCACGCAAGGAAACCTTGCACGACTGGCGCAACGATCGCTGACGGGATTGCCAGAGCAGCGTCTCAGCCGGTGGCGGCAGCGTCCGCTGGTGGCAGTGCCGCCTGCAGTTCCTGCCGCAGCAGCGCCGGCAGGTCGGCCCGATCGCCATGCTGCGCGTCGGCGAGAACAGGCGCCGCCGGCCAGCCGCGGTCGAACCACTCCAGACCGGCAAAGCGGCGCACCCCGTCGTAACGGGGAATGACGTGGAAGTGCACGTGATGGTCGACCATCATCAGCATCAGGTAGTTGATCGCCTGATAGTCGAAGGCAGACCGCAGTGCGTGCTCCAGCGAGCCGACGATCGCGGCCAGGGCCGCCATTTCGGTCGCCGTCACCGCCGAGAAACGCGCTGCGTGGCGGTTCAGTGACAGGATTCCGGCGCCGAGGGTCACCTGCCCCGGCCGCACCGACCACGACCACGCCTCGTTGCGCGCCACCAGCAGTTCGTCGACACGGAACTTCGCGCGAAAACCCGCAAGCACCTGCAGTCCGTCCATCAGTCACCTCCTCCGGGAACAGTTCATACGCCGCCAGCAATCGGCATCCGCCGGGCGACGCGCCAGCGCGCCGCGTCGACCTGCAGCACAGCCGGCAGATGGCGCCGAATTGTGCCACACTGCGATCGTGGCTGCCCCCGACAGCCGGTCTTTCGCAGCGGGAAAGGAGAACACGATGACCAGATACGGCTTCGTCGCCTCGGGCGGCGGCTATCGGAGCTTCTACAGCGAGGGCGTACTGGTCTGGATGAGGAAACAGGGCGTACCCCTGGTCCACATTGCCTCGACCAGTTCGGGCAACAACATCGTCGCCGACTACCTGCTCTGGGACTGGGACAACGAAGAACTGCCGCCGGTCCTGACGCGCACCCTCAGGCTCGGCATCGGCGACATCTTTCACGTCCTTGGCAACTTCCTCGGCCTGCGGCCGCAGTTGCTGCCGACCGGCACGCACCTGTTCAGCGTCAACAAGGGCAGTTGCCGCAAGTCGCTGCTGCTCGACGACCCGCAACGCCGCGAACTGCTGGCCAAGCATCTCGACACGCTGCGCTGGGACATCCGGGCAACCAATCTGAGCCGCCGGCAGGGTCACATCTTCAGGATCAACGAAATCCTCGCCAGCGTGGACGACGCCAGCCTCGACCGCTTCATGGACGCCTTCCTCGCCGGCATCACGACGATCCCCTACTTCCGCGCCATCAACATCGATGGCGACTACTACATCGAAGGCGGCTATCTCGACAATAGCCCCTTGCGCACCCTGTTCGAGGACGACGAGGTCGACGAGATCATTGCCATCGACTTCACCGACTACGACTATCACCGCGCACTCGACAAGCTCTACCAGTCGAGTGCCTTCAGCCTGCCGTTCAACAGCATCGACACCCACCTGCTGGTCAGCGACATGCAACTGACCCTGCCCAACACGCGCGTCTTCGCGCAGGCGAAGCTGATCAACGGCATGCTCGAGGCGATGGGCAGGCAGAGCGCCGACATCGACGGCCGGCGTTACCATGCCAAGCCGCTGCACCTGCTGCGGCCGAAGGATCTCGAGAGCATGACGGTATCGCTGAAGGACAGCAGCGCCCAGAAACGCTACTTCGAACTCGGCCAGCAGGCAGCAGCCGAGCTGTTCGCCGGCATCTGAACGACAGCCCACGCCAGACAGCGGCGGCTGGCAAGCCGGCATGCACCCCCTGCGAGCGATCAGCCCGCTGCTCGCTGCGGACTGCGGCAGCCACGCAGCAGATCCCAGTCCGCCTCGTACAGCGACGTCCGCACGTCGAGCAGGGTGAGCAGTGTGTGGAACAGGTGGTCGTGGCTCGCCGCTGCGGCAGCCCGGCGCTGCAGGCAGGCGGAATCGATCGCGGCACTGCGGCGGAAACCGTCGGAGAACCACATCACCAGCGGCACCTCCTTCTGCACGGCGGGGGCGATGGCGTAGGGAACGCCGTGCAGGTAGAGCCCGCTCTCGCCGAGCGATTCGCCATGGTCGGAAACGTAGATCAGTGCCGAATCGACGTCGCCGGCCCGTGCCTGCAAGGTGGCGATGAGACTGGCGAGAACGTGATCGGTGTACAGCAGCGCGTTGTCGTAGGCGTTGACGATCTCTTCGGGTGTGCACTGGCTCAGGTCGTCGCTCGTGCATTCCGGCTGGAAGCGGGCGAAGGCCGGCGGGTGGCGACGAAAGTATGATGGTCCATGGTTGCCGAGTTGGTGCAGGACGATCAGGTTGCTCCCCTGCGCGCGCCGCAGGCGCTCGTCGAGACCATGCAGCAGGCCGCCATCGAGGCAGCGCCCGCCAGCGCAGAAGCCGGGCGGGTTGATGGTCGCGACGGTTTCGCTCGGCAGGCCGTCACAGACGCCCTTGCAGCCCGACTGGTTGTCGCGCCACTGCACGCCGACGCCGGCCCGCGCCAGGACGTGCAGGAGCGACTCGCTGCCATTGATCCGCTCGGCGTCGTAGCTGCGCCGGCCAACCGGCGCGAACATGCACGGCAGCGATACCTCGGTGTTCGTGCCGCAACTCGCCACCTGACTGAAGTTGATCACCCCCAGCCTGGCGAGTTCGGGCGTCGTCTGCCGCGTGTAGCCGTTGAGACCCCAGTTGGCCGCGCGCGCCGTTTCGCCGACGACCACGACGACGAAGCGCGGACGCTCGCCTGTCTCCCGACCCGGGCCGGCGGCGGCGTCCAGGCCGATCGCCTGGCGCGGCCGCGCAGCACCGCGGGCATCGGTGGCGGCGACACTGGCCAGTGACCAGGCATAGTTCGCCGGCGTGATCAGGTAGCGCACCTCCTTGTGGTTGCGCAGCAGCGACGAGAAAGGCTTGTAGACCACCGCCAGCGAGCCGGCCATCGCCACTGCCGCCAGCAGCAGCGCCAGCAGGCGAACGCCGCAGGCGCGCAGCGGCGGGCGCACGACGATACGGGCGCGCCAGAGCAGCAGCAGCGGCAGCAGCGCATAGAGCGACAACTGCACCGCCACCGCCGGTGACAGCAGTTCGCGCGCTTCCAGAACGTCGGTTTGCAAGACGTTGCGCAGCATCGACGGGTCGAGAAAGACACCGTAGGCCGACATGAAATGCGAGGCGATGACGGTCGTGACGATCATCAGCGCCAGCAGCGGCTTGACCGTCAGCCGCGTCGCCAGCAGCGCCAGCAGGGCAAAGTGCATGGCGACCAGCAGAACACCGGTGGCCAGCAGCAGACCCCAGGTGCTGGCCACCGCGAGCGAGTGCGCACCGATCACGGCGGCGAAGAAGGGCCGGTTCGCCGTCAGTGCCCAGAAGATGCTCGCGACGAGCAGCAACTGTTCGACGGTCGCTGGAATGACGAAAGGATCGTCGCCGGCCGGCGCCTGGCTGCGCCGAGACGGCACGAGAGGGGTTCGAGGACTGGACATGGCGGCGATGCTGCGCGCCACTCCTGAAGAGGTGCTTAAGCGCACGCCGCTGTCACTCCCGCGCACCTGCCCTGACCCAGCCGCCTCGGGTACAATCGCCTGCCTGGCGGCATTGGCCAGACTTCGGAGAGGGTCGATGCGACTGCTGCTGATCGAAGACGACGACATCCTCGGCGAGGGACTGCGGGACTTCCTGACGGCCGATGGACACCGCGTCGACTGGTGTCGGACACTGCAGCAGGTCGCCGGCCACGAGGGCGAGCCCTACGATGCCCTGCTGGTGGACTGGCAGTTGCCCGACGGTTCCGGTCTCGACTGGCTGCGGGGACGGCGACGCCGTGGCGACACCGCCCCGGCACTGATGCTGACGGCGCGCGACCTCCTCGGTGACCGCATCCGTGGTCTCGACAGCGGCGCCGATGACTATCTGGTCAAGCCCTTCGCACCCGAGGAACTGGCAGCCCGCCTGCGCGCAGTGAGCCGGCGAATCGCCGGCAGCGCCGATGCGCGGCGGCTGATCGGCGACGTCGAGGTTGATCTTGCCGCACGCACGGTGTGGCTGACCGGGCAGCGAGTCGAGCTCACCAGCCGCGAGTGGGCCATTCTCGAGGCGCTGCTCCTGCGCCCCGGCCGCATCGTCACCAAGGCGGACCTCGAACGGCTGGTGCTCGGCTTTGCTGCCGAGTGGGCAAGCAACGCCGTCGAGGTTCATGTCGCCGCCCTGCGGCGCAAGCTGGGCCGAGCGGTGGTCGAAACCGTGCGTGGCATCGGTTATCGCCTCGGCGGCGGCCAATGAAGCCGCTGACGCCACCGTCGATCCGGACCCGCCTGACTCGCGCACTGCTGGTCTCGTCGGTGCTGTGGATCGTCGCCGTCGCCGCTGCCGTATGGCTGACCGTACACGACGAGGTCGACGAACTGCTCGACGACACGCTGCAGGCGGCAGCCGAGGGCTTGCGCGGCCCTCTGTCGCAGCCGCTGGCCGTCGAGCCGGCAGCCGCCGCCGTGACGCCGGCAGCGAGCGGCAGCGGACGCTTTGCCTGGCAGGTGGTCGACCACCTGGCGGCGGGCGAGGCAAGAACGGTCGCCGCCTCGGCACTGGCACCCGCTGCGCCGCTGCGCCGCGTGCCCTCCGGCGGCTTCAGCGACAGCGATGAATGGCGCGTCTTCGGCATTCCCCTGGCCGACGGCAGGCGCTGGCTCTATGTCGCGCAGACGCACGCCGAGCGCCAGGAGGCTCTGGCGGAGACGGCCCTGAGCGCAGCACTGGCGACGCTGGCGATCGCCCTCCTTGCACAAGTCTGGCTGCAGGCGCAGATTCGCCACGAACTGCTGCCGCTGCAGCGCCTGGCGCAACACCTCGGCGGACGCGATCCGGAGGACATCGGAGCTGCGCTCGGCGCTGCCGAGCGCAGCGAACTGCAACCGGTCCATGCGGCCATCGACGAGCTGACCCGGCGACTGGCCCTCCGTCTGGCGCGTGAGCGCGCCTTCACCGGCCATGCCGCACATTCGCTGCGCACCCCGCTGGCCGGCATCGACGCACAGCTCGCCGTCGCCCTGCGCGAATCGCCGGCGGATCTGCAGCCGCGCCTGCAGCGCGTGCGAACTGCCGCACGCCGCCTGCACCGAGTCGTCAGCGCCCTGTTGACGCTGTTCCGCAGCTCGGCCGCAGTACACCCGCAGGAGCTTGACGTCGCCGAGATGATCCCGCGCCTCGCGGTCGAGGGTCTGGCATTCGAGTTTCCGGACCGGCTGCGGTTGACCGCCGATGCCGACCTGCTCGCCGCCGCGTTGCTGAACCTGTTCGACAATTCACTGCGCCACGGCGCCAGCCGCGTCCGCCTGTCGCTCCTGGACAGGAACGTCCTGCGCGTACACGACGACGGCACCGGCGTCAGACCGGAACAGCGGGAAAGCCTGCAGACGGCCCTCGGCGGGAGGGTCGACGCGAGTGTTGGCGGTCTCGGGCTGCTGCTGGTCGACCTGGTTGCGCGGGCGCACGGTGGCAGCCTGCAACTGCCGGCGGTCGAACACGGCTTCGCCGCCGACCTTCATCTCAGCCCGCTGCAACCGGCAGCATGAGTCCCGCCGATCCCGCCCGCGACGGCCAGACCCTCGCCGGCAACGGGTCTGGCGAAGCAAGTGGATCGGCCATGACTGCGCCCTCCGCAGTCACCACCATCAGCCTGAGTCCGGCCATCGATCACCACATCGGCATCGCCGGCTTCACCGCCGGAACGCTGAATCGCGTGCACCGGGAGGAGATGTACGCCGGCGGCAAGGCGGTCAATGTCGCCGCCTGCCTGGCCGATCTCGGCGTCGCCGTCACCGTCACCGGGCTGCTCGGCAGCGACAATGCCGACGTCTTTGAACGCCTGTTCGCGAGCAAGGGAATCCGTGACGCCTGTGTGCGCTTCCCGGGTCGCACCCGGAGCAACATCAAGATCGTCAGCGGCGACATGCCGCAGGTGACCGAGATCAATTTTCCCGGCAGCTTCCCCGGCAACGAATACCTGGCCCGCGTCGAACGGGCGGTCGAGACGTTGCTCGCCGACTGCAGCTGTTTGGTTCTCGCCGGCAGTCTGCCGGCCGGCGTCGCCACCACCTACTATGCCGACCTGATCGGTCGGCTGCAGGCAGCCGGCAAGCGGGTCGCGCTCGACAGCAGCGGTGGTGCCCTGCGCCATGGGATCATCGCCAGGCCCTGGCTGATCAAGCCGAATCTCGCCGAACTCGAGGAACTGGTCGACGAACCGCTACCCGACGCCGTGGCCGCAGCAGCCGCCGCCAGACGGCTCGTCGCCACTGGCATCGAGCGCGTCGTGGTTTCGCTGGGCGAACGTGGCGCGCTGTTCGTCACCGCCGATCGCTGCCTGCAGGCGATCCCACCACCGACGATCGTCCACAGCACGGTCGGCGCCGGCGACGCCCTGCTCGCCGGCCACATCGTCGGCTGCCTGTACGGCTGGCCACTGGCGCGCAGCGCCCGTCTCGCCATCGCCGCCGCCAGCGCCCGGCTGGCCACGATCGGCAGCGGCCTGCCGCCACGACGAGAGGTCGAGGCGCTGATGGCGACCATCGAGTTGCGCGAACTCGATCCCGACTAGCCCGGCAGGCTACCGGGGCGACCACCGACCGCCAGGCTGAGGCCGGCAGCGCCGATGATCAGCATGCCGGCCGTCGTCAGCGCATCCGGCAACTGCGCGAAGACCAGCCAGCCAAGCAGGGTGGCCCAGACCAGTTGCACGTAGAGCAGCGGCGAAAGCAGCGACGCCGGCGTCTGCTGGAAGGCGCGAATCAGCAGGAAATGCCCGACGCCGCCGTAGGCGCCGAGCGAGACGATCAGCAACCCTTGCCCAATGGTCGGCAGCCGCCCGTCCCAATGGAAGGGCAACAACGGCAGCAGCCCCAGCGTGCCGAACAGCGCCGTATGGAAGAGCAGGCGCAGCGGCGGTTCGCTGGCGACCAGCTTGCGCGTCAGGATCTGGTAGGCAGCATAGAAGAGCGCCGCGCCGAGCGCACAGGCGACCCCGGCAGCGCTCAGGTTGCCATCCGGCCGCGCGATCAGCAGCACCCCGCAGAAACCGGCGACGGTTGCCAGCCAGGTACGCAGCCCGACCCGTTCGTGCAGCAGCGGACCGGCAAGCAGTGCCACCAGCAGCGGCGCAACGAAGACCAGCGCCGTCGTCTCGGCAAGTGGCAGCGTCGTCAGCGCCATCTGGCCGAGCAGCGTCACACCCGCCAGGGTGACGCCGCGCAGCGCCATCAACCCCGGCCGACGGGTAAGCAGGATGCTGCGCCCGAGACGCGGTGCGACGCCCAGCAGCATGAGCAGCAATTGCACCAGATAGCGCGCCCAGACCAGCAGCGGCACGGCGAGGAACGCGCTCAGGTACTTCGCCGTCGCGTCGAGGGCAGAAAACAGGAACAGCGCCAGCAGGCAGAAGAGAACGCCGGAAACAGTCGGTCGCTCGCTGCCGCGGCTATCGACCACGGATGATCCAGCGGTTGAAGACGCTGCGCGCGCTGTCGATGATCTCGCCGGCGGCCAATCCGACCGGACCACAGCCAGCGGCAACCCGCTCGTCGGCCGCGACGCCGTGCAGGTGCACCGCCGCCAGCATGGCTTCGAGCGCCGGCCAGCCCTGTGCCAGCAGCGCGACGATGAAGCCGCTGAGCACATCGCCGGTACCGGCCGTCGCCAGGCCGGGGTTGCCGCTGCCATTGACGAACCACTCGCCGTCCGGCGCAGCGACGATGCTGCCACAGCCCTTCAGCACCGTCAGCGCACGGTAGCGCGCGGCGACTTCGCCGGCGGCACGCGGCCGATCGGCCTGCACGGTTGCGGTATCGCAGTCGAGCAGGCGCGCCGCCTCGGTCGGATGCGGGCTCAGCAGCGTCGGCGCCGCACGCGCCAGCAGCGCCTGCCGCAGTTCCGGCGTGGCGGCGAGCAGGTTCAGCGCGTCGGCATCGAGCAACAGCGGCAGCGGCAACGCACAGGCGCGCCGCAACCATTCCCGGGCCTCGTCGCTGCCATCCATTCCCGGACCACAGGCGAGCGCCGTCAGCGGCGCAGCCAGCAGTGCCTCCGGCTGCCGCAGCATCAGTTCAGGCTGCAAGGGGTCGATCACCGGTGCCTGCCGGTCGATGAGTCCGAGATAGACGCGACCACTGCCCAGCCGCAGCGCAGCGCGACCGGCGAGAAAGGCTGCGCCGACCATGCTCGCTGCACCGCCGAGGATACCAGCGGCGCCGTTGCTCCCCTTGTGCGAGTTGCGGGCGCGTGGCCGCAGGTGATCGCGCAACAGGTCGACAGCGACCGTGCGCGCGGTCGCCTTCACCAGGCGCTCGGTGTCGAGATCCAGCGACGCCACCGAGATCGCACCGCAGTGGTCGGGACCGTCGCCAGTGAGCAACCCCGGCTTGCCGGCAATGAAGCTGATCGTGTGACTGGCGCGAATGGTCGTACCCCAGAGCTTGCCGGTGTCGGCATCGAGACCACTCGGGCAGTCGAGCGCGAGCAGCGGGCAGCGGTCGCGGGCGGCGAGCGTGTTGGCCGCCAGGACGAGTTCGCCGTAGCGACCGGCGATCGGCCGCTGCAGGCCGATACCGAAGAGACCGTCGATGATCATCGCCCAGCGCTGGCCGGCCGGAATGCTGTCGAGCAGCGTACCGCCGTCGTCGAGGAAGCGCTTGCACGCCGCCGCCGCGTCGGGCGGCAGGCGGCCGACCTCGCCGGCAAAGACCAGACTGACGGCGAAGCGGCGCTCGCGCAGATGACGGGCGGCGACGAAGGCATCGCCGCCATTGTTGCCGGGCCCGGCAAGGATCAGCACCGCGGCCCCCTGCAAGCGACAGAGCGAGGTCGCCAGGTCGGCAGCAGCGAGCCCGGCGCGCTGCATCAGCGGTTGCCCGGAAGCCAGCATCTCGATGCTGCGCAAGGCGTCGGAGCGATAGAGAGGTTCCGAGCGGGTTCCTGTTTTCATGGCGGTTTCCTGGGCCGGGAGATGGGCACGAGAGGGCGGCGGACGGACGCGGCGGCACGCTTCGCCCGCTGCATCTGCAGCGGATTCTAATCCAGCCGGCCCGCCAGCGGGCACCGCGGCCCGGCGGGACACCGCCCAGCCACCGGGACGCCGTCGCCGGCGGCACGTCATGCTGCGCCGCGGCAAGCCTGACGGGTCGGCTATAATCCCGGCTTCCCTCAACGCAGCCTGCCTGCCCCCGAGCACAGCCCGCCATGGCCGAACTCCTGTTTCTCCGCGGCGCCGCCGCCTTCTCGTCGTTCCGCCTGCAAGGACTGCAGCAGCGACTCGTGCCGGTCGCCGCCGACGCGCACATCCTCAGCGCCGAGTACTGGCATTTCGTCGCCAGCCACGAACCCCCGACGGCAGGCGAGCGCCGGCAGCTCGCGGCACTGCTCGAGGAACGTCCGGCCGACGACGCGCCGCCGGGCGATCTCCTGCTGGTCACGCCACGCATCGGCACCATCTCGCCCTGGTCGTCGAAAGCGACCGACATCGCGCACAACAGCGGTCTGCAGTGGGTCGAGCGCATCGAGCGCGGCATCGCCTACCGCCTGGCAAGCCGGCAGCACGCCCGGACGTCCGCCGAGCGGGCGGTCATTGCCGCCCTCCTCCATGACCGCATGCTGGAGACCGTGCTGACGGGCTTCGCGCAGGCGGGCGAGTTGTTTCGCCACTTCGCGCCGCAGCCGTTGCGCAGCGTCGACCTGCTCGCCGGTGGTCGCGCCGCACTCGTCGAGGCGAACGGCTTGCTCGGGCTGGCGCTGTCCGAGGACGAGGTCGATTACCTCGTCGATCTCTTTTGCCGCGCGCAGCGCAATCCGACCGACGTCGAGCTGATGATGTTCGCGCAGGCGAACTCGGAGCATTGCCGGCACAAGATTTTCAACGCCTCCTGGACCGTTGACGGCGAGCCGCGCGACGAGACGCTGTTCGGCATGATCCGCGAAACGCATCGCAGGCACCCGCAGGGCACCATCGTCGCCTACGCCGACAACTCATCGGTCATCGCGGGGGCGACGGTGCGCCGCTTCCAGCCCGACGCCGACGGCCACTACGGCTACCGCGACCAGCACATGCACATTCTCGCCAAGGTGGAGACGCACAACCACCCGACGGCGATCTCGCCGTTTCCCGGCGCTGCCACCGGCTCCGGCGGCGAGATTCGCGACGAAGGCGCCACCGGGCGCGGCTCGAAACCGAAGGCCGGCCTCTGCGGCTTCGCCGTTTCCAACCTCGCCATTCCCGATCTGCCCCAACCCTGGGAGATCCCGACCGCTGCCTACGGTCGCCCGGCACGCATCGCGTCACCGCTGGCGATCATGCTCGAAGGCCCGATCGGTGCCGCGGCGTTCAACAACGAGTTCGGCCGTCCAAACCTGGCGGGCTTCTTCCGCACCTACGAGCAGTTCGCCGGCAGTGGTGACAAGCCGCTGCTGCACGGCTACCACAAGCCGATCATGATCGCCGGCGGCATCGGCAACATCGCCGCCGAGCAGTCGTTCAAGGCGGGTACGCTGCCGCCGGGAACGCTGCTCGTCCAGCTCGGCGGCCCGGGAATGCTGATCGGTCTCGGCGGCGGCGCCGCCAGTTCGATGAGTACCGGCAGCAACAGCGAGGACCTCGACTTCGCTTCGGTGCAGCGCGGCAACCCGGAAATGCAGCGGCGGGCGCAGGAGGTCATCGATCGCTGCTGGCAACTGGGAGCGCCGGCGGGAGATGGTTCGGCGCCTGGCGACGGCAACCCGATCCTGTCGCTGCACGATGTCGGCGCCGGCGGCATTTCGAACGCGCTGCCGGAGCTGGCACACGGCGCCGGCAGCGGCGCGCACTTCGAGCTGCGCGCCGTGCCGATCGAGGAGCCGGGGATGTCGCCGGCCGAGATCTGGTGCAACGAGGCGCAGGAACGCTACGTCCTGGCGATCCCGCCCGGCCGGCTCGACGAGTTCTCGACGATCTGCGATCGCGAGCGTTGCCCCTTCGCCGTCGTCGGGGTGACCACTGCCAGCAATCGGCTGCTGCTCAGCGACAGCCACTTCGCCAACGATCCGGTGGACATGGACATGGACGCGCTGCTCGGCAAACCGCCACGCATGGCGCGCGGCGCCGCCCGCCTGCCGCCATTGCCGGTGCCCCTGGAGGTTGGCGAAGTCGACCTCCGTGACGCGGCCTACCGCGTGTTGCGGCTGCCGGCGGTGGCCGACAAGAGCTTCCTGATCAGCATCGGCGACCGCAGCGTCGGCGGCCTCAGTGCGCGCGACCAGATGGTCGGGCCGTGGCAGGTCGCCTGTGCCGACGTCGCGGTGACCCTGATGTCCTTTGACGGCTACCTCGGCGAAGCCTTCGCCATCGGCGAGCGGACGCCGCTGGCGACGATCGACGCCGTCGCCTCGGGCCGCATGGCAGTCGGCGAGGCGCTGACCAACATCGCCGCCGCCGACATCGACGGCCTCGGCGATGTCAAGCTGTCGGCCAACTGGATGGCTGCCGCCGGCTTTCCGGGCGAGGACGCCCGCCTCTTCGATACCGTGCGCGCGGTCTCCGACCTCTGCCAGGGCATCGGCATCGCCATCCCGGTCGGCAAGGATTCGCTGTCGATGCGTACCTCCTGGCGCGATCCCGGCGACGGACGCGAGAAACAGGTGGTCTCGCCGCTGTCGCTGATCGTCACCGCGTTCGCGCCGGTCGCCGATGCCCGGCGGACGCTGACGCCGCAACTCGTCCTCGACGCCGGCGAGACCGACCTGCTGCTGATCGACCTCGGTCGCGGCCGCAACCGCGTCGGCTGTTCGGCGCTGGCGCAGGTCCATTCGGCGACCGGCAACGAGACTCCCGACGTCGACGATGCCGCCCTGCTGCCGGCCTTCTTTGCCGCCGTGCGTCGTCTCGCCGGCGAGCGCCTGCTGCTCGCCTACCACGACCGCTCCGACGGCGGCCTCTTCGCCACCGTCTGCGAGATGGCTTTCGCTGCCCGCTGCGGCGTCTCGCTCGACACCGACGGCCTCTGCTACGACCCGCTGAGCAACGACGTGGACGGCAACGAGAAGCGCCCCGATCTGCTCCGCGGCCGCTCCTTCGAGCTGCTGCTGCGGGCGCTGTTCTGCGAGGAACTCGGCGCCGTCGTGCAGATCCGCCGCAGCGATCGTGGCCGCGTCATGGGCATCCTGCGCGCCGCCGGGCTCGGCGCCTGCAGCCAGTTCATCGGTTCCCCGAACCCCTGGGACCGCATCCGCATCATCCGCAACGCACGCGCGGTACTCGACGAGAAGCGCGTCGACCTGCAGCGCGCCTGGTCGGAGACCAGCTACCACATGCAACGCTTGCGGGACCATCCCGAATGCGCGCAGGAGGAATACGACCGCCTGCTCGACGGTGACGACCCGGGACTCTCTTTCAGCCTGAGCTTCGATCCGGCGGACGATGTCGCGGCACCGTTCATCAACGGCGGCGCCCGCCCGCGCGTCGCCATCCTGCGCGAACAGGGCGTCAATGGACACGTCGAGATGGCGGCCGCCTTCGACCGCGCCGGCTTCGCCGCCGTCGATGTGCACATGAGCGACCTTCTCGCCGGCCGCAAACGGCTCGCCGACTTCAGCGGCGTCGTCGCCTGCGGCGGCTTCTCCTACGGCGACGTGCTCGGCGCCGGCCAGGGCTGGGCAAAGACGGTCCTCTTCAACGCGCGCGCGAGCGACAACTTCGCCGCCTTCTTCGCCCGTCCGGCAACCTTCGCCCTCGGCGTCTGCAACGGCTGTCAGATGATGAGCGCGCTACGGGGAATGATTCCCGGCGCGGAGGCCTGGCCACGCTTCGAGCGCAACCGCGTCGAGCAGTTCGAGGCGCGCTTTTCGCTCGTCGAATTGCCCGCCTCGCCATCGCTCTTCTTCGCCGGCATGGCCGGGAGCCGACTGCCGGTGGTGGTTTCGCACGGTGAAGGACGCGCCGTTTTCGCCTCGCCCGAACACGAGGCGCAGGCCATCGTGGCGATGCGCTACGTCGACCACCACGGCCGGCCGAGCGAAGTCTATCCGTACAACCCGAACGGATCGCCCGGCGGCGCGACCGGCTTCACCACCGCCGATGGCCGCTTCTCGATCATGATGCCGCACCCCGAGCGCGTCTTTCGCACCGTGCAGATGTCATGGCATCCGGCCGACTGGGAGGCGCGCGACTGGCACGACTCGCCGTGGTTGCGCATGTTCCGCAACGCCCGGCGCTGGCTGGGCTAGAACGCGGCAGCACAAGAAAAAGGCGCCTCGACCACCGGCGCCTGTTCCTGCCCCTCTGGCTGGCGTTTACTGGATCTTGGCCTTGCCACGCAGTTCGACGATCAGCTTCTGCAACTGATCCTGCTGCAGTCGCTGCGCCAATTGCGGCTTGATCTGGTCGAAGGTCGGCGGCGTCAGCGGACGGCTGTCCTCGACCAGGATGACGTGGTAACCGAAGTCGGTCTTCACCGGCACCTCGGTGTACTTGCCCTTGGCCAGGCCGACGACCGCATCGGCAAAGGGCTTGACGTAGCTCGCCGTGCTGCTCCAGCCGAGGTCGCCACCCTTGTCACGTGACCCCGGATCCTTCGACTGCTTGGCCAGGTCGTCGAACTTCGCGCCCTTCTTCAGGTTGCCGATGATCAGCTTGGCATCGTCTTCCTTCTCCACCAGGATGTGGCGCACCTTGTACTCGGTATTGCCCATCTGGCCCTTGACCCGGTCGTACGCGGCCTTGAGCTGCTCGTCGCTGATCGGATGCTTCTTGACATAGTCCTGAACGAAGGCGCGAATGAAGATCGCCTGCCGTGCGAGATCGGCCTGTGCGGCGACATCGGGCTTCTTGTCGAGGCCCAGCTTCTTCGCTTCCTGGACCAGCAGCTCGCGACGGATCAGTTCTTCGCGGACCGCGTTCTTCAGTTCAGGCGTGTCCGGTGCCCCCTGTGCCTCCTGCTCGGCGACGAAGGCATTGGCAATGCTCTGTGGAATGGCAACACCATTGACCGTCGCCACCGCCCCACCGGCCGGAGCTTTCTGGGCAACTGCCGGCAGTGAAACGAGAGCGCCGAGCAGCAACGCGCCGGCCAGTTTTGAAAGCTTGTGCATGTGTGGGTTTCCTTGTTTTCGGGGGTTGGGGTAAAGTGTGAATCGATTCAGACGGCCAGTTCTGCCGCCGAAGAAGCCTCTTGCGGACTCAGCGCCTGCACGCTCAGCGCGTGAATCCTGCCGTGCATCAGCTCGCCGAGCGCCGCATGCACGAGGCGGTGACGTCGCAACCGTGGCTGTCCGGCAAAGGCTTCGGCGACGATCAACACGCGGTAGTGCCCGCCGCCGCTCCTGGCGCCGGCGTGACCGGCGTGCCGGGCCGAGTCGTCGATCAGCTCGAGCTGGGTCGGCGCCAGTGCCGCAAGGCGCTGGCGGATCAGCCCGACGACATCCGCAGGGTCGCCGACGACGGTTGCCGCGTCGCTCACGCCGGCAGCACCTTCCTGAAGGGCTTGACGCTGACCCCTGCGTACACGCCGGCAGCGACATAGGGATCGGCGTCGGCCCAGGTGCGCGCCGCTTCCAGTGAAGCGAACTCGGCAACGATCAGGCTGCCGGTAAAGCCGGCCGGCCCCGGGTCTGGCGAGTCGATCGCCGGGCACGGACCCGCCAGCAGCAGGCGACCTTCGGCCTGCAGCGCCTGCAGCCGCTCGACATGCGCCGGCCGCGCCGCGAGCCGTTCAGCCAGCGAGCCGGGACGGTCCTCGCCAACGATCATGTAGAACATCGTCACTTCTCCTCGATGTACTTCGACAGCAGCAGCCCCTGCGCGAGCACGAAGACCAGCATCAGCCCGATGCCGCCGAAAAGCTTGAAGTTGACCCAGTCGTCGGTCGAAAAATTGAACGCGACGAGGAGGTTGGCCGCTCCCATGAAGGCGAAGAAGGCAATCCATGACCAGTTGAGCTTCTCCCAGGCAACCTCCGGCAACTGCATCTGTTCGGCCAGCAGCAGGCGGATCAGGTTCTTCTTCATCAACAGCGAGCCGCCGAGCAGAGTGGCAGCAAAGGCCCAGTAGAGCACCGTCGGCTTCCACTTGATGAAATCCTCGTCGTGCAGCACGAGGGTCATGCCACCGAAAACGCTGATGATCACCAGGCTCACCCAGAGCATCGTGTCGATCTTGCGACCCCTGAACCACAGCCAGCCGATCTGCGCGAAAGTGGCAGCGATGGCGACCGCGGTCGCGACGTAGATGTCGTAGACCTTGTAGGCGATGAAGAAAAGGATGACGGGAAAGAGGTCGAAGAGGAACTTCATGGCGGGCAGCGTCGAAAGTTCGGCGGATTATGGCCGATTTGACCGGCCACTGTCCACGTCCGGGTGGCAGCCCGGTGTACTGATTGTGTAGCAGCGAACGACCAGCACCCGGTGCCTGGACCCGCCACGGCAAGCGGCCGGCGCGCCGCGCCGTCGCTGTACGGTATTCGACCTAGTCGAGCTTGACCTTCGTCCAGCCGGCGTCCGGATTGAAACGCTGCATCTTCGTCACCACCGCTTCGCTGTTGCGGCCGAGATTCTTCTGGTAGACGATGCCGTCGTGATTGACGATGAAACTCATCACCCCGGAGACGCCGTAGCTCACCGGATAGGCGACGACCGCAAAACCGCCGATCATGCGGCCATCGACCAGATAGCTGTAGGCGCCGCCCGATGCGGCCGGGCCCTGGGCGCTGAGAATCCGGAAACGATATCCGTGATAGGCGCGGCCGCCTGCTGCGCTCGGGCGATAACCTTCGCGTGTCGCGTCGGCAACCAGCGGCCCCAGCGGGCTTGGCTGCTGATCGGCCGCAACCGGCCAGAACAAGCCGTCGCGCGTCCCCTCGCTGGAGACGAAACGACGTGCATAGTCGTACGAACCGTTGCCGTCGAGATCGCCGGCGGCATATTCGCGCTGGGCATCGACGACCGCCAGCAGCGTCTGGATGGTGTCCAGCTCGTTGCGGCCGATGCGCCGGTTGAGGATCTCCTCGCGACCGGCATTCGCGTCGAAGACCCAACCCGCGCCCTTGCGCACCAGCGGCGCCGGGAAAGGCCAGTCGTCGTCGCCCGCCAGCAGCAGCGCGCGGTCATCGCCCAACCGCTCGATGCCATGCTTGCGGTCGTAGGCCGCCAGGAACCGTTGCCACTCGGCGCGATCGGCAACCGTATCGCCGCTCGCCAGCCAACTCTTCGCCGACGGACCGACCACCGCCAACAAGGCCTTGGGGTCCTCCGCGCGCACGGCCTCGGCCAGTGCGCTGGCCGCTTCCTCGGGCGTGGCATGGCGCTGCTGTTGCACGGCGCCCGCCTTCGCCGGCGCCGCCGTCGTGGCTGCCACCTCTGGCGCCGCGGCGATCAGCGCGGCAATGGCAAGGGAATGCATCATCTGCTTGAACTTCATCGTCTTCTTCTCCGCTGATAATGGGGACCGCTGCTGCCTAGCGACCACGTCCACCGCCGCCGCCGCGGCCACCACCACCACCGCCGAAGCCGCCGCCACCGCCACCGCCCCGACCACCGCCGCCGCTGAAGCTGGCGCCGCCACCGCTGCGACCACCGCCACCGCCAAAGCTGCTGCCGCCTCCCCGGCTGCCGCCCATGTCCCCCCGGCTGGCGCTGCCCCGCTGGCTGGCCTCACGCGTCGACGCGCCGTTGCCGACACCGGAAAAGCCGCCGCCGCCCGAACGGTCGCCGAAGCCCGACCCCTGCTGCCGGCTGCCGCCGCCGAAACGATCGCCGGCATCGGCCCGCGCACCACCGCCATCGGCACGGTCACGCCCCGCTGCGGCACCGCCACGATCCCCACCCTGCATGCGATCGCTGGCCGAAGCGCGATCACCGCCACGGCCACCGTCGCCACGACCGGCATCAGCACGGCCGCCCTCGCCCCGACCCCCTTCACCGCGGCCGCCGAGATTCTCCCGCGAGCGATCGTCGGCCGACCTGACGCGATCGTTCAACTCGCCGCGATCCATTCCCTTGAGCTCCGAACGCCCGCTTTCGGCGCGGCCGCGAAACTGCTCACGCGCCTGGGAAGCCTGCGCGTTGCCGCCGCGGTTGTACTGGCGAGCAACGTTCTGATCGCGATACGCCACACCACCCCGGTGCGCAACGTTGTGACTCCAGTTCCTGTTGCTGATGTTGGTGCGGTTGAACGAGTTGTAGCGATTGACATTGACATCGACATTGCCGCGACCCCAACCCCAGCTGCACGCGCCCCAGATCGCCGCGCCGACGAAGAGGCCGGTGGCGAAGGCGACGCCGGGCGGATAGGCGTAGGCAGGCGGGTATACGTAGTAGGGCGGCGTCGGATACCACCAGCTCCCGTAGACGACGGTCGGGTTATAGGTGGGCACATAGATCACCTCGGGCTTCGGCGACTCGACAACGTAGATCTTCTGGCTGCCCTGCACCTCGGTCCGCACCACCTGCTGCTCGGTCGTCTTGAGGTTGCCGGTGGCATCGGCCCGCGCGCGCAGGCCCTGCACCGTGTCCATCACGTCCTGCTGCTGGGCGAGGAAGGCATCGCCCAGTTTCTGCATCCAGTCGAGGTTGTCGTTCATCTGCTGCAGCACCTGCGGCACTGCCGTCAGCGACCTGACGGCGGGATCCCAGGATTGCTTCGCCATGGCATCCTCGAGCGCCTTGCCGGTCACCTTGGGATTGGCCTTCGCCCAGCGTGCCGCCTCGACGACCTCCAGCGGATAGGTTGACGCCATCAGGATCTGCGCCAGCAGCGCATCCGGGTAGAGGGCGATCGGTGCCAGCAGCCGGTCGAGTTCCTGCTGCGAAAAGGTCTTCGCCGCCGGACTTGCAGCAGCCGCCGGCGATGCGGCCGGTGGCTGCTGCGCGAATGCCGGCGAAAGGGCGAAAACGAGCGCCGTCAGCAGCGCGCCGGGTCGGGAATAGGTCGATTTCATCAAGCATCCTCGAGCACGAAAAGGGACTTACGAGCAAAACCGCCAGCAACGATGAAAGGAAGTACCCGCTGCGCACGGCCACCGGACTATCAGACCGGCCCCGAGGGCAGAGGATAGACCCTGGCCCAGCCATCTGGCAAGCCCATCCGCGGCGTGCGGGAAAACTATCCGCAGCCGGCGGGAGACCGCCGGCCCGCGGGTTGCGGCGATTCGAACATGTCCGCCAAAGGATCCTTGGCAGCGGACGCCGCTATCGGTCCGATCGAAGCGGTCGAGATCGCCGCGCAATCCGGCAGCAGTTCTCATTTTAGATTCCATGGTAGAGGGTGGTGAGGGTAGAGACTGTTGGAAGGGGTAAATCAGCCGGTGTCTGGGGCGTTGGGAGCGAGGCGCTGCTGCATGAAGCGCATGAGGTGATCCCAGTCATCGAACGGCAGGTACTGTAGCAAGGCGCGCAGGTGTTCGAAGAAGGTACGGCGGGAGGGCAGCAGG
>JAGFNJ010000047.1 GCA_017592775.1 Candidatus Accumulibacter conexus | reverse complement strand
CCTCCCGCCGTACCTTCTTCGAACACCTGCGCGCCTTGCTACAGTACCTGCCGTTCGATGACTGGGATCACCTCATGCGCTTCATGCAGCAGCGCCTCGCTCCCAACGCCCCAGACACCGGCTGATTTACCCCTTCCAACAGTCTCTACCCTCACCACCCGCTACCATGGAATCTAAAATGAGAACTGCTGCGTGGCCGCCTGGCTTGCAGCAGAATGAACATTCTGCAGGTAGAATCGCGTCTTTGACTTGCGGGGAAACATTCGTGACACGTATTGTCGTCGTAACATCCGGCAAAGGCGGAGTGGGCAAGACCACCACCAGTGCCAGCTTTGCCTCGGGCCTCGCCCTGCGTGGTTACAAAACGGCCGTGATCGATTTCGATGTCGGCCTGCGCAATCTCGATCTGATCATGGGTTGCGAGCGCAGGGTCGTCTATGATCTGGTCAACGTCCTCAATGGTGAGGCAACGCTCACCCAGGCGCTGATCAAGGACAAGCATGTCGAAAGCGGAAATCTCTTCGTTCTGCCGGCCTCACAGACCCGCGACAAGGATGCCCTGACCGAGGAGGGCGTGGAAAAGGTCCTCAAGGATCTGGAACACATGGGCTTCGACTACGTCGTCTGCGACTCACCGGCAGGTATCGAGAAAGGGGCGGTGATGGCGCTGACCTTTGCCGACGAAGCTCTGGTGGTAAGCAACCCGGAAGTTTCCTCGGTCCGCGATTCCGACCGCATTCTGGGCATCATTCAGGCCAAGTCGCGGCGCGCGCTGCTCGGTGTCGAGCCGGTCAAGGAGCACCTGCTGATCACCCGATACTCGCCGAAGCGCGTCAATGATGGCGAGATGCTGTCGTACAAAGACGTGCAGGAGATCCTGCGCGTCCCCATCATCGGTGTCATCCCGGAGTCCGAAGCGGTACTGCAATCCTCAAACGCTGGTACGCCAGCGGTCCATCTTGCCGGTACCGACGTCGCCGGAGCCTACCTCGACGTCGTCGCGCGTTTCCTTGGCGAGAGCATTCCATTGCGCTTCGTCGACTACGAAAAGCCGGGCCTGTTGAAGCGATTGTTCGGGGGTAGATGAGGATGTCCCTGTTCTCCCTCATCTTCGGCAGCAAACCGAAGACGGCAGCGATCGCCAAGGAGCGCCTGCAACTGATCATCGCGCACGAGCGCAACGGCGGCACCAGCACACCGGATTTCCTGCCGGCCTTGCAGCAGGAACTGATGGCGGTGATCTCGAAGTATGTCTCGGTAAACCCTGAAGACATCAAGGTATCGGTCGAAAAACAGGGCAACTTCGAGGTCCTCGAGGTGAACATCGTCATGCCGGAGGCGGGCAGCAGGCCATGAAGACATCGCCGCGGGCAGGCGAGCGTGCCGGGCGCGAGCGAGCGCTGGAGGAAACGCATCAAGTGGATCGGTGAGGAGACGCCGGCGGGGTTGCTGCCCGGCGCAGGCTGGCCGCGGCAATCCGCTTCAAAAGCCCTGCGGCCGACTGCCGGAACGTATCGGCGCCCTTGCCTTCGCCCGCAACCGCCCTACTTCTTGTCCATGTCCCGTGCGGCACGGATCAGATCCGCGTCGAGCACGGAGGTGTCCGTTCCATAGCAACGCACCATCTCGATCTCCTCGTAGTCCGGCGCGTCCGCTGCGGATTCGGTGGCCCGGGCCATGGTCGCACCACCATAATGCTGTCCACGCCAGCGAGCGACCAGGATTTCCTGCTCGCTGAGGCCGGTGTTCAGCCCCGGCGGGACCTCGGCGCCGAGTTCGATCAGCACCTTGAGCACTTCCTTCCGCTTGCCGCGGATGGCCATCGACAAAGGTGAGGTCGGCTGCGAATTGTCCGCCGTATTGACCTTGGCACCCCGCCTGACCAACTCGCGGACAATGTCGGGAAAACCCATGAAGCATGCCACCCCCAGCGGCAGGCCCGGGTCGCCGCGCCCGTCGAGCAACTCGACCGGCGCACCGGAATCGAGCACCGCCAGCACCTCCTGGAGACGTCCGCTACGGATTGCCTTGAGCAGGTCGATGGCAGAGTTCACGCATTACCCCCCGTTTCAGTCCAGTGGCTGCTCGCTGACCACGATTCCGTCAGCGTCGACGTATATCCACTCGCCAGGCCGGAACGTGACCCCGGCGAAAGTGACCGCCAGATCACGTTCGCCAACACCCTTCTTGATGCTCTTCAGTGGATGGGTATTGAGGGCACGCAGACCGAGATCGATGAGCGCGATCGGCTCCGAGTCCCGAATACAGCCGTACACCACGATTCCCTCCCAGCCATTGCGCTGCGCGAGGATGGCCAACTGGTCGCCGACGAGAGCACAGCGCAGCGACCCGCCGCCATCGATCAGCAGCACCTTGCCATGGCCGTCCTCGGCAAGCACTTCACGTACCAGTGAGTTGTCCTCGAACAGCTTCAGCGTGACGATGCGCCCGCAGAACCCCGGTCGTCCTCCGTAACGCTGGAAGATCGGCGCGACGACGCGGACGCTGCCATCCACTGTCCTGGCCTCGTGTCTGTCGAGCAGATCCGGTGTGCTGATACTCATGACTCTGGCCTTTCGCTCTCGCTGCGAAAAAACCGGCCATACCCTGCGGCATGGCCGTTGGTGAAGGGAAACTCAGGCAACGACCTCTGGCTCTTCCTCGAACAGCAGCTTCACCTTGTCGTCCTCGTCGAGGCCGACCGTGACATGACCGCCGTGAGCCAGCCTGCCGAACAGCAGTTCGTCAGCCAGTGAGGCACGGATGGTATCCTGAATCAGCCGCGCCATTGGCCTGGCACCCATCAGCGGATCGAAGCCCTTCGCTGCGAGATGCTCCTTCAGGGCAGCCGTGAACACCACTTCGACCTTCTTGTCATGCAACTGGGCCTCGAGCTGCATCAGGAACTTGTCGACCACCCGCAGGATGATCTCGTGGTCGAGAGCCCGGAAAGAGATGGTCGCATCAAGCCGGTTGCGGAACTCGGGTGTGAAGATGCGCCTGATCTCGGCCATCTCGTCACCGGCCTGCCGCGACGGTGTGAAGCCCATCGTTGCCTTCTGGATCGCCTCCTGGCCAGCGTTGGTGGTCATGATGATCACGACGTTGCGGAAATCCGCCTTGCGGCCATTGTTGTCGGTCAGCGTGCCGTGGTCCATGACCTGCAGGAGGATGTTGTAGATGTCCGGATGTGCCTTCTCGATCTCGTCGAGCAGCAGGACGCTGTAGGGCTTCTTGGTGATAGCCTCGGTCAGCAGACCACCCTGATCGAAGCCGACGTAGCCGGGCGGAGCACCGATCAGGCGGGAAACCGCATGCCGTTCCATGTACTCCGACATGTCGAAGCGCACCAGCTCGTTGCCGAGGCAATAGGCCAGCTGCTTGGCGACCTCGGTCTTGCCGACACCGGTGGGGCCGGAAAAGAGGAAACTGCCGATCGGTCGAGTCGGATTGCCCAGACCCGATCGCGCCATCTTGATCGCCCGGGCGAGCGCATCGATGGCGGCATCCTGGCCAAACACCACCGCCTTCAGGTCCCGGTCAAGATTGCGCAGGTTGTTGCGGTCATCGGACGAGACGTGGGTCGAGGGGATGCGGGCAATCTTGGCGACGATCTCCTCGATGTCGATCTTGCCGATCAGCTTCTTCTGCTTCGACTTCGGCAGAATCCTTTGCGCTGCGCCCGCTTCGTCGATGACATCGATCGCCTTGTCCGGCAGGTGCCGGTCGGTGATGAAGCGAACCGACAGCTCGACGGCCGACGTCAGTGCGGCAGCCGAGTACTTGATTCCGTGATGCGCCTCGAAGCGTGACTTGAGCCCCTTGAGAATCTCCACCGCCTCGGCGCTCGATGGCTCATTGACGTCGATCTTCTGGAAGCGTCGTGACAGTGCATGATCCTTCTCGAAGATGCCGCGATACTCGTTGTAGGTCGTCGCGCCGATGCACTTCAGCTGCCCGGTGGAAAGGGCGGGCTTGAGGAGGTTCGACGCGTCGAGGGTGCCGCCGGAAGCCGACCCAGCGCCGATCAGGGTGTGAATCTCGTCGATGAACAGGATCGCTTGCGGGTTCTCGCTCAGCTGCTTGAGGACCCCTTTCAGGCGCTGTTCGAAATCACCGCGGTACTTGGTGCCCGCCAGCAGCGAGCCCATGTCGAGGCAATAGACGTTGGCCTTGGCCAGGATCTCCGGAATGTCGCTCTCGACGATCCGCCGCGCCAGCCCCTCGGCAATCGCCGTCTTGCCGACACCCGCCTCCCCGACCAGCAAGGGGTTGTTCTTCCGCCGCCGGCAGAGGGTCTGAATCACTCGTTCAAGCTCGGTGTCACGGCCGATCAGCGGATCGATCTTGCCCTGCAAGGCGAGCGCATTGAGGTTGATCGTGTAGCTGTCGAGCGGGCCGGCGGCCGCCTGCGGTTCGGCTTCCGGCTCGGCTTCCGGTTCGCTGCGAGGCGAGTTCTGCGGCACCTTGCTGATCCCGTGCGAAATGAAGTTGACCACATCCAGGCGCGTGACGCCCTGCTTCTGGAGGTAGTAGACCGCGTGCGAATCCTTCTCGCCGAAGATCGCCACAAGGACGTTGGCCCCGTTCACCTCCTTGCGCCCCGAGGACTGGACATGCAGGATGGCGCGCTGGATGACGCGCTGAAAACCCAGCGTCGGCTGCGTATCGATCTCGTCCTCACCCGACACCGTTGGCGTGTGTTCGCCGATGAAGCGAGCCAGATCCTTGCGCAACTGCTCGATGTTCGCACCACAGGCGCGCAGCGCTTCGGCCGCCGACGGATTGTCGAGCAGTGCCAGCAGGAGGTGTTCGACGGTGATGAACTCGTGACGCTTCTGCCGTGCTTCGACGAACGCCATGTGCAAGCTCACTTCAAGTTCCTGCGCAATCATTCAGTTCTCCTCCATTACGCACGCCAGCGGGTGCTGGTTGCTGCGTGCGAAACCTGTGACCTGTTCCACCTTGGTGGCAGCGACATCGCGCGGGTAAACCCCACAGACACCTCTGCCTTCCGTGTGCACTTTGAGCATGATCCGCGTTGCCTGTTCACGATCCATTGCAAAGAACCTTCGCAGAACGACGATGACGAAGTCCATCGGTGTGAAATCATCGTTCAGCAACAGTACCTTGTACAGTGGCGGCGGCGCCAGCTGCGTGCGCTTCGTTTCGAGGAGTGATCCGTCTTGATGCTTTGTTGCCATGGCCCAATTCTAACCAGTCCATACGGATGCGCAATACCACCCGTGGCCAGTTTCGGCGACCCGCCGACGACCCACGCGCAGCGGCAAGCAAAAAAGCTTGACGTCGCCGCCTGCTTTAGCGTAAAAAGCTGGCATGCTCCGGATTCGTTGCGTAGCGAGGTTCTTCTGCCTGTCCGAAATACCTTGTCGGCGATTGTTGATTTGGAAGCATGCAAGTCGGGCAATGCCCGGATTCAGTCTTTTTTGAAGGAAGTGGCAATATGGCAACTGGTACAGTGAAGTGGTTCAATGACGCCAAAGGTTTCGGCTTCATCACCCCGGACGATGGCAGCGAGGATCTCTTCGCCCATTTCTCCGCAATCAGCATGGGCGGATTCAAGACCCTCAAAGAGGGCGAGAAGGTTTCCTTCGACGTGACGCAGGGCCCCAAGGGCAAGCAAGCATCGAATATCGCGCGCGCCTGAGTCTTTCGGGGGCGCACCAGGTACCCGCCTCTGGCGGGTTTTTTTTGCCCAGCCGTCGCTATGACGCCTTGGCTGCCGCCGCCTGGGGCACAGCGACGATGACTTCGTCGCGACGCCGGTCACCCCTCGTATCGGACCATTCGACTGCGATCCGGTCGCCCACCTTCAGTCCGCGAGCGTAAAAGGAAAACAGTGGATTGCGCGAGATCGAGGTATTCAGCTGGCCGCCGACCAGGAGCGCACCGTTGGCGGTCAGCGAGAAGCTCTGTATGAAGTGCGCTGGAAGCAACTGCCCGCTGTCGGGATCCTTGCGCTGACCGGTCTCCATCGGGTGCGGCATGAGAACACGGATTTCGGTGATGTCGCCCTGCAGGCTGGCGCGGATCTTGATTGCTTCACCCATCCTTGACCCCCGTCCCTCAGGCGCCGCAGCCGCCAAGAGTCACCTTGACTTCACGGCTGGCATGATGGTTCTTGCCATCAGCCGCCCTGACGACGACCCGGATGCGTGATGACTCGGCCATCTTGAGCTGCAGCCGGACGCGCGCCTGCGCGCCCCTGGCGAAAGTCAGACTGGCTGCCAGCGGCATCGGGTTTTTCTCGATGAAGATGCTGATGCTCTGGCTGTCGGGGATGTTGCTGATCACCTCGAGTGGCACCTGCGCACCGTTCTCGGCGATCTCGACCGTCTTGATGACGATACTGCCGCTGTCGCTGGAGCCACCCGCACCTGCCGCCCGAATGGCCTCGGAGAGACTGGTAGCGGTAAAGGCGGCGCGGTTCCAGTCGGCCGCCAGAGCCGCCGTTGGCCGCAGCAGGCCCGCTGCCAGCAGGGCGCCAGCACTGACGCCTGTGGTCGCCGCCTTGAGCAACAGGCGGCGCAGGCGGTCAACGTCGCCCTTCCGTGCCGGTGGCATCGTTTCAGTCCCCCTGCCAGTGCCCGGAGCGGCCACCGGCTTTCTCGAGCAGGCGAACACCTTCCAGGCGCATGCCGCGATCGGCAGCCTTGCACATGTCGTAGATCGTCAGCAGGCCGATGCTGACCGCCGACAAGGCCTCCATCTCGACGCCAGTGCGTCCGAAAGTCTCGACACGCGCCGTGCACGCGATGCTGCTGGCCTGGCAATCGATCTCGAAATCGACGCTGATTCGGGTCACGGCAATCGGGTGGCAAAGCGGGATCAGGTCCGACGTCCGTTTGGCGCCCTGAATCGCCGCGATCCGGGCCACCCCCAGGACGTCTCCCTTGCTCGCCGAGCCTTGGGCGATGAGCGCCAGGGTCTCCGGGCGCATCGAGATGGAGCCGGTGGCGGTCGCGTACCGATGGGTCTCGGCCTTGGCCGTGACATCAACCATCTGCGCCTGGCCGTGCCGATCGAAATGGGAGAGAGGGCTCGTAGACATCGCCGGAGAAAGAGTTCAAGGCAGTTGGGCCAGAGAGGCGGACCGCCGACGGACGCTGTAACGCTCGGTCACACTTTGTCGGATGGTCGTTCGGTATGATATCACCCATCGCCCTCCACCAAGACTGGAAGCCCCATTTGATGCCGCTGCCGCGTCTCGCCACCGTGTTGCTCGTGGCAACCACCATCACAGTCTCATCAGCCCTGGCGACGGACGAACTGCCAGACTTGGGCGAGGCCGCCCGTGCCGAGCTGTCGCCACAACTCGAACGCAAGATCGGCGAGCGGATTCTCAACGAGATCCGCCTGCGCGAGCCAAGCTACGTCGACGATCCCGAGCTGTCGGATTACCTCAACAACCTGGGAGGCCGCCTGGTGGCGGCCAGCGCGAACCCGACTGCCGACTGCTACTTCTTCCTTGTCCGCGACAACACGGTCAATGCATTTGCCATGTTCGGTGGTTTCATCGGCGTGAACACCGGCACGCTGCTGACGGCGCAGTCGGAGTCCGAACTGGCAGCCGTCCTGGCACACGAGATCTCGCATGTGCTGCAGGCACACCTGGCACGACAGATCATGCGCGAAAAACAGAGCTCGATCGCCACCATGATCGCGATGGCCGTCGGTGTGCTCGCCGCCCGCTCGAACTCGCAAGTGGCGACCGCCGCCATCGCCTCGGCACAGGCCGGTTCGATACAGGCACAGTTGGCCTACAGTCGCGATTTCGAACGCGAGGCTGATCGCGTAGGTTTTCAGACGCTCAGCCAGGCCGGCTTCGACGTCCGCGGCATGGCCGATTTCTTTGCCCGCCTGCAACAGGCGGGCAGGGTCTATGAAAACAGCGCCCCGGTCTACCTGCGATCGCATCCGCTGACCGTCGAGCGGATGTCGGACATGCAGAACCGGGCGCAGAGCGCCCCCTACCGGCAGGTGGCCGACAGTCTCGACTTCCAGCTCGTGCGGGCGAAGCTGCGAGCCCAGATGGGCACACCGCAGGAGGGGATCAGCGAGTTCGGCAGACAACTGCGGGAGAAGAAGTATGCCTCCGAGGTGGCAATCCGCTACGGGCTGAGCTACTCGCTGCTGCGGGCAAAGGACATCGCGGGAGCACAGCGGGAGTTCGATGCGCTCGCCGCCCTGAAACCTTCTTCGCCGCTGCTTTCCGGCTTGGCCGCGACGATCAGGATCGCCGACAACGACCCGGGCGGCGCCGCGGCAATCTACCGTGACGGCCTGCAGCGCCATCCGCAGTCCATGGCGCTGGTTTACGGTTACGCCGAAGCCCTGCTCGCGGCGAAGCGCTACGAGCAGGCACGCAGCTTCCTCGATTCGCAGCTGCAGGTCCACGCTTCCGACCACAAGCTGCACGGCCTGCTGGCCAGAACCTTCTCGGCAACCGGCAAGCGCCTGCAGCAGCACCGCGCCCAGGCCGAGTTCTACTTGCTGCAGGGACAGCTCGGACCGGCCGTCGAGCAGTTGCAGTTTGCGCAGCAGGCAGCCGACGGGAGTTTCTTCGAGCAGTCGGCGGTTGACGCCCGCCTGCGCGAGTTGCGTCGACTGCAGGCCGAGGAAGCGAAGCAGAAGAGGACAGGGCTTTAACGTTTACAATAGGGGTTTGGCTTTCTTGTGGATCACGCCATGCATTTCGATCGAGAGTTAGATGTCAAGGGTCTCAATTGCCCCTTGCCCATCCTGCGGACCAAGAAGGCGCTTTCCGAAATGTCGGCGGGCGAAGTCCTGCATGTACTGGCGACCGACCCCGGCGCCGTCAAGGATTTCGAGGCATTCGCCAGACAGACGGGCAATGAGCTGTTGTCGCGTTCCGAGACAGGAAAGGTCTTCGAGTTCTTTCTCCGGCGCAAGTGACTCAGGCGTCAACCGCAACGCGCGCCGCGTGAGGACGCAGGCGCCTGCAGACTGATGTCCGGCAGCAGGGATTTTGCGCTGTTCGATGGTGATCGCGGCGACGCACTGCTGCTTGATGGCTGGTGCCGAAGCTACCAACTCGCCGCGAGCGACGATCCCGTACCCCTTTTCGCAACCATCGAGGCCGAACTCGTTGCCGGGCGATGGGTTGCATTGGCCGCCGATTACGCGCTCGCAGCCTCGTTCGAGAAGGCCGCCGCTGCGCTGCCCCCGGCCGGTCCGGTCATGCGCGCCTGGGTTTTCGAGCGTGGTGAATGGCTCGACGCGCAAGCCGTCAGCCGCTTCCTTGCCGCGCGCGTGGCTGCCCTTCCCGAACAGGAGCGAGCGGCGGGAATCGCCGATCTGCTGCCGACAGTCGCCGCTGCACGACACGCGGCGCAGGTACGGCAGATTCGCCGCTGGATCGCTGATGGCGACTGCTATCAGATCAACCTGACGTTTCCCATGTGCTGTCGCGTCTACGGAAGCCCACTGGCGCTGTACCAGCGCTTGCGGCCACGGCAACCCGTCCGTTATGGCGGTTACCTGACGGTCGGCGCCGAGACGATCCTGTCGTTCTCGCCCGAGCTGTTCTTCGAACGCCAGGCGGACCGCGTGCTGACGCGGCCGATGAAGGGCACGGCTGCCCGCGGCCAAACGGCAGACGAGGATGAAGCGCAGCGGGCTGCGCTGATCGCGTCGCCCAAGGAGCGGGCAGAGAACATCATGATCGTCGACCTGCTCCGCAACGATCTGGGACGGCTGGCACAGCCCGGCAAGGTTCGCGTGCTTGCCCTGTGCGAGACCGAGGCCTACCCGACGCTCTGGCAGATGGTGTCCACGATTGCCGCCGAGCTGCCCGGGGCAAGCCTGGCGGACCTGTTCGGCGCGCTCTTTCCCTGCGGCTCGATCACCGGCGCGCCGAAGATCCGCGCCATGCAGCGCATCGCCGAACTGGAGGATACGCCGCGCCACCTGTATACCGGCGCCCTTGGCTGGCTGGCCCCGGGCGGCGACTGCCGCTTCAACGTCGCCATCCGCACGCTTGAACTTGGCCCGCACGGCGACGCCCGGATCGGCGTTGGCAGCGGCATCGTCGCCGACGCCGATGCCGCGAGCGAATACGCCGAATGCCTGCTCAAGGCGAGCTTCCTGGTCGGCTCGGATCCGGGATTCGAGCTGTTCGAGACGCTGCGCCTCGAAGCCGGCCGCTATCCCCTGCTGCGCCTGCACCTCGAGCGCCTGCAGGCTTCCGCTGCCAGCCTTGGCTTCACCTGTGTCCTGCCCAGCCTGTCGGCGACCCTCGCCGCCGCCGCGACCGCCCACCCTGCAGGCGCATTCCGGGTTCGCCTGCTTCTCCGGCACGATGGCAGCCATGCCAGCAGCGTGTCGCCACTGCCCGACGACGCAGCGGCAGAGTACACGGCACTGTTCGCCAGCGAGGCCGTGTCGGCCGATGACTACCTGCTGCGCCACAAGACGACACGACGGTCTCGTTACGATCGCGCGCTGAAGGCCCTGGCGGACCGGCCAGCGGTGTTCGACGCCATCTTCTGCAACGAACGCGGTGAGGTCTGCGAAGGCGCCCGCAGCAACGTTTTCGTCGAGCGCGGTGGACGGCTCCTGACGCCGCCCGTTTCGTGCGGTCTGCTGCCGGGAGTCCTGCGGCGACAGTTGCTCGCTTCGGGACGTGCGATCGAACAGATCCTGCACCGCTCTGACCTGCAGCACGCCGCATGCCTCTACCTCGGCAACGCCCTGCGCGGACTGATTCCGGTAACGCTTGCCGGCTGAACTGCGGCGGCACCGTAGAGCCGCCGCGACCGTCGGACTTCGTCAGCGACCGGCCGACGCCTGGCCGCGCCCGAGGCGTGCGCGCTGCGGCTCCAGTTCGGCCAATGTGGCGATGAAGCCATCGAGGCGTCGTCTCTCCTGCTCGACCACCGCCGCCGGAGCACGCGCAACGAAGCTCGCGTTGGCCAGCTTGGCCCTTGCCTTGCCGATCTCACCGCTGAGCCGTGCAATCTCCCTGTCGAGCCGTTCACACTCGACGGCGACATCGACCGCCACCTGCAGCATGAGTTTCGTTTCGCCGACGACGGCAATCGGCGCATTGGTGTTGTCCGGAATGTCGGCAACGATCTGCATCTCCGAGAGCCTGCACAGCGCCTTCAGGTAGGGAGCGAATTCGGCCAGCAACGGCCCCCTGCCGCAGGCGAGCAGTGGCACCCGGACGGCCGGCGACAGGTTCATCTCACCGCGCAGATTGCGGCAGGCGTAGGCCAGTGCCTTCAACTGCTGCACGCTGCCTTCGCTATGCGCATCGATCTTCTCCGGCTGCGCCTGCGGATAGGCTGCCAGCATCACCGAGTCATGCGTCCTGCGACCCGCGATCGGCGCCACCGCCTGCCACAGCTCCTCGGTGATGAACGGCAGCAGCGGATGGGCCAGACGGAGAACCGCCTCCAGTACGCGTGCCAGCGTCCGGCGTGTCGCCCTCACCTGCGCTTCGCTCCCCTGCTGCAGTTGCACCTTCGACAACTCGACGTACCAGTCACAGAACTCGTCCCAGACGAATTCGTAGAGCGACCGCGCCAGGAGATCAAAACGGTAGTCGGCGAAGTGCTGTGCCAGTTCGGCCTCGGTGCGCTGCAGCCGGCTGACGATCCAGCGGTCGGCGAAGGAGAAGTCAAGATTCGTTGCACAGTCGCCGCCAGCGCAGACATCGAGGCCCAAGTCGTGCCCGGCAGTGTGCATCAGAACGAAGCGGCTCGCGTTCCACAGCTTGTTGCAGAAATTGCGGTAGCCCTCGCAGCGGCCAAGATCGAACTTGATGTCGCGTCCCGGGCTGGCGAGCGAGAGAAAGGTGAAACGCAGTGCATCGGTACCAAAGGCGGGAATCCCTTGCGGATACTCCTTGCGCGTGCGCTTCTCGATCTGCTCGGCCTGCCTTGGATTCATCAGGCCAGTGGTACGTTTCTCGATCAGCGCCTCGAGGCCGATGCCGTCGATCAGGTCGATCGGGTCGAGCACGTTGCCCTTCGACTTGCTCATCTTCTGCCCCTCGGCGTCCCTGATGAGGCCGTGGACATAGACATGCCGGAAGGGGATGCGGCCGGTGATGTGCCGCGTCATCATGACCATCCGCGCGACCCAGAAGAAGATGATGTCGAAACCCGTGACGAGCACCGTCGACGGCAGATAGAGCTCCAGTGCGGGGTTGCTCTCGGCTGGCCATCGCGGCGTCCAGTCGAGCGTCGAGAAGGGCCAAAGCGCCGACGAATACCAGGTGTCGAGGACGTCCGGGTCGCGCACCAGCGGCCCCGGGCAGCCGGCTGCGTTCGCTTCCGCTCTCGCCTCGGCTTCGTCGTGCGCGACGAAGACCCGCCCGTCCTCGCTGTACCAGGCGGGGATCTGGTGACCCCACCACAGTTGCCGCGAGATGCACCAGTCCTGGATGTTGTTCAGCCACTGGTTGTAGGTGTTGACCCAGTTCTCCGGGAAGAAGCGGATGTCGCCCGAAGCGACGCAGGCGAGAGCCTTGCCGGCGATGCTGCTGCCGTCAGAGCCGGGCTTGCTCATCGCCACGAACCACTGGTCGGTGAGCATCGGCTCGATGACGACACCGGTGCGATCGCCGCGCGGAACCTTCAGGAGATGCGGCTCGACCTTGTCGAGGAAGCCCTGCTGCTCGAGATCGCTGACCACGAGTTCGCGCGCGGCGAAGCGATCAAGGCCGCGATAGCGCTCGGGGGCATTGTCATTGATGCGTGCGTCGAGCGTCAGGATCGGGATCACTGACAACTGGTGCCGCTGACCCACCGCGTAGTCATTGAAATCGTGTGCCGGCGTCACCTTGACGCAGCCGGTGCCGAACGCGAGATCGACGTAGGCGTCGGCAATGATCGGGATCTCGCGCCCACAGAGGGGCAGCCGGACCATCCTGCCCAGCAGGTGGCGGTAGCGCTCATCGTCGGGATGGACCATCACCGCGGTGTCGCCGAGCATCGTCTCCGGGCGTGTCGTGGCGACGACCAGCGAAGCACTGCCATCGGCCAGCGGGTAGCGGATGTGCCACAGTTGTCCGCGCTCCTCTTCCTGGACGACCTCGAGGTCGGAGACCGCGGTCTGCAGGACGGGATCCCAGTTGACCAGGCGCTTGCCGCGATAGATCAGTCCCTCGCGGTAGAGCTGGACGAAAGTCTCGGTGACCGTGCGCGACAGTCCTGCGTCCATCGTGAAACGCTCGCGACTCCAGTCGGGTGAGGTGCCGAGGCGGCGCATCTGGCGGGTGATGGTACTGCCGGAGAACTCCTTCCACTGCCACACCTTCTGCAGGAACTTCTCCCGCCCGAGATCGTGCCGGGAAACGCCCTCGGCATCGAGCTGGCGCTCGACGACAATCTGCGTCGCGATCCCGGCATGATCGGTACCCGGCTGCCACAGCGTGTTGTCACCGCGCATGCGATGGTAGCGCGTCAGCGCATCCATGATCGCCTGATTGAAGCCGTGCCCCATGTGCAGGGTGCCCGTGACGTTTGGCGGCGGCAGCAGGATGCAGAAGGAACTGCTTCTACCGGCATCCAGACCAGCGCCGAAGTAACCCCTCTCTTCCCAGGTCGGGTACCAGCGGCGTTCAATCTCTGCCGGTTCAAAGCTCTTGGCGAGGTCCATGGGCACCCATCAGACGAAATACAGGGAGGCACATTATAGACGATCGTGCATGGGCTCCGCTGCGGACGGCCGTGGCCCGTCCGGACCTGGCGGCGCGGTCTCCTCGAGCGCCGGCAGCGGCAGCGGCAGCGGCAGCGGCAGCGGCAGCGGCAGCGGCAGCGGCAACTGGCCGCGCTGCGCCAGGAAGTCGCCCAGCGCGGCAGCGATGGCAGCCGCAATCCCCTGACGCAGTTGCTCGCCGGCGCTGTCCAGGGCCGACGCGATGAGGGCGGGCGTTTCGCTGGCCAGCCGCTGCTCGAGCAGGCGGCCAAGCTCCCCGGCGAGCAGCGGACGCAGGACATCAGTGGACGCCGTCGGCGCCGCTGCGGCGGCATCCACCGCCGGCAGGACGACTTCGGTCAGCAACGGCAGATCCTCGTCCTCGCCGGCCGTTGCGGCTGCGGCACCGTCTTCGGTGTCATTCCGCTCCGCCGTCGAAGCGACGAAGCTGCGCCGTCGCCGCCCATGGCGCTGGTTGCCGCGACGCTCGCTGCCGGCCGCGCCGGCATCGGCATTGATCAACGAATCCGCGCGGCTGATCAGGTCGCCATCTTCCGCCATCAGGTTCTCCCAGACTGATCGATGTACTGGATCTCGTAGCCGCGGTCCCGGTAGAAGCGGGCGCGCTCGCGCCCGGCAAGGCGCTCCTCGTCACCCTGGCCGACGATCTCGATCAGGCTGTTGAAACGTGAGAACCCCGGCGGCACATCGGGCGCCAGATTGAACAACCGCTCATCACGGTCGATGGCATCGAGCCGGTTGGCAATGACCACCGGCGTTTCTGCGGCCAGGGGTGAATCGATGTCGACATGCGGCACGAAGCCGGTCGGCGGATGCAACCAGAGGTGACGGTCGAGTGCCGCGGCAACCGCGGCATCGGGAACATAGACGAGCAACGCCTTCTTCTGGCCGACCGTCCTGGCAATCAGGCTGGCTGCCGTTGCCACCCGGTCGGCGGCATTGTGGTAGAAGAAGACCTTCGTCAATGGAGTTTTCCGGCGCGTTTGAGCAGATGGTGCACCAGCAGCGAAACCGGTCTGCCGGTCGCGCCCTTGTCGCTCCCCGACTTCCAGGCGGTACCCGCGATGTCGAGATGCGCCCAGACGTACTTTCTGGCAAAGCGGGCAAGAAAGCAGGCAGCCGTGATGCTGCCGGCCGAACGGCCGCCGATGTTCGACATGTCGGCGAAAGGACTCTTGAGCAAGTCCTGATAGTCGTTCCACAACGGCATCTGCCAGGCGCGATCATGTGCCTCATCACCGGCATGCACCAACTCGCGCGCCAGCGTGTCGTTGTTGGCAAAAAGGCCAGTGGCGACGTGGCCGAGAGCGATCACGCAGGCACCGGTGAGCGTGGCGACGTCGATCACCGTCTCCGGGTCGAAGCGGGCGGCATAGGTCAGCGCATCGCACAGGATCAGTCGGCCTTCGGCATCGGTGTTGAGGATCTCGATGGTCTGCCCGGACATCGAGGTGACGATGTCACCAGGCCGCGTTGCCCCCCCGCCGGGCATGTTCTCCGCCGCCGGAACGATCACCGTCAGGTTGAGCGGCAGCTTCATCATTGCCACCGCCTTGATGGTACCGAGCACGCTGGCAGCGCCACACATGTCGTACTTCATCTCGTCCATTTCGGCGGCCGGCTTGAGTGAAATTCCCCCGGTATCGAACGTGATGCCCTTGCCGATCAGCGCCAGCGACTTGTCGTCCCCCTTGCCCCCCCTGTAGTGCAGGACGATCAGCTTGGGTGGCTGCCGTGAGCCGCTGGCGACGGCGAGCAACGAATGCATGCCGAGGGCTGCCATCTCGTCACGGTCGATGATCTGGCAGTCGAGCTTGTGCTCGGCGGCCAGCTTCTGCGCGGTGTCGGCAAGATGGCTCGGGGTGCATACGTTGGCCGGCAGGTTGGCGAGGTTCTTGGCGAGGTTGACGCCCTCGCCGATCGCCTGGCCCTGCATCAGGGCGGCCTCGGCGGCAGCCAGTTCGTTCCGCCGGTCGACGACGAAGGTCAGCTTGCGCAGCGGCCGGCGCACCTTGTCCTTCTTGCTCTTGAACTGATCGAAGCGATAGACCGCCTCGTGCGCAACGATCACTGCCTGCCGCACACGCCATGCCGTACTGCGCCTTCTGACGGCGGTGTCGGTCAGAAAGACCGTTCCGTCGAACGATCCGGTCTCGTTCAGCGTCCGCACGGCTGCCCGGATGGCGTCGGCGAACTCCTTGTCGCCAAACTCCTTTTCCTTGCCGAGCCCAACCAGCAAGACGCGGTCGCACAGGGTTCCGGGAACGTTGTGCAGCAACAGTGTGGAACCCGCCTTTCCCTCCATGTCGCCGCGCCGGATGATGTCCGACAGATGATTCCGGGCTGCATTGTCGAGGAGTTCCCCGGTCAGCGTCAGCTTGCGCGGCTCGAAGACGCCGACCACCACACAGGCACTGCGCTGCTTCTCCGGGCTGCCACTTTTTATGCTAAATTCCACCGACCCCCTCCTCGTCAAACGCGTGCTGTTTCAGAAAAATACCGATTATCACTGCAGTTTTTCAGCAAAGTCAAAGAATGATCTTTCAGCGGGCGGTGCGGCGCGAGTTTACCCAAACGGCGGCAGGTGTCTTCACCGCCCTCTTCGCGATCATGCTCACGACGCAGTTGATCCGCCTGCTCAACGAGGCCGTGCAGGGCAAGGTCGAAGCCGAGGCCGTAGCAGCACTGCTCGGCTTTGCCGCACTCAACTACCTGCCGCACCTGCTGTCACTGTCACTTTTCGTCGCCATCCTGCTCAGCCTCTCGCGCGCCTATCGGGATTCCGAGATGGTGGTCTGGTTTGCCTGCGGCCTGCCGCTGACGGCGTGGATTCGCCCCGTGGCCGCCTTCGCCGCCCCGCTGGTGGTGACCATCGCCATACTCACCTTCTTTCTGTCCCCCTGGGCCTTGTCCGAAAGCGTCGAGTTCCGCAACAAGCTCAGCACGCGCAGGGACGCCGGACAGGTGGCGCCGGGCACCTTTCAGGAGTCCTCGACCGGCAACCGCGTGGTGTTTGTCGAAGAGGTCGCCGATGACACGAGCCACGTGCGCAACGTCTTCGTCAGCGACACGCGCCCCGACCGCCTGGGAATCACCGTTGCCGGCACGGGACACCAGGAGATCGCCGCCAATGGCGATCGCTTCATCGTTCTCCAGGAAGGTCGCCGATACGAGTTTGCGCCCGGAAGCGCCGAGTTCAGCCAGATCGAGTATGCACGCTATGCGGTTCGCCTGGAGACGAAGGAGGCGCGGGGCGTCGTCCAGACGCCGCGCAGCATGGGCACCCTGGAACTGTTGGCGCACGATTCGCGCCCGCACCGGAGCGAACTCCTGGGGCGTCTCAGCCTGCCGATTTCGGCAGTGATCCTGGCGCTGCTGTCGATCCCGCTCTCCTTCGTCAACCCGCGGGCCGGTCGTTCGGCCAACATGCTGCTGGCGATCCTGGCCTATCTGCTCTACAACAATCTGGTGACCATCGGCCAGGAGTGGGTGGCGCGTGGCAAGCTCTCCTTTGCCGTCGCCCTGCTCGCCATCCATCTGCTGATGCTGGGCCTCCTGCCCGTCCTCTTCTACAAGCGGATTGCCGTCTCGTCGTTCCTGCGGCTTTCGCGATGAAGGTCTATCAGCGCTACATCGCGCGCGAGGTGGCAGCCGCAATTCTGCTCGTCCTGCTGGCCTTCCTGGCGCTCTTCGCCTTTTTCGACCTGCTCGGCGAGGTGGGCAATCTCGGCCAGGGTGGCTACAGGCTTCAGCATGCCTTCGTGTACGTCCTGCTGCGCCTCGCAGGCAGGACGTACGAGTTGATGCCGCTGGCCATCCTGATCGGCACCCTGTATGCGCTGGCCAACCTGTCCCGACACTCCGAGATCACGGTGCTGCGGGCATCCGGCCTGTCAACCGGCAAGCTGCTCGTCTGCCTGTGCCAGATCGCCGCTGCGTTTGCCGTCCTCACCTTCCTGATCGGCGAGTACGTCGCGCCACCGGCAGAGCATGCCGCCAGCCAGTTGCGACTGAAGGAACGCGGGCGCACGATGCAGGAACTGCGCGGTGTGCGCAATCTGCGTTCAGGGCTCTGGGTCAAGGACGAGAGGAGCTTCATCAACATCCGCGTGCTCCTCTCCGACAGGAGCCTGCGCGGCATCCGGATCTACCAGTTTGACGAGGAGGGCAAGCTGCGCAGCGTCACCGAGGCAGCCGCGGGGGAATTCACCGCTGCCAATGGCTGGAACCTGACCGACGTTGCCCACACCGTGTTGCTGAACGAAAGCGCCAGGGTAGAGAAACTGCCAGAGATGTCCTGGCGCTCGGCATTGAATCCCGAGATCCTCGCCGTGCTCATGCTTTCGCCCGACCGCATGTCGCTGCGCCACCTGTCGGCGTATACCAGACATCTCTCCGACAATCGCCAGCGAACCAACCGTTACGACATCGCATTCTGGAAGAAGATCGTCTATCCGCTGGCGGGTCTGGTCATGGTTGCCCTCGCCCTGCCGTTTTCCGCCGGACACCAGCGTTCATCGGGGATCGGCCTGCAGATCTTCGTCGGGGTCATGATCGGCGTCCTCTTTCACACCCTCAACGGCCTGTCCTCGAATCTTGGGGCGATCCACGGCTGGCCGCCGCTCCTCAGTGCGGCGGCTCCGTCGGTCCTGTTCCTGCTGGCAGCTGGGCTGATGATCTGGTGGGTCGAGCGGCGCTGAGAGGCGGGCTGCCGCGTTTCAGGCAAGGATCAGTCGCGTCCCTGCCAGACGGTCATGCAGAAACTGCCCCTCACGATCGAGGAGGGCCCAGGCAATGCCGGCACCGCCCAGCAGAATGCTCGGCCAGCAGAGAAGATAGCGCAGCAACGCCTGCAGCGGCCGGAGGGGCAGACCGTCACGACTCACCAGGCGGATGCGCCAGGTCTTCATGGCAAGGGTTTGTCCGCCATGCAACCAGAACCAGAGAAAATAGATCAGCAGGACCAGAAAGCCATGTGCCTGGATGATGCGCGGCGAGGCCACGCGCTGGGCGAAGGCGCCCAGGATGAGATGCGGCAGGACGAGGAGGACGGCAAGGACGGCCAGGGCGAGCAGCGACTCGTAACACATGCTGGCGAGACGCCGGGCAATCCCGGGCCTGCCGGCAGCCTGCACGAGCGACACGGTGTCAGCGCCCCGGGTCGCCAGCGCCCCCTGCCGGAGCCGCTTCCGCCGACTGCACCTCCGCGTTTCCAGGTGCTGGCGACGGCACGGCAGCGACTCCGTCGGTGCCCGCTTTCGCTGCCGTGGCGGCCCCCGGTCCTGGCTGGACATGGTGCTGGCCGGGGGCAGGGAGCGTGCCCAGCGGGGAGTGCCCAGGCTTCGCCACCGGCTTGCTGGCTGCCTGTTGCTTGAGCCGCTCCTTTTCCTCTTCCGGCAGACTCGAGTATTCTTCCCACTTCTGCCGCAGTTGCTCCTTCTTCTCGGCCGGCAACTGCTTGGCGGTGATGAAGTTCTCACGCGCCTGCGCCCGCTGTGCCGGCGTCAGCTTGCCCCACTCCTGCATCTGCGTCTGAATCCGTCTCTGCTCGGCGGGCGTCATGCTGGCAAAGCGCCGTGCGATACCCAGCCACTTCTTCTGGCGGTTGGACTCCAGGCTATCCCAATCGTCACTCAGCGGTGCGAGGACGATCCGCTGCTCCACCGTCAGTTCGGTCCACTGCGGTTGCGCCGGGGTGACGATCGCCGATGGCCCAGATACCTCAGCCGACACCGGCAACGCCAACAGACTTGCCAGAACTGCTACTGCGACGCTGAGCTTGTCAGCCATGCAGCAAAGCCCTTGTCGGTGAAGGCGGCAACCGGAAGTTCATCCGAGAGCAGCGCGCTATCGATGACCTCGAGTTCGGCGATGCTCTGTTCGGCATGCCAGAAGGTGTAGGTGCCGATACCAAGCGCGACGAGAAGGGCAAGACCCACCTGCCTGAGACGCAGATTGTCGGCCTGCTGCAGCAGGAAGCCGGCGACTCCGGCGAACACGGAGTGACGCACGGCAACCTTTTGCCGTGCCAGTGCGCGCCGCCGCCCGTCCTCCAGGCGCAGTCGCGTTTCGTTCGGCAACTCGTGCAGGCCGCGATTCAGGTGCTGCCTGAGCTTGTAGGCAAAATGCTGTTCTTTCACAAGGTGATTCATAAGGTGATTCCTTTGGCCTTCAGTGCTGCCGCCAGCGTGTGATTGGCACGCGAGCAATGCGTCTTGACGCTGCCCTCCGAGCAACCCATGGCGGCTGCCGTCGTGGCGACGTCCATGTCTTCCCAGTAACGCAGAAGAAAGGCTTCGCGTTGACGCGCTGGCAAAGATTGGATCTCTTTCTCGATGATCGCCAGGACTTGCGTCTGCTCGAGCTGCTCTTCGGGAAGCTGCGGGCTGTAGGACCCCGATTCGCTGCCGAAGGTTTCGAGCGGATCGTGATCCTCGTCATCGCTTGGCGACAGCGCCGACAGCAAGGTCGTCCACATGGAGCGTACCCTGCTGCGTCGATAGTAGTCGCGAATGGTATTCTGCAGGATGCGCTGGAACAGCAGCGGCAGCTCTTCGGCCGGACGGTCACCGTACTTCTCGGCGAGCTTCATCATCGCGTCCTGGACGATGTCGAGCGCTGATTCTTCGTTGTGCACGGCGAACATTGCCTGCTTGAATGCGCGACGTTCGACGGCAGTCAGAAAATCTGACAGTTCGCGTTGGCTGGCCAGAGCGAAAATCCTTGCGTTTTCAGGTTGGAAGCGGGTCCCGCGGTCGGTGATCGTCGTGAACGCCTTGACCAATCGGGGCCAAAGCTTTAACGTTGCAGACTTTTTTTAACGCAATTTGCTTGCTGGGGCGACGGCAATGACGATGATGACCGGTGCGGAGATTGTAATCAGGTGCCTGCAGGAAGAAAAGGTCGAGTATGTATTCGGCTACCCTGGTGGCGCCGTGCTGCACATTTATGATGCACTGTTCAAGCAGGATCAGGTGAAGCACATTCTCGTCCGTCACGAGCAGGCAGCGGTGCACGCCGCCGATGGCCTCGCCCGCTCTTCGAACAAGGTCGGCGTCGCGCTCGTCACCTCCGGCCCGGGCGCAACCAATGCGGTGACGGGGATCGCCACCGCCTACATGGATTCGATCCCGGTCGTCGTCATCTCCGGACAGGTGCCGAACGACTACATCGGCCAGGACGCCTTCCAGGAATGCGACACCGTCGGCATCACACGGCCCTGCGTGAAACACAACTTCCTCGTCAACGACGTGCACAAACTCGCGCTGACGTTGAAGAAGGCCTTCTACATCGCCAACAGCGGTCGTCCCGGTCCGGTTGTCGTCGACATCCCGAAGGACGTCACTGCCGCCAAGTGCAAGTTCGAGTACCCGGAAAGCATCCAGATGCGCTCGTACAACCCGGTGGTCAAAGGCCATCTGGGCCAGATCAAGAAGGCTGTACACCTGCTGCTCGAGGCCAAACGGCCGATGATTTATACCGGTGGCGGGGTCATTCTCGCCAATGGCGCCGAGCAACTGACCCGCCTTGTCCGCCGTCTCGGCTTTCCGATCACCAATACCCTGATGGGCCTCGGAGCGTATCCGGCGACCGACCCGCAGTTCCTCGGCATGCCCGGCATGCACGGCACGGTCGAGGCCAACCTGGCGATGCAGCACTGCGACGTGCTGCTCGCCATCGGCGCCCGTTTTGACGATCGGGTGATCGGCAATCCGGACAACTTCGCCTCGATCCCGCGCAAGATCATCCACGTCGACATCGACCCCTCGTCGATCTCGAAGCGGGTGAAGGTCGACGTCCCGATCGTCGGCAACGTTCCCGACGTGCTCGACGAGATGCTCCGTCTGCTCGACGCCGGCAATGCCGCTCCCGACGCACAGGCTCTGGCTGCGTGGTGGCACGAGATCGATGCCTGGCGTGCCAAGCAGTGCATGAAGTACACCAGGAAGAAGAACGTCATCATGCCGCAGTACGTCATCGAGAAGCTGTACGAGGTGACCGCCGGCAAGGCCATCGTCACCTCCGATGTCGGTCAGCACCAGATGTGGGCGGCGCAGTACTACAAGTTCGACGAGCCCCGCCGCTGGATCAATTCCGGCGGCCTCGGCACGATGGGTGTCGGCCTGCCCTATGCCATGGGCGCGGCCCTGCAGCACCCGGACATGCCGATCGTCTGCGTCACCGGCGAGGGCTCGATCCAGATGTGCATCCAGGAGTTGTCGACGGCCAAGCAGTTCCGCCTGCCGATCAAGATCATCAACCTCAACAACCGCTACCTCGGCATGGTGCGGCAGTGGCAGGAGATGTTCTACGGCAGCCGCTACTCCGAGTCGTACATGGATTCTCTGCCGGACTTCGTCAGGCTTGCCGAAGCCTATGGTCACGTCGGCATCCGCGTCGAGCGGCCGGAAGATGTCGAGCCAGCGCTGCGCAAGGCCTTCACCGACCACAAGGACGACCTCGTCTTCATTGACTTCATCACCGATCAGAAGGCAAACGTCTTTCCGATGGTCGCCGCCGGCAAGGGCCTGGCGGACATGATCCTGACCGAAGATCTGTAAGGGAAAGCAAGATGCGACACATCATCTCAATCCTGCTCGAGAACGAAGCCGGGGCCTTGTCACGAGTCGCCGGCCTCTTTTCGGCCCGTGCGTACAACATCGAAACGCTGACGGTGGCCCCGACGGAAGACGTCTCGCTGTCCCGCCTGACCATCGTCACCACGGGCACCGACGCGGTGATCGAGCAGATCACCAAGCAGCTCAACAAGCTGATCGACGTCATCAAGGTCGTCGATCTTTCGGAGGCGGCACATATCGAGCGTGAGCTGATGCTGATCAAGGTACGCGCCACCGGCAAGGACCGCGAGGAACTGAAGCGCCTGGCCGACATCTTCCGCGGCCACATCATCGACGTGACCGAATCGACCTACGTCATCGAACTGACAGCCAGCGGGGCAAAACTCGACTCATTCATCCAGGCGATCGACGCCGGACTGATTCTCGAGACGGTTCGCACCGGCGTCTGCGGCATCGGTCGCGGCGAACGCATTCTCAAGGTCTGAGCAGACCGACACCAGCAAGCAGAGGAAATCACATGAAAGTTTTTTACGACAAGGATGCCGACCTTTCCCTGATCAAGGGCAAGAAGGTCACCATCGTCGGCTATGGTTCGCAGGGCCATGCGCACGCCCAGAATCTCAATGATTCCGGAGTCAAGGTCACGGTCGGGCTGCGCAAGGACGGCGCTTCCTGGAGCAAGGCCGAGGCGGCCGGACTGAAGGTGGAGGAGGTCGCCAGGGCAGTCCGTGGCGCCGATGTGGTGATGATCCTGTTGCCGGACGAGAGCATCCCGCAAGTCTACAACGCCGATGTGGCACCAAACATGAAGAAGGGTGCGGCCCTGGCCTTTGCCCATGGTTTCAACATCCATTACAACCAAGTGGTGCCGCGCGACGACCTCGACGTGATCATGGTGGCACCAAAGGGCCCGGGGCACACGGTGCGCTCCGAATACCTCAAGGGTGGTGGCGTGCCTTCGCTGATCGCCGTGCATCAGGATCGTTCCGGCAAGGCCCGCGACATCGCCCTGTCCTATGCTGCCGCCAACGGCGGTACCAAGGGCGGCGTGATCGAGACCAACTTCCGCGAGGAAACCGAAACCGACCTCTTCGGCGAACAGACCGTGCTCTGTGGTGGTGCCGTGGAACTGGTCAAGATGGGCTTCGAAACGCTGGTCGAAGCGGGCTACGCGCCCGAGATGGCCTATTTCGAGTGCCTGCATGAATTGAAGCTGATCGTCGACCTGATGTACGAAGGCGGGATCGCCAACATGAACTACTCGATTTCGAACAATGCCGAGTATGGCGAGTACGTGACCGGACCCGAGGTGATCAACGAGACCTCGCGGGCAGCGATGCGGGCCGCTCTGCAGCGGATCCAGAATGGTGACTACGCCAAGATGTTCATTCTCGAAGGACGCACCAACTACCCGTCGATGACCGCTCGCCGCAGACTGACGGCACAGCACGAGATCGAGGTGGTCGGCGCCAGGCTGCGCGACATGATGCCCTGGATCAAGAAGAACCGCCTGGTCGACCAGAGCAAGAACTGATCGTTCTTTGCCGCGGCGGCGCGCGCGGTGTGACGCCGGAGCCCGACCCCCGCTCACACCGGCCACCGCCGCGGGTTTTCGAGACACCTCCGCGCGTGCCTGCCCACGTGCCGTCGGCAGGCACGCGACCGGCGAACCTTCCCCGTACCGCTCCCCCGCCTGACTCCAGCCCGACAGAGCCATGCCCGAACTAAAGCCGCGCAAGACCCTGTTCAACCCCGAGTTGCGGCGTCGAGGCATCTACGTCCTGCCCAACCTGTTCACGACGGCAGCGCTTTTCTGTGGCTTCTTTGCCATCGTCCAGGCGATGACCGGCAACTTCGAGCACGCGGCAGTGGCGATCTTCGTGGCGATGATCCTGGATGGCCTCGATGGGCGGGTGGCACGCATGACGCGCACCCAGAGCGCTTTCGGCGCCGAGTACGACTCGCTCTCCGACATGGTCTCCTTCGGCGTCGCGCCAGCGCTGGTGATCTACGCCTGGGCGCTGAAGGACATGGGCCGCCTCGGCTGGATCGCCGCCTTCATCTACTGTGTCGGCGCAGCGTTGCGCCTGGCCCGTTTCAACACCAGCCTGGAGGTGATCGACAGGCGCTACTTCCAGGGCCTGCCGAGCCCGGCGGCAGCGGCGCTGGTCACCGGGTTCTTCTGGGTGATGATCGACAAGAGCATTGCCGCTGGCGAGGTGCGCTGGCTGGCCTGCGGGCTGGTGATCTTTGCCGGCATTTCGATGGTTTCGAATCTCCGTTTCTACAGTTTCAAGGACGTCAATCTGCGACGCAGCGTTCCTTTCATCTTCGTCGTCGGCATTGCCCTGAGCTTCGCCGTCCTGTCGTACGATACCCCGGTCGCCCTGTTCGGCCTCTTCGTCGCCTATTCCCTGTCCGGCTATTTCCTCGCGCTGCTGCGCAAGCTCAGGCGCAGACCGCCGCCGCCGGCATCACCTCCCCCAGTCTGATTCGGGAGCACTGGCTCTGGCAGCTTGCAGTGGCCGCGGTGGCACCTTGAAGGACCCTGGCACCCTGGCAGCCGGATTGACACGACGATTCGAAACTGTTTATAGTCTGCCGCGTGCTTCAGCCCAGCCAATCTTCGCACTGCATTCCACCCGGTTCCTGGCTGTTGCGACGGGCGCTGCAGCGCGCCACACGCCTCGAAAGCCATCCCCCTTGTTTTGCGCACACACCTGCAGTCGCTTGCCCGGCAAGGGCAGCGGCGCAGGGATTCACATCGTTCCATGCGGAGTCAGGACATGAAAGAGCATCTGATGATTTTCGACACGACGTTGCGTGACGGCGAGCAGAGCCCCGGCGCTTCGATGACCAAGGACGAAAAGCTGCGCGTGGCCCGACAACTGGAGCGCATGCAGGTCGATGTGATCGAAGCGGGGTTCGCGGCGGCCTCACCCGGAGACTTCGAAGCGATCCGGAGCATTGCCCGGGTGATCAAGGGCTCGACGGTCTGCTCGCTGGCCCGTTCGAGCGAGAATGACATCCGTCGCGCCGGCGAGGCCATCGCTCCGGCGGCACGCGGCCGCATCCATACCTTCATCGCCACCAGTCCGATCCACATGGAAAAGAAACTCCGCATGACGCCGGATCAGGTGGTCGAAGCGGCGGTGAGGGCCGTGCATTGGGCACGCGAATATACCGATGATGTCGAGTTCTCGGCCGAGGACGCGGTACGCTCCGAGGTCGACTTCCTCTGCCGGGTCTTCGCCGCGGTCATCGATGCCGGCGCCAGCACCATCAACGTGCCAGACACCGTCGGCTACAGCGTTCCCACGGTCTGGGGCGAACTGATGCGCACCCTGATCGCGCGCGTTCCGGGGGCCGAGCGCGTCGTCTGGTCGACCCACTGCCACAACGATCTCGGCATGGCAGTCGCCAACTCGCTGTCGGCCGTGCTGGCCGGGGCGCGTCAGGTCGAATGCACGATCAATGGTCTTGGCGAACGGGCGGGCAACGCGTCACTCGAGGAAGTCGTCATGGCAGTGCGCACGCGCAGCGACATTTTCCCGGTAGAGACACGCATCGATACGACGCAGATCGTACCCGCCTCCAAGCTGGTGTCGCAGATCACCGGCTACCCGGTGCAGCCGAACAAGGCGGTCGTCGGTGCCAATGCCTTTGCCCACGAATCCGGAATCCATCAGGACGGCGTCCTCAAGCACCGGGAAACCTACGAGATCATGCGTGCCGAGGATGTCGGCTGGGCTCAGAACAAGCTGGTGCTCGGCAAGCATTCCGGGCGCAACGCGTTCAAGTCCCGCCTGTCGGCGCTCGGCATCGTCCTCGACAGCGAGGAAGCGCTCAACGCAGCATTCGCCCGCTTCAAGGAACTTGCCGACAAGAAGCACGAGATTTTTGACGAAGACCTGCAGGCGCTCGTCTCCGACGATGAAATGGCGCCACCCGGTGAGCACTTCAAGCTGGTCTATTCGCGCGTCTGCTCGGAAACCGGCGAGACGCCGGCGGCCGACATCACACTGACCGTCGGCGGGGTCGAGCGCAGGGCTGCAGGTATCGGCAGCGGCCCGGTCGATGCGACCTTCAAGGCAATCGAGTCGATCGCCGACAGTGGCGCCCAGTTGCTGCTTTATTCGGTCAACGCAATCACCACCGGCACCGACGCCCAAGGTGAGGTCACCGTTCGCCTGGCGCGGCAGGGGCGGATCGTCAACGGCAACGGTGCCGACACGGACATCGTCATCGCTTCCGCGCGAGCCTACCTCAACGCCTTGAACAAGCTCCAGTTTCCCGATCGGCTGGACCCGCAGGGCGACGTCTGACCAGTTCCGGCAGCAGTCGCCGCTGCAGCGGCGTGCCAGCCCGACTGTCCGCCGTCAGCGCGTCGTCGGGCGTGTGAGGCGAGCGTAGCCGACGCAGGAGCAGAAGAAGATCAGCGCCAGGCAGATCTCGGCGATCGCCAGCATCTGTCCGGTACCGCTCTCGGTGGTTGCGCGCACGATGCCTTCGGCCACGTACAGCAAAATCAGCATCGACGCCCATTGGTACGTGTAGCGCCGTCCGTTGAGAATGCCGAAGAGAGGCGCCAGCAGCGGCAAGCACTTCAGCGCCAGCCAGGTGCCACCTGGCACGACCGGTGCCAGGCGCAGTTCCCAGGCCAGGCAGAGGAAGATCAGCGCGATCAGGCTGCCGCAAGCACTCAGATAGAGACCGCGGATCATCGCCGGCGCAGTTGCAGGGCGATCGAGGCCAGGCGGTGGCCTTGCGCGAAAGCGAGTTGCCGCTCGTCGTCGGTGAGCGTCGGGTTCCCTTCCGCCCCGGCCACGTGGCTGGCGCCATAAGGGGTACCCCCGCTGCGCGTGGCCGAGAGCGCGCTTTCGCTGTAGGGCAGGCCGAGCAGCAGCATGCCGTGGTGCAGGAGCGGCAGCATCATCGACAGGAGCGTACTCTCCTGTCCGCCATGCGCACTGGCGGTCGAGGTGAAGACGCAGGCGGGCTTGCCGGCCAGGATGCCGGCCGACCACTGCGCCGCCGTGCTGTCCCAGAAGTACTTCATCGGCGCCGCCATGTTGCCGAAACGGGTGGGGCTGCCCAGCGCCAGGCCAATGCATTCGTCGAGATCGGCGACATCGACGTACGGCGCCCCGGCCGGCGGAATCTCCGGTTCACTGGCAGTACAGACGGCGGCAACCCGCGGCACCGTCCGCAAACGCGCCGTGACGCCGGCGACGGACTCGACGCCCCGGGCAATCTGTTGCGCCAAGGCCCGCACGGAACCCCGGTGACTGTAGTAAAGCACGAGAATCTCCGCCATCGGACTATTATATCCACCTTATGTTGGTCGCAGCCTTTCCCTGGCGCCGCTTCCTGGGACGCGTCGCGCGTCGCTTCGTCGAAGAGAACTTCGACCAGATCAGCGCCAGTCTCGCCTTCACGACACTGCTGTCACTGGTGCCGCTGGTCGCCGTGGTTCTCAGCATCGTCGCCGTCGTGCCGTACTTCCCGAGCATGGTCGAGCAACTCGAACTCTTCCTGGCGCGCAGCTTCCTGCCCGAGCGCAGCGCCGGAATGATCATCGAACACATCCTGCAGTTCTCGCAGCAAGCGGTCAAGGTCACGGCAGTGGGCTCACTGGTGCTCGTGGCAACGGCGGCCATGCTCCTGCTGACCATCGAACGCGCCTTCAACCACGTCTGGCTGGTGCGCGAAAAACGCAGCTGGTGGCGCCGCGCACGCCTCTATGCCGGTCTGATCGTCCTCTGGCCAATCGTCATCGGCGGCGTCCTGCTGGCAACCTCGCATGCGGTGACCGTCTCGCTCGGCCTGCTGGACGAACCTGGGTGGGTCGGACGACTGCTGTTCAGGGCGCTCGGCCTGATGATCGCCGGCCTCTTCCTTGGCGGACTCTACCATGCCCTGCCGAATACCCGCGTAGCACCGCGCGATGCAGCCTGGGCCGGCGTCGTCGCGACGATCGGATTCCTCCTCCTGCAACAGGGTTTCGAGCTCTACCTCGCCAGCTTTCCATCATACGCTGCCGTCTATGGGGCCTTCGCGACCGTGCCGGTCTTCCTGCTGTGGCTCTACCTGTCGTGGGCGGTGGTCCTGCTGGGCGCCCTCGTGGCAGCCACGCTGCCGGAGTTCAGGACTCGTTCCGGTGCCGAGGCGCGGCCCTAACCCGGATTCTGGTCAGGCTCGATCGAAAGAATCTCGACACTGCCCGTCTCCTCGTCGACACAGGTTCGGTTGACCTCGCGCACGATGAGATTCTGGCCCTCGATGACGAGCAGCAATTTCCTGCTGTCGCGAGGAACGACGCCAGCAGCAACGATCAGCGATTGCCGCGAGCGCAGCTTGGGAATCTCCGGCAGGATCAGCACCCGCTGCAGATCGGTGCCGCCATCCCCGGATGGCAGGGCAAGGGTCGCCGGTACCGCCTTCGGCGCCAGAACCTGCAGTCCGAGTTCGAGGTGCTCCGGGTTTTCAGAGATCGCCCAACGCACGAGGCAGATCTGCCAGTTGGGATCCACCGCGGTGCGAACCGTCACCACGTCGCCTACCGTGAGCGCACCGGGCTTGCCGGAAACATGCATCACGGCGTAACCATCGGGGCTTTCGTTGGTGATCATCCAGGTCGACAGATCGACATTCACCCCTTCGCCCTTGCGGGACAACTGCCACAGCCCGTCGATACCGGCAGCAAGAAGCGTGCGATGGTTCTGCCGGCGGCGATGGAAGCGACGCCGGCCGGCATCGCCCCAACGCGTCGCGAGTCGCTGCAGCACGCCCCGACCAGCGGCGGTGCCGGCGAATTCAGGCAGATTCAATTCCTGTGGCGCCGCACCATGATCGAGCTGGTCGATCTGTGCCTTGAGCAGCAGACAGATGGCGGCGCTGGAAAAGCCGCTGCCCTGCCCTTCCGCCTGCGCCGGTTTGCGCAGGGAAGCAACCGCCGGCAGGTCGCGCGCAGGGTCGATCCAGAAAACGCCGGGCGCTCGCAGTGACCCGTTCGGCACGGCTTCGACATGACGGCAGAAGCGCTCGAAATAACTGGCGAGGAAAAGCACTTCGCGTGGCGTCAGTGACGCCGGCTGCGCGCAGCCCAGGAGTACCGCCGCATGGTAGACCTCCTGCAGGCTGCGTGCGGCGCCTTGCGGGCGCGCGGTGTGCAACTGCAGGCGCTGCGCGGTGGCGTAAGTCTGATGCAGTTGCTGCCAGGCACCGGCGCGCGGCGGAGACGCGATCAGGTGGCTGATCATCAGTTGCCGGGCGAGCGCATCCAGGCTGCGCCAGAGGGCCAGGTCGGGTGCCCGGCACGGGTCCGCGTTCTTCGGCGGCGTACCCCGCTCGGACAGCGCGAGGGTATCGTCGGCGAGCATCTGCAACAGATCGAGGACGCTGCGAACGATGCGCCGCTCCTTGCGCGGTACCGGCAGCACCAGATCGATGCTCAACGCCGGCAGCAGGCTGTCGATGACCGTGCTGCTTCGCCGGTACAGCCCATCAAGCGCCAGAGCGCGCTGCTCCGCCGAGCCCTCGACGTCGTGCAGGGCGATCAGGTGTGAGCGCAGCGAAGGCAACTCATCGACCGGCTGCGGGGCCAGTGGCAACTTCAGCCATTGCAGGATCGAGCGCATTCCGGAGTCCGGAGCGGCTCCTCGATCCTTGCCCGTAGCGGTGGAAGGGGTCTCGGTCATCAGGCCACCTGCGAAAGAGGTTTTCATCAAGGCACGGGCAGCCGCAGTGACGTCCGCTGCCCGGCGGGACGAAGCAACTGCCAGAATGGGGAAGCGCACACGCCCAGCCCACCGCCATTGCGTGCCCTGAACTGCCTCTGACTCTGATTATATACTGCCAGTGCGCTTGAGGGTGTGCTGCCGGCCGGCACGAAATGGGCCTGTGGACGATGGACGCAGCCGGTGCCGACTGATGCCACGGCAGGCGACGGCTGTGGATTTCACACGTTCAGGGTGCCCATTGTTGTTATAATCTCGGCTTTTTTCTGCTTCGGAAGAGAGTGACATGGTCGTTATTCGCCTTGCTCGTGGTGGCGCCAAGAAACGCCCGTTCTACAACATGGTCGTGACGGATTCGCGGTCGCGTCGCGATGGTCGCTTCATCGAGCGCATCGGCTTCTACAACCCGCTGGCGACCGAGAAGGAACAGGGCCTGCAGGTTGCCGCCGACCGGCTCAGTTACTGGCAGCAGCAAGGTGCCCAGGCTTCGCCGACGGTCACCCGGCTGCTCAAGCAGTCCGCCGCCAAGGCAGCGGCCTAGGCGTTGTCGGGCCAGGCGCAGCCGCCCGACGGCGCTGCCGTGGTGGCGGGTGACAGTGCGGCGCTCGCGGACATCGTCGTTCTTGGCCGGATTGGCGCAGCCAGCGGCGTGCGTGGCGAGGTGCACGTACACCCCTTCGCCGACGACCCCGATCAATGGTCTGCCCTGTCGCACTGGTGGCTCGGCAGCGAGGGCGACCCGCCAGCACGGTGGCAGCAGCGGAAGCTCATCAGATGCGCGGTTCGCAGCGGCCGGCTGACGGCACACTTCGACGGCATCGCCGACCGCACTCAGGCCGAGGCGCTCAGGGGCGTCCTGGTCGGTGCGCCGCGCTCGGCGCTGCCAGCGCCCGCCAAGGACGAGTACTATTGGGCCGATCTGCTCGGTCTGCAGGTGCGCAATACCCGGAACCAGCCGCTCGGCCACATCGTCGGGCTGATCGACACACCGGCGAACGCTGTCCTGCAGGTTGCCGATGGCGCCGGCGGCGAGAGATTGCTGCCCTTTGTCGCTGCCGTCGTCCTCGAAGTGGACCTGGCTGCGAGAGAGGTACGGGTCGACTGGGAAGCGGACTGGTGAACGGCGCAGCGGACGCAGCGACGGTCCTGCGGCCACTGGTGACCGACGTCGTGACGCTGTTCCCGGAAATGTTCGTCGCGCTCACCGGCTCGGGTGTGACGCGCCGGGCACTGGCATCCGGTCGCTGGCAGCTCCACCTGTGGAATCCACGCGATTTCACTGCCGACCGCCACCGTACGGTCGATGATCGTCCCTACGGCGGCGGCCCGGGGATGGTGATGATGCTGCCGCCACTGGCAGCGGCAATCGCCGCAGCAAAAGCCCGGCAGCGGGCGGTCGGCGCCGACTGCAGCCGCGTCGTCTGCCTCTCGCCGCAGGGGCCGTTGCTGACGCACGAACGCGTGATGCGCCTGGCGCAGGCCGACGAGGCCTTGGTCCTGGTCTGTGGGCGTTACGAAGGGATCGACCAGCGCCTGATCGACGGCTGTGTCGATGAAGAAGTGTCGATCGGGGATTTCGTTCTCTCGGGCGGCGAGATCCCGGCGATGGCGTTGCTCGACGCCGTGCTCAGGCAACTGCCCGGAGTACTCAACGACGCCGAGTCGGCAGAGCAGGATTCTTTCGTTGCGGGCCTGCTGGATTGCCCGCACTATACGCGACCCGAGGAGCATGCCGGGTGGCGGGTGCCGGAGGTGCTGCTGTCCGGCCACCACGAAGAGATACGGCGCTGGCGCCTGCAACAGGCGCTGGGTCGGACGTGGCAGAGGCGGCCCGAGCTGTTGGCGGGCCGTTCGCTGTCGAAGCTGGAAACGCAACTCCTGGTGGAGTTTCAGGAGCAATGCGGTCAGGATAACAAGAGCTGATAATCATCCATGGAGTTCATAAAATGAATCTGATCGAGCAACTTGAGCAAGAGGAAATCGCCCGTCTGGGCAAGGTCATTCCGGAGTTCGCACCCGGCGACACGGTCGTCGTCCAGGTCAAGGTCAAGGAGGGTGCGCGCGAACGTCTGCAGGCCTACGAAGGCGTCGTCATCGCCAAGCGCAACCGCGGCCTCAACTCCAGTTTCATCGTCCGCAAGGTCTCCTCTGGCGAGGGAGTCGAACGGACCTTCCAGACCTACTCGCCGCTGGTCGCCGCGATCGAGGTCAAGCGCCGCGGCGACGTCCGGCGTGCCAAGCTCTACTACCTGCGTCAGCGCTCGGGCAAGTCGGCGCGGATCAAGGAAAAGCTCGTGCGCAAGCAGCGCTGAACGGCTGCCGCGCGGCGTCAAGAAAAAACGGGCGAAGTCTGCGGACCTCGCCCGTTTTTTCTTCCCACAACGACGTACGTCGGCACCAGCTCTCAGGAATTGCCGGCCAGCCTTCGGTCCCTCTCGATCAGGGCGTACGCCGAATGGTTGTGGATCGACTCGAAATTCTCCGACTCGACGACGAAGGCATCGATCCTGGCCTCACCGCCGAGTCGCGCGGCAACGTCGCGCACCATGTCTTCGACGAACTTCGGGTTGTCGTAGGCACGCTCGGTGACGTACTTCTCGTCCGGACGCTTGAGCAGGCCATACAGCTCGCAGGATGCCTGCGCCTCGACGATCTCGACCAGTTCCTCGATCCACAGGTGGTCGTTGATGCGCACCGTCACCGTCACCTGCGAGCGCTGGTTGTGCGCACCGCGTTCGGAGATCTGCTTCGAGCACGGGCACAGGCTGGTGACCGGCACCGCCACCCGGATCGTCGACTCGATCCGGCCATGGCAGATCTCGCCGGTGAGCGTCACATCGTAATCCATCAGGCTCTGCACACCGGAAACCGGCGCCGACTTGTTGATGAAGTAGGGAAAACTCATTTCGATGTGCCCGGTCTCGGCTTCCAGCCGCTCGACCATCTCGCGCAACATCGCCGGAAAGTTCTCGACCGAGATCTCGCGCTCATGGCTGTTGAGAATCTCGACGAAGCGCGACATATGGGTGCCCTTGAAGTTGTGCGGCAAGCCGACGTACATGTTGAAGATCGCGATCGTGTGCTGGATACCGCCGGACTTGTCCAGCACCCGCACCGGATGCCGCATGGCCTTGATTCCCACCTTGTTGATGGCGATCCGCCGCGTATCGGCAGAACCCTGGACATCGGCCATGACGGCCGGACTGCGCGGTGTTTCGGGGGCGTTCATTGCTGCTCCAAGTAGTTGTCAGTCCGGGCGTGCGCCCGGCGCATCGCCCGCATCTGCCGCATCTGCCGGCGCCGACCGGCAGGCGCGAACCGCACGCACGATGCCGGCGCTGTCCAGCCCGATGTCGGCCAGCAGCAGCGCCTGGTCGCCATGCTCGATGAAGCGATCGGGAATTCCCAGCCGCAACAGACGGGTGGCGCTGCCGGCCTCCTCGAGCACGCGTGCGACCTCTGTCCCGGCGCCACCGATGACGGCATTTTCTTCGACGCTGACCAGCAGCGAATGTTCCGCCGCCAGCGACACGATCAGCTCGCGATCGATCGGCTTGACGAAGCGCATGTTGGCCACCGTGGCGTCGATCTCGGCCGCTGCCGCCAGCGCTGGCGCCAGCATGCTGCCGAAGGCCAGCAACGCCACCGCCTGGCCATGGCGGCGAATCTCGCCCTTGCCGACCGGCAGGCCGACGAGCTGCGCATCGATCGCGACGCCCGTGCCGCCGCCGCGCGGGTAACGCACCGCCGCCGGTCCGTCGTGGAAGAAGGCCGTGGTCAACATCTTGCGGCACTCATCCTCATCCGACGGCGTCATCAGCAGCAGGTTGGGAACGCAGCTCAGGAACGACAGATCGAAGGCACCGTGGTGGGTCGGACCGTCGGCACCGACGAGACCGCCGCGATCGAGCGCAAAGACCACCGGCAGGTTCTGCAGTGCGACGTCGTGCAGCAACTGGTCGTAGCCCCGTTGCAGGAAGGTCGAGTAGATCGCCAGCACCGGCCGCAGTCCTTCGCAGGCGAGACCGGCGGCAAAGGTCACGGCGTGCTGCTCGGCGATGCCGACGTCGTAGTAGCGGTCGGGAAAACGCTCGCTGAAGCGCAGCAGCCCGGAACCTTCGCGCATCGCCGGCGTGATGCCGACCAACCGCGAATCGGCCGCCGCCATGTCGCACAGCCAGTCGCCGAAGACCTGCGTATAGCTCGGCTTGCCGCCACCGGATCCGCCGGCGATACCCACCTCGGGCTGGAACTTCGAGACACCGTGGTAGAGCACCGGGTCCACCTCGGCAAGCTTGTAACCCTGCCCCTTCTTGGTGATCACGTGCAGGAACTGCGGTCCTTTCAGGTGCTTGAGGTTGTGCAGCGTCGGAATCAGCGACTCCAAGTCGTGGCCGTCGATCGGCCCGATGTAGTTGAAACCCATTTCCTCGAACAGCGTGCCCGGCGTCAGCATTCCCTTGACGTGCTCTTCGGCGCGTTTGGCGAACTCGCGCAGCGACGGCGAGAAATCGAGGATCTTCTCGCCCGCCTTGCGCGCGGCGTTGAAGCTGCTGCCGGAGAAGAGGCGCGCCAGATAGCGGTTGAGGGCACCCACCGCCGGCGAGATCGACATGTCGTTGTCGTTGAGGATGACGAGCATGTCGGCATCGGCAACGCCGGCGTTGTTCAGCGCCTCGAAAGCCTGGCCGGCCGACATCGCCCCGTCGCCGATGATCGCCACCACCTTGCGCGTCTCGCCCTTGGTCTTCGCCGCCAGCGCCATGCCGAGCGCGGCCGAGATCGAAGTGGACGAATGACCGACACCGAAGGTGTCGTAGGGGCTCTCGCTGCGCTTCGGAAAGCCCGAGACGCCGCCATGCATGCGCAGCCTCGCCATTCCCGCACGCCGTCCGGTGAGCACCTTGTGCGCGTACGTCTGGTGGCCGACGTCCCACACCAGGCGATCATGCGGCGTATCGAAGACGTGATGCAGAGCGATCGTCAGTTCGACGGTGCCCAGGTTCGACGACAGGTGGCCGCCGGTCCTGGCCACCGACTCGACCAGGAAGGTGCGCAACTCGTCGGCCAGTTGCGGCAGTTGGCGGCGGTCGAGCTTGCGCAGTTGCGCCGGATCGCTGATCGTGTCGAGAAGGGGATAACGCATCATTGGCTTGTCTTGTCCTGCTTGAGCGACTGGCTGCACGCGAAGGGGTCGCGGCAACCGTCAGAACTTTCGCTGGGTGATGAAATCGGTCAGTTCGACCAGGCGCCGGCCGCGCTCACCGAATATGGCCAGCGCCGCGAGTGCCTGCCGGCCGAGGTCGGCGGCGAACTCGCGCGCGCGCTCGAGCCCCATCAGGCTGACATAGGTGGGCTTCGCCGCGGCAGCATCCTTGCCGGCCGTCTTGCCCAGCGTGACGGTGCTGGCCGTGCAGTCGAGGATGTCGTCGACCACCTGGAAGAGCAGGCCGGCGCGTTTGGCAAAGCGGTCGAGCGAATCCCGTTCGTCGGCGCCGAGCGCCGTCCCGCAGAGGCCGCCGAGCAGCACCGCAGCGCGAATCAGCGCCCCGGTCTTGAGCGCGTGCATCAGTTCGAGTTCGGGCTGATCGAGGGTCCTGCCGACCGCCGCGAGGTCGATTGCCTGTCCGCCCGCCATGCCGCAGGAGCCGCTGGCGCGGGCGAGCAGCGCCAGCATCTCGAGCTGCCGTGCGCTGTCACCGAAGTCCGCGCGCGCCAGGATCTCGAACGCCAGCGATTGCAGGCTGTCGCCGACGAGCAGCGCCGTCGCCTCATCGTATTCGACATGGCAGGTCGGACGACCGCGGCGCAACACGTCGTCGTCCATGCACGGCAGGTCGTCGTGCACCAGCGAATAGCTGTGGATCAGCTCGACCGCGCAGGCGGCGACCTCGAGCCGCGGCACCGGCGCTGCACTCAACTCGCCGGCAGCGAAGACCAGCAGCGGCCGCACCCGCTTGCCACCGTTCAGCGTCGCGTAGCGCATCGCCTGGTGCAGCCGGCCGGGAATCGCCTCGGCGGGTGGCTGCTGACGCGCCAGAGCGGTTCCCACCCGGATCTGGACGCCGTGCATCCAGTCGGGAAAGGGAAGCCTCGTCGTCTCGTCTGCCGCGCTGCCTGTCGGGTTCATCCGGCTTCTCCGCTGCCCGGCTCGAAAGCCCGCAGGCTACCGTTCTCCAGGATCTGGATCTCGCGTTCCGCATCGGCAAGCTGCTGCTGGCAGTGCCGCAACAGCTCGCTGCCGCGCCGATAGGCCGCCAGTGACTCGGCGAGAGGCAAGCGGCCGCCCTCCATGTTGGCGATGATCGCTTCGAGTTCGGCCAGCGCCGGCTCGAACTTCAGCTCGCCGACGGCGGTCGGTGGATCAACGGCGGCGTCAGGGCCGACGGCAGGCTCGGTGTTCGGTCGGGGCATGGGAAAGGCTCGAATCAAACGGGCGAAAATAGCCTATTAACGGGCTTCCGGTCAAATCAAAACTGGCCGGTCGGCAGCCGCAACCACGGACTCGGCGCCCGACAGTGGTGCTAAACTTGCCCGGACTACGAAGGGAGCCAACCATGATCGTCATCGAGCATCAACCCAAGCGCGTCGAAGTGACCGTGTATGCAGAGTTCACACTGGCCGATTACAAGGAATTCGAGGGTGTCGTCAATGACGCGATCCGCTTCGAGGGACCGGTCGACCTGCTCTTCGACCTGCGCGAGATGGCCGACTTCACCCTCGACGTCGCTTGGGAAGACATCGTCTTTGCCCGTGCCCATGCCAACGACTTCAGCCGCATCGCCGTCCTGACCGACAGCCAGTGGGTCGCCTGGAGCGCCTGGCTGTCGCAGATTTTCGTTCGTGCCGAGATGCGCATCTTCGCCGACGAAGCCGAGGCGCGCGGCTGGCTGGCTGAGGACGACGAGGCGGCCGAGGAACCCGAGTGAGCCACCGGACCCTGGTCGACAGCACGCTCCTGGCCGACCACCTGCAGGACGCCGACTGGCGGATCTTCGACTGCCGCCACCTGCTCAGCGACCCCGCTGCCGGTCGCCAGGCCTACGCCGCCGGGCATCTGCCGGGCGCCTTCTTCCTCCATCTCGACGACGACCTGTCGGGCCCGACGAACGGCCGCAACGGACGCCATCCGCTGCCCGATCCGCAACGGCTTGCCGACACGCTCGGCGCTGCCGGCGTCGCTGCCACGACGCAGGTGGTCGCCTACGACGATGCCGGCGGGGCCTTTGCCGCCCGCCTGTGGTGGCTGTTGCGCTGGCTCGGTCACGATCGCGTCGCCGTCCTCGACGGCGGCATCGCCGCCTGGCTGGCCGCGGGTCGGCCGCTGACGACCGCGCTGCCGCGCGCGCAACCCGCAGGCTTCGCGGTGCAGCGACGCGACTGGGTCGTCGGCAGCGACGACGTGCTGGCCAATCTGCAGCGGCAGGAGTTCCGGCTGATCGATGCCCGCGGCGCCGACCGCTTCCGCGGCGAGAACGAAACCCTCGATCCAGTCGGCGGGCACATCCCCGGCGCCGGCAACCGTTTCTTTCGCGACAACCTCGATGCCGACGGCCGCTTCCGGCCGGCCGCCGACCTGCGGCGCGAGTTCACCGAGGTCCTCGCCGGCTTCGATCCGCGCGCCGTGGTGATGTCCTGCGGTTCGGGAGTCACCGCCTGCCACAACCTGCTGGCGATGGAGATTGCCGGCCTCCCCGGCGCCCGCCTGTACGCCGGTTCCTGGAGCGAATGGTGCAGCGATGCGGCGCGGCCGATGGCCTGCCGGACGCCCGCCGTCGCCGGCTGACGCGCATGGCGATGCCGCCCGCCCGGTGCGCACTGCCGCCGCCTCGCCGGCGCGCGAGCGCAGCGCCAGCGGGACCGGCGGCGGCGACCGGCGTGCCGACAGCGCCATCAACGCAACAACAGCTCGCTGACCGCGTCGGCAATCTCGTCGAGCGACAGCGGGCCGTCGGGCCGATACCACTGGCCGCTCCAGTTGAGCATGCCGAAGAGCAGCAGCCGGACCGGAGTGGCGGCGCTGTGCAGCCGGCCGCATGCCGCCAGTTCATCGAGCGTGCCCTGCCACACCGCTTGGTAGCGGTCGCTGGCGGCGGCGATCTCGGCCCGTGCCGCGGCATCGAGCGAACGGGATTCGTGAATCAGCAGCGGCGTATGGCAATCGCCCTCGAGCAGATTGCCGAAGTGGGTCCGGATCATCAGCCGCAGGCGTCGCTCGGGATCGTCGATGCCGGCGATGGCCGCCTGCAGGCGACGGTGGCCTGCTTCCAGCCCTTCGATCATCGCCGCCTTGAGCAGCTCCTGCTTGCTGCGGAAGTGATAGAACGGACTGCCCGAACGCATGCCGACCGCCTGCGCGATGTCGCGCGTCGTCGTCGCGGCAAAACCCTTCTCGACGAACAGCCGCGCGGCGGCACGCAGCAGGTCGTCGCGGCGGTTGAGCTCGGGCGCCGCGCGCGGTCTTCTGTGTCCGGTCGGCATGCGGCTCAGAGCGTCGCCGCCAGGCGGGTGCCCTGGTCGATCGCGCGCTTGGCGTCAAGTTCGTTCGCGACGTCGGCGCCGCCGATCAGCGACACCGGTACGGCAGCGGCACGCAGCCCCTCCTCGAGTTCGCGCCGCGGTTCCTGGCCGGCGCAGATGACCACGTGGTCGACCGGCAGGCACTGCCGCTGGCCATCGACGACGATGTGCAGGCCGGCGTCGTCGATGCGCTCGTAGGTGACCCCCGAGAGCATCTGCACACCGCGCCTCTTGAGCAGGGTGCGGCGAATCCAGCCGGTGGTCTTGGCCAGGCCGTCGCCGACCTTCGCCGCCTTGCGCTGCAGCAGCCAGACCTGGCGCCGGCCGCGTTCGGCGCTGGGCGCTTTGAGGCCGCCGGGGTTGCCGAAGTCGGGGTCGATTCCCCACTCGCTCTGGAAGCGCTCGATTTCATCGCGATCGTCCTCGACATGCGTCAGGAACTCGGCAACGTCGAAGCCGATGCCACCGGCACCGATGATCGCCACCCGCTCGCCGGCCACGCGGTAGCCCTCGATCAGGTCGACGTAGGAAATCACCTTCTCGTGCTCGATTCCCGGCACATCGGGCCGCCGCGGAACGATGCCGGTGGCGAGGACGACATGCTCGAAACCGGCCGCAGCCAGCTCGGCGGCGGAGCACTCCCTGCCGAGCTGCAGCGAGACGCCGGCGCCGTTCAGCCGGCGATCGAAATAGCGCAGCGTCTCGGCGAACTCCTCCTTGCCGGGAATACGACGCGCCAGGTTGAACTGGCCGCCGATTTCCGCCGCCGCGTCGAACAGCGTCACCCAGTGGCCGCGCTCGGCGGCGGTGAGCGCACAGGCCATGCCGGCGGGACCGGCGCCGACGACGGCAAGCCGTTTCGGCGCTGCCGCCGGCTCGATCACCAGTTCCGTCTCCCGACATGCCCGCGGGTTCACCAGGCAGTAGGTCAGCCGACCCTCGAAAATCTCGTCGAGACAGGCCTGGTTGCAGGCGATGCAGGTATTGATCTCGTCGGCACGGCCGGCCGCCGCCTTGTTGACGAAGTCGGCGTCGGCCAGGAACGGGCGTGCCATCGAAACCATGTCGGCACAACCGGAAGCGATCACCTCCTCCGCCACCTCGGGCGCATTGATGCGGTTGGTGGTCACCAGCGGGATGCCCACCTGCCCCATCAGCCGCTTCGTCACCCAGACGAAGGCCGCCCGCGGCACCATCGTCGCGATCGTCGGGATGCGCGCCTCGTGCCAGCCGATGCCGGTGTTGATGATGCTTGCGCCGGCCTCCTCGACCGCCCGCGCGAGCGCGACGATCTCGTCCCAGGTGCTGCCACCCTCGACGAGGTCGAGCATCGACAGGCGGAAGATGATGATGAAATTCGGCCCGGTCGTCGCCCGCACGCGGCGCACCGTTTCGAGGGCAAAGCGGATGCGGTTGTCGAAGCTGCCGCCCCAGCCATCCTCGCGGAAGTTGGTCTGGCGGGCGATGAACTGGTTGATCAGGTAGCCTTCCGACCCCATCACCTCGACCCCGTCATAGCCGGCCGACTGCGCCAGTCCGGCGCAGCGGGCGTAATCGTCGAGCGTCCGCTCGATGTCCTCGGCGCTCAGTTCGCGCGGGCGAATCGGCGAGATCGGCGCCTGCACCGGCGACGGCGCAACCGCGCCGCGATGGTAGGCGTAACGGCCGGTGTGCAGGATCTGCATGGCGATCTTGCCGCCGGCCGCATGCACGGCGTCGGTGACCAGGCGATGTTTGACCACCTGCGCCTCGTTCTCCAGCGCCGCCGCGCCGGGCATGACGACCCCATCCTGATTGGGCGCGATGCCGCCGGTGACGATCAGGCCGACGCCGCCGCGCGCGCGCTCGGCGTAGAAGGCGGCGAGACGGCGGAAACCTTGCGGCGCCTCTTCGAGACCGGTGTGCATCGAACCCATCAGGACGCGATTCCTGAGCGTCGTGAAACCGAGGTCGAGCGGGGCAAGCAGATGGGGATAGGCGTTCTGGTGCATGCAGGGGATCTCCTGGGGCAGGTGGTCGATGGCTGACCGATCAAAATTTAGGCAAGCAAGCGCTTGTTGGATTATCGGTGATCGGCCGTCGCGATGCAAGCGGCGCTGCGGCCGCAGGCACGGCGGGAAGCCGCCCTGTGGCGGCGAAGACAGGGCCGGTCCTGACGGTGACTGTAGCAGATTGTCGGCGCCAGCTCGGTCGGCCTTCAAAATGCAAACGGGGGGTTGATCCGGCCCGCGCACGGGCTTCCGCGACGAGCGAGCGCGTGGCAACGCTGGCCTCCAAGGGCATGGCGCTGCCCTCAGACAGGTCGGGCCTAGCTGACTGCGATGGATCAGGTCTATGGCTTTCGCGTCGCCATCCACTTACTGGAGCCGCCCCTTACCGAAACGCCGGGGAGGAGTCCGGTGCACGAGCCGCCAGCGCCGGCCGCGGCCCCGCACAGGGCCAAGACGGCCAGGCACTGCGCCGGCCTCAGGGCAGAACCCCACAAGGCAAGGAGAAGGTCGAACGGATGGCGGGCACGGGTGCGTGGCATCGGGTGCCGGTACCGCGTGGGTTCGGTCAGCGGCGCGCTGCAGGAGCACCCGGCGATCGACGCCGGCAGGCCCTGGACATCAACTCCGCAAATTGTTTCCTCAGGGCCGCAGGGTCAGGGACCGGCGGCACGCCGGGTTCAAGGACGGGGGCTTCAACGGCGTTGCGGGCATTGCCATCACCAAGCGGCGCGAAAGGCGTGTGCTTGGGCGAGGGTTGATGCGGCGAGTGAGGTACCTCTACGTCTAGGTCGGCACTGGCGGCGGCGCAACGCCTGATTCAGAACCCCTCCTCGGCCAGCCCCTCCACCGACCGCCTCTGCCCACTGGGCCGGGCGGTCCTCCCTTTGCGCTCTCTAAGGACGCAAGCAAAAATAACTTGAACAATACGAGCTATTTGTCATTGTTCCGGGGTATCAGCCGGTAGTTCCATTCGCCATGAAACGCGTCGCGCTCGATGGCAAGCGAAGCAAGCTCTTCGTCG
>JAGFNJ010000046.1 GCA_017592775.1 Candidatus Accumulibacter conexus | reverse complement strand
GTTACCGCATCAGGAAAGATCGGCAAGAGCAGTTGGGGCATCGGATTCTCCCGCAAGGTCGGCGTCGCGCCAGAAAAACTCGACTATCCGCCTTCAGCGGTATCTTCGCAATATCTGCCCCGCTCCTCAGCAGAAATCCTCTCCAGTGCTTGATCCCGGCGCTAACCCCATGACTTACCGCGGATTCATGACGTCACTTGTGCAAGCGTCATGGCGCCGAGATCAGGTTGTCTGAGCCCGCTGGCGCTGGCCCTGATCGACCTCGATGATTTCAAGCGTCTCAACGACACGCTGGGTCACCAGGCGGGTGACGAGGCACTGATTCATCTCGTCCACACCCTGCGCTCCGCGCTGCGACCGTCCGACATCCTCGGCCGTTTCGGTGGCGAGGAGTTCGTCCTGATGCTGCCTGACACCGGACTCGACGAGGCGGTGACCGCCCTCACCCGCTTTCAGCGACAACTCGCCGACTGCCGCGTCGCCGGCAGTGGCGTTGCCCTGAGCTTCAGCGCCGGCGTCGTCGTGCAGTCGCCCGGGGAGTCGCTGCGCGAGTCGATCGAGCGTGCCGATGCGGCAACCTATGCCGCCAAGCGGGCGGGCAAGAACCGCGTCTTCACCGGCTGACGCGGCGGCGACACCGGACGCCCCCGGAACCCGGGCGAGGGTCGGCATGTTAGACTGCGTGCTCTCTTGGCTGCCCGCAACTTCCCGACCCTCATCGCCATGCGCTACATCTCGACTCGTGCCCGGCCCATCAACACTGCGGATTCGTCGAAGCCGACGTTCTCGGAAATCCTCCTTGGCGGCCTGGCACCCGACGGAGGTCTCTATCTCCCCGAAACCTATCCCCGCATCGGCCCGTCCGAGCTCGCCGAGTGGCGCGGCCTGTCCTATGCCGATCTCGCCTGCGCCGTTCTGGCCCGCTTCATCGATGACATTCCGCCAGAAGACCTGCGTGCCCTGATCCACAGGACCTACACCCCGGCCATCTACAGCAACGGGCGCAACCCGTCTACTGCCAGCGAGATCACGCCGTTGCGCTGGCTCGAACCGCCGGCGCCGGAACGTGGCGAGAGCGGACTGGCCATTCTCGAACTGTCCAACGGGCCGACCCTGGCCTTCAAGGACATGGCCATGCAGTTGCTCGGCAACCTTTTCGAGTACGTCCTGGCAAGCAGGAGGGAGGAGATCAACATCCTCGGCGCCACCTCGGGCGACACGGGTTCATCGGCGGAGTACGCGATGCGCGGCAAGCGCGGCGTGCGCGTGTTCATGCTCTCGCCGCACCAGCGAATGAGCGCCTTCCAGCGCGCCCAAATGTACTCGCTGCAGGATCCCAACATCTACAACATCGCCGTCCGCGGCACCTTCGACGACGCCCAGGACATCGTCAAGGCGGTGTCGAACGACCACGCTTTCAAGACCCGCTACCGCATCGGCGCAGTCAATTCGATCAACTGGGCACGCGTCGCCGCGCAGGTGGTCTACTATTTCAAGGGATACTTCGCAGCCACCGGCGGCGCCGGCGGCAACGACGGGCAGCAGGTTGCCTTCGCCGTCCCGTCGGGCAACTTCGGCAACATCTGCGCTGGCCACATCGCGCGCATGATGGGGTTGCCGATCGGCAGGCTGATCCTGGCAACGAACGAGAACGACGTCCTCGACGAGTTCTTCCGCAGCGGCGTCTACCGCCCGCGCGCCACCAGCGAAACCGCCGCCACCTCGAGTCCGTCGATGGACATTTCGAAGGCTTCGAACTTCGAGCGCTTCGCCTTCGACCTGGTTGGCCGTGATCCCGAGCTCATCCACCGGTTTTGGTCGGAGGTCGATCGCGGTGGCAGTTTCGACCTGTCGTCAGAACGCTGTTTCGCCTGCCTGCCGGACTTCGGCTTCGTTTCCGGCCGCAGCACGCATGCCGACCGCCTGGAGACCATCCGCCGGACCCATGATCGCTACGGCCTGATCATCGATCCGCACACCGCTGACGGGCTCAAGGTCGGCAGCGAACGCCGCACGGCGGGGATGCCGATGGTGGTACTGGAGACCGCCCTGCCAGCCAAGTTCGAGGAAACGATCGTCGAAGCACTGGGGCGCAGGCCCGAGCGACCCGCCGCCATGGAAGGCCTGGAGAAGCTGCCGCAGCGTGTGGAGATCATGGACGTCAGTGTTGATCAGGTGCAGCGCTTCATCGCCCAACACGTGCCGTGAACCGCCGTCCGTCGTCGCTTCAAAGGTAGATGACGGCCGGGAAGACGGCCGCAGCCAGGACCAGTACCAGCCATTCGAGATTGTGTCGCGCCAGAAACCCCGTGAAGTGCATGATCAATATCGTGATCGCCAGTACGTAGAACAGCGCAAATAGCATCAGACCACCCTCTCCCTGTTGGCGGCAGCCACAACGTCCAGCCTGCCTCGCATCGACCGGATGATATCACCGCCGCAGCCGCGGTTTGCACTACGGTACGCCCCTCTGGCGCGGCGCGAGCGAGCGCCCGCAGGCTGCCCCCGCTTGTCGGCGCCGGCCGGCTAGTCCTGGAAACGCATCGACAGATCGAGCGCCCGGACATCCTTGGTCAGGCCACCGATCGAGATCCGGTCCACGCCGGTCTCGGCGATCGCACGGACGGTTTCGAGGCTGACGTTGCCCGATGCCTCGAGCACCGCGCCGCCAGCGGCGATCGCCACCGCGGCGCGCAACTGATCCAGGCTCATGTTGTCGAGCAGGACCATCTGCGCACCACAGGCGAGCGCCTGGCGCAACTCGTCGAGATTCTCGACCTCGATCTGTACGAACTGGCAGACTCCGCCGGTGGCAGCGGCCACCTGCTTCGCCGCCGCCAGCGCACCAGCGATGCTGCCGGCGGCAACGATGTGGTTCTCCTTGATCAGGATCCCGTCGTAGAGGCCGAGCCGATGATTGCCGCCGCCACCGCAGCGGACGGCATACTTCTGCGCCAGCCGCAGTCCGGGAATCGTCTTGCGCGTGTCGACCACCTGCGCCCGCGTTCCCGCCACCCGATCGGCGTACTGCCGGGCCTTGGTCGCAACGCCGGACAGCAGTTGCAGGAAGTTCAGCGCGCTGCGCTCGCCGGTCAGCAGCGCGCGCGCTGGCCCCTCGATCTCGCACAGCAACTGGCCCGGCCTGATCCGTTCGCCATCACGCACCTGCCAGGCGACGCGAACCGTCGTGTCAAGCTGCTGAAAACAGGCAGCGAACCAGGCAGAACCGCAGAGGATGGCGTCCTCGCGCGCAATCACCGTCGCCCGCCCGCACGCCGCAGCCGGCACCAGTTGCGCGGTCAGGTCGCCGCTGCCAACGTCCTCGGCCAGCGCTGCGGCAACGTTCCGTTCGACTTCGCCCTCGAGCATGGCTGCAAAGGTCATGAGGATTCCCGTACACTAGCGTCAACTGCCCGGATCTTATCACCAATGGGAGGCATCAATGATCGACCTGCTGCTCGTCACGACGGGCGTCCTGCTCGCACTGGCGTTCGCCGGATGCCTGGTTTACCTCTACGTACAGGACGTGACGCAGGAAAAGCATGCCGTCCTGCGCAACTTTCCACTCGTCGGCCACCTGCGCTACCTGTTCGAAAGCCTGGGCGAGTACTTCCGGCAGTATTTCTTCCTTGGCGACCGCGACGAGATGCCCTTTGACCGGGCAACGCGGAGCTGGGTCTACCGAATGGCGAAGAACCAGGGCGGGATCATCGGCTTTGGCTCGACCTACCGGCTCCACGAGCCGGGCGCACTGGTATTCGTCAACGCACCCTTCCCGGTTCTCGACGAGGAACAGCGGCCGACGCCGCCGCTGCCGATCGGCGAGGGCTACTGCCCGACCCCGTTCAGCGGCCGCTCGCTGGTCAACGTCAGCGCCATGAGTTTCGGTGCCATTTCCAGACCGGCCGTGCAGGCATTGTCGCGCGGCGCGGCCGCCGCCGGCTGCTGGCTGGATACTGGCGAAGGAGGCCTGTCACCCTATCATCTCGAAGGGGGCTGCGACGTCATCTTCCAGATCGGCACCGCCAAGTACGGCGTCCGCGATGCCAACGGACAGCTTTCCGACCAGCGCCTGCGTGAGCTGGCAGCACACGAATGTGTCCGTGCCTTCGAGATCAAGCTGTCGCAGGGAGCCAAGCCGGGCAAGGGGGGAGTCCTGCTGAGCAACAAGGTGACCCCCGAGATCGCCGAGATTCGTGGCATCCCGCTGGGCAAGGATTCGCTGAGCCCGAACCGTCACCGCGATGTCGCCGACATCGACCAGCTGCTCGACCAGGTCGAGCACGTCCGTGCGGTGACCGGCAAACCGGTCGGCGTCAAGACCGCGATCGGCGGCAGCGCGTTCATGGACGAACTCACGGCGGCTGTCGCGCGCCGCGGGCTGCACGCCGCGCCCGACTTCCTGACCATCGATGGTGGCGAGGGCGGCAGCGGTGCGGCGCCACAGGCGCTGGCCGACCACATGGCCCTGTCGATCGACGAAGCGCTGCCGCTGGTGGCCGATGCACTGATCGCCAGCGGCCTCAAGCAGCGGATTCGCCTGATCGCCGCCGGCAAGCTGGTCACTCCGGCGCGGGTTGCATGGGCACTCGCAGCGGGCGCCGATTTCGTCAACACCGCACGCGGCTTCATGTTTTCGCTCGGCTGCATCCAGGCCCTGCGCTGTCACGCCAACACTTGCCCGACCGGGGTCACCACGCATGATCCCCGCCTGCAACGCGGCCTGGTCGTCGCAGACAAGGCGGAGCGGGTTGCCGCCTACTGCCGCAACATGAACAGGGAGATCGAGATGATCGCCCACTCCTGTGGTCTGCCGCACGCCCGCGGGCTGCGCCGCGAGCACGTCCGCATCGTCCAGCCCTCAGGGCGGAGCATCCCTCTCGACGCCCTCCATCCCTACCCCGGCACGGCGACGAATTGAGCGAGGGAGCACGGCGGCAGCGCAGGCACTGGCAGGCGGCGCCGGACACCACCCGCGGCCGCGCTTGCCGGGATCAGCTGCCGTGCGCTGCCCGGGTCGTCGGGCAGCCCGGTGAACGCCTGCGGGTCAGAGTGCCTCGGCGAGCCAGGCATCACTCGGCAGATCGGGCACCCCGGGGGTGATGACGAAGCGCGTCATCGCGCGCGGATTCATCAGGCCGATGCCCCCTTGCGCCAGCCGATAGTGGAGCACCGGCCGTTCGAACAGGCCGGTCAGGTTCATCAGCCGTTCGGCAAGCGCCGGCTTGCGGACGCCTGCAGCGGCCATGTACAGCACGTGGCCACCGGTGAAGAAAAACTCGATCCGCACGCTGAAGTGATCGCCGTTCAGGCCACCGACAAAGGGCTCGGCGCGCTGCGCCGGCGTCAGCGCGGTCAGGCTCAGATTGTGCTGGCTGGGCAGATACTCCTCCAGGTCGCGTGCGGTCTCGATCTCGATGCAGGCGATCGCCGCAGCGGCAAAAACCTCGGTCTGCGCGCCCGCCCCGATGATCAGCGGCTTGCCGCTGAAAAGTTGGCCACTGCGCCGCAGGCTGTCGATGATGGCTTCGAGGCGACCTTCGTCGGTGGGGACGAAACGCCGCGCACGGTTCGCGGTAGTGATCACCGTGATGTTGCTTGTCATCCTGCCACTCCCTCGATACGAAGCATTACCCGCGCCTGCCGCAGGCGCTTTCAGTCAGCGCAACGGTTCTTCCCCTGCACCCACAGCACGTCGCCACAACCGGCGGCGCGGTTCAGCGCACGGCCCAGGACGAACAGCAGATCCGACAGACGGTTGAGGTACTTGCGCGCGAAGTCCGAGACAGTCTCGCTGTGCGACAGGTGCACCACATGGCGCTCGGCGCGGCGGCATACCGTCCGGGCAAGATGCGCCAACGCCGCGGCCCGGCTGCCGCCAGGGAGAATGAAGTCCTTCAGGGGCGGCAAGCCGTCGTTGAAGCGCTCGACGAGGTCCTCAAGGCGGCCCACCTGCGCATCGCTGATCATATTCATTCCCGGAATGCACAGCTCCCCCCCGAGATCGAAGAGGTCGTGCTGAACACCGGTCAGCGCCTGCCGGATGTCATCAGGAATCTCCTCGGTCAACAGCACGCCGATCGTCGAATTGAGTTCATCGACCTGGCCGATCGTCTCGATGCGCAGGCTGTCCTTGGCCACACGCGTGCCGTCACCAAGGCCGGTGGTACCGGCATCACCGGTGCGCGTGACGATTTTCGACAAACGATTGCCCATGGGGATTTTCCTGATCAGAATAACGACGATTATAGACGAAGGAGCGCTCGTGACCTCCCCCGCGCTGAAACTGAGTGCCAACCTGAGTTTCCTGTTCACCGAATGTGAGTTCGGCGAGCGTTTCGAACGCGCCGCGCGGGCAGGCTTTCGCGGCGTGGAATACATGTTTCCCTACGCCTGCGATCGCGACGAGTTGCGCGCCCTGCTGCGGGAAAACGGTCTGGTGCAGGTTCTCCACAACCTGCCGCCTGGAGACTGGGCGGCAGGAGAACGAGGAATCGCCTGCCTGCCGGGACGTGAAGCCGAGTTTCGCGAATCGGTCGCACTGGGAGTCGACTTCGCACGCACGCTTGGCTGCCGGCAGCTCAACTGCCTTGCCGGCATCGCGCCAGCCGGCATTCCCGACGACGAGTTGCGCGCAACCCTGACGGGCAATCTGCGCTACGCCGCCGAGCACCTTGGACGGTACGGCATTCGGCTGTTGATCGAGCCGATCAACAGCCGCATCGACATGCCCGGCTTCTGGCTGGACACGCCCGCCAAGGGACTGGCATTGATCGCCGAACTGGCAATGCCCAATCTCTGGCTGCAGTATGACATCTACCACGCCCAGGTGATGGCGGGAGATCTGGCGCGGACGATCGAAGGCCACCTCGACCGCATCGCCCACATCCAGCTGGCCGACAACCCGGGCCGCAACGAGCCCGGCAGTGGCGAAATCAATTACCCCTTTCTCTTCGACCTGCTCCGCCGCCTCGGCTACGACGGCTGGCTGGGCTGCGAATACCGGCCAACGCTGGCGAATACGGAAAGCAGTCTCGGCTGGGCGCGCGAATGGCTGCACCCCCTGCCGCGGGCGGGTGCCGACCGACCGTAGCGGCGCCCAGCCCGCAGCCGCGGAGACCATTCCTGGCCAACTCTGCTGGTCACCGAAGGACTCTTGATCAACCGTCAGAAAAGAGCTTGCAGAAGCGCAGCTCCTCAGAGTACGGGAAGAAATCCTCAACGTGGCCGGCGCGGATTCGCTCCTGCGTCGTCTGCCAGAACCTGACGTTCAACAAGGCCCGATGGTACTTCAGGAAGGCCGACCGGACCTTCGCCGAGCCGAGCAGGAAGCTGGCGAATTCCTCCGGGAAGACGTCGTACCGACCGACGGAATACCAGGGCTCGCCGGACATCTCCATCTCGGGGTACGGCGGCTCCGGGATGGCACGAAAGTTGATGTCGGTCATGTACTCGATCTCGTCGTAGTCGTAGAAGACCACGCGTTTGTAGCTCGTCACGCCGAAGTTCTTCCACAGCATGTCGCCCGGGAAGATGTTGGCAATCGCCAGTTCCCGGATGGCGTTGCCATACTCGCAGACGGCCTGGTCGATCTCCTCGGGTGTTGCCGCGTCGAGGTAGAGGTTGAGTGGCGTCAGGCGGCGTTCGATGTAGAGATGCTTGATCACCAGATTGTCGCCCTCTTCCTCGAGCAGCGATGGTGCCAGCGTGCGCAGGGCTTCGAGGAGTTCGGCCGAGAAGCGCTTCTTCGGCAGCAGCACCTGCGAGAACTCGAGGGTATCGGCCATCCGGCCGACCCGGTCCACCTGCTTGACCATCAGATACTTGCGCTTGACCGTCTCGCGGTCCATCTCCTTGCTCGGTCCGAACACATCCTTGATCAGCTTGAAGACGTAGGGGTATGAAGGCAGGGTGAACACCAGCATCACCAGGCCGGCAATTCCCGGCGCGATGACGAACTGGTCCTGCGAATGCCGCAGATGGTGCTTCAGGTCGCGGAAGAAGAGAATCTTGCCCTGCTTGCCGAGGCCGAGCATGGTGTAGATCTCGGACGGTGGCTTGTGCGGCATGATGCTGCGCAGGAACTGCACATAGCCCGACGGGACCTCCATATCGACCATGAAGTAGGCGCGCGACAGTGAGAACAGGATGCTGATCTGCGCGCTGTCGAGCAGGATGGTGTCGACCACCAGTTCGCCGGCCGGCGTATGCACGACGGCAACGGCGAACGGGAATTCGGCATGGCCGTTGATTCCCTTGCCAAAGATGTAAGCGCCCTTGTTGCGATAGAACGCCGAGTGGAGGACCTCGATCTGTGCGTTGGCCTCGGCCGCCGGCCACTCGCCCAGCCGCTTCCTGAGGGTTCGCATGATGTAGTCGACGTCGCGATCGAGATTCTCGAAAGGGCGCTGCCAATCGAAATCGATGATGATCTGCCGGACCGTGCGGCGCAGTCCGCGGTGCGCCGGATAGTAGCTGCGATAGACCGGTGGGTATGACTGGATGTACTCCGTCGACACCGCCGGCCGGGCGAAGATGTAGTCGTTGTTGAAGTAGGTCCGGTGCAGGATCTTCGTGCATACCGAGTTGAAGAAGGTCTCGGCAAGCTCGGGCTGCTTGTGATTGATGAGGTGCCCGATATAGAAGAGCTTGAGTTGCTGCCAAGTCGCGTCGTCGAGCGCCGCAGCACCGTAGTTGGCGCACAGCAACTCGGCGGTCTCGCTGACGCGATCATCGTAGGAGCGGATGCGCTCGCGCACCGCGTCATGAACGCCCTTCCAGTCCGCGGCCTCGAAGAGCAGCTTGGCCTGTTGACCGTAATGGCGAATGATGCGGTAGTGCCGGTTGAAGCCATCGATCATCGCCTCGGCGATACGCCGCGGGAGCAGGTTTTCAATGCTGGGGAGATCCATGGCAGCCACTCGCAGGTCCAACACGCCAGCATTCTAGCACCGTGCCTGCTGCGCCGCACCACAGGCTGCTGCCGGGCAGCGTCCGCGTGATCTGACCCAGCGGCCGGAGAGGGCCGCCCGGAGCCCTTCGGCCGCTCCTGGCGAGCCTTCCAGCGGGACGCGAAGCACTGGCAAATCGTCAGCGTTTGCTACATAATCGCGAGTGGTGCCGCTGGGTGATTTGCTTCTGACAGAGTCCCTCGTGCCCACAAGATCAGCAACGCGGCAGGCCCGGTTCGCAGCCAGTCAACGCTGCGCTGGCCAGGTGCCGCGGTGCTGGCACCCGAACCGGATGATTCACCCACACGACACGACACGGAGTAGGCATGAGCGCAAGTCTGATCAAAGTCCCACAAGGCGGCCAGAAAATCATTCCGGGGCAGGCTGTCCCGGATAACCCGATCATCCCGTTCATCGAAGGCGACGGTATCGGCATCGACATCACGCCGGTGATGATCAAGGTGGTGGACGCGGCCGTGGCCAAGGCCTACGGCGGGGCCAAGAAGATCTTCTGGATGGAGGTCTACGCGGGCGAAAAGTCGACGCAGATGTACGGCTCCGACGTCTGGCTCTCGCCCGAGACGCTCGACGCACTCAAGGAGTTTTCGGTATCGATCAAGGGCCCGATGACGACCCCGGTCGGTGGCGGCATCCGTTCACTGAACGTTGCGCTGCGCCAGGAACTCGATCTCTACCAGTGCGTTCGTCCGGTGCGCTACTTCCGCGGCGTCCCCTCGCCACTCAAGGACCCGGCCAAGACGAACATGGTGATCTTCCGCGAGAACACCGAGGACATCTACGCCGGCATCGAGTGGGAAGCCAATTCCGAGGGCTGCCGGAAAGTCATCAAGTTCCTGCAGGACGAGATGGGCGTCAAGAAAATCCGCTTCCCGGCCAGCTCCGGCATCGGCATCAAGCCAATATCGCAGGAGGGTACCGAGCGCCTCGTTCGCGCAGCGATCAAGTACGCGATCACGAACAAGCGCAAGTCGGTGACGATCGTCCACAAGGGCAACATCATGAAGTTCACCGAGGGTGCGTTCCGTGACTGGGCGTACGCTCTGGCGAAAAAGGAATTCGGTGGCGTCGAAATCGACGGCGGGCCGTGGCTCAAGCTGCCCAGTGGCATCGTCATCAAGGATTCGATCGCCGACGCCTTCCTGCAGCAGATTCTGCTGCGCCCGGCCGAGTATGACGTGATCTGCACGACGAACCTGAACGGCGACTACATTTCGGACGCGCTCGCCGCCCAGGTCGGTGGCATCGGCATCGCTCCTGGCGCCAACATCTCGGACGTCTACGCCTGTTTCGAAGCAACGCACGGTACGGCGCCCAAGTATGCCGGTCTGGACAAGGTCAACCCGGGTTCGCTGATCCTCTCGGCAGAGATGATGCTGCGCCACCTCGGCTGGTTCGAAGCCGCAGACCTCATCATCGCCTCGATGGAAGCGGCGATCGGTGACAAGGTCGTCACCTACGACTTCGCGCGCCTGATGGAAGGCGCCACCGAGGTTTCCTGCTCCGAATTCGGCGACGCCATGATCGCCCGCATGTAGGAGCGCGGCGGCGCCGGCCCGAGCCTGCCGCACCGCACCACCAGGGCCCCCGCAAGGGGGCCCTGCGTTTTCCGCGTGCTCCGACCAGCGCATCGGCAGTCTGTCCGATGACCGGAAATCCCGGCACCATTGCGGTCGCTTCCCTGCCACATGACGAGCCGCCAGGCAGATGCTTGTCCGGCCGGGGGAACGATGCTGTAGAATCGGCGACCAGTTCTGAGTTCTGGAGTGACAAGGCGCGCTGCCGTGCTGGCCGGCCGATGCCCTCCGGGACCGCACGCCTCGCCGATGGCGCGGGTTGACAGAGCCCGGCGGTGCTGCGGCTGTTTCCTGATGCGGATCCGCCGCGCGCACCGCACCGCAACCGCAGTCCGTCGCCAACCACCTGCTGCCCAGAGGGAGGCCACCGATGAATCACCGGCTGAGTTTTTCCCTGATTGCGCTGCTCCTGTGCTCCTTCGCCGCCGCCAGACCGCTGCCGGATGACCCACTCGAGCGTCGCTGCTGGCTGCAGTTCACCGCCGACCGGACTGCCGTCAGCCTGTTCGCCGACTCGACGCCGGTGACCTTCTCCAACCTGCGCGATGGTTTCCAGGTCCGCAGCCCGCTGTGGATCGAGTTCGGCATCCGCGGCATGGGTGTGATGCCCGCCGGCAACAAGCGCGAGAAAAGCGGCCACCACCACTTGCTGATCGACACGCCGCTCCCCGCCTCAGTTGCCGAACCGCTTCCCTTCTCCGACAAGCACCGGCACTTTGGCAAGGGACAGACCGCCGTCGCACTCGAACTGTCGCCCGGGCAGCACAGCCTGCGTCTGCTGTTTGCCGATCACGAACATCGGCCGTATTACGTCTTCAGCCGCAAGATCAACGTCACGGTGACGGGTAGCCGAAAGGACTTGCCGCAGCCGAAGATCGACCCGACGCGCTTTGCCGACACGTGCCAGACATGGTACCAGGACGAGGTCACGACACCACCGAAGGCAGACAGAATCGTCTACGTGAAGAACCTCCGCGACGGCGAGACGGTCAGCAGCCCCTTCCTGCTCAAACTCGGGGTCGTCGGCCTGGGCGTTGCCGCGGAGAAGTCGGCCATCCCCGATACCGGATTCTTCCAGGTCGAAGTCAGGCAGAATCGCGCGCCGCTTCGCAACCTCCGTCTGAGCGACGGCCAGACCGAGGTGGTCCTTGATCTGAACCCGGGGGATTACGAGATCGACCTCAGCTTCCTGGCGGGCAACGGTCAGCCGCTGCTGCGCAGTCAGCTACAGCTCACAGTCGCCAAGCGCCAGACCGTAGCCCGCCAGTGAGGGACGAATGCGCGCAGGCCCGTTGCACCAGGATGGACGAAGCGGGACATCGCGTCTTCAGCTGTGCCCGGACAGCGGCTGGTATGCCGTCGGCGATGCCTCCGAGAAGCGCGCCCCAGGCCCGCCAAAACGCGCGGCCGGCACTGCGATGGTAAGATTCGCGGCACCGATTGCGAACCCGTGATCCGTGACGGATCCGTGCCTTCCCACCTGGACACGCCTGCTGGCTCCTGCAAGAGCCGGCGCTGCAGGCGAATTGCCGGTGGAGGTGCGCTTGAACCGGGCAGGAACCTTGTGAGATGAAGACAGCCTTTCCCCACACCGCCGTCTCGATGATCTGCGCACTCCTCCTCGCCGCGGCTGGCTGCAACCGCGAGCCCGAGGCCAGCGCCCCGACGCCGCCACCGGCCGTCAGCGTCGAGGAGCCGCCAACGGCGGCAGCCCCACTGGCCGCCGCCGCAGCGCGTGGTGACTTGGGAGCGATCAGGGCACAGCTCGAGGGTGGCGCCGAGATCGACGACACCGACGCTCTGGGCAGGACGGCCCTGCACATGGCGGCCTTCTACGGCCGCACCAAAGCCAGCGAACTGCTGCTCGCCAATGGTGCGAACATCGAAGCCCGCGACCGCATCGGCATGACACCGCTGCATGCAGCGGTCGTCGCCGGTGGGAGACTGGAAGTTGAACTGTTGCTGTCCAGGAAGGCGAACGCCAATGCGCGCAGCGAGACCGGTCAGACGCCACTCCACTTGGCGGCGGCAACCGGCCAACCCAAAGTGTCACGCGCCCTGATCGAAAACGGCGCCGACACACAGATCAAGGACAAGAACGGCAACACACCGCTGTTCTACGCGTCGAGGAACAAGCATCCGGTCACCGCGGAAGTGCTCCGGCAGCACTCGGCGAAGGATTGACCGAGGGGGGAACAGAGCCGGCACTGGCGACGAGAGTCACCGCACAGCCAATCGGCACAGCACTACCCGTCCGCCAACCCGTCGTCCGCAGGTCTTCGATGCAGCTCAGCGTTCACCGGGCTTCTTGATCGCTTCGTCGCGCAACTCGCGGCGCAGGATCTTGCCGACGTTGGTTTTTGGCAGTTCGCTGCGGAACTCGATCTGTCCTGGAACCTTGTAGCCGGTCAGATGTTCCCGGCAATGGGCGATCAGGGCTTCGGCCGTCAACGCCGGATCCTTCTTGACGACGAAGATCTTCACCACCTCGCCTGATTTTTCATGGGGCACTCCCACCGCCGCCACCTCGAGGACTCCAGCGTGCTGCGCAACCACGTCCTCGACCTCGTTCGGGTAGACATTGAAACCGGAGACGAGAATCATGTCCTTCTTGCGGTCGACGATGCGCACGAAACCCTTTTCGTCCATCACCGCGATGTCGCCGGTGAGGAGGAAGCCGTCCGGCATGATCACCTTCGCCGTCTCTTCGGGGCGGTTGTAGTAGCCCTTCATCACCTGCGGGCCACGGATGCACAGTTCTCCGCGCTCGCCGAGCGGCACATCGACGCCTGCATCGTCACGAATGGCCACCTCGGTCGACGAAATGGGAACACCGATGGCGCCGGTGTAAGCCGGGATGTCGAGCGGATTGATGGTTGCTGCCGGGGACGTTTCGGTGAGGCCGTAAGCCTCGATCAGCGGCTTGCCGGTAACCTGCATCCATCTTTCCGCCACCGCCTTCTGTACCGCCATGCCACCGCCCAGGGTGACCTTGAGGTGACTGAAATCGAGCGCGCAGAAGGCGTCGTTGTTCAACAGCGCGTTGAACAGGGTGTTGACACCGGTGATGACGGTAAAGGGATGTTTGGCGAGCTCGCCGACAAATCCTGGAATGTCGCGCGGATTGACGATCAACAGGTTGCTGGCACCGATCTTGAAGAAGGTGAAACAGTTCGCCGTCAGAGCAAAGATGTGATAGAGCGGCAGTGCCGTGACGACCATGTGCTGCTCGTCGCCAAGTGCCGGCTTGATCCAGGCATGCGCCTGTGCGAGGTTGGCCAGGATGTTTCGATGCATCAGCATCGCCCCTTTCGAGACACCCGTGGTACCACCGGTATATTGCAGGAAGGCCAGATCCTCTTGCTGCACGATGACCGATTTCAGTTCGGCGGTTGCGCCCTTGCCAAGTGCCGTCCGGAAATTCACCGCCCGCGTCAAGGTCCAGGCCGGGACCATCTTCTTGACATACTTGACGACGAAGTTGACCACGGCCCCCTTGGGAAAGGGAAGCATGTCACCCAGACGAGCCACGACGATGTGTTTGACCGGCGTCCGGGCAACCACCTGCTCCAGCGTCACGGCGAAGTTCTCGAGAATGACGATCACCTCGGCGCCGGAATCCTTGAGCTGGTGTTCGAGTTCGCGCGGCGTGTAGAGCGGGTTGACGTTGACCACGACGTAGCCAGCCCGCAGCGCACCGAAGATGCAGATCGGATACTGCAGGACATTCGGCATCATCAGCGCGACGCGCGCGCCCGGGGGCAGTTTGAGGACCGACTGCAGGTAGGCGGCGAAATCCCGCGACAGCTTGTCGAGTTCGCCGTAGGTAATCTGCGCACCCATGCTGATATAGGCGACGCGATCGCGATACTGGCCGACACTCTTCTCGAACAACTCGCCAAGCGACTGGAACTCACCCAGGTCTATCTCGGCGGGCACACCCTTCTGATAGCTCTGCAGCCAGATCTTTTCCACTGTTCTCCTCCTGTGATTTCGCGTGTATGTATGTAGAGTGCCGCCATGCCCGCCACCGGATGTCCTGCCGCTCCTGCCTGCCTGCCAGACACGAGCGCCCCGATTGACGCAGCCATGGACAATTCTAAAGGATTTTGCGCCACCGGCGCTGCCTGCCTGCCGGCGTCCGCTGCTGCTGCGGACGGACGATGGCTCCGTTCACATCGCGGCTGGGCAGCCGCCAAATGCCGACACGCACGACGCCGCCGGCACCCGGCACGAGCGGCAGCCCGATCAACGTTCCAGGTACTGCAGCTTGTCCGGTTTGTTGTTCCACTCGTCGGCATCGGGCAAGGCTTCCCGACGTTCGGCAATGACCGGCCAGACCTGCGACAGTTCGGCATTCAGCGCAATGAACCCGAGCTGTGTCTGCGGCACATCGTCCTCGGCGAAGATGGCTTCCGCCGGACACTCGGGGACGCACAAGGTGCAGTCGATGCATTCCTCGGGATCGATCACCAGGAAGTTCGGTCCTTCATGAAAGCAATCCACCGGACAAACGTCGACGCAATCGGTGAACTTGCACTTGATACAGTTCTCGGTAACAACGTATGCCATGATCACGCTTCTGGAGATATGAGACGATGGCGACTATAGCGTAATTGCGACCGTCGGGGCAGATGCACGGCTTCCCTTGACGAGATTTTTTCGCTAGCATTGCCAAGCTCGCCGACCGGAGTCGAGCTCTCTCCCCAGGCAGCCCCGCCAGCGCTCACCAAGCTCCCGATCCAAGATCCCGCAAGAGGCTTTCAATGAACGAACACATCCATCACGTCACGGACGACAGCTTCACTGCCGACGTGTTGCAGTCGACAGAACCGGTCCTGGTTGATTACTGGGCAGAATGGTGCGGCCCATGCAAGATGATTGCGCCGCTGCTCGACGACATCGCCACCGACTATGCAGGCCGCCTGAAAGTCGTCAAGCTGAACATCGATGACAATCAGAAGACGCCTGCCAGCTATGGCATCCGCGGCATCCCGACGCTGATGCTGTTCAAGAACGGCAACGTCGAGGCGACGAAAGTGGGCGCGCTGTCGCGTGCACAGTTGGTCACTTTCATTGACAGCAACCTCTAAAGCCGCTACCCTCGCGGCCTGAAGGATCCGGGGGCAGACACGAGTCTCCCGCTCAGAGCCCCCCGCCCAACCCAGAGCCTTCAGGCATTCTCGCTTTTTCCAGCAATCCCAGCCGCCCTCTCTCGGCCGCTTCCGCATATCTCTGGTTGATCTGCGTGCGAGCGGCCGCCCGGTCATTCCCTCCTCTCTCGTCAGCACATGCAACTATCCGAACTCAAAGCACTACATGTCAGCCAACTGCTCGACATGGCGGTCAACAACAGCATCGAGGGCGCCAACCGCTTACGCAAGCACGAGTTGATCTTTGCTCTGCTGAAGAACCAGGCCCGCAAGGGCGAAAGCATCTTTGGCGACGGCACGCTCGAAACCCTCTCCGACGGCTTCGGCTTCCTCCGTTCACCAGATACCTCGTACCTCGCCAGCACCGACGACATCTACGTCAGCCCGAGCCAGATCAGGCGCTTCAACCTGCATACCGGCGACACCATCGAGGGGGAGATTCGCACGCCCAAGGAAGGTGAGCGTTACTTCGCCCTGGTCAAGGTCGACCGGATCAACGGCGAGGCGCCCGAGGCGTCAAAGAACAAGATTCTCTTCGAGAACCTGACGCCACTGCATCCGGCCGAGCACCTGGAAGTCGAACGTGACATGCGCGGCGAGGAGAACATCACCAGCCGCATCATCGACATCATCGCGCCGATCGGCAAGGGGCAGCGGGGCCTGCTGGTGGCCAGCCCGAAGAGTGGCAAGACGGTGATGATGCAGCACATCGCGCACGCCATCACCAGCAATCACCCTGATGTCTCGCTGATCGTCCTGCTGATCGACGAACGTCCCGAAGAGGTCACCGAAATGACGCGCTCGGTACGCGGAGAAGTCGTCGCCTCGACCTTCGACGAGCCGGCGACGCGCCACGTACAGGTCGCCGAAATGGTCATCGAGAAAGCCAAGCGCTTGGTCGAACACAAGCGGGACGTCGTCATCCTGCTGGACTCGATCACCCGCCTGGCGCGCGCCTACAATACCGTCCAGCCTGCCTCCGGCAAGGTCCTCACCGGCGGTGTCGACGCCAATGCGCTGCAGAAACCCAAGCGATTCTTTGGCGCCGCCCGCAACATCGAGGAAGGCGGCTCGCTGACGATCATCGCCACCGCGCTGATCGATACCGGCAGCCGCATGGACGACGTGATCTACGAGGAGTTCAAGGGCACGGGCAACATGGAAATCCACCTCGACCGGCGAATGGCGGAAAAGCGTGTCTATCCGGCAATCAACGTCAATCGATCCGGAACGCGTCGGGAAGAGCTGCTGCTGAAGCCGGACGTCCTGCAGAAGATGTGGATCCTGCGCAAACTGCTCTACAACATGGATGATCTCGAAGCGATGGAGTTCCTGCTCGACAAGATCAAGGCAACCCGGAACAACGCGGAGTTCTTTGACTCGATGCGCCGCTGACCACCAGCCACAGCGGGCACCGCCGGGATTCTCCCCGGCCCGGCAGGGATGAGGCGCCTGCGGCAGCGCGCAGTTGCAGCAGCCGATTGCAGATCGGGAAGAAATCGCTGATAATCTCGCCTCTCGGAGAATCCCGACCTCCCGGGCAGCGTCCATTCGTGATGACCCGCCAGTTCCAACGTACCGGAAGAACAACAGATGAAAGACAAGATTCACCCCGCATACAACGAGATCACGGTGACCTGCTCCTGCGGCAACGTCTTCACCACCCGATCGACGATGAAGAAGGCACTGCACGTCGAGGTCTGTGCGGCCTGCCATCCCTTCTACACCGGCAAGCAAAAGATCATCGACACGGCGGGCCGGGTCGAGAAGTTCAACCAGAAGTACGGCGCCATGCGCAAGACGGCCTAGGTCGAACGGCGGGGTCGACCAGGAAGGCAGCCCCCCGGCTGCCTTTTTCGTTTCCGCCAGGCAGACGCCTTCGGCAATAGCGCCCAGATGCTGGAATATGCGAAGCCGGCTCGTTTTCGGGGCCTCACCCTGCCGCCAGGCGGCTGGAGCCTCGCCGTCCTGCTCGCCCTTTACGTCCTGCCGGGCCTGATCGGCCACGACCCATGGAAGAACGACGACGCCGTGACCATCGGCGTCGTACACGAGATGTTGTCGAGTGGCAGATGGCTGACACCGGGACTTGCCGGCCGCCCCTACCCTGACGCGCCCCTGTACTACTGGCTGGCAGCGAGCAGCGGCTACCTGTCATCCTGGCTGCTGCCGCTGCATGATGGCGCCCGTCTGGCCAGCGGCGTGTGCACCCTGTTGGCGCTTGCCTTCATTCTGCTCGCAGCCCGCGAACTGCACGGCCGCACCGAGGCGCCAGCGGCGCCGCTGCTGCTGGCCGGCAGCATCGGCTTCCTGTTCCACGCGCACGAGGCGCAGCCCATGCTGGCGACGCTGGCGGCGCATGCAGCCGCCTACTGGGGGCTGACACAGCTCGAGCGGCGGCCGCGCCGTGGCGCCCTCGTCTTCGCCATGGCCCTCGGCCTCGGCCTGCTGACCAACGGCCTGGCGGCCATGCTGCCCCTGCTGCCGGTCGCAGCCTTCGTCGCCTGGCGTGCCGAGAACCGGCAGCGCGCCGCGCTCCTGCTGGCAGCCTCCCTGCTGCCGGCCGCCCTTCCTGCCGCCGCCTGGCTCCTTGCCCTGTCCCTGCACGACCCGGCGTATCTGGCTGCCTTCAGTGTCGCTGAGCTGAGCCAGCTCGGCGGCACTGCGCAACCGTGGCCACGACTGCTGCGCCTCGTGCTCATGTTGCCGTGGTACGCATGGCCGGCCTTCCCGCTCGCCGCCTGGGCTCTGTGGGCAAGACGCCGGCATCTGCGCAGCACGCCCCTTGCCCTGCCGATCTTCGCCCTTCTGTTCGCCCTGCCGACGATCAGCTTCTGGCTGGATGCCCGCAGCGCGTCGGCGCTGCTGCTCCTGCCGCCGCTGGTGCTGCTGGCAGTGCCGGGAGTCACCTCGCTGCGACGCGGCGCCGCCAACGCGTTCGACTGGTTCGGCATGATCACCTTCAGTATTCTGGCGCTGCTCGCCTGGCTCGGCTGGTGCGCCATCGTCTTCGGCTGGCCGGCAAGCCTGGGCCGGCAGTCCCTGCGGCTGGCACCGGGTTTCATCGCCCACTTCAGCCTCATCGCTGCCGGCTTCGCACTGCTGGCGACAGCCGCCTGGTGCTGGCTGATCGTCACCACGGCCCGCTCCCCGATGCGCGGCATCATGCACTGGATGGCCGGCCTGACGCTCTTCTGGCTGCTGGTGGCAGCGCTCTGGATGCCGTGGATCGACCACATCAAGACCTATCGTCAACCGGCCGCGTCGCTCGCCAGGAACCTGCCGACGAGCCACGGGTGTATCGCGAGCGTCAACGTGGCGGATCCCGTGCTCGCCTCGCTCGACTACTTCGAGGGGATACGCACGTTGCCGGCGGCATCACCCGCCGCGAGAACCTGCGAGCTGCGCCTGATCCATGGCTCGCCGAAGGACGGCGGCCTGACGACGGGAAGCGGCTGGCGCAAGATATGGCAGGGCGGGCGTCCGACCGATCGCCGCGAGAGCGAGAAGTTGCAGCTCTACCTGCGCGGCAGCAAGCGGGGCGCGGCAGCCGACTCGTGATCGGGCAGGACGCAGCCGCGACGTCCTTTCGCTACGGCCGGATGAAATGCTCGCGGTAGTACTGCAGTTCGCCGATCGATTCACGGATGTCGGCCAGAGCCGTGTGATCGGCCTTCTTGACGAATCCCCTGGCGACCTCGGGTTTCCAACGTCGGCAAAGCTCCTTCAGCGTGCTGACGTCGAGGTTGCGATAGTGGAACCACGCCTCCAGTCGCGGCATGTAGCGCAGCATGAATCGCCGATCCTGGCCCACCGAGTTGCCGCACATCGGACTCGCCCCCTGCGCCACGTGTGCGCGCAGAAAATCCAGCGCTGCCGCTTCGACCGCCGCCTCGTCAAGGAACGACGTCCTGACGCGCTCGATCAACCCCGAACGACCGTGCGTCTTGCGGTTCCACTCGTCCATCGCGCCGAGGCAGGAGTCGCTCTGGTGCACCGCCCACACCGGCGACTCGGCAATCGTCACCAGTTGATCGTCGGTCACGACCATCGCCAGTTCGATGATGCGGTCCCGCTCGGGCTCGAGCCCGGTCATTTCCATATCCAGCCAGACGAGGCGATTTTCGGCCTGTGCCATATAATCCCACCTGAACCGCGAAAGCGCCATTGTGTCACAACCACATGCCAAACGCCTTCTCCCTTTCCTTCATCGCCGCCCTGCTGCTGATGTGTGGCTGCAGACTCTGGCTGGCGCGACGCCAGGCTGCCTGCGTCATGGCACACCGGGCAGCGGTCCCCGCCGGCTTTGCCGGTCGGATCGAACTCAAGGCGCACCAGAAGGCCGCCGACTACACGCTGGCGCGTAGCCACTTCGGCCGGGCCTGCCTGTTCGTCGAGGTCTGCCTGCTGCTGCTGCTCACTTTCGGCGGCGGCCTGCAGGCGATCCACGACTTCTGGTCACCGCGCCTCGACGGCTTGGCCTATGGCGTTGCCCTGATCTTCAGCGTCGTCCTGATCTCGGCCCTGGCCGACCTGCCGCTGACGCTGTACCGGCAGTTCGTCATCGAAGAGCGCTTTGGCTTCAACCGGATGACGGCGACCCTCTTTCTCGCCGACCTGGCCAGACAGGCCACGCTCGCACTGGTCATCGGCACCCCCGCGCTCCTCGCGGTGCTCTGGCTGATGGAGCGGATGGGGCAGTGGTGGTGGTTCTACGTCTGGCTGTTCTGGTGCGCGTTCAATCTCTTTCTGCTGTTTGTGTACCCGACGTGGATTGCGCCTCTCTTCAACAAGTTCTCGCCGCTCGACGACGCTGGTCTCAGGGCGCGCATCGAGGCACTTCTCGCGCGTTGCGGCTTTGCCAGTTCCGGGCTCTTCGTCATGGACGGATCGAAGCGATCCAGCCACGGCAACGCCTACTTCACCGGCTTTGGCCGCAGCAAGCGGATCGTCTTTTTCGACACCCTGCTCACCCGCCTGCAGCCGGGCGAGGTCGAAGCCGTGCTGGCACACGAACTCGGACATTACCGGCACCGCCATGTGGTCAAGCGGATGATCATGCTGTTCGCCGTCTCGCTCGCCATGCTTGCCGTTCTCGGCCAACTGATCGACGCCGAATGGTTCTTCCGTGGCCTTGGCCTGCGCGACGAGAACACGGCCCTCGGACTGCTGCTCTTCTTCCTCGTCGGCCCGGTCTTCACTTTCCTGCTGACACCTCTGCTCAGCCTGCTGTCACGCCGCGACGAGTACGAAGCCGATCGCTACGCCGCGGCCAACGCCTCGGCAAGCGAGCTGGTCGCGGCGCTGGTGAAGCTCTACGAGGACAATGCAGCCACCTTGACCCCGGACCCGTTACACTCGCTTTTTTATGACTCACATCCACCCGCTGCGCTGCGCATCGCGCACCTGCAGCGACCATGAAGACGAGCGACGACGAGGCCGAGTGATGTCAGGCGAACAGAATCTCGCAGCTGAACACTGCCGCCCGCTGCGCGGCACGGAACACGCCATCGACCCGACGCAGACGGCGGCGTTGCTCGCCCACCTGCCGGGGTGGCAGATTGACGCGGCCAGCGTTCTGCGAAAGGAGTTCGGCTTCAGCAGCTACACCGCCGCCATCCTTTTCGTCAACATGCTCGCCGGACTGGCGGAGCGCGAGAATCACCACCCCGACCTCGAGGTCGGCTATGGCCGTGTCGTCGTCCGCTACAGCACGCACGACGTCGGCGGCCTGTCGCGCAATGATTTCATCTGCGCGGCCAAGGTCGAGGCGCTGGCAAGAATTTGACGGTAACCGGAACGGTCGTCGCCGCCTACGGGCGACACTATCGCGTCGAGCTGGCCGACGGCGCAACCGTGCTCTGCGTGCCTCGTGGCAAGAAGAGCGAACTGGTCTGCGGCGACGGCGTATTGATCGAGAAGCTCGACTCGGAACAAGGGGTTATCGAGTCGCTCGCACCAAGGCGAAGCCTGCTCTATCGCTCGGACTCGGGCCGCGAGAAGCTCATCGCGGCGAACGTGACGCAGATCGTCATCGTCGTCGCAACCGATCCGCCATTTTCGGACGAGTTGATCACCCGCTGCATCGTCGCCGCCGAAAGCCAGGGCATCGCCGTCCTGATCGTCCTCAACAAGTGCGATCTGGAAGACCGCTTGGCAGCAGCGGCAGCCGTCCTCGCACCGTACGAGAGACTCGGCTACCGTGTGCTCAGGCTGACGGCACGCCACGATGCCAGCCCGCTCGCGGAGCACCTGTCGCACCAACTGAGCCTGCTGATCGGACAGTCGGGCATGGGCAAGACAACGCTGATCAATGCCCTGCTCCCGAGCGCCCGCGCCCGCACGAGAGAGATTTCACACGCACTGCACAGCGGCAAGCACACGACGACGCACGCGCGCCTCTACCGCCCGAGCCCACAATCGGCACTCATCGACTCGCCCGGACTGACCGCGTTCGGGCTGCACCACCTGTCGGCCGGCGAGATTGCCGAGGCCTTCATCGAGCTGCGCCCGCTGCTCGGCAGTTGCCGGTTCCGCAACTGCCGCCACGACCGTGAACCGGATTGCAGCGTGCAGGCCGCGCTGTCCCGCGGGGAAATCGATTCCCGTCGCTTCGCCGCCTTTCGCGCACTCTGTGCCGACATCGACTGACCCGCCACAAGGGAGCCTTCGCATGAGTGACATCGTCATCCGCCGCCGCCACGGCAAGAGCCTCAGCGAGGCACGAGCCTCGGCCGAACACATGGCGGCCGAGTTGAACGAGGAATTCGACCTCAGCTATTCCTGGAGCGGTGACGTCATGCGCTTCAAGCGGCCCGGTGTCTCGGGAGATCTGGCGGTCGACGAGCACCAAGTCGCCCTCAACATCCGCCTGGGATTCCTGCTCTTCGCCCTCAAACCGACGATCGAGCGCGAGATTCACCGCTTCTTCGATGAGAATTTCCCGGTCTGAAGCCGCCCGGGAAGCGCTCGTGCAGGCAAGGGCTCAGCCTGCCCGCAACTGCTCCACCAGTGCGACGTACTGTTGCATCGCTTCCTCGCCCGTCGTGCCCTGCAGCGCCGCCCAGGCATCGAACTTGGCACGACCGACCATGTCGGTAAAGCCCGGACGCCTGCCGCTGACGTCGCCCTCGCTCGCCTGCTTGTAGAGCGCGTACAGCTTCAACAAGGTGGCGTTGCCGGGGCGCTCGGGCAGTGTCTTGGAATTGGCCACGGCGGCCTCGAATTGGGCTGTCAGGTCACTCACGCTGGTTTCTCCGGTTGATGATCGGTTGCAACGGCTTGCTATTATATGGTCTTGAAATTTCCCCGGGGCCCCTGCAATGACCGCGCGCGAAAGAGTCTCCAGCGTCGACACGGCCTGGCTGCGAATGGATCGTCCGGAGAACCTGATGCAGATCCTCGGGATCATGGTCTGCAGCGGCCGCATCGATGACGAGCGACTGAAGCGGACGGTTGCTGGGCGGCTGCCGCACTACCGGCGCTTTCGGCAGATCATCAGAGAGGACACGGATGGTCCATGGTGGGTGGACGATGCGGACTTTGCCATTGAAGCGCATGTTCGCCGGTCGTTCCTGCCGCCGCCCGGCGGCAAACATGAACTGCAGAATTTCGTCGCCGAGATGGCAAGCACGCCGCTCAACCCGGCACGGCCACGCTGGGAGTTCAACGTCGTGGACACGGCTGACGGCAACTCGACCATCGTCATCCGCATCCACCACGCCATCGCCGACGGCATCGCCCTGATTGGCGTCATCGACTCGCTGACCGATGACCGGGCCGACGCGCCGACGAACGCTGGTCAGCCGGCGACAGTGCCAGCCGAACGGCCGGCGCGCCGGCAGCGCGACGCCAACGGCGGCACGGGCGGCGGCTTCTGGCGCACGGTGATTGAACCGCTTGCCGACGTGGCGCAGGCTTCGCTGAATCTCGGTGGCAACCTCTGGGGCCAGTATCAGGGGCTGCGCCGCGATCCGGCAGGTCTGCGCGATTATGCCAGCGTCGCCCGGGCCGTTGCCGAGGAGATTGGCAGGCTCGCCCTGATGCCCGATGACACACGGACGCGTTTCAAGGGAAAGGCGGGCACCGTCAAGCGCGTCGCCTGGTCGGAACCGCTGCCGCTGGCAGAGATCAAGGCCGTCGGCCGGGCGCTCTCGTGCTCGGTCAACGACCTGCTGCTCGCCTCGGTCGCCGGCGCCATGCGCAGCTATCTGGTGAACAGGGGCAATGCGGTGGAAGGAGTCGAGATTCGCGCCATGGTGCCGGTCAACCTCCGACAACCGGGTGACAGCGAGGAACTTGGCAACCGCTTCGGTCTGGTCGCGCTCGAGTTGCCGCTCGCCAGCGACAACCCGCTCGCCCGCCTCTACGCAACGCGAGCCAGGATGGCCGCATTGAAGTCCTCGTATCAGGCGATGCTGACCTTTGCCCTGCTTGGTGCCGTCGGTATGGCGCCGAGGTTCGTCGAGGACCAGATCCTCAAGCTGCTGACCAGCAAGACGACGGCGGTGATGACCAACGTACCGGGGTCACCTGCGGTGCGCTTCCTCGCCGGCTGCAGGATCGTGCAGCAACTGGCATGGGTGCCGCAGGCCGGCGACATCGGCATCGGCGTCAGCATCCTGTCCTACCATGGCTGCGTCCAGTTCGGCCTCATCAGCGACCGGAACATGGTCGACGATCCGCAACTGATCGCCGACCAGTTCGGCCGCGAATTCGAAAAGCTCCTGTGGCTGGCACTGCTCGAGACTCCGGATCGGCTGGCCGATCCGCTGCTCGTGGCGGACGATGTGCTCGCCCTGAGCTGCCGGAACGGCGCTCACGAATCTGGCTGAGCCTGCCGCGAACGTTGTGCATGCGTCGGTTGCGCCGCCAGCGTGCAGCGTTGCTCAACCGTTCCCGGCCGCGGCCTGCCGGGAACGGCCGACGGCGACGCGCAACGTGCGGCACAAGAGTCGGCAGACCATCGCGCCGCTCCACGGGATCTGACTCGTCGCTCGCTCGCGTCTTGCGTCCTGGCCTGCTCGCGACGATGTCCCGACAGGCCCTCAGTCGGCGAGTTCAGCTTTCGCAGCCTCGACGTCGAGCCGTTCCATGGCGTCCAGGGGCACGCAGGCTGCAGCTTCCCCGTACAGCCGCTCGGCCTCCTTCATCTTCGTCTTGCCGAACATCAGGAGCAGCGCGTTGGCGTACTCGATGCGGGTGATCGCCGAGTCGGGGTTGAGTTTCATCGCTGTTTCGAGGAGTTCCCTGCCGATATCCTTCTTGACGCCGTAGGTGATGCCGCCAACCAACGCGCCAACCTTGTCGATCACTTCGGCATGATAGGCACCCAGGGCGATATGCGCGTCGGCGTGCGCGGGCTGCAGCGCCAGCGCCTGCGTCAGGCTGTGCTTGATCTTGCCACCCAGCCCCTGCGCCAACGCCTTGACGACCGAGATGCTCTGGCTGTAGCGACCGAGGGCGAAAGCATGCAGATACCAGGCGTTGGCATCGTCCGGCTTCTTCTCCTGCTGCTCCTCGCAACGCTGCGCCACCTCGTTCAGCAGGCTGAGCTTGCGCTCATCGCTGGTCTCGAGATAGCTCGCGTAGATCGTCGTCGCCTTGTTGGCGACATTGTAACCTGCGATGCCGCAGGCCAGTCCGGCAGCGACCGCCTGTTCGAAATCACCGGCGTGATACCTTCGCCAGGCATCCTGCAGCTTCGTATCGGCGGGGAATGGTTCGCAGTCGCCGCGATGCAGGCGTGCCCAGTTCTGCTGCAAGGCTGCGCCGGCATGGCCGTACGCCTTGTCGGGATAGGGAAACTTGTTCCAGGCCATGGCATCCTCCTCGATAGGTTGGGAAAGCTCTGTTGTCACCGGCGCCCGCTCAGGCGACCAGGTATTCCTTTGACAGCCGGTCGAGCAGGCCCTTCGATTCGCCGACCAGAAATGGTGACAGCATCGCCATCACCTGATAGACGCCGCGTCCAATGCGACCGCTTTCAAGCCTGCCACGCGGATCACACGCGTATTCGTACGACAGCCAGTAGGTGGCGATGACCGTCATGTTCGTCGCCAGCGCCCGCAACTCGTCACTGCTGGCGCGCATGGCGCCCGCCAGAACCAGGCTCTCGCAGAGGGTCGTCGCCGTCCGCACCTTGTGCGCGAGGATCTGCCGGAAATGGATTTCCAGCAGGCGATTGCGCGTCAGCAGGTCATTCAGGTCGCGGTAGAAGAAGCGGTACTTCCAGATCTGTTCGAAAAGCAGATGCAGGAACAGCCAGATGTCTTCCACGTCGGCAGGTCGTCGGGTTGGCGCAGCGAGGGTGTCCTCGATCTCCCGCTCGAAGACGGCAAAGATCGACTCCAGGATCTCGTCCTTGTTGTGAAAGTGATAATAGAGGTTGCCCGGGCTGATGTTCATCTCGTCCGCAATGACCGTGGTGGTCACGTTCGGCTCACCAAAGTCGTTGAACAGGCGCAGGCTCGTTTCGATGATGCGCTCGCGCGTACGCCGCTTCGGTTTCCTGTCCATCCGCTCTCCGTGGTGATCGCTCGGCAAAGAGCAGGATAGCACTCCGCGGGGCAGCGGGGAATCCTCGCCGGTATCGACGCGCATCGCACACTGCGGCGACCAGGGCCACTCAGGCCTGCTGCGCCCGCAACCAGCGATCGAGGTCCGCCAATGTGGCGTCCAGTGCGCTGGCGCTCGTGGCCAGGTCGGGACGGCGCTTGTGCGGCAGGAGCGAACGGCTGTGATCCTTCAGTACACCGAGATTGAGTTCGATGCCGTGCCTGGCAAAAATCGGCCGCAGTTCGTGCCGCCGTCGGTAGAGATCGCTGCGCGTGCGCTGATAGGCGTGCTCGCAGAGCCGGCTACGCCCACGATAGCTGAAGACGTTGGTGAAGAACATGTCGGCATCGTCACGGGTCGGCTCGAAGAGGACGACATCCCGGCCCTCGAATTCGTGGCGATAGCGATCCATCCCGGTGCGCATACGCGAATGGATGATGGCGCGGAAGGTCTGTGACAGGACCACCGGCAGACCACCGTCGACCAGGTGTTCGGGGGCATGCGGCTGATTCTCGTGCAGCGGTCGCTGTGCCGCCAGGCGCGAGTCGAACGGCACCAGTGGGTTGATGCAGATGAGCAACTCGGCACCGGCCTGCAGCGCCACCGAAGCGTGCAGAGTCTTGATCAGAGCGCCATCGACAAAATAGCGGTCGCCGATGCGCACCGGTGGAAACAGCCCCGGCAGCGCGGCGCTGGCCTGGACCGCGACCGAAATCGGCACGTCCGCGTATGCGGGCGACCCGAAGGCGACCGACTCCCCGGTGTCGAGGTCGGTCGCGACGATGAACAGGCGGTGCTTCAGTTGCCGGAAGTCGTTCGTGCGGCCACCGCTGGAAAAGAGCCGGCGAAGCAGTTGATCAATGCCCCCGCTGTTGAAGACCCCGGCCGGAATGGCATGACTCAGGCTCTGGAAGGCCTCGATCAGACGCAGATGCCAAGGATCCGACAGGTACTGGCGAAGCGCGGACCAGAACAGGACCGGGAGTGCCAGCGCACGCCGCAAGTACTCGCCGAAGGCGGGTCGCAGCAGCATCTCGGGATCGAACACCTCATCCGTGTCATTCTCGACCAGCATCCGCGCCAGCTTGTCGGGCCCGAGTCCGTTGGCGACCGCCGCCGAGATGAACGCCCCGGAACTGACGCCGACGTAAATGCCGAAAGCGGTGAAGTCCACCCCGTCGAGCGCTTCCGCCAGAGCAGCCATCGCGCCGACCTCATAGATACCCCCGACCGGGCCACCGCCGGCAAGCGCCAAGCCGATCATCGGATGCGTCGTCGCAGCGTTCATCAAGGTCGTCCTTTCACGATGGGGAGGCGGACGGTGGCAACCGCTTGCCTGCTGGTTTGTGGGCAACGCTGCCGCCAGCGCGCCAGCAGTGACCGAAGCCGACCAGGCAACGCGGCAGCCTCCTCGCCCGCGACGTGACCTACGCCGCCGACCGTCGGCCGGACCCGGCGCTGGACGAAGGCTGCGGGGCCTGCTGGCCCCGCACACGGCAGCTTACTCGCCTGCCTGCGGAATCGTGCTGAGCACGTCGGCCGGCGTCACCGGCGGCACCGCCTTGGCGGCAGCCGGCTTGGCAGCGGCACGGCGCGTTGCCGGCCGCGCGGTCGCCGGCTTGCTCGCAGGCGCCTTCTCCGCAGGCTCGACGGCAGTGCCGGCGGCCTCCTGCGTCGCCGGCCGGGCGGCTCTGGCAGTTGCCTTGGGCGGCGCTTTCCCTTCGGTCAGCGCCTGTACGGCCGCACTCAGTTCAACGACGCGCCGCGAGAGACGTTCGATATCCTGCTTGCTCGGAACGCCGAGGCTGCCCAGCGCTCGTGCAACCCGGTCCTCGAAAACCTGCTCGAGCCGGTCCCACGTGCCCGCCGCCTTGCCGGCCACCTGTGCGATCCGCTCGTCGGTCATCTTGCGCGTCCTCGACTGAATGCTCTCGCCTTCCTTGACCAGCGCGTCGAACACCTTGCCGCCTTCTTCCTGCGCCTTGGCAAAGGCGCCAAGCCCCGCCAACCAGATCTGCTGGGCCGATTCCTTGACGGTCGACGCCAGTTGGTTCTCGCTCACGCCACCAGCCAGTTCCTTGAGTTTCTTGCCCATTTCGGTCTCCTTAAACACGATAATCAAGAGGTCAACAAGTTTTTTGCTTGCCCTGAGAAGAGAGTCTAGTGACAATATCTAGAGGACGCACACTAAAGGTCTGCGCAGGGTCCTCCAGCCAAGGGTGCTGGGAAAGCGCGCAACATGACCACAGGCTACCAACATGGGGAGAATGGGATGATCTACTTTGTCACCGGCGCCACCGGTTTCATCGGCAAGCGGCTGGTCGCCAAGCTGCTTGCGCGCCCTGAAGCCACCGTCTACTTCCTGACGCGCGCCGTTGAACAGCCCCGCCTGCAGGAATGGTACGACTACTGGGGCTGCGACGAGAGCCGGGCCATCCCGGTCGTTGGCGACCTGACACAGTCCGAACTCGGCGTCGCCAAGGCAGACGTGCGCAAGCTCAAGGGCCGGGTTGACCACTTCTTCCACCTCGCCGCCATCTACGATCTCAAGGCGAGCGCCGAGGAGCAGCAGCGAGCCAATGTCGACGGCACGCGCAACACGGTCAGGCTGGCCGAGGAACTCGGTGCCAAGCACTTTCATCTGGTCAGTTCGATTGCCTCCGCCGGCCTCTTCGAGGGACTCTTTCGCGAGGACATGTTCGAAGAAGCGGAGAACCTCGAGAATCCGTACTTCCGCACCAAGCATGATTCCGAGGGTATCGTGCGCCAGGAGTGCAAGATCCCGTGGCGCATCTTCCGGCCAGCCATCGTCGTCGGCGATTCGCGCACCGGCGAAATGGACAAGATCGACGGCCCCTACTACTTCTTCAAGCTGATCCAGAAGATGCGCCGGATGTTTCCGTCGTGGATGCCGACGATCGGCATCGAGGGCGGGCGCATCAATGTGGTACCGGTCGACTTCGTCGTCGCCGCGATGGACCACATTGCGCACCTCGACAACGAGGATGGCCAGTGCTTCCATCTCACGGACCCGATGCCGATGCGCGTCGGCGACCTGCTCAACACCTTCGCCCGCGCAGCTCACGCGCCGGAAATGGCGATGCGCATCAATGCCGCCCTGCTTGGCTTCATCCCGCGCTCGATGCGCAAGGCAATGTTCGCGCTGACCCCGGTGCGGCGGATCCGTACCGCGGTCATGAAGGATCTGGGGCTGCCCGACGACATTCTCGATTTCGTCAACTACCCGACGCGTTTCGACTGCCGCGAGACACAGCGCGCGCTCAAGGGTAGCGGCATAGCGGTGCCGCCGCTGGACAGCTACGCCTGGCGCCTGTGGGACTACTGGGAGCGCCATCTCGACCCCGACCTGTTCATCGACCGGACGCTGCGCGGGCAGGTCGAAGGCAAGGTGGTTCTGGTGACCGGCGGCTCGTCGGGAATCGGCAAGGCGACGATCCGCAAGATGGCCGAAGCGGGCGCGATTGCCGTCACAATCGCGCGCGACGCGAAGACGCTCGACGAAGTCCGCAAGGAGTTCGAGGATGCCGGGCTGCGCCTGATCACGCACGCGGTCGACGTCTCCGACCCGCAGCAGTGCGAGGCATTCGTCAAGTTCATGAACGAGGAGCATGGCGGCATCGACATTCTGGTCAACAACGCCGGCCGCTCGATCCGCCGCGGCATCGAGAACTCCTTCGACCGCTTCCATGACTTCGAGCGGACGATGGAGGTCAACTACTTCGGCGCCTTGCGGCTGACGATGGGTTTCCTGCCGGCAATGATCGCCAAGCGCAAGGGCCACGTGATCAACATCTCGTCGATCGGCGTCCTCACCAACGCGCCCCGCTTCTCCGCCTACGTCGCCTCGAAGGCAGCGATGGACGCCTGGGCGCGCTGTGCGGCGTCGGAGTTTGCCGATCGCGGCATCGAGTTCACCACCATCAACATGCCGCTGGTGAAGACACCGATGATCGCCCCGACCAAGCTCTACGACCAGGTGCCGACGCTGACACCGGACGAAGCCGCCGACATGGTCGTCGAAGCGATCATCCACAAGCCGGTCCGCATTGCCACCCGGCTGGGGATCTTCGGCGCCCTGCTGCATTCGCTGATGCCGAAGGTGGCACAGGTCGTCATGAACACCAGCTTTCGCATGTTCCCCGATTCCAGCGCCGCCGCGCACAAGCCGAACGAGCCCGCGCCACAGACAGCGGATCAGGTCGCCTTCTCGCAGATCATGCGCGGTATCCATTTCTGAACAGCGGCGGGCTGAAATCGTCCTGGTGCAGCGCCGCCGGAATGGGCGAGACGCCGGACGACCGACGCACAAGACCGGCAGAGCGATCTGCCGGAGTGTGCCGCCACTGTCCCCACCACCCAACGCCCGTTCTGTGGCACCGATCATCATGACAACGCCGACGACCAACCCCGGGCCGGAGCACAACCCCCGTCAGCTCCTGAAGGAACTGCAGGAAAGCTTCCCGGTATTCCGCGACTGCCAGCCGCTGGCGATCGGCATCGACAAGCAGCTGCTGACCCGTGTGCCGGGCCTCCATCGCAAGACGCTGCGCATCGCCCTGGCAATGCATACGCACTCGCTGCGCTACCTGAAGACGATGGCGGGAGCGACGGGCCGCTTCGATCTCGATGGACAGCCAACCGGCGAGGTCACCGAGGCGCACCGCGGTCATGCCGCCGAACTGGTGAAGGAACGGCTGCGGAAGCAGGCGGAAGAGCGCAAGCTGCAACGCGAGGCTGAGGAGCAGGCACGGCGGACCACCGAGAAACTTGGTCGCCTGGTCGACAAGTTCGGCCGCAACCGTTAGCCACGCGGTGGCAACCTGGCGGTCTCGCCGCAACGCGCCCCGCCGCCGCAGGCGCCAGGAGGGATCCGGCAAGCATCGGCACGACAGTGCGGCAGGAAATCATGGATCACTTGCTCAAGGACAGTACGACGCTCGAGCTCTACGCCTGGCTTGACGACGATGCCGAACTGCCTGGCTGGGACATCCTGGTCGGCAACCCGTTCGGCCGGTCGTTGCCGGAAGACCAGTTCACGACGGTCCAGAATTACTTCGCCGAGTACCATCTGGAGTACTTCCGGCAGCGCCTGTACCGACAGTTCCCGAGCCGTCTGCACGCCCTGCTGCTCTTCGCCACCCGCATCGACGCCGAAACCTTTCGCCACAAGCACCCGACCCGTGTCTTTGGCAAGGCGCTGGTGCGCGCGCGCAGCAAGGGGGCCTACGTCTGCTCGTTCCACGACGCGAGCTGGCTCGACTACTTGCGACTGCCGCACAGCCTCAGCCTGTCGGCTCTCGACGAGATCGCCAACCACTACTGGCGCGGCGCCCTGGTCGAAGAAGTCGGCCTGACTTTCCTCGATGAGCGCTGGCGCGAACCGCCGGTCATCGAAGCCCTGTTCCAGGGAACACTTGAAGCCGTGACCGGCAACCCGGAGAGTGGCTGGCTGCCGGGCTTTGCCTGAGGCGGCAGCAGAAGCGTCAGCCTTGCCCAACGCGCAGGCAGACGCAGGGCCAGTCGGGCAGCAGCGCGCCTGCCTCGTTGGCGGCCAAGAGCGTGATTTATTTGGCGGGATCCGTGCGCACCACGGGTTATCATTGGCGGCCTCTGGATCGGCGAAGTGCAGCAGCAATCCCGCTCCAGCCGACATCCGGTCGCCACGGATGTGCCATTGACGCCACGGGGGAACCGCCTCGGATGATGCCCACCACGTTGCAGGAGCTGCCTCAGAGCCAGCCGCCACAGGTCCTTGGACCGCCACGACCACAGATCAGCATCGTTTCGACCCTGTACCGTTCGCGGCCATTCCTCGAGGACTTCCTCGCCGGCTGTCTGGAGGCACTGCGCCGGCTCGCCATCGTCGATTTCGAAATCGTCCTGGTCAACGACGGCTCCCCGGACGATTCGCTCGACTACGTGCTGGCACGCCGTCAGGATGTGGCGCAACTGGTGGTCGTCGACCTGTCACGCAATTTTGGCCACCACCATGCCATGCAGGCGGGCCTGCGCGAGGCGCGTGGCGATCTGGTATTCCTGATCGACTGCGATCTCGAGGTCTCCCCGCTGACCCTGTGTTCGTTCCACGACAAGCTGCACGAAACCGGCTGCGACATGGTCTTCGGCTATCAGGAGAAGAGGAAGGGGAGCTGGTTCGAGCAGATCAGCGGTGGCCTCTTCTGGAAAGGCTTCAACCTGCTGAGCGAAACCAAGATTCCCGAAAACATCGTCACCGAGCGCCTGATGAACCGCCGTTTCGTCGACGCGCTACTGCAGTTGGGCGACCACAACCTCTTCCTCGGCGGGATGATGAGCTGGACCGGCTTCCATCAGATCGGCCTCGCAGTGGGCAAGAGCCAGCGCTCAGGAGCGAGCACCTACACGCTCTTCAAGCGCGTCAACCTGATGATCAACGCCGTCAGTTCGTTCTCGGCGCAACCCCTGGTCTGGCTGTTCAACTTTGGCGCCCTGGTGACCTTCGCCAGCTTTTCCTACACCATCTATCTGGTGATCAGAAAGCTGCTCTTTGGCGATTCCCTGCTCGGCTTCACATCGGTCATGGGGCTGATCGCGCTCAGCCTGGGGATCCTGACGATGGCCATCGGGCTCGTCGGCATCTACCTGGGCAAGGTCTTCACCCAGGTCCAGAACCGGCCGACCTATATCGTGAAGGACATTCACCGGTGAGCATCCGTTGCCAGCGGACCACCTCACATGCCGAAGGCCATCCGGACAATGACCAGCCGCCTTGGGCACACCGTTTGATCGCACAGCTAAAGGAAGATCGATGACGTCGGAACAGAACACACGCTATTTCTCGCGGCAGGAGCTGGAATCGATGGGCTTCCGCCGCCTTGGACGAGATGTCCTCATCAGCCGCACGACGCGCATCTACGACCCGGAGTACGTCGCCATCGGTGATCACTCGATCGTCGATGATTTCTGCGTCCTTTCAGGCAACCTGCAGATCGGCCGCAACGTCCACATCGCCCACGGATGTCGGGTGATCGCTGGCCGCGAAGGTGTGCTCATGGACGACTTCTCGGGACTTGCCTTCGGCGTGACGATCTTCGCCCAGTCGGACGATTACACGGGAGAGGCACTGACCAACCCGACCGTGCCCATGCAATACCGAAAGATCGCCAGGGCCCGTGTCGAACTGGGCCGGCACGTCATCATTGGTGCCGGAACCGTCGTCTTTCCCGGCGTGATTTTCGCTGAAGGATCGTCGGTCGGCGCCTGCAGCATGGTGACGAAGTCCACCGATGCGTGGGCAGTCTACGTGGGAGTGCCGGCCAAGAAGGTGCGGGAGCGAAGCCGTCGCATGCTGCAACTGGAGAACGAGTACCTCCAGAACGAAGGCGGCGTGGAGCCTGTTCCACCCCGATCGCTCGCTCCTCAAGTGGCATGAGCAGGCACCGCGAGCGCATCAGGGGCTCTGGTAGATCCAGCTGCAACGGTGCGGAACTGGGCTGCCGTTGGTTACCCGCAGGCGGCGGACAGCCGAGTCGGCCGCACCGGGCGCTGACACCCGGATGCGCTGCGGGCCATTGGCCAGGCGACGAGTCCAGAACATGACGACCCGCAGTCTCGCCATCCTCCAGTCGAACTACCTGCCGTGGAAAGGCTACTTCGACATCATTCACGATGTCGACCTGTTCGTCTTCTACGATGATCTCCAGTACACCAAGAACGACTGGCGCAACCGTAACCGCATCAAGACCGGCAACGGGGCCGAGTGGATCACCATCCCAGCCGGAGAGGACAGCAACCGGCTGGTCTGCGAGGTTACGATCGCCAACCCGCTCTGGCAGACGAAGCACTGGAAGACCATTCAGCAGAACTATGGCAGATGCCCGCACTTCAGCCGTTACGCACCGTTCTTCCAGGACTTCTATCTCGGCCGCGAATGGAAAAGTCTCTCGCAGCTCAACCACTACCTGATCCGCGAGATCGCTCGCGAGTTCCTCGGCATCACGACCGAGTTCAGGGACTCGCGCGAGTACGCTGCTAAGGGGCAAAAGCTCGAACGACTTCTCGACCTGGTGAGGATGACCGGTGCCGCTCGCTATGTCTCGGGACCGGCCGCACAGGACTACGTCGACCCGCACCGCTTCTCCGAACTCGGCGTCGAACTGGTATGGAAGGACTATTCTGGCTACCCGGAGTATCCGCAACGGTACCCGCCCTTCGAGCATCGGCTGTCAATCCTTGATCTGCTGTTCAACGTCGGCCCGGCAGCCCCGTGGTACATCTGGGGCTGGCGCAGCGACCCAGGCAACCCGCCAGGGCCTGCGCCCGTCTGAGCAGGGAACGACCCAGGATGAAACCGAAATTGCTGCATGTGCTGGGTGGCGGGCCCTGGCAGTTGCCGACGGTTCGCCTCGCGAAGGCGCTGGGGCACCGGGTTCTGGTCAGCGACATGTATCGCGAGCGGCCAGCCTATGCCCTGGCGGACGAGCACGAGGTGGTCGATATCACCGACTGCGAAGCGACGCTGCAGCTTGCCTCGCGCTGCCGCATCGACGGCATCATCTGCGACACCACCGATGTCGGCGTCGTGACCGCCGCTTTCGTCGCCGAGCGGCTCGGGCTGCCGGGAATCGGCCATGAAACCGCGCGCAACTTCACCGACAAGGGACGGATGCGTCGCCTGACCGCCGCCGCCGGCATGGTCGTTCCCCGTTACCGCCTGCTGTCGTCGGCCGCCGGTCTGACGGCGGCGGCAGCAGAAGTCGCCTACCCACTGATCGTCAAGCCGGTGGACAGCCAGTCGGGACGAGGCGTCAGCAGACTGTCCGGACCGGACGGACTGGATGCCGCCTACCGTCTCGCGCGAAGCTGCTCGCGGTCGGGTGAGGTGCTGATCGAAAGCTGCGTCGACGGCAGCGAGATCATCGTCGACGGCTTCGTCATTGCCGGCAGGCCGCAGATCCTCGGCATCGCCCGCAAGGTTCCGTTTGCCGATTCGCTCACCGTCTCATCCCGCATTCACTATCCGGGAGCGCTGCCAGGCGCCGAATACGAGCGCATCCGGGCAACGGCCTGCGCCACCCTGTCGGTGCTCGGTCTCCAGGACGGCGTCTTCCACGCCGAGTTCATGCTCAGCGGCGAGCACGTGGTGCCACTCGACATCGCTGCGCGTGGCGGCGGCGTCATGATCTACACCCATGTCCTGCCACACATCTCGGGGGTCAACGTGAATCAGGCGATGATCGAGCGGGCACTCGGTGAGCCGATCCGCATCAACCCGCTGGCGGTTCCACGAGCCGCCAACATCGAGTTCTTCAGCATGCCGCGGGGCACGATCGCGGAAATCAGCGGGGCCGACGCGGCAGCCGCGGTTCCCGGTGTCGCCGCAGTCCACTTCAACCTGCAAGCCGGTGATGAAGTCGGTCCGCTCGAGCACAAGGATCGCCGCCCCGGCTATGTGGTCAGCCTCGCCGACAGCCCGGCCGAGGTCATCGAGATCGCCCGGCGTGCCATTTCCCTGCTGCGGATCCGCATGGCTGGCGACGACGGATTCACCAGCGTCGGCTGATTGACTGAAAGGAAACCATGATGAAGCTTTTCGACTCTCTGACACATGTCACCCGTGACGGCAGCTGGTGCGGCGAGCGGCGCTACGACGCATCGCTCGCCAGGCTGCTGCAGGACATGGAGGAAGGCGGCGTGTACCGCGCCTGCCTGGTCGCCATCGCGGATTACGTCGACAACGAGATCATCATCGAGTCGGCGCGCGCGCATCCGGACCGTTTCGTCCCGATCGCCGGCCTCAACCCGCGCAGCCTGCCGACCCTGCGCCGCGTCGAGGCGGTGGTAGCCGAGCTGGCGGCGCAGGGCTTTGCCGGCATCAAGCTGCATCCGCGCATGAACGGCTACGATCCGCTCGACGCGAAGTGCATCGCCGTCTTCGATGCCGCGGCCGAGCACGGGCTGGTGATCCTGCTCGACACGCTGTTCAGGCGTCGCGGACTGGCGACGACGAACGCCCCCGACACGATCGACCACATCGCCAACGCCTGCCCCGACACGCGCATCCTGCTGCTGCACGCCGCCGGCCCGTCGATGCTCGACCTGTTCGAGATCGTTCGCGCCAACCCGAACCTGATGCTCGACTTCTCCTTCACGCTGATGCGCTACGCCGGCAGTCGCCTCGACGACGACATGCGCTACCTGTTCTCGACGACGGACCAGTTGATCACCATCGGCTCCGACTTTCCCGAATACCCGCCGGCGACCATCCGCGAGCGGTTCGCCATGCTCAGCCAGGGCATCGAAGCGCACCGCATCGAGAACATCATGTACCGCAACCTCGAGCGCCTGTTTGCCGGCTATCAGGTACCGGCGCGATGAACGGCGAGCAGCAGGCGGGCGTCGTCGCGCCTCTGCGCGGCCAGCCCGCGGCGGGTGCGGCCACCTCCCGGGACAGCACGCTCTGGTTGCTCCCTGCCCTGCTCCTCGCTGCCCTGACCCTGCGCCTGGCGTTCTTCACCGGCTGCTTCGGCTCCGACGAAGTCACCTACACTGAACAAGCGCTGAAGATTGCTCAAGGACAGTGGGCCCGCGCCGACTACATCGGCGCCGTTCGCCTGGGAATCAGCCTGCCGGTCGGATTCCTGGTCTGGTTGTTTGGCCGCAGCGAGTTCGTCGCCAACCTCTGGTCACTGCTCTGCTCGCTCGGCGAGATCGCCCTCGTTTACCTGATCGCGCGGCGGTTCTGGGGCGAGCGGGCCGCCGTGCTGTCGGGACTCGTGCTCGCCTTCACCCCCTTGCACGCCCACTACGCCGGCCGCCTGATGGCCGACGCGCCGCTCGCCTTCTTCGTCAGCCTGAGCTTCTTCGCCCTCTTCGAGGGGGATCGCACTGGCCGGCGCGTGTACTACCTCTGCGCCGGGCTGGCAGCCGGTTTTGTCTGGTGGATCAAGAGTTCGGTCGCGCTCGTCTACGTCCTCGTCTTTGCCCTCTACCTCGTTCGGGAAAGGCGCTGGCACGGCAAGTGGCTGCTGATGGCGACGGGCTTCCTGGCGATGCTCGTACTGAACGGGCTGCTGTTCCTCAGCATGGAGGGCGATTTCTGGAAAATCTGGCGGATGACGACCTCGGGCGCCGCCGAGTACGTCCAGAAAATCAGCGCGAGCAACGACCCGACGTTCTACCTTCGCCTCCTCCTGCTCGACATCAAGCACACCTGGCTGCTCGGGCCGCTGGCAGCGGCGGGGCTCCTCCTCTGGCTGACGCGGCAGCGGCACGATGACGGCCTGACCCGCGTGGCCCTCTGGTGCCTCGGACTGATCGGCGTCTTCAGCCTCTTCATCGTATCGTTCAAGCCGCTGCTGCTGATCACCAAGCAGGTCAACTACGCGATCGTCTTCCTCGCCCCGCTGGCGCTGCTTGCAGGCCATGCGCTGTCGCGCCTCGGCCACCGCCTGTCGATCCTCGTCGCCGTGATCGTGATCATCCCTCTCGGCGTCATCGGCACAGCGCTGGAACAACAGGTCATCCAGTCCTTCGTCGCCAACAGCAAGGCGGTGCTTGGCTTCGCCAGCGAGCGGCCTGGAAGCGTCGTTTTTGGCATGACGAGCGCCATCCGCACCGCGAACTACGCCCGACTCTTCGCGAGTTCCCCGCCTGACGTGCCGCAGATCGCCGATATCCAGTTGCTGGCCACCGGCGCTCCGGGCATGGCGCTCGACACGGACGCCGACGGCTTTGTCGCCTACGCGGTTTTCGATCGCCAGACTGCGGACTGGGGCCAGCAGGGCCCCTATTCCCGCCTGGATGGCCTGCCCCGCTGCTGGAGCCGAGTCGGCGAACTCGAGCCCACCGGCATGGGGCTTGGATCACGGATCGTCACTGGTCTGCGGTCGATGGCAGCGGTCCTGCCTGCCACGATCGGCCAGAGGGTGGCGAGCCAGCTTGACCCGCTGGCACGTCCCCTGCCGGCGACGATCTACGGGATCGGCGCGGATTGCCTCGTGCCGGACGCGGGCGGCGCAGCCGCACGCTGAGGATGGCACTGCGGTGGCGGGAATCTGCGCACGACTGGTCATTCGATCACGGTCTCCCGCTTCTCGTCGCGCTATCGTTCGCCTTGCCGCGGGCATCCCGCGACCGGCTCGCGATCGCCACCCAGCGATGGCGTCGCCGTCGCTGCCAGACACGAATCGCCGGGGTACCAGGCCAGCCCTCGGCGAGATATCCCGGGCAGGCCCGCCGGTTGGCCTTTCTTGACCAGGAGCAAGCCCGATGCAGGCGCGATTTGACATTGCCGGACACGTATATATTGCGCTCACGCTGCTGTTCACGGTGTATGGCCAGCTCGTTCTGAAGTGGCAGATGAGCGACGTCGGCCCCCTGCCCGAAGGCACGTTCAGCAAACTGCAATTCCTGCTGCTGCAGTTTCTCAACCCGTGGATCATGACCGGTCTGGCTTCCGCCTTTCTCGCATCGCTGGCGTGGATGGCAGCCATGACACGCCTCGACCTGAACTACGCCTACCCGTTCATGAGTCTCGCCTTCCTCATCGTCATGGCCTTTTCGGTACTCTTCCTCAATGAGGCCCTTTCGCTGCAGCGGATTCTGGGCACGTTGCTGGTGGTCACCGGGCTGGTGATCATGACTCGCTGATCATCGCGCAACGTGTCTCACGCAACCCACCATCTGCCGCACATCCACACGTCCATTCCGGAGCAACGCCCATGATCCCGTGCACCAGGCAGTACGTGGCTGACAGGAAGCTCGGCCGCACCGCCCAGGCACATGCCGTCGATGCACCGGCGAACACCGTGCGATGAGCATGGCACGACATCCGGCAGCGGACTCTGCCTCCGCGCCCGCCCCCAAATCTGGCGACGCCGATACGGCACTTTCCGAGGGGGCGCGGTTTGCCCGTTTCCTGATGGTGGGCGTGGTGAACACCATGGCCGGCTACAGCGTGATCATGCTCCTGCAGTATGGCGTGGGGCTGACGCCCCTGATGGCCAATGCCGGTGGTTACTTGGTCGGCTGGGTCGTCAGCTATGTACTCAGTCGTCGCTTCGTCTTCCAGAGCCAGCGCTCGCACAAGGCCAGCATGCCCAGCTTCGTGGTTGCCGCGCTGTGCTGCTACGGCGTCAACGCAGCGGTGCTCCACTACTCCCTGTCCTGGCTCGGACTCGCCGGACCTTTCGCACAGGCCGTGGCGATGGCCAGTTACACCGTTTCCTTCTACCTGGTAAACCGCCATGTCGTCTTCCGTCATTCCGGCCAGTGATCAGCGTGCCGTTGCATCGCTCCACCCTCCGGCCCGTCTACCGGTGCTGGCGATCGTCGTGCCCTGCTACAACGAGCAGGAGGTCCTGCCAGAAACGACCAGGCGCCTTTGCCAGCTGTTGAGCGAGCTGGTGGAAGGCGGGCAGATCGACGGGAGCAGCCGCGTCTGGCTCATTGACGACGGCAGCCGTGACCGCACCTGGCAAGTCATCGATCTCGCTGCCGCGCAACCGGACTCGCGTGTCTGTGGCATCAAGCTCTCGCGCAACAGGGGACACCAGATTGCCCTGCTTGCCGGGCTCCTCACCGCCCAGGGAGAGGTTCTGATCAGTGTCGATGCGGACTTGCAGGATGACCTCAACGTCATTCCGCAGATGCTCGACGAGTTCTCGCGTGGCCACGACATCGTCTATGGTGTGCGCAAGTCCCGCGACACCGACACCTTTTTCAAGCGTCTCAGCGCCGAGGGCTACTACCGCCTGCTGCAGCGTCTCGGAGTCGAGGTGGTGTTCAATCACGCCGACTACCGGCTCATGAGCCGGCGTGCCGTCGAGGCACTGCGCGAGTTTCCCGAATCGAACCTCTTCCTGCGCGGTCTGATCCCGCAGCTCGGCTTCCCGACGACCACCGTCGCCTATGACCGTGCCGAGCGCCATGCCGGCGAGTCGAAGTACCCCCTCGGCAAGATGCTGGCACTGGCATGGCAGGGGATCACCTCGTTCTCGGCGCTTCCCCTGCGTGCCATCACGGCGCTGGGCGTCACGGTCTCGATGCTCAGTCTGGCGATGGGCCTCTGGGCCCTGGGCATCCGGCTGTTTTCGGACCATGCCGTACCCGGCTGGGCGTCCATCGTCATTCCGCTGTTCCTGATCTCGGGTGTCCAGTTGCTGTCGCTGGGAATCATCGGCGAGTACCTGGCAAAGATCTTCATCGAGACCAAACGCCGCCCGCTGTTCTTCATCGAGCGACTGGTGAGCGGCGGCGCTCCGGGAGAGAGGGAGTGATTCCTCCGGCGCCGACAGCAGGGGGAGGGGCCGGCGGGAAGGCAACGCTGGTGATGATCGCCGTGACGCTGCTGCTGCAATTCGCACTCCAGGCGGCCTTCTTTCCGCTCCCGGCCCTCTTCGATGCGACCAGTCTGGGCTACATCGATGCCCCGTTTCACCAATACCAGATGGAACTGGCGCGCCAGCTCTGCGCGGAGGGACAGGCCGTTGGCTACGACCCGTTCTTCGCCGCCGGCCATCTCGGTGGCGTCACCTTCAACGCCAGCGCCAAGCTGCCGGCGCTGCTCGCCTGCATGATCGGGTCCCCCGAGTCGGTGAGCACGATCTACAAGCATTTCAGCTTCTGGAGTGGCGTTCTGGCACCCGCGCTGCCGGTCCTGGCGTGCAGCCTCCTTCGCCTGCCCGCGAGCGTCGCCGCCCTGGCAGCCATTCTCGCCGTCCTTACCTGGTGGACCGGTGCGATGCGCTGGTATCACACGGCCGGGATGGTCGCCTACGTCCTCACCGCATATGCATGCATTCCGTTTGCTGTGGCAGCGGCAGCAACCTGTGGGCGGCCGACGACGGTCCGCATTGCATTGCTGACGCTGCTTGCAACCCTTGGCTTCCTTCTTCATCCGCTGTTTGCGTTGGCGGCCACACTGCTCGGCCTGCCCCTGTTGCTCGCCGATCGCGCGGCAACAGGAAAACCTGGACGGTCGGCAGCGGTGGCGACGACGCTGGTGCTTGGGATGCTGGCCCTGAACACCTTCTGGCTGGCAGAGTCGCTGTCGGCCCCCGGCTTCGCCAACGTGGCTCAGCCCTATCAGCGTGTGGTCGATCCGTTGCTGCCCCTGCGCGAACTGCTGGGGACGGCCCCGACCGCCGCTGGCGGATCGCGCCTGTATGGCGGCCTGGTCGTCGCTGCCGCTCTCTTCCTGGCGTTCTACAAGGGACGCCAGCGCCGTGCCCTGCTGGCACTCACCGCCGCGGCTGTCCTGACGCTTCTCTGGGCATCGCTTGCCGCACTGGTGCCCCCGCTGGCCACCTTGCAGCCGAACAGGTTCAGCGCCCTCGGCTGGCTGTGTCTGCTGCTGCCGGCAGCCGCCGGCCTTGATGCAGCCGCCAGACAGTGGCCTTCGAGCCGGGGCGTGGGGCGTTGGCTGCGTGGCGGAGCAGTGGCTGCTGTCGGTGTGCTGACACTGTTCTTCGCGCGCGAAACCTGGCATGAAGTCTTCGCCCCGGATGGCGCCCCGCGTTACGCGGTTGCACCGCCGGAAGCGCGGCCAACGGGCGAGTTGTCGCGGCAGATCATCGAGTTCCTGCGCCAGCATACGGACCCGTCGGGACGTGTGCTGTTCGAGAATTCACTGGCGCGCGTGCATGATCGCGGCCACTTCGCAGGCCTCTACGCCTTGGCAAGCGACCGCGAGTTCATCGGTGGGCCCTACCCATTCACGGACTTCGCCAGTTCCTGGGATGACCACGCCTTTGGTGCAGGCTATGGCGACCATTCGCCGCAAGCGATGGTCGACCTGCTGGATGCGTTCAACGTGCGCTGGATGCTGTGTCACAGCGAGGGTTGCCGCACGGCGATGGCAACACTGCCGGGAGTGCAGGAACTGGCCGTCCTGGGGCCGGTAGTGGCCTATGGCAGGAGTTCGAGCCCGGGATTCGTGGTCCAGGGACACGCTCGTATCGCCGGTCGTTGCATCAATCGCCTGGAACTCGCGGATGTCTCGGGTTCTCCGCTGATCCTGCGCTACCACTGGGTACCGGGTCTGGTCAGCCTGCCGGCAGGGCGTGTCGAGCCCGTGCAACTTGTGGCAGGGGCCCGTCCCTTCATTGCCATCTACGATGCTCCGCAACCGCGGCTCACCTTGCGCGTTGGAGCAAAGCCTGGACTCCCCTGTGCAGCACGGGTCGGCCATGCCTTCTCTGCAGGGCTCACCGGATCATCGTCATGACCGGCCCGACAAGTCTTCCTCGCAGCTGGCGCTGGGCACCTGCCGATGGTCAACGCCCGACTCCCCCCGGGTCGACAGCCCCCTGCCGAACTTCTGCAGGCCTGCCGCCCTCACCTTTCGCCGGTGCCTGCGCACTGACTTCACTTCCGGACCACCGCCCATGATCCCGTTCAACAAGCCGTACATGACCGGCAAGGAACTCTGGTACATCTCACAAGCACATGCCGCCGGACACCTCGCCGGCGACGGACAGTTCACCCGGCATTGCAGCAACTGGCTGGAGAGCCGTATCGGCTGCCGCAAGGCCCTGCTCACCCACTCCTGCACCGCCGCGCTGGAGATGGCGGCGATCCTGGCTGACATCAAGGAGGGTGACGAGGTGATCATGCCCTCCTACACCTTCGTCTCGACCGCCAACGCCTTCGCCCTCCGTGGTGCCGTCCCGGTCTTCGTCGACATCCGGGCCGATACGCTCAACATCGACGAAGCACGGATCGAGGAGGCCATCACGCCGCGCACCAGGGCCATCGTGCCCGTGCACTACGCCGGCGTCGCCTGCGAGATGGACAGCATCATGGACATCGCCCGACGCTACGGCCTGCTGGTCATCGAGGATGCGGCGCAGGGAATCATGTCCACCTACAAGGGCAGACCACTGGGCAGTATCGGCCATCTGGCAGCGTTGTCGTTTCATGAAACCAAGAACATCATCTCCGGTGAGGGCGGTGCGCTGCTGATCAACGATGCCGGTCTGGTGAACAGGGCGGAGATCGTTCGCGAGAAGGGCACCAACCGCAGTCAGTTCTTTCGTGGGCAGGTCGACAAATACACCTGGGTCGATATCGGGTCTTCATATCTCCCCGGAGAGATCATCGCCGCCTTCCTCTGGGCGCAGATGGAAGAAGCCGACGCCATCAACAAACGCCGGCTCGCCCTCTGGTCGACCTACCATCAGTGGTTCCGACGGGTCGAGGAAAGCGGCGCCTGCAGGCGGCCGCTCGTTCCGCGTGACTGCTCGCACAATGCGCACATGTATTACCTGCTGCTGCCGGACCTCGAACGGCGAACCCGGTTCATCGAACAGATGAGCAACTGTGTTCCAAGTCAAGCGTTTTTATGGGCGTTTGGGTGTTCTGGATTCCAGGGGATACCCGATTTGACGATCGCGTTCATAATCGTCAGCATCTTATGCATGCAAGCGACCAAGGCGACCTTTTTGAGCTTGCCTTTGGCGAGCAACCGTTC
>JAGFNJ010000045.1 GCA_017592775.1 Candidatus Accumulibacter conexus | reverse complement strand
ACCATTTCTTTGTGCTTCTCCAGCTTCCGTTTCGCCTCACCCATTTGGTGACCTCTATCGTCCGTCAACAAGCCACACATTGCCTGAGGTTCAGCCGGTTTGCACGCTGGCAACTGCGGTTTTTAGGTTCAAGCCGGGACTGGTGTCGTATTCATCGACTTTGGCTTTCTTGAGCCGCAAACGATCGCGAATCTGGCTCGGCTTGGGCAGCCGGGTGTGACGGTACCGGAAGCCATCGGCGGCACACTCGCATGCCGCATGGCATTGAGCATCGACACCGTCGCCAACCTGGCCAATCAGTTGAACCAGTTGTTGCGCAGCGCTGCTGCGGCGCAGGCCCAGGCCGCACAAGGCGCGGCGCAGTCAGCGGAGGGTGTGGCTGCACAGCAGACCCACTGACCGGACTGACCCGCTGTAACCGGAGGCCGTGGCGGTCCCGACGGTCACGGCGGCCAACTTTGGCCTTGTCGGCGCGTACGCCCGAGAGCCGTGCGGCGACGTACCCCGCGTTTCGCGCACCAGCCCCGCCTGTCTGGCGGGGTTTTCTTTTCCACTGTCGCGCCAGCGCTCCTCTGGCTGTCGGCCTGTTCCCTGCTGTCGTGGCAGCCCCGCGTTCAGCGTCCATGTCGCATGCACCTGACTTATCCGGTTTGCCGATTACCTCGGCGGTCATTTGACAACTCTATGGAACCTTCGGTGTCGACAGCGGTACGAACGTCCATGCGTAAATGAACCGAACCGATTCGTGGCGACAAAAACAACGCTAAACCAGTCGTCTGCCGAACAGCATGCCTATCAGGAGGGACAGCATGAAACGTGTTCTGGTTGCCGCGATCGCGGCCATCGTCATCGTCGGCGCCGGGTTCGGCCTTTCGCAGCAGCGAAACGTGGGAGTCGCGCAGGCACAGAATGCGCCGGCAGCGGTGGTTGCCGCGGCGACGCCTGCGTTGCCGGAGGCATCGGTCGTGGACCAGGATGCGCCCTACCGCGAGGCCTGCGCCCGTGAGGGGCTGAGCGAGTCGGAATGCGTCGGACGGCTGATCTGGTTCAAGGCGACTGCGGGCAACGACCGCTTCCACACCTACACCTTCCAGCAGCGAATCGGTGTCCTCGTCGACTGGTTCCGCGTCCTGCGTGCCGACCAGCGCGATGATCGCTTCTGGGCCTGGGGAATCATCAACGACCCCGCCTGCTGCCGGCCGGGCGAAGCCGATTGCCCGGCGAAGTCGCTCGACGAGACTTTCGGCTTCGACTGGTGCCCGGGGGATGACGTGCTGCTCAAGTACGTCGGCAAGAGCGGCTACGTCGACCCCGCCTGCGGCCTCAAGGATGCCGCGCTCGACGCCGACGATCCACACAGCCAGGGCGGCAAGCTCGACCAGCGACACTCGGCCTGCGACCTCAAGTTCGGCACCTCGACGGGTGCCCTGGGAGTTCGCAAGTTTCCCAATCCGCGCTTCGACGCCGCTCGCTGGCAGCAGCTCAACGGCAGCATGGCCGACTGGAGCGGCTATTCGCGGCCGCTGGCGGTGAAGACCGGCATCGAGTCGGACCAGCGGGTAAGCAAGCTGGCCGACGCGTCGATCGAGCCCCCCTTCCTGATCGGCACCTCGTGTGGCTCGTGCCACATCGCGTTCGATCCGCTCAACCCGCCCGCCGATCCGGCGAAACCGAAATGGGAGAACATCAAGGGGTTGGTCGGCAACCAGTACACGCGCATGTCCGAGCTGCTCGGTTCGGGGATGCCGATCAGCAGCCTCGAATACCAGATGTTCGCGCACGCCCGCCCGGGGGTGACCGATACCTCGGCGATTTCGCACGACCAGATCAACAATCCGGGGACGATCAACGCCCTCGTCAATGTCGCCCAGCGGCCGGTGTTCCAGGGCGAGGTGGTCAGCAAGTGGCGCAAGACCGCCTCCTGCGGCGCCGAGAAGGACGCGGACAAGTGCTGGTGCGAGCCTGGTCGCAGCGGCAAGTGCTGGCTGAAGAGCACGCGTGAGGACGACACGACGCCGGTCAATCTCGGCGGCCAGAAAGTCGCGCTGCCGGGCGTTCACCACATCCTGAAGGGCGGCGAGGATTCGATCGGCGCCCTGGAAGCGATCCAGCGCGTCTATTTCAACATCGGCTCGTGTTCCGAGCAGTGCTGGGTCAACCACTTCGCCGACATGCGCCAGGTCGACCCGGCGCAGCGCGGCTTTGCCCAGACACCATTCAACATCGGCCAGTGCCGGCGCGATTGCCCCGAGTTCAGGGCGATCGAGGATCGCCTGCAGAATCTGCTCGATTTCTTCGCTTCCGCCGAATCCGACCAGACCGACCTCGAGGCCGCGCGTGCGCGGTCGCGCAAGGCGGCCAACCCGGCAGCCACCTATGCGCGGACCGATTTCATTGCCGATCTCGAGAAGGAGTTCGGCAAGGGGGCCGTCAGCCGTGGCCAGCTCGTCTTCGCCGACAACTGCGCCCGATGCCACTCGAGCATCCCGGAAAGTGTCGGCGGCCCGTTCCGCAATCGCGACTTCGCCGCGGCCAACGAAGAGCATCCACGCAAGGTACGTGCCGACTTCCTGGGCAACGACCGGCCGACGGCGGTGACGGAGGTCGGTACCTTCCGTTGCCGGGCACTGCATTCGAACCACAAGGCCGGCCACCTGTACATGGAGTATGGCTCCGAGACGCTGCGCCGGCAGCCGCTGGTCGCCGACATTCCCGAGCGCGACGAGCTGAAGGACGGCGGCCGCGGCTTCTATCGCAACATCTCGCTGGTCAATGTCTGGGCGAGTGCCCCGTTCATGCACAACAATGCCATCGGGCCGGAAATCTGCGGCAAGCCGGCGAACAAAGTGAACGATTTTCATCGTGCCCGCTACGTCGACGCGAGCGGCAAGCTGCTGCCCGAGCAGCCGGACTGCCTGCGCTATGACCCGAGCGTCGAGGGCCGCTTCACGCTCTACCGGCGCTCGATGCACGAACTCCTGAATCCGCAGGAGCGTGGCCGCAAGCGGACGCTGACCAATGCCGATCTGCTGATCGACGTCGGCGTGCGGCCGCTCGACGGCAAGAGCGAGAAGCCCCTGCTCGGCTTCGGTCAGGTGCAGATCCCGGCCGGCACCAGCGCCGGCTTCCTCAACGGGCTGACGCACAAGCAACTGGTCGGCGACCTCTTCCTCGCCAAGCGCGACCCGGCGAAGCTCGAGGCGGCTGGCAAGAAGCAGCTCGTGCCGACGCTGCAGGCGATGGCTGACGACATCGTCAAGAACCCGGCGCGCTTCGTCGATATCCTGCGCGAGCAGCGTGATTTCATCAGCGCCAACTACCAGACCTGCACGCAGGAAATCGAGAACGAGGGGCATCGCTTCGGCGAGGATCTCTCGCCAGCCGACAAGATGGCGCTCACCGCCTTCCTCGCCACGCTCTAGCCAACGGGAGGGTCAGCAGATGAACACTCAGCACATCGCCGCCGGTCGCCTCGGTCGCTTCGCCATCGCCTGTACCGTCCTGGCGCTCACCGCCTGCAGCAAGCCGGAGCCGCCGAAGATCGCCTTTGCCCCCTACGATCAGAGCCACCACTCGAAGATGGACCTGGCGCAGGTCGACCACAAGTTCCCGATCGCGCCTGCCGAGCTGGCCCGCGTCACGCCGGAATACCTGGCGACGCTCGACCAGGAGCAGCTCGACCAGATTTACGCCCGCCTGCCGGCCGGACCGATTCCCGATGGCGCATTCGACGGCCGCATCCTGCTGCCGCGCGGTGAGAGCGGCAAGTTCCGCCTGTCGGAGATCGTCGGTGGCTTTGCCGGCAGCGTGCTGCATCTGAAGGGGCTGGTGGTCGAAGATGTCGGCGAGACACTGTGGCGCGGCAAGGTCTTCTACCGCGATGAACGGGTGCTGCGCAACCGCATCGAGGATCTCTCGCTGCTGAAGAAGGCCGGCCTGGTCGAAGGCGAACCGGCAAAGATGAGTTACGGTGGCAAGGAAACGTGGCTCCTCTTCCCCGCCAGGCTGTACTGTGGACAGAGCCTGCTCGATGCCCGTCGCGAGTCAATCATCATCGACTACTACTTCAGCGACGAGATCGCCGGTTACCAGGAGAAACCCGACTATCTCGCCGGCCGTCGCGGCCTGCGCGTGCGCGACGAGATCGGCATGCTGCGTCCCGGCTTCTACCTCGGGCGGGCCTACCTCGACCGTGGTTTCGCGCTCAATTTCACCCTCTACGACAAGGCCACCGACGACCGGCTGCGCGAGGAATTCGTCCGCACCGGCAAGGTGCAGCAGGAGTGCTGGCCGGGAACACAGGTACGGACGCTTGCCGCTGCCCCTTCCTGAGCACCACCAGGGCCGGCGGAAGAAAGTGAAGGTGCCCGATGAGCCCGCGGTGGCTGCGGCGTCTCTTCCCGGCAGCAGTGCTGCTCGGACTGGCCTGCTCGCTGACGAGCGCCAGCGGCAGTCCGACGGCTGAGCACGTTGCGCCGGCGTGGGTGGTCGACCCGACACGTCCGGGCGACAACCTGCCGCGCCATGGGCGTTCGCTGTTCGACCGCCTGTTCGCCGTCAGTCGCGGCGCGCAGGCGGAGATCGAGCTGCCGTTCCCGTTCTCAGCCCTGCTGGCGCGAGTCGAGGCGCAACTGCAGCTGGCTACCGACGGCTCACTGCCGGCGCTGAAGAGTGTCCTCATTCCGCTCGGTCGCTCGCTGCAGCGTACGGCGGCCGCTCCCGACCACTTCGCCTTTCCGCGTGTCGTCGCCGCCGTTGACGGCCAGCCGGCCAACGCTGCCGCGCTCCTGCTCAAGGATCGGCTCTACATTGGCTACCAGGAGCGCTCGGCAGTGCTCGAAGTGATCAGCTACAACGAGGAGGAGGGGCGCTTCGAGTTCCAGCTCGTCAAGGACTACCGCGCCGGCGGCAAGCCGCGCGTCTTCCACGCCAACCGCCTGCTGTGCTTCGCCTGCCATCAAAACGGCGCACCGATCTTCGCCCGTGCGCTGTGGGATGAAACCAACGCCAATCCGCGCGTCGCCAGCGAGTTGCTGGCAAGCGGCGGCAGCTTCCACGGCATCGCCGCCCGGCGTGGCGTCGATCTGCCTTACGCCATCGACAACGCCAGCGATCGCGCGAACGGTCTTGCGCTGACGCAGCTGCTCTGGCGCCAGGGCTGCGGCGGCGACGAGCCGGCGGCGCAGCGCTGTCGCGCCGGACTGTTCGCCGCCAGCCTGCGCCACGCGCTGTCTGGCGGCCAGGTCTGGGTGGGCGACGCGGCCTTTGTCGACGCCGTCGCCACACCGCTGAGGAACGAGGCACGTCGCCGCTGGCCGCAGGGTCTCGCCGTCGGCAGCGCCGATCTGCCGAACCGCGACCCGCTGTCGGGCGTCGCCGGACTGCCGGCTGAGCCGGCGCGCCGCGTCGCCCTGTCACATGTCGCCGCCGCTTTCGATCCGCTGCTGCCACGCAGCGCCGCCGAGGTCTGGCTGCCGGACGCTCCCGACGCGCTGCGACGCGCCACGGCCGGCCTCGCCGAGTTCGTCGCCGAACCCGACCGGCAGCGGCTGGCGGCGGCCCTCGCTGGCGCGGCGAAGGGTGCCGCCAGCGAGATCAGGCTGCCGTGCCGCTTCGACGACAACGCTGCCGGCAACCGCCGCGCGTTGCGCTGCGGTGGTCCGGGCGGGGGCGTCGTTGAAGGGCGCCTGGAACTGCGCGGCGGGCGGCCGCTGGCTGGTGTGCTGACGCGCCTGACGCTGCCCGGCGGCACCGCGCTGACGGGCATCGAACTGATCGCCAGCGGCAAGCCGACAGCGACGTGGACGACCCTGCAGCCGCGCGGCGGCGGTGCCGGCGACTTGCCGCGCAGCGCCGCCGGTGATGCCATCGTCGGCCTCGATCTGACGCACGGTGCGGACCGCGTCAGCGGTGAGATCGGCATCCGCCTGCGCCACGATTTCGCCGTCGCGCAGCGGGCGATCGACCGGCTGCTCGCCGGCCCGGCCGCTGCCACGCTCTTCGGCGCAACGCCCTTCCCGCGGCAGCCGCTGTTCCAGGCGTTGTTTGCCGAACTCGGTGCACCCGCGCCGGCCGCCTGCTGCCAGGCAGCCGCCCTGTTGCCACCGGCTCGTCTCGAGCTTGCCGCCGCCGCACCGGGAGCGACCGGCAGCGATCCGGCCAGCCGCAGCTTCCAGCCGTACTGCGCCGCCTGTCACCAGAGCGCCGAGACCTTCCCGCCCAACTTCCTCCACGGCAACGCCGACGAGGTGGCGGCCAGGCTGCGCCACTGCGCGCCGCGCCTCTACGTGCGCCTGGCCATGGCCGACGAGCTGCCGGCGCGGCGGCAGAAGACGCCGATGCCGCCGGAGAGCCTGTTGCCGGTCTTTGGCACCGACAGCGACGGCTGGCGCAACAGCCCGGCGCGCAAGGCGCTGCTGGCACAGGTCGGTGAGTGGCTGCGCGCCGAGAGCGGGCAGCCGGCGCAACTCGAGCGTCTGCTCGCCGGCGGCTACGAAGCCTTGCGGCCATGCCTGCCAGCGCATTGAACGACCCCAACCGACCGACGATGCGGAGAGAAGACGATGAATGACAACCAGACACAGCCGGTGGAGAACCCCTGGAAGAGGCGCTTCACCATCCTCTTCGTCGTCACCGTGGTCATGCCGCTGCTCGTCGCGCTGTGGTTGTTGCGCCGCTTCGGCGACGACGTGCCGGTGGACCACGAAAGCGTCGTCGAGCACTTCAAGTACGGCTCGACCGGTGGCGAGCACGAGATGGGCTTTCCCTACTGGATCTGGCGCGCGCTGCCCGAGATCTGTCCGCAGTACCTGCCGGGCCGCGGCTACCAGTCGCTCGGCATGGTCTTCGAGAAGAATGCCGACGGCAGCGACCGCGACGTCCCGGTCGGCACCTCGCGCCGCCGCTACCAGGGGATCGACCGCGTCTTCGTCAATTGCGCCGTCTGCCATACGAGCACCGTGCGCACCGCTGCCGACCAGCCGCCGCGGATCATTCTCGGCATGCCGGCGGCGACCTTCAACATGAAGGGCTTCGAGGAGTTCTTCTTCCGCTGCGCCGCCGACCCGAGGTTCTCCAAGGAGTACATCCTGCCCGAGATCGAGCGCCAGGGTGGCCAGCTCGACCTGCTCGACCGGATGCTCGTCTATCCGGTGGCGATCGCCATCATGCGCGACCGCGTGCTGGCGCTCGCCGGACGCTTCGACTGGGTCTTCGAACAGCACGAATGGGGCCCGGGGCGCGTCGACACCTTCAACTCGGCGAAGGTCATCTTCAATTTCCCGATGGCGCACCTCGACCCGCGGGAGCTCGACGCACCGGCGGACTTCCCGTCGATCTGGCGGCAGCGCCAGCGCAAGGAGCCGCGCGAGATGCAACTGCACTGGGACGGCAACAACACCACCGTCGAGGAGCGCAACAAGAGCGCCGCCTTCGGCACCGGCACGACGCCGCCGACGATCGATCTGGCGCGAATCCGGCGCGTCGAGGACTGGCTCCTGGACGTCACGCCGCCCGCCTTCGACCGTTTCTTCGCCATCGACCAGCAGCTCGTAGCGCGCGGCGCGCCGCTCTACCAGCAGTACTGCGCCGCCTGTCACGGTGCCTCGGGCAGCGACTTCAGCGGCGAGCATGTCGGCAAGGTGGTGCCGCTGGCCGAGATCGGTACCGACCGCCGGCGCCTCGATTCGTACACCTACACACTGGCCGTCAACCAGGCGACGCTCTACGCCGGCTATCCGTGGCGCTTCACGCACTTCCAGAAGACGCACGGCTACGCCAACATGCCACTCGACGGGCTCTGGCTGCGGGCGCCCTACCTGCACAACGGATCGGTCCCCAGCCTGCGCGACCTGCTCGAGCCGGCGGCAAAGCGGCCGCCGGTCTTCTACCGTGGCAACGACGTATACGACCCGGTGCGGGTCGGCTTCGTTTCCGACCGGTCGCAGGTCGACGGCCGGCCGTTGTTCCGCTTCGACACGCGGCTGCCGGGAAACGCCAACTCCGGCCACGAAGGGCGGGCCTACGGCACCGAACTGCCCGCTGCCGACAAGGCGGCGCTGGTCGAATTCCTGAAAACCTTCTGAGGACGTCACGATGAGCATCTGCGCCTGCAAGCCCTCGGTCCGGGCAATCGCCATCCTGGCCGTCGTCGTCGGCATCCTCGGCGCCATGATCGGCTACGACCGCGGCTTCCGCGAACATCCGCAACCCGACTGGGTCGGCGCGACGCCCGAAATGCGCTTCAAGTACGGATCGATCGGCGCCGAGCACGACGCCGGCGTGCCGTACTGGATCTTCTACGTCCTGCCGCGCGTCTTCCCCGAGAAGCTGCAGCAGGATGGCCGGATCGCTCCCGGTGGCTACGCCGCGCTCGGTGTGCCGTGGGAGCTGGGGCAGGAACTGCCGATCGGTTTCACGAAGAAGACCATCGGCTTTCCCCGCGTCGCCAACAACTGCGCCGTCTGCCACACGACCAGCATCCGCGCCGCGGCGGATGCCAACCCGACTTTCGTCGTCGCCGGTCCGGCGCACACCACCAACGTCGAGGCCTTCTTCCGTTACCTGATCGACTGCGCCAAGGATCCGCGTTTCAACGCCGACATCCTGATGGCCGAGATCAATCGCGTCACCGAACTGGACGTCATCGACAAGTTGCTCTACCGCTTCTTCATCATTCCGATCACCAAGAAGCGACTGCTCGAACGCGAGGCGCAGTTTGCCTGGATCTACCGTGCCGATTTCCCGCAATGGGGTCGCGGCCGCGACGATGCGATGAACCTGACCAAGTACTTCATGATCCGCGCGCCGATGGATGACACCTTTGGCCCGACCGACATGCCATCGGTGTGGAACATCGACAAGTACCGCTGGGATCAGGGGCACCGGATGAACTACGCCGGCGACAGCCACGACGCTTGGTCGGTGATCATGGACTCGGCACTCGGCCTGCTCGGCGCTGCACCGGCGAACAGGGAGGAATTCGTCGGGCAGGTGAAATGGCTGCACGGCTACCTCGCGCAACTGCCGGCGCCGCAGTACCCGTTCGCGATCGACGCCGCCAGGGCGGCCGCGGGCAAGCCGCTGTTCGTCGCCCACTGCGCCCGCTGCCATGACAGCGAACTCACCGGCCGGCCGCTGCCATTGGCCGAGGTCGGTACCGACCGCGGCCGCATCGATTCCTGGAACATGGCGGCGGCGATCAAGGCGAACCAGGTCGTCAAGGAAATGGGTCTCGAACGGCGCGGCCTCGTCGAAGCGGAGCCGCAGGGCTATGTCGCCGCCTTCCTCGACGGCATCTGGCTGAAGGCGCCGTACCTGCACAATGGCTCGGTGCCGACGCTGCACGACCTGCTCCAGCCTGTCGCCAGGCGGCCGCAGGTCTTCTGGCGCGGCTACGACGTCTACGACCAGAAGAAGGTCGGCTTCGTCAGCGACGGCGAGGCCGCGCAGCGCGTCGGCACGAGGCTGGATACGCAGAGCCGCGGTGGCGGCAATCAGGGTCACGAGTTCGGCACGCAACTGTCGGCGAGCGAGAAGGAGGCGCTGCTGGAGTATCTGAAGACCTTGTGAGGTGGGTCGGGCGAGGGCTGGAAGACGGCGGACGAACTGCCCGATCGTGGCTGCGTGCTGCTGTGCGGACGCTGCGTCGGCTCGCGTTGGCGGGGCAGCGGGGTCGCCGGCCAGTCCCACCGCCCGGCACGCGGCCGGCCGCTGCCCAACGCCTGCGTCGCCCTGCGTCGCCCCGCCCGGTTGGTCCGGTCTTGAAGATGTAGTACCCTACCGACCCTTCCGGTCCCATCAGGAGCACGCACATCGGTACGACGCCAGCCTCGCCGTCGACAGATTTCAACGGTTCGGGACTGATCCGTCTTCTTGCCGGGCTGTCGCTCGTCGAAGCCGCCCGGTCGAGACAGTTCCCAGCCGAAAGACTGGGTCAATGGCTGGACGTTGCCGACGCGATCACGCTCCACGCTGCACAGAGCGCAGGGGCGGCGATGGCGCCGGCGGCGCCGCCGGCGCTGCAGCCCGCCTCCGTAGTCGCCGCCGCCGACGAGTTCGCGCGCGTGCGCGCCGCGCTGGTTGACCTGATCACCGCGAGTTGTTCGCCAGCCGGCAGCAGCAGCGGCCGCCGGATTCGGTTGCCGCTGCCGACTTCCGGAACCGAGCCGGAAATCGCCGCTGCCTACGGCCCGTATCGCCGCTTCCACCTGGCCCTGCAGACCGAGATGGAAGCGGCTGTCCGCGCGTTGCGTGGCAGCATTCGACGGGCGTTCATGCCGGTCTCGGCAAGACTCGGGCGGCTCGCCGTCCTGGACGAGGCGCTCGACCGGATCCTCGCCGCACGCGAGCGCCAGTTGCTGGCGACGACGCTGCCGGCGCTGCTCGAGAAGCGATTCCAGCAATTGCTGGCGGCGCATCAGCAGGCGCTGATCGACAGCGGGCAGGGCGATGACCCGGGTCTGTGGATGCAGCCCGGCGGCTGGCTGGCGACCTTTCGCGACGAACTGCAGGCGGTGCTGATCGCCGAGCTGGACCTGCGCCTGCAGCCGGTGCTCGGGCTCGTTGAAGCAGGGCAGGACGAGGCGGGCCGGCACTGATGAACAGAAGCATCTGCGCTCTCGCCTTCCTGTCGGGCGCCGCAGTCGTCGCCTGGGTCGGCGCCGGCTTCGTCGCTGCAAATCCGCTGGCGATGCTGATGACACTGGTCATTGCCGCGGTCTACCTCCTCGGCGGGCTCGAGATCCTCGACTTCCGTCGCGCCACCGCGTCGCTGGCGCAGGCGCTGGCGGCGATTCCCGAGCCGCTCGCGAGTCTCGCCGACTGGCTCGGTCGTCTGCATCCATCGCTGCAGAACCCGGTTCGCCTGCGCATCGAAGGCGAGCGCATCGGCCTGCCCGGTCCGGCGCTGACCCCTTACCTGGTCGGCCTGCTGGTGATGCTCGGGATGCTCGGCACCTTTCTCGGCATGGTCGTCACCCTCGACGGCGTGGTTGGGGCGCTGCACGGGACCACCGACCTGCAGGCCATCCGCGCCGAGCTGGCGACGCCGATCAGGGGACTTGGGCTGGCTTTCGGGACTTCGGTGGCGGGGGTGGCCGCGTCGGCAATGCTCGGCCTGATCTCGGCGCTGAGCCGCCGCGAAAGGGCGCTGGTGGCGCAACTGCTCGATACGCGGATCGCGACCAGCTCCTTGCGCGCCTTCTCGCTCAGCCAGCAGCGCCAGGAAGGCTTGCGGGCGCTGCAATTGCAGGCGCAGGCGATGCCCGCAGTGGTAGACAGGCTGCAGGCACTGATGGAGCAGATGGAGCGCCGCCAGACGCAGTTGGGCGAGAGCCTCAATGCCGGCCAGGAACGCTTCCATGGCGAAGTCCAGGTTGCCTATGAGGGCCTCGCCCGCTCGGTCGCCGAGTCGCTCGACGACAGCCTGCGCGAGAGCGCCCGCGTTGCCGGCGAGAACATCCGGCCGGCGGTCGAAGGTGCGATGGCGGCGATCGCCCGTGAAGCGAAGCTGGCGCACGAAAGGGTGGTCGAGTCGACAGGGATGCAGCTCGACGGGCTGGCCGCGCGCTTCGGCGAGACGGCTCAGCATGTCGCGGAAACCTGGAGCGAACTGCTGGCAACGCAGCGCAGCACCAGTGATCGCCTGCTGGCTGGCATCGAGCAGTCGCTGGCGGCATTCGACGCACGCCTTGAGCAGCGGTCGCAGTCGCTGCTGGCCGCAGTTGGCGAGACCCTGTCGACCTCGCTGGCGAACCAGGCAAGCGCCGAGCGGCAACGCTTCGCCGCGTGGACCGGATCGCTGGCAGAACTGGCGGCGGCGTTGCGCAGTGAATGGCAGGCGGCGGAAACGAAGACGCTCGCCCGGCAGCAGCAACTCTGCTCGACGTTCGAGAAGACTGCGCAGCAGGTCAGCGAGCAGGCGCAGGCCGATGCCGCCCGGACGCTCGACGAGACGGCGCGGCTCCTCGGCTGTGCCGAAGACCTCGTCCGCTCGCGCATCGCTGGCGAAGCCGACTGGATCGCCGGCCACGGCGAGCGCATGGAGCAGATGGCCGGCCTCTGGCGTGCCGAACTCGGCGCGCTGCGCGCTGCCGAGGCGCGCCGCGGCGACGCCGCCGTCGAACGCCTCGGCGAACTGCAGGCGGCTCTGGCGTCACACCTGCAAACGCTCGGCGCCGCGCTCGAGGAACCGCTGGCACGCCTGATCGCCACCGCGTCGGAGGCACCGCGTGCCGCCGCCGAACTGATCACGCAGTTGCGCCAGGAGATGAGCAGCGGCCTCGAACGCGACAACCGGCTCCTCGAGGAGCGCGCCCGCATCATGCAGACGCTCGATTCACTGCTGGCGGCGATCGACCATGCGACCAGCGAGCAGCGGACGACGATCGACTCGCTGGTCACTTCCTCGGCGGCGCTGCTCGGCACCGCCAGCAGCCGTTTCGCCGATGAGGTCGACGCCGGATCGGTGCGGCTGGCCGAAGTCGCCGCGCAGCTCACCGGCAGCGCCGTCGAGGTCTCGAGCCTGGGCGAAGCCTTCGCTCTCGCCGTCCAGTCGTTCGCCGCCGGCAACGAGAAGCTGATCGCCAGCCTGCAGCGGATCGAGGCGGCGCTCGACCAATCGACGGCGAGAAGCGACGAGCAACTTGCGTACTACGTCGCGCAGGCGCGCGAACTCATCGATCTCTCGCTCATGGCGCAGGAGAAGGTCGTCGCCGAGTTGCGCCAGCTCGGCGACAGGGCGCCATCGCCCGGCGAGCAGCCGGACTGATGGACGACAGCGACGCCGGCGTCGAGCAGATCGCTCCCGTCTGGACCGTCTTCGGCGACCTGATGTCGGGGCTGCTGGGCGCTTTCGTGCTGATCCTGATCGGCGTCCTCGGTGTCCAGCTCGAACTGGCTACCCACCTCGAGAGCGAGGTGCAGAAACGCAAGCAGGAGGAGCAGCGCCGCATGGCGCTGGAGAAGGCGCTGGCGATCCCGATCACGGCCGGGCGCGTCAGCCTCAACGATGGCCGCATCGGTATCAGCGGCAGCGTCCTCTTCCTTTTCAACTCGGCGCAGTTGCAGCCCGAGGGCCGACTGCTGCTGAAGAGCCTGGTCGCGCCGCTGCGCGTCTACCTCGGCGAGCGCAACGAACTGCTGATGGTCAGCGGCTTCACCGACGACGTGCCGATCCATGAGGGCAGCACCCGCTTCGCCGACAACTGGGAACTGTCGGCGCAGCGGGCACTGACCGTCACCCGCGCACTGATCGACGAAGGGATGCCGTCGTCGCTGCTCTTCGCGGCCGCTTTCGGCGCCGAGCAGCCGGTGGCTTCCAACGCCGACGACCACGGGCGGTCGCGCAACCGGCGAGTCGAGATGGCACCGGTGCCGCGCTCCGCCAGTCCGGGAACACCTGCCGGTGGCTGAGCCCGGGCACGGCGAGATCGGGCAGCCGGCCGCCGCGCAGGCAGACGATCGTGAGGCACGGATCGCTGCCTTGCGCAGCAGCGGCGCCGGGCGAATCGATCCGCTGCGCTTCCATTTCATCGAGGTGCTGGCGCGGCGCCTGCACGCGCACGCGGGCGAGGTCAGGCGAATTCTCGAAGGCCGGCTGGACGAGGCGCTGGCGGCCTGCAGCGGGCGCCTTCGACGGACGCGCGACGAGGCGGGGCAGACGATCGCGCGCACCGTCCGGCGGCATCCCGACGCCGCCGACGAGCTGCAGCGGCTTTTCGTGGCGGGAGATTTCGTTGGCATCGCACGTTGCGTCGCCAGGATCGAAGACGATGCCCGTCGGTCGCCGCTGGCCGAGCTGGCACGTTGCGGTGTGCGACCCTCGGCGCAAGAGGGTGCCGCTGGCCCGGCCGCTGCGGACGGGGCGCACGGCGAGCTGAGAAGCCTGCGTCTCTTCCGCAACGCCTGGGCGCAGCGCAGTGCCGAGCGGCAGGCGTCGCAAGCCATCGAACGGGCCCCCGCGAACGCCGGGCCGCTCAACTCGCACATGCTCGTGCTGCGCGCGCTTTCCTCGATGCGGGACCTGTCACCGGACTACCTCAACCGCTTCGTGTCGTATGCGGACACCCTGTTGCGGCTCGAGCAGGCCGGTCGGAAAGGCAGGCGCGGGGCGGGAGGGACGCCGTTGACGACAAGCGCCGGGAGGAAATGAGCGGCGCCGACGAGGGTGCGCACGGCTGGCAGTCCAGGCATCACGGCAGGTCGATGCACGGCATCGGTGCCAGTCGTGGCGAGGACAGCGGTTACTGGCATCGCATTGCGCTATCCCCGTTTCCGCCGCCTGTTCCCCTGCGCGCACTGGCGCGTATCGCCGTCGTCGGCCCGAGCGCACCGTGCAGACGTATTTTTCCTGTCCCTGTTCGTGGAGGAGAATACTTGCCCTCGTTCATGCGAATACCCCATCGGACAAGGCTATCGCTACCTGCCCGATCGATTTTCGGCTAGCATCGGGTTTCGTTGTGGGTGCGGGCTGACGAACGCGCCTGATTGTCTCGAACCTGTGGATGTTTCCCGATCATGACTACCGATAACCCCCAAGCCACCCAGACCTCGACGCGGCGCAGTTCAACTTGGCTCTGGCTGCTGCTGCTTGCCCTTCCCATTGTTGCTGCCATCTGGATGTGGGCGATGATGTCGTGGAGCTACTCCGCCGGCGAGCGCGCCGGCTGGGTGCAGAAGTTCTCGAAGAAGGGCTGGATTTGCAAGACATGGGAAGGCGAACTCGCCCTGGTGACGATGCCGGGTACAGCGCAGGAGAAGTTCCACTTCACGGTCTGGGACGACAGCGTGGCAGAGAAGATCAACAAGGCGATGGGCAAGCGTGTCTCGCTGCACTACGATGAAAAGGTCGGTTTGCCGGGCACCTGTTTCGGCGAGACGCGTCACTGGGTCAGCGGTGTCAAGGAAGTCGAGGACATACCGCTCGCGCCGGGGGTTGTCGTCCCCACCACACCAGCGCCGGCAGCGTCCGCGGCGTCCGAAGTGCCTGGCGCCGCCACGCTGCAGAAGTAGCGGCCAAGAGGAAGCCACTTGCCGCGGCGCCGACAAATGCGCTGCAGCGAGTGCGTGCATGAGAATCCGTGCGGCACGTTCCAGGGCTGGCTTGCCGGGAACAGGATGTGGTCACGCCGATTCCGGCAGACACCCGAAGCGACCAATTGCCTGGGCTGGCTCTGCGCGCGCTTCTGTCTCATTCTGGCCAGCGGAACGCCGCCGCCAGCAAGGGCGAACCTGGGGCCAAGGCTGAGAGAATTCCGGACGCGGTCATGCGGACGAACATGCTGGCAGGCGAGCGCAGAGTCCCGTCAGGCATACGGACTTCGGCCTGGCAGGTGCTATGGCCGGCCGATATCGGCAAGTTCTTCGATTTGTCGGGCGGCACGGCGCCGCAGGTGCCACTGACCGGTGTCGTGGATGCCGCGCGCTTCCAGTTGTGAGACCGTATTCAAGAGACATTCCGCGCCGGTGCCGCAATGGCCGCAGGCTCTTGCAAGCGTTGCCGCGACCTTGTCTGGTGCCAGCCGCCCGGCGTAGCAAGGCGATGCGCGGTTCCCGGTTATTGACCCACTTGTTGCAGCAGGTTCTTTCCGTAGCTTGCGAATGCCTGCAGTAGTCAGCAATGAGGGCGAGCAGCGTTCTTCAGGAAACGGTCGCCCGACGTCGCCGGCCGCAATCCCGGCCCGCTCTCACCGGCCGGCCGTGGGATACTCCAGCTTTTTCGGGGCGCCATATGGCAATCCAGTCCACCATCTTCAAGATCGACCTCGAGCTTGCCGATCTTGATCGAGGTCACTTTTCAGGCTATGGCCTGACGGTTGCCCGCCATCCGTCGGAAACCGACGAGCGGATGATGATTCGGCTGCTGGCTTTCATGCTTCACGCTTCACCGACACTGGTCTTCGGTCGCGGCCTGTCGACGGAGGACGAGGCAGATCTCCGGGATACCGATGCGGCGGGCAACATCGAGTGCTGGATCGATGTCGGATTGCCGGCCGCAAAGGCCATTCGTCGTGCCTGCGGTCGCTCGCGCACGGTGGTTGTCGTCAGCTATGGCGGCAGGGCCGCGGACGTCTGGTGGCGACAGAACTCCGAGAAGCTGGTGACGCACGACAATCTGCGGGTGCTTTCCCTCAGTGCGGGCGAGAGCCAATCCCTGGCCAGCCTGGCCGAACGTACCATGCGCTTGCAGTGCACCGTTCAGGATGGGGTGATCTGGCTGGGCAACCAAAGGCAACAGATCGAACTGGCACCGAAAGTCCTGTTCTCTTCGAATCCCTAGCGCTCCACCCTCAGGTCTTGGTGCCCCTGGGATCGAGCTGAAAGGCCTGCGTCTTTTCCGCAGCACCTGAGCGCAGCGCAGCGCCGAGCGGCAGGCGTCGCAAGCCATCGAACGGGCCGCCGCGAACGCCGGGCCGCTCAACTCGCACATGCGCGCGCTGTCGTCGATGCGCGACCTGTCACCGGGCTACCTCAAGCGCTTCGTCGTGTATGCCGACACCCTGCTGCGGCTCGAGGAGGCCGGCCGGAAAGGCAGGCGCGGGGCGGGAGCGACGCCGTTGACGACAAGCGCCAAGAGGAAATGAGCGGCGCCGACGAGGGTGTGCGCGCGTGCTGTAGTGCAAGCATCACGGTCGGTCGATGCACGGCATGGGCGCCCGTCGGGGCGAGGACGGTGGTCATTGGCGCCGCTGCCCCTCGTCAGCGGTTCGCCCTGCCTCGCTCGCCGGCGAGCCCATCAAGAAGCTGCCTGCCGGGGTGACCAAGATTTCGGGCAGGTCGGCTGCATCGCGAACGCCGCTGTTTCCGCCGTCAACTCGTAGGCTTTGTCCCGCTTCCCAGGGGCGCATCATTCTCACCCGACAGCGCTTGCAGGCGCTGCGCATAGCGCACCGTGCCGGGAAACCGCTTGCAGAGCCGACGGTAGATGTCGACCGCCTCGGCGTGTGCCGCAGCATCGCCGGGAGGAATTGCGGTGATGTTGAGCAGCGACACCGCCAGATCATCCAGCGACTCCGGCGTGCCGCCGAGCCGCTCGACCAACTGGCGTCTGAGCGCCAGGCTTTCGCGGTACACCACCTCGGCCTGCGTCCAGTCGCCCTGCGCCTGCGCCACGCGTCCGAGGTTGTCGAGCGAGATCGACAGGTCGCGCAGCGACTCCGGCGTGCCGCCGAGCCGCTCGACCAACTGGCGGCTGAGCGCCAGGCTTTCGCGGTACACCGCCTCGGCCTGCGTCCAGTCGCCCTGCGCCTGCGCCACGCGGCCAAGGCTGTCGAGCGAGATTGACAGGTCGCGCAGCGACTCCGGCGTGCCGCCGAGCCGCTCGACCAACTGGCGGCTGAGCGCCAGGCTTTCGCGGTACACCACCTCGGCCTGCGTCCAGTCGCCCTGCGCCTGCGCCACGCGGCCGAGGTTGTCGAGCGAGATGGACAGGTCGCGCAGCGACTCCGGCGTGCCGCCGAGCCGCTCGACCAGCTGGCGGCTGAGCGCCAGGCTTTCGCGGTACACCGCGTCGGCCTGCGTCCAGTCGCCTTGCGCCCGCGCCACGCCGCCCAGGTTGGCGAGCGACACCGACAGGTCGCGCAGCGACTCCGGCGTGCCGCCGAGCCGCTCGACCAACTGGCGTCTGAGCGCCAGGCTTTCGCGGTACACCACCTCGGCCTGCGTCCAGTCGCCCTGCGCCTGCGCCACGCGTCCGAGGTTGTTGAGCAACACCGACAGGTCGCGCAGCGACTCCGGCGTGCCGCCGAGCCGCTCGACCAACTGGCGGCTGAGCGCCAGGCTTTCGCGGTACAACGCCTCGGCCTGCGTCCAGTCGCCCTGCGCCTGCGCCACGCGTCCGAGGTTGTTGAGCGAGATCGACAGGTCGCGCAGCGACTCCGGCGTGCCGCCGAGCCGCTCGACCATCTGGCGTCGGAGCGCCAGGCTTTCGCGGTACACCGCCTCGACCTGCGTCCAGTCGCCCTGCGCCTGCGCCTGCGCCACGTGTCCGAGGTTGTCGAGCGACACCGACAGGTCGCGCAGCGACTCCGGCGTGCCGCCGAGCCGCTCGACCAACTGGCGGCTGAGCGCCAGGCTTTCGCGGTACACCGCGTCGGCCTGCGTCCAGTCGCCCTGCGCCTGCGCCACGCGTCCGAGGTTGTTGAGCGAGATGGACAGGTCGCGCAGCGACTCCGGCGTGCCGCCCAGCCGCTCGACAAGCTGGCGTCTGAGCGCCAGGCTTTCGCGGTACACCGCGTCGGCCTGCGACCAGTCGCCCTGCGCCTCTGCCACGCGGCCGACGTTGTCGAGCGACACCGACAGGTCGCGGTCGCTCGACCCGTCGGGTTTCGCCTGGGCACGGCGCTTGGCCAGCGATAGTGCGCCGCGGGCAACGTGCTCGGCGTCGCCGGGCCGTCCGGCGGCGAGCAGTTCGTTGCTGGCTGTCCAGGCAGTCGGCAGGAACGCCTGCTCGGCTGCCGATGCTGTCGCCATCCGTTGCCATTCGGCAAACGCCGGCAGGGCGCCGTCCGCTGCCACCAGCGTCGCCAACGGCTCCACGGTAACCGGTACAGACGTCGGCACGGCGTCTGGCAGCCAGCGCAACTCCTCGCTGAGGTCCCGTTTGTGCCAGATGTCCGGGGCCATGGCGCGCGTCTCGGCACGGAAATGGGCCGGCAGGACCAGTACCAGCGGCCGCTTCAGGTCGCGCTCGAGGAGGAAGCGGCGTTCGTTGAGGCGCGCGAGGAACAGCGTGCGGGCGCGGTTCCACTGCGCGTCGCCGGGATGGCGCTGAATCGCATACCACACACCGCCCGGCTGCGCCGAGAGTTCGGGAAGACGGCCGACCAGCGCGTCGACGGCCGCCTCCGGGTCACGCACGAAGCTGTCCTTCGCTTCGTGCCGCTGCAGCGCGCGGCCCTGCATCGCCAGCCGCTGATCCAGCCAGTCGGCGAGCTGCAGCGAGGGACCGACGTCGGCGAACAGGAAGACCAGCGAGAAGCCATCGTCCTGCCACTCGAGGTGACGCAGCAGGTTGACGGCAACGCGTTCGGTCGGCGCGTCAAGCGCCAGTGCGGGCGACATGGGCGTCGACCAACTCGCGCAACAGCGGATGTACGTCGTACCAGTCACTGCCGTTGCGGTAGTTCAGCACCAGCCGGTTGTCGAGGAAGTGCGCCAGTGTCGGCAGTTCGCAGTCCTTCTCGAGACAGGTGTCGTGGGTCCTGGCGATGCGCTGCAACCAGAGCAGGTGCTCGCCCGGGATCGGCAGCATCTCGCTGCGCGCCGCATTCTCGGCCGCTTTGACGGCAATGGGTGACAGCGGCAGTTGCGAATCGTCGCGCACCGCCGGCAGACAAAGCCGGATCAGGCGGAAGAATTCGCGCAGGTCACCGCCCGAGCTGATGGCCAGTTGGTCTAGTGCCTTCTGCTCGAACAGCCGTGACCAATCGGGATGGCGCCTTTCGACGACGGTGCGCAGCACCGCCAACCCCTCGGGATCGGGGTCGCGGCTGCGGTCCTTGAAGACGTGCGTGCTGACCAGCCGGCGCGGCACCGCACCGCCCATCAAAGCGCCGGCGCCGGGGCCGAGTACCGACAGGTAAGGTGGAATCGTATAGACGATGTGCAGCAAGGGCACGCGCAAGAGTTCGGCGTGGCCGAAGAAGAGATTGCGGACGCTCTCGTAGACGGCCATGGCCTCGCTGCCGACGCCGCGAATCCTCTCGACCGAATCGATCAGCAGGACCACCTTGCGCGCCGGGTCAGCCTCTCTCTCGCGCACGAACAGCACTGCCTCGGCAAGGAAGTCGTGCGCCTCGCGAGCCAGTTGCGCCACATGACCGCGTGCTGCTTCCTGCACGCGGTGCTTGAAATCCGGATCGCTCTTCAGGGCTGCCTTGATGTCCACGCCCGGCAATCGGGCGGCGAATTCCCTGATCTCGACTTTGGTCTGCATGAACTCACGGAAGCGGTCCCAGTAGCTGCGATTTCCCGGCGACGCACCGTAGACCGCCTGCACCCGCTCCGACATCGCGCCTGCCACCGAGACCAGGAAATCGCTGATCTCGACCTCCTTGGTGAGCAACAGGAACTCCGACAGGTCGGCGTAGAAGACCACCGTGCCGCCATCCTCGAGGCGCTTCTTGAGGCGCTTGAGCTCGGTGCTCTTGCCGGTACCGCGCTGACCGGTAAACAGGCACACGCCACCGCCATCCTGCCATTCGATCTCGGTGGCGATCTCCTCGATCGCATCGCTGAAGCCCTGGCAGTTGACCTGCGCCACATAGACCGGATCACCGGGTTCGAGCACCCGATCGGCAAGTGCGTTGTAGAGCGTCTTGAGTTGTTCGCGAGTTTGGGCGCTAAGGGGCATTGATCAGTCTCCGTGGCGTCGGACCAGCGCCGAGGACCCGGCGTCGCACAGCCGCTGCAGCCCGGCAACCTGAGCCCGCGACCCAAGCGTGCCCTGGGCAAACGCAAGGCACTGGAGTGCCAGCAGCACGCGAGGCAGTATCTTCGGTCGCTCGTACCCTGTCAACGGCAGTCCATCGATCGGCTGCGATCCCGCAAGAGGCTGTGCAAGGGAAAGACGCGTCGACATCGCCCTGATCCGAAGAGCGCCCGCCTGAACGACTGGCGGTTTCTGATCGGAGCGAAAGACCAAGGGGCGGCTGCCGGCGGCAACACCAGCCTGATGCGCAAACTGCTCGCACTGAGTCAGGACGAGCCAGCCTTCCGCGTTCGTCGCTGAGAAGACAATGCACCCGCCATTGCACACGGGATGATGATCCCGTATGCGACCAGCTCATACCATTGGGCCGACAGGGCCCTCGTGCTGTACAGGAAAGGGCCCAGATAGGTGACGAGGTAGATCGAGGCTCCGGTGATCGCGTGCTTCATCGGCTGGCGGCCAGCGACGGAGGCCGCAACGTAGCCGCAAAGCCAGTTGCCAATTGCGCCGACGATCAACCCAGCAAGCACGTACTCGAGTGCGGGAGGTGGTGCCTGCTGTCCCTGTTGCGCGGCATTGCCGTGCGACGAGATCGATCCCAGAAGCTCGAGAAGCGGCGCCGACCACGTGTTCAGGAAAAATGGCGCACCTTGCGCGCAGCACGCGCCAATGAACGCGGCTTTGAGCGAGATGCCCGCACGGGCGCGATCCGCGACAGCTGATGCCGGGGGCTGGTATGGGTCTTGTGTCATGCTCTTTTCACGCTCGGGTAGTGACTGGCGGCTTCCTGATCTCGATGGAACCCAGGGTGGTGGTGCTTCCGAGTGGCCGGGCAGCCGAGATCACGGTCTTTCAATGTCGGGTCTGGCACTGTCTCAACAGGCGCGCACTGGTTGGCAACCTGAGGTGGCCAAGTGGTTCACAGCACTCTCTCTGCCAGCGGGAGGTCCTGCTGCCCATGGGTATTGCCCGGAGACGCGCACGACCGCCAGCTCGCACCTCCGGGCGTAGATCTCCTGCAGCTTCAGGTCCGCGTCGTCGCCAGCCATGCAGTGCTCGAACCACTCGTCGAGAAAGGCCTGTCCACGACCAAGCCGATCCTCGACCGCCTGCGCAACGGCTTGCACGAGTTCGCGCTCTTCGCCGGCGAGGGAGAAGGCGACGAGGAACTTCTCTGGAACGGGGCGTTCCGGCATGGGTCGCGGCTTCCGGGAATTCTGCTGGCGAGCCCTGATCCTGCGCCAGCGGCCGGCAATCCCCAAGGGTTTCGGGGTCGCTTCGGGCCTCAACGGCAGCTCGCCCGGACCGGCTCGGCAGCGCCCCTGCGTCACCGATGGGCCGGCCGATGACAGTTGTGCCATTGGCGCCGCGAGCGCTGGGCCGTTTGCCGTGAACCTGCAGTCCGGACCTGCTGTTGCAGGCGGTCACGGCGCGAAACCGGAATCCGGTGCTGCAGTTGGGTCGCATCGCTGGGGCCGGGCGGATTCCCGCCCGGTTCAGCTCTTCTTCAGCAGGCGGTAGACGAAGAGGATCAGCATGGCACCGAGGATCGAGCCGATCCAGCCGACAGGTGCGTGCAATCCCAGCCCCTTGGCGACGAAGTTGCCGACGAAGGCGCCGGCGACGCCGAGGAGCGTGGTGACGATCACACCGCCCGGGTCGCGGCCAGGCATGAGCAACTTGGCGATGGCCCCGACGACGAGGCCGACGATGAGGGTAACGATGAGGTCCATTCTCTTGTCCTGCGGGGTAGGGGGCCGACCGCTCTAGAGCGGTCGGGACGGTCGTTGTCGATGACTGCTCGGATCCTGCCCGAGAGCTTGTCCGTGCGGCTCGTGGTGGCGTCGCCGATGGCATCGATGAGCGTGCCGACGGCATCCGTCCCCCTGTCGGCGAACTCGCCGATGGCCGCGCCAGCCTGGTCAAACCTGCCCTCGCTCTCTGCTTTCCCATCGCGCCTCAGCTGGCCGAGAAGTTCAGCCCTGGGCGGTGGATTGGCCGATTGGCGGACTGCTCATCATTCTGCCCCGCGTTGCGAACGATGGCAAGGTGGCCGATCTGCGTGTGGTCGCCGATGCGAGTGTTGTCCAGTCGCTCCTTCGCCCGGCCGGCCATCCTGCGGTCACGGCGGCTCGAAAGCCTCGTAGTCCTTCCGGACCTGTGAATGCCACTCGCGGACCGCCTGCCGTAGCCACGATGCGCTTCGCCTCGCGACCTCATCCTGCAGTTCCTTCGCCGTTTCCGAAGCGACCTGCAGGCTTCCCAGTTCGGCTCCCATGCTGTGGAACAGGCTCAGCTTGTCGTGCACGCTCTTGATCTCCCTGAGCAGATCTTTCAGCTGGATCTTCGACGAATTGGCTGCCAGGCGGCGGACGGACCAGCCGTCGATGATAGCCTGGCACGCATCGGGGCTGTGCGCCGGGGACAGCAGCATGCTGGCGATGCCGGGGCCGGCAGCGGCTTTTCGTGCCCAGGCGAGAGCCGACTCGGTCACCGCCTTCGCTTCCCGGACAATCGGCTCGCCTTTCCACTTGGCCTTGGCGTGGAAGCGCCGCTTGCCGAGGCTGCCCAGCCCCTTTGGCGCATCCATCCGCCGCTGGTGGAACGTGGGTTGCCCGGCAGTGGGCGGCAGCGCGGCCTGCAGTGCGGCGACGGCTGCCGGCGGCACGTTCTGGGCCGGATCGAGTTTCCTTTTCTCATGTCGCCAGAACGCTTTCGGCGTCTGTTCCTTGATCAGCTTTCGTACCACCCTGCGCCACGTCTTGCGTTGCCCATCGAGAATCATGGGCGCCGGCTTGCCTTTCTCGACGGCCTTGCGGTAGCCGTGCCAGATGGCCCGACAGACCTTGCTCGATGACGGGGCGGTGCCCTGCAGACGCTTGACAGCCAGATGGGCGCTCACGCCAAGGCGGACGAGGTCACTCGGCCAGGGCATGGTGCCGGCCTCGTCAAAGTCATTGACGCCCCAGACCAGCCGCCCTTCGGCATCGCGCCAGGTGCCGAAGTTCTCGACGTGCGTGTCACCGACCGCACGCACCTGGACGGCATCATCGGCGGGCCAGAGCTCGGCCCAGCGGTAGAAGGTGGCACGCAGGAACGAGTGCGGGTCCTTCTTCATTCTTCATCCTTGCATGCTTGCGACGGAGCGCCGTGCGGTCGCAGCCACCGCGGTCTGCCAGTTGGCTCGCCAACCACTGTTCAAAGTTTTCCGTGCTCTCGTTGATGCTGCGCATGGGTTCTTCTCTCCGTTGGTCGTTGTTGCGTTCAGGCTTCGGGCAGCGTCTGCTGCAGCCTGTGAGTATCGCCGCCAATGGCGCGAGCAGTCCAACGCAATCGCCGACGCCTGCGCTCGGGGGCGATGGGGCAGCGCCCGGGAGCGTGTCTGGCCCCCGGCGCTGCATGCTGGTCAGCCCTGCCGTCGGCAGCGCCCCGGGCATGGCTGTTTGCTTGCGGGATCGAGTCTGTCATGATGTGAGCCGTCTCCTCCCTGGCCTGCGGTGCTGACCGGTGGTACGGCAGATTGCCAGGCACGACGGCATCCGCGCCGGCCTTGCGAACGGTTGCGGGACGGGTGGCAGGGGAGGTGGGCGTGGATGTGGCGGGGCTCCTCCCGCCGCGCGGTGGCCGGATCAAACATCTGGAAGGGGTGCAAGATGGGACTGCTGGACGGAATACTGGGCGGCGTGCTCGGGAACAGCGGCGGCGCGTCGCCGGCCGCCGGTCAGGCGGGCGGGGGCAACCAGCTGCTGGCGGCGCTGTTGCCGGTGGTGCTCGGCATGCTGCTGAACAGGCAGGGAGGCGCCGCGCCTGCCAGTGGCGGCGGTGGCCTCGGTGATGTGCTCGGCGGCATGCTCGGCGGCGGCCGCCAGGGCGGTGGTCTGGGCGATGTTCTCGGCGGCATGCTCGGCGGGACTGGTGGCGGTGCGGGTGCAGGTGGGCTGGGGTCGGTACTCGGCGGCGTGCTGGCAGGTGGGGCCGCTGGCGCTGGCGGTGCCGGTGGCCTGGGGGCGCTGCTCGAGCAGTTCCAGCGCGCAGGGTTCGGCGAGCAGGCGAGTTCGTGGGTGTCTACCGGCGCCAACCTGCCGTTGCCGCCGGAGGCGGTCGGCCAAGTGCTCGGCGAAGACACTCTGGCGCAGATCGCCCGCCAGGCGGGCGTCAGCGAAGCCGAGGCCGGCGCCGGACTGGCACAACTCCTGCCGGACGTCATCGATCGCGTCACGCCGGATGGCCAGGCGCCCGACCTCGACCAACTCGTCGCCAGCGTCGCCAACCTGTCGCGGCAGTTCGGCGGCGGCTGAGCGGCGGTGAAGCGATCGTCGCGCGCCGGCTTCTATGCCCGGCGTGCGCGGGCGAACGACGAGACGCCATAGCCGGGCCGGCGAGGGCGGGTGCGGGGTTGCACGCCGCATGCCTTTCGCTGCCGCACGGTGCTGAGCCAGAGCGGCTTTCGGTCGGGGAGAGCGAGCGACGCAGCCGCTTCCCTGCGCAGTGTTTTCGTTTGCCACCTCTGCCATCGCCATCGCCCGGTGTACCGTGGCGCCGGGCGGTAGCGCCCCGGAGGTGGAAAGAATCCCCTTTCTTCGGCATACTTGCCGCGCCGGCGGCAGACGTCGCGCGCCGGACCGTCACCCCAACCCACATCAAGGACAACCCATCATGCTGAAAAGAACCCTGCTGCTTGCCGGCGTTGCCGCGAGTCTTGCCCTTGTCGCGCCGGTCAGCGCGTCGGAATCGGCCCTCACGCGGATCAAGCAGAGCGGCACGCTGAAGCTCGGCTACCGCGAAAACTCGGTCCCCTTCTCGTTCACCGGCGACGACAAGCAGCCGCGTGGCTACAGCGTCGACCTCTGCCGCATCGTCGCCGACGACATCGGCAAGCAGTTGAACCTGCCGAAGCTCGACGTTCGCTGGGTGCCGGTGACGGCCCAGACCCGCTTTACGGCGCTGAAGAGCGGCGAGATCGATCTCGAATGCGGCAACACGACACAGACCATGTCGCGTCGCGCCGACTTCGATTTCAGCCTGATGACCTTCGTCGACGGTGCCGGCCTGCTCTTCCGCGAGGGTGAGGTGCCGACCACGGTCGAATCGCTGAAAGGCCAGCGGGTGGCGGTCGTCGCCGACACGACGACCGAGAAGACGCTCGACCAGATGATCAAGGCGGGCAAGCTCGGCATGTTGCTGATCCGGGTGCCGGACCACGATGCGGCGATCAAGGCGCTGACCGACAAGACAGCGACCGCCTACGCTGCCGATCGCACCGTCCTCGTCACGACGGCACTGATTCGCGGCAAGGGGCAGCCGTTCGCGCTGGCCGAGATGCAGTTCAGCTATGAGCCCTACGGGCTGATGATGCGCCGCGACGACGATCTCCGGCTGTCGGTGGACCGGACGCTGGCGCGCCTCTATCGCTCGGGCGACATCGCCCCGATCGTCAAGCGCTGGTTCGAGCCCTTCGGCAAGCCGGGCGATGCGTTGCAGGCCATGTTCCTGCTCAACGGCCTGCCCGAGTAACGAAACGGCGGCCGGCCGGCGCCGAGCCGCGCGCTCGCGCCGGCGGCCTGGCGGCAGCGGGCGGGAAGCGGGTGCTCATTCGCTTGCCGCGCCGCTGATCGCGCCGGGGTAGAGCCGTTCGAGCACCGCGCGTGCGGCGTCGGCGAGCAGCCGGCTCAGGTCCGCCGCGAGCATGTCCTCGCTGGCGCTCGTCGCCTTGCCGGCGGGCGGCCGCTGCGCCCAGAGAGCCGCCAGATCCGGGCGGCGGGCGGCGACCAACTCCGCGACGAGTTCGCGCCAGAACGGCGGGTATTCGCTTTCCGACCACTCGCCGCGACCGCGGCCGAAGTGGGCAATCGCGAGATAGCGCAGCAGTGCCGAGACGACCAGGCGCTCGAGCAGTTCGTCGTCCCAGCCGAGATGTGTCGCGCTGCGGCCGCGCAGCGCGTTGACGCCGCGCGCCACACCGGCACCGCCGGCGGCGCCGGCCAGCGCACCGAGCAGCGTGCCGGCGCCGAAGGTCAGGCCGCCGGCGGCGAGGTCGGCTGCCAGCCCGGAGAGGGCGCCGGAGACGACGCCGCCCACCGCAGCCGCCTTGCCGGTGTGCAGCGGTGCCTGCGTCCGCAGGTGCTCGCCGATGCGCGCTCGGACTGCGTCGGCGGCGTGGCCGCTGAGATCGTGGATGACGAGCAGGCGATCGGTGCTGGCACGCAGGCGGTCGTCGAGACGGCTGGCCAGCGCGTGCGCGGCACGCTGCCGCTCCGCGTCTTCCTCCGCACCGGCGATCACCGAGCGCAGCGCCGTGCGCAACTGGTCGCGCAGGCGCGGGGTGGCGAGCGTTTCGCTGTCGCAGGCGGCGCCGGCGATCGCCGTCGCCAGCGCCGCCATGGTCTGGGCGAACTGCCGCTCGCGCCGGCTCGTCCAGGCGGCGACGAGGCGCCGGTAGGCGGCAGCCTTGTCGGCAACGATCGCCGGTGCCAGTGCCCGCAGGAGGACGATCTCCTGCACCCAGCAGCGGGCGAAGGCGTCCAGCGCCAACACGTGGCGGACGAAGGGTCGTTCCCCGAGCGCCGCCTGCCAGCGTTCGACGTCCGCCTGTTCCTCCGCGTGCGGCCGCGGCGGTCCGGTCTGGTTGAGCAGGACGACGACCGGCCGGCCGATCCACGCCAGCACGTCGAGTTCGGGCGCGAGGTAGCCGGCGTCGGCGGGTGCCTCGGCGGCGTTCACCAGGTAGAGGACGACATCGGCCTCGTCGCGAACGTTGCGCACCGCTTGTTGCGAGAGGTAGAAGGGCTGGTCGCGAAAGCGGTCCCAGATCTGCGACAGGAACCAGCCGATCGGATTCCCCTGCTGCGCCAGCCGTCGCGCCAGGCGCGCACTGTCGCCAAAACCGGGCGTATCCCAGAGCAGCAGTGCATCGCCCTCGGCGGTGTCGATCAGCGGGTAGGGGGTCGCTTCGGTGGTGACGTGCGCGGCGTCGCGCACCTCGCCGACGTCGCGCCCGAGCAAGGTGCGCGCCAGCGTCGTCTTGCCGGCATTGGTGTGCGAGATCAGCGACAGGGCGATGGCGCGGGCGTCGGCGCTCATCACCGGTGCCCCTCGAGGCTGCCGGCGAGCGCGCTGGCCGCTTCGCCGAGGCTGCTGGCGCCGCTGCTGCTGGCGGTGGCGATCGTTGCCAGGTCGGCGAAGACGCAGCCGACCCGCAGCGGCGCGCACAGCTCGCGCCAGGCAGCCCGCCGCGCCTCGACCCGCGCCGCTTCGCGGCCACGTGCGAGAAAGCTGCCCTCGTCGACCAGCGCGACGACGCGTCCGGTGGCGCCGCAGTGCTTGCCGAGCGTCCGCAGGAAAGCGCCGTGCGCTTCGCGCTCCGGCGTCGCCGTGGCGTTGAACAGGGCGACGAGGTCGCCGCTGCCGCTGCGCGTGCCGGCATCCGGCAGCGCATCCTCGTCACCGTAGCGCACCGGCGGGCCGATCGTCAGCAGCGTGTTGCCGCCGAGCGCGCGGGCGACGACTCGTTCGAGGCCGCTGGCGGCGTCGGGCGGCAGCGTGTAGCTGTAAGGGACGACGCGCAGCCGCAGCGGGCCACCGCGATAGTCGCGCAGCAGGCGGTCGAAGTAGGGCTCAGCGAAGTCGATCGGCAGGCTGGTCGATCGCCGGCACTCGACCAGCCAGGCGAGCAATGCCAGCACGAGGCGCGGGAAGATGACGACAGCGGCGACGGTTGCCCCCAGCAGGTGCAGCCAGCGCGCCGCGTTCTCGCCGCCGGGCGCGCGGATGGCTTCGATCTCGCCGGCCGTCGGCACGGGAATCCCGCTCAGCGCGGCGCCGGGTGCGAGCGTGATGGCGAGGAGCCGATGCACCTCGCCAGCCGCGAGAAAGGTGCTCTCCCAGTTCGCCTGGTAGGCGAGGGCGATGCCGCGCAGGTAGAAGCCGGCGAGCACGCCGGCCGCCAGCAGCGCCGCCGCGAGATGCAGGATGCGCGCCGCCCGGGCGCCGTGCAGCGCCGTCGAGAGGCGGCTCCAGTCGCTCGTCAGGCGGGCGGCGGCGACCCCGAGTTCGGCTCCCGGACGCGGCTGCAGCAGCCCCGTCGCGAGCCGGCCAATCGCTCGTCGCCAGGGTCCCGGCAGCGGATCGCCCGCGCGACGCAGGCACGGACGAATCGCCAGCAGCAGGTAGACGACGAGGTTCCAGGCGAGTAGTGCCAGCACCGGCGGCATCAGCACGTTGATTCGCTGGCCACCGCCGATGCGGTCGACCAGCAGGCCGCCGAGGAAGGCGCCGCCAGCAATCGCGCCGGCCAGCCAGGGACGCCAGCGCAGCGCGCGGACGGCGCGCGGGATGACCGGGAACCGTTCGCCGATGCGCCCGAGCGCCAGCCGCGCGCGCGCGGCGAGGAAGTACGCGTCCGCTGCTCCTTCGCCGACGGCCTCGGCGGCCGCCCGGCTGGCCCAGGCCCGGTCGCCATCGGACCACAGCGTGTGCGAACCGTCGGCCGTCTCGAAAGCCCGCACCGCAACGATCTCGATCGCTTCTGATTCGGGGGCAGGATGCTTGATGGGCCGCATGTTGTTGGCTGACGAAGGCGGAAGGGGGGAGGCACGGCAGGGAGTCCGGCCGTCGCGGTGTTGAAGAGGAAGTCAGTATACGGTCAGCGAATCGCCGGCGTAACCGAATGGCCGAACTCGCGGTGCCGTCGGATCAACATTGGGGCTGGGCAGTCGAGGTATCGTGTCGGCCATTCTTGAATCGAGCATACTGTCAGCAAGTCACAGTCCCCCAATCATGGATTGACCGGGGCAGAGGCAATCCCCGACAATGCCCTGCATGGCCGTTCCACCGGCTGGGGGGGCGCATGTACCATGGTGAAAAACTGAATGCTTGGACGCATCTGCTCGGGGCGGTGCTGGCGCTGGTCGGCGGGGTCGTCCTGATCGTGCTCGCGGCGCGGACCGGCGACCCGTGGAAGATCGTCAGCGTTTCGATCTACGGCGCGACCCTCGTCCTCCTCTACAGCTTCTCGACGCTGTACCACAGCTTTCGTGGCCGCGCCAAGGACATCTTCCAGAAGCTCGACCACCAGAGCATCTATCTGCTGATCGCCGGCAGCTACACGCCCTTCTGCCTCGTCACCCTGCGCGGTCCGTGGGGCTGGTCGCTGCTTGCCGTCGTCTGGGGTCTGGCGGTGGTTGGCTCGGTGCAGGAATTCTGGTTGAAGAGCGAGGCCCGCGTGCTGTCGGTGGTGATCTACGTCGTCATGGGCTGGGCGGTGCTGGCGGCGCTGCTGCCACTGCTGCAGGCGCTCGGCACCGCCGGCTTCGTCTGGCTGGCAGCCGGCGGTGTGGCCTATACGGTGGGAATCATCTTCTACGCGCTCGACTCGCGGCTGCGGCACGCACACGGCATCTGGCACCTGTTCGTTCTCGCCGGCAGCGCCGCCCAGTACGTCGCCATCCTGCTCTACGTGCTTTGAGCAGCCGGCCCTCAGAGGTTGTGAATAAATCTACTGCGCAACCGATCTGCTGCGTTGCTCAGTCGCTCACTCCTCGCCTATCCACTTGATATGTCTCGTCGTTCGCTCCATCGCGCCTTGCATCTCGGCCTGCTCGCGACGATTTCTTCACAACCTCTCAGTGCTTGTGTTCGCCAGCCGGCGGAGCGGCGGCGGTGAGGTCGCGCACCTCGGCCTTGACCTCGATCGTCTCGACCTTGCGGTCCTTGCCCTCGATCTGCAGCGCCAGTGGCACCGATTCGCCCTTCGACAGCGGCTGCTTGAGCCGGATCAACATCACGTGGTAGCCGCTCGGGCCGAGCTGGACCGTCTTCCCAGCCGGCAGTTCGAGGCGAGGAACGGCGCGCATCCGCATCACCTGGCCGTCCATCTTCATTTCGTGGATCTCGGTGACCGCGGCGGCCGGACTGCTGGCGCCGACCAGCGTCGCGCCGGACTTGCTGCTGATCTCCATGAAGGCGCCGGTGGCCTGCTGGCCGGCGACGGTACCACGCACCCAGGCGTTGCGCACCTCGACATCAGCGGCAAGCGCCGCGGCCGAGCCAAAGCCGAAAAGCAGCAGCGACGCCGAAAATACTTGCCTCTTGTTCAAGCCAGCCTCCGTTCTCTTACAGGGAAATCGATTATAAACCGGTACTTGCGTACCATTCTGCGGCAAGATGCCGCAGCCGCCAGCGGCCGGCCAGCGGGCTCGGCGATGGCGGCTGGTGATGGCGGTCGCGCCCAGCTCAGGGCTTGATCGACCACTTGCCCTGCGCATCCTCGATCCACCAGCCGGCGTGCCATTGCGCCTTCCAGCGCTGGATCTGCGCGGCGCGCACCGCCGGCTCCCAGCCCTGTCCGCCATGCCCCTCGGCGAGTGCGTAGATCAGCGAGTTGCGGTCGGGATTCTCGTTGTCGATCAGCTTCTCGGCGATCTGACGTTGCGCCAGGTTGAGCCGGCTCGGATCGCGCAGCTTCACCATGCCGTCGGTACCGAGCCCGATGATGCCGGCGTCGTAGAAGCGGACGAGGCGCGAGGCGCGCTGCGCCAGGCTGTGTTTGACGATCACCACCGGTGGCGTGCCGAGATCGAGATTGACCTGGTCAGGGCTCGGCGCAGCGGCAACCGGCAGGGCGAGAAAGGCGAGCAGCAGCAAGAGGCGTTTCATGTCAGGACTCCAGGATGATCACTTGCCGGCGAGCAGCAGCCGCAGGTCGGCGGCGACATTCTCTGGCGCCTCGCCGTGGCGGACGAGCAGTCGCAGGCGGCCCTGCGGATCGAAAGCGTAACTGCCGGTCGAGTGATCGATGCTGTAGCTGTCGGGGGTACTGCCCGGCTGTCTGGCATGGAAGACCTTGAACTCCCTGGCAGCCGCGGCGGTCGCCGCCTCGTCGCCGCGCAGGCCGATGAAGCCCGGGTTGAATGCGGTCACGTATTCGGCGAGCAACTGCTGCGTGTCACGCGCCGGGTCGAGCGTGACGAAGAGAACCTGCACGCGTCCACCGTCGCTGCCGAGGCGATCGATCACTTCGCGCATGGAAAGCAGCGTCGTCGGGCAGACGTCCGGACATTGCGTATACCCGAAGAAGACGATGACCGCCTTGCCCTTGAAATCGGCCAGTCGGCGCGGCTGCCCCTGGTGATCGGTGAGCGCCAGTTCCTTGCCCCAGTCGACACCGGAGATGTCGGTCGACTTGAAGCCCGGCGGCCCCGAGCAGGCGGCGAGCAAGAGGTTGAGGAGCAGGAGCAGGCGGGCGAGGCTCGGGAATGTCTTCATCGTCTTCGAGGTTGGGCGCGGCAGGCCACGGCAGGCACGCCAGCGGGATTGCCGTGCGGCCCGCCATTGTCGTTCGCGAAAGCTTTCTGGGCAAGGTCTGGCGCACAGGTTGTCCGGTCTCCGCTGGTTTTCGCGGTCTGCGTGTCTGTGCGGCGACGGAGTCTGCCGGCAGCCCGCAGCCGCGCAGGCTCAGAGTTCATGTTCTTGCCATGGTGCGGTCGGCCTGGCCGTTTTTTGGAGTAGCATCAAGTCGTTCGGGACATCCCGGACGAGGGCACGATCCGGGGCCGCGTGCGGTCCGCGATTGGGCAAGGAGCGAAGGTCGCCGTGCCTTTCACTTGGAGGAAGATCACGATGAGCAGGAGCTTTCTTGCTGCCGCAGCGGGCTCGCCTTCGCCATCCGTCGTTCCTGGCACTTGCTGCGGGCGAGAGCCCGTCGATGACCGTTCGCGGTGTCGGCGCCAGCATGTTTGCGTTTCGCCATCGGCAAGGACAAGCGTCATGAAGCCCCCGTTCTGCGGCGTTGCCCGCGGCTTCCCGCTGCCGGCGGCGCTGCGGTGCCGACCGGACCGCATGCAATCGGGCGTGCGCTTTGCGGCGAAGCCGGGCAGGGCGGTGGTGTGGTGATGGCGGGCCGATGAGCCGGCACGTCTGTATCGTCGGCGCTGGCATCGTCGGGCTGTTTTGCGCCTGGCGCCTCTTGCGCGAGGGGTACCGCGTGACGCTGCTCGAGAGCCGCAACGGCCCCGGCCTGGCGACGAGTTTCGCCAACGGCGCACAGTTGTCGTACAGCTACGTCGCGCCGCTGGCCGAACCGGCAGCCCTTGGCAGCTTTCCCGGCTACCTGCTCGACGCCCGCGCACCGCTCTGCTTCCGGCCGTCGCTGTCGCCCCGTTTCTGGCATTGGTGCTGCCGCTTCGCGGCCCACTGCACGACTGCGCGGGCGCGGCAGACGACGCGCGAATTGCTGGCGCTGGGCTTCCTGTCGCGCCGCTCCCTGCACGCGCTGCTGCAGGAGTCGCCCGCACCGGCGCTGCACTACCGACAGAACGGCAAACTCGTCCTCTATCGCGATGCCGGCGCCTTTCGCGCCGCGCAGCGACAGCTCAGCTTCCAGGCCCAGTTCGGCTGCGAGCAGTTCGCCCTGGACGCCGCCGCATGTGTTGCCGTCGAGCCGGCGCTGGCGGGACTGGAGGATCGGATCGCCGGCGGCATTCACACACCATCCGAGGACGTCATCGACAGCCACGCGCTGTGCGTGCACCTGGCGGACCTGATCGCCAGCGGCGGCGGCGAAATCCGTTACGGGGCACCGGTACGGGGCCGGCGACTTGCCGGAAGGCGCATCGCCGCACTGCTGCTGCCGGATTCGGAGATCGTTGCCGACCACTTCGTTCTCACCGGCGGCATCGAGAGCCGCGATCTGCTCGCCGGCATGGGGCTGCGGGTGCCGCTGCTTGGCCTCAAGGGCTACTCGCTGACCATCGACTGCGCGCGTGGTATGGCGCCCACGCTGTCGATCACCGACAGCCGGAACAAGATCGTCTTCGCCCGCCTTGGTGACCGCTTGCGGGTGGCCGGAATGGTCGACATGGGAAACGAGCGGACCGACATGCCGCCGCGCCGGTTGGCGACGCTCATTCGCCAGGCGCGCGAGGTCTTTCCGCAGGCGGGCGACTACGAACAGGCGACGCCGTGGGCAGGTCTGCGGCCGGCGACCCCGTCCGGGCGACCGCTGATCGACCGCGTCGGCCATGACAACCTGTATGTGAACATCGGTCACGGCACCCTCGGCCTGACGCTCGCTGCGGGCAGTGCCGAACTGCTGGCAGACTGCCTCGCCGGGCGGCAATGCCGCATCGATCCAGCGCCGTTCCTGCTCGCCAGCGCCTGAGCCTGCAGTGGAAGGTCGAGCGCAACTCGTCTGTCTCCCGTCTCACATGTGCGGCAGAAGGGTCGGCGATCGGGGCAACGCGCATGGGCTTGATGGTCAGGGGTGTGCCGACAGTCCATGAGCGCGAGTTCGAGTGGCGGGTGGCGCCTGGCGCGTGTCGCGGATTTGCATCGTTGACGACGAAAGATCGCGTCCAGCGGCCCATCGCCATTGACAAGCAGCCGCCGAGCGGTGCGACAATAATCCAACGCTACAGTAAGTTAGGCGGTGCAGTTAAATCTGTTTGTAACCATTTTTCCGGCGAGTCCGCGCCCGCCGGAACGATCGTCCATTCACGAACCGTCGTCAGACGGCAGTGGCCAGTGCGTGTTGCGGGCTGCCGCTGCAACGGCCACTCGCCTTGATGGGAGTAGAGCATGGATATGCCCGATGACCAGGCCAACTGGTTTCTTCCCGATCCTGCAGACAGTTTTTCGGACGCGCCATCGCTGGAGACGGAGTTCCTGCAGACGCAACTGGCCGTGATCGAGGCCTATCTGCAGCGCTTCCCCTGCGAGCAGCGCGATTTCCGTGCCCTGGCATGGATCGAAGCGCATGCCGGCGCCTACCGCCAGCAGTGGCAGGCACAGGCGGCGAGCAGGCAAGGCTGCCGGCTGTCGGTGCGAGTTTGCTGATCCTGCCGGCGACGCGAGTTCGCCCGCTTTCTGCGCGGGCAGTCTCCGGGGCACTCGGTCCGTAACCGAACGCCGTCACCGCAGTTGGTGGTGCGCAGACGCTCCCGGCGCTGTTGCACTCGCACCGGATCGCATGCAGCGCTGCAGCTCAGCGCCGTTGCGAATTACCCATGCTGTCACCGCAATCAGGGCCACCGAAATCAGGGCGGGATTCACGGCGCCGTGATCTTTCGATGAGGACTACGGGATGCGGGCTGCCTATGATCAGCCCGGCGAGTCTGCCTTGCGGGCTCGCTTGCCGAACGAAACATCCCGACAGGAGAACCTCATGTACCATATTTCTTGCACCATGGCTCGCCTCACCGCCGGCGCCGCTACGCTCGCCCTGTGCGCGACGGCCGGCGCCGCGCAGATCAACCTGACCGTGAAAGTCGAGAATCTTGCACCTGCCAACAGCATCAGCTTCGCGCCACTGCACCTGGGCTTCAACAACGGCAGCTTCGACGCCTTCAACTCTGGCCAGGCTGCCACTTCGCCGATCGTCTCGGTCGCCGAAGGCGGCAGCGGCTCGGACTGGCAGCCGGCCTTCGCGGCCGCCGACCCGACCGCGACGCGCGGCACGATCGGTGGTCTGCTGCAGCCCGGCGAGAGTCGCAGCAGCAGCTTTCTGGTGGATACGATGCTGAACCCCTTCTTCACCTTTGCGGCAATGGTCGTGCCGAGCAATGATTTCTTCATCGGCAACGACTCGCCGACGGGCTTCCGCCTGTTCGACGCCGCCGGCAATCTGCTGCTCGCGGCGATCGATCAGAAGGCGCGCGACATCTGGGATGCCGGGTCCGAGCTGTTCGACCCGGCGGCGGCTGCCTTTGTCGGCAACAATGATCTGCGCACGCCACAGAACGGCGTCGTCAGCTTCAACTTCTCAGAGCTTGCCGGTTTCGATGGACGGACCACGGGTGCCGGCTACGTGTTCACGAGCGGGTTGGCGGCCGACTCCGACGTCTACCGCATCAGCTTCGCGGTCGTTCCCGAGCCGGCGACGTCGGCGTTGATGGCCGGCGGCCTGTTCGCTGTCGGCTGGCTGTCGCGCCGGCGCCGCGGCCAGTCGTCAGCCGCCGACGCCGCGCCGGTGTGACCTCGAGCGTCGTCGTCTCCCGTCCCTCGATGGTTCGGCGCCAGGCACGCCTGCTGGCGGTCGCCCGATGAACGAGCAACTGCTGCTGGTCGAGGACGACGACGCGATCGCCGCCGCTCTGCGTCTGCACCTGGAGGAGGCCGGCTACCGGCTGCACCGCGAGTCCGACGGGCTGCAGGCGATGGCGGCGATCGATCGCCAGCGCTGGGACATGGTGCTGCTGGACCTGATGCTGCCGGGCGCTGACGGTTGGGACGTCTGCCGCCATCTGCGGGCACGGCACGCGGATGTGCCGGTGATCATGCTCAGCGCCCGCTCGGCGGAGGCGCACCGCGTGCTCGGGCTTGAACTGGGCGCCGACGACTACCTCGCCAAGCCGTTCTCGATGCTCGAACTGGTGGCGCGCGTCCGCGCCCTGTTGCGGCGAATCGAGCAATTGCGCTCGTCGCCGGCGTTGGCGTCGGAGCTTCGCTTCGGTCCTTTCCGGCTCGACACCGTCCGCCGCGAATTGCTGCGCGGCGACGAGGCCGTGCCCTTGACCCTGCGCGAATTCGATCTGTTGCACTTCCTGGCGCGCCACCCGGGTCGGGCATTCAGCCGCGGCGAACTGCTGCAGCGCGTCTGGGGCGCCGCTTTCGACGGTTACGAGCACACCGTCAACTCGCACATCAACCGCTTGCGTACGAAGATTGAGGACGACCCGCGCGACCCGCGGCGGATCGTCACGGTCTGGGGCGTCGGCTACCGCTTCGAAGACAAGTCCGCATGCCCGGTCGCCGTTCCTTCACCGCTCGCCTGACGCTGGCGCTGGCGCTGCTGCTGCTCGCCTACGGCGCGTTCGTCGGCGTGCTCGGCCGGCACGTCGCGGCGGAGCACGAGCAGGAAGCGCTGCAGCGGCTGTCCCATGGACTGGCCCGGCACATTGTCGAACACTGGCCCGAAATCACCCTCACCGACTCCGATCAGGCCGACCGCGCTGCGCGCGCGGCAGTGCTGTCGATGCTGATGGTGGTCAACCCAGGCATTCAGGTCTATGTCCTCGATGCCGACGGCCGCGTCGAAGCCTACATCGGCGATCCCGGGATGGTGCGGCACGAGCAGGTGGACCTGCAGGCCGTGCGCGACTTCCTGGCCGGCGCTCCGCTGCCGCTGCGCGGCACCGACCCGATGGGTTCGGGAATCCCGCGCATCTTCAGCGCCGCAATGTTCCCGCCGCGCGCCGGTGACGCACGGCCGCCGGGCTACCTGTACGTCGTGCTCGATGGGCAGGCCCGCGAGCAGGTGGCCGGGCAGCTCAGCCTGCGCCGGGTCTGGCAGGGTACCGGCCTGGTTGCTGCGGCAGGAATGCTGGTGACGCTGCTGATTGGCGTCTTCGTCTTTCGCCGCCTGACGCAGCCGCTGCACCTCTTGGCCGGTCGCCTGCGCGACTACTCCCTGCGGACGCCGCATGCCGGCAACGCCGACGCCGACGGTCGCGACGTCCCGACGGGCGAACAGGAGCAGAGCACCGGCGACGAGGTGCGTGCCATCGGCGCGGCTTTCGACGAGATGACGCAGCGCATCGAGGCGCAGACGGCGCGCGAGCAGCAGCAGGCGAGCGACCACCGCGAGATGATGGCCGGCGTCGCGCACGATTTGCGGACGCCGCTGACGGCGCTGCACGGTCACCTCGAAGCGCTGGCCGGCAGGGTGCTCGCCGAGTCCGGGCAGCGCGAGCGCGTCCTGGCCGCGGCACTGGCGCAGAGCGACAAGGTGCGCCGGCTGTCGCAGCAACTGTTCGAACTGGCGGCGCTGCAGTCCACCGATCAGGTGCTCAATCGCGAGCGTTTCCGGCTCGATGAGCTGGTGACCGATGCGGTGCAGAAGTTCGATCTCGGTGACGGGCCACCGCCCGTGACCCTGCACGGCGCGCCCCCCGGACCGTTGGAATTCGAGGGCGATCTGCACCTCATCGACCGGGCGCTGAGCAACCTGATCGACAACGCGATGCGGCACGCTGCCGGCGCCGCACCGGTGCGCGTCAGCCTGCGGCGCGCGGGCGGACAGGCCGAGGTGCTCGTCGAGGATGCCGGTCCCGGTCTGTCGGAAGAACTGCTGCATCGCCTCGAGCAGGGAAAGTCGCTGCGCGACCCGCCGCTGCGGCGCACCGGTGGCGGCATCGGCGGCCTCGGCCTGGCGATCGCGCAACGCGTTGCGGTGCTGCACGGCGGCAGCCTGCGGCCCTTGCCGCCAGTGCTTGGCGGTACGCGACTCTGCTTGGCTTTGCCGCTGGCGGGTTGAGGATACTGTCAGCCAAACGTCATGAAGTCGATGGCCTTGAGCTGTGGCGGCAACTGATCGAGGGAGCGGGCGCCGGCGGCGATGACGTAGAGCATGCGCGTGGCTGGCAAGGGGCAGCGCGTACCGTTGGTCCAGACCACGGCATCGTGCGCGTCGCGCAATGCGCGAATCAGCAGCGAGAGATCGGTCGGCAAGGGCGCTGCGACGTCGACGAGGAGCGCCAGTTTCGGCGCCGCGAGCGTCTCCGGCAATCTTTCCGGCAGGCACACCGCGGCCTGGCGCAGATCGATGACCGTCCAGCCGGGCGTCTCGCAGAGCGCGCGGACGTTGCCGGCGACCCGCGTCGGGTTCGCGTCGTGAAAGCCGAGCAGCGCGACCCGGCGCCCCGGCAGTCCGCCCAGGTCGGTGTCGAGTTCGAGCAGGGTGTCCCGCAAGTGTGTCGGTGAGGTCAGCATGAATCCCTCGCAGCGGTGCAAGCAGCAATGATGTTTTCGAGGACGACGCGTCCGGGCAGTGGCAGGCGCGACAGGCTCCGGCGCAGCGCCTCCTGCGGCGTGATGAACTTGCCGCTGCGCTGCGCCTGCATGATCAGTTCCACCGCATCCTGCAGGCGCGCCAGACTCCGATCGTGCAGTGCGAATTGATCGGGCTGCTCCTGCAGGCGGGCGTGCACATCGCAGACCACCCGCAAGCTGTCCTCGTGGTAGGCGTCGATCGCGAGTCCTTCGCGGCGACACCAGGATTGCGCGATTTCCCAGTAGTCCGCGCCCTGCAGCGGCTGGCGAGCGTCGCCGGCGGGTGCGATGCGCAGCGCGCCGGAGCCTGCCGGCGGCGTGCCGACGAGGGCAGCGAGAACGGGATCGGCCGTCGGATAGATCGTTGCGGCGGTGACCGGAAACTCCGCATCGGGATCCTCGAAGCGCAGCCCCGTCTGCTGCCGGAACCATACCGTGTCTGCCACGTACTGGTCGAAGAGAACCGGATGCGAGGTATCGAGGAACGACGCGCGCTGGTTTTCGATGCGCAGCACGCCGGGAACGTCGATCACCTGCAGGCGGCCGAGGCGGTTGCTGCCGGCGGCACTCAGCCGGTCCCAAGTCTTCCTGACGAGGCAGGTGACGACGCCGACTTCGCCGCCGACACCGCCATCGCTGGCGAAGAACAGCGCGACGCGCGGGTCGTAGGTCATGTCGAGCAGCCAGGTCGCCACACCCAGTTCCCGCGAGTAGTGCTGCGCCACGGCAACCGCCTGCTCGTCTGACACCGCCGGCAAGCATGCCCGGACGCGCGTGACCGCATGCGCGAGCTGGTCCAGGGCACTGTCGACGTCGTCGCGGCGAAAGAGGGCAGGGATCGTCGGCCAGCGCGCGTCGCGCTGGCCGCGGTACAACTGGTCACGTTCCGGCGATTCCACCCAGAAGCCGTTCGGCAGCATCGACAGGGCCGCAGCGTACACGTCTTCCAGCGGGTCGTCCGGATGCCGTCCGCCAGGACGGTCGCGGTCGGGTGGGTAGAGCACGCGCTGCAGGAAGAACGCCTCCTCCAGAACCGCGGTTGGCGGCGGCTGCAAGCCAAACTCGTGGAATTCGCGCTCGATCGCCGACCTGCTCTGGTGACCGTGGACGATGCGCCGGAAGAACTGGCGGGCCACGGGCTCCGGTGCATCGGCCACCGACCACGTGCGCTCCAGCGCGACGTAGCGCCGATGGACTTCCTTCCAGTTGGCTTGATCGCGCTTGTCGCTCATGGCAGCTCTCTGCAGCGGCAGCGTTCCCAGGTCTCGCGCCTGCAGCAGTTGCCGGTTGCCGGCGGCAGTGGCTGCAGCCGGCACTCGCCCAATGACTCGTTGCGCCGGTCGCGTTCAGCGCCGATCGAAGGCCATCCAGCGATACTGTCGCGGCTGGCGAACACCGCGGACGACCTCCTGGAAGTCCCCTGCGAAAGTCAGGCCCTCGGTACGGCGGCCAGTCCATTCCTGCGCGTAGTTCGGATCGGCGGAGCGGCGGGTCAGGTGCAGCCGCTGCGCAGCGTGGTCCCAGCGTCCGTCGACCGCGTCGCCGTACATCTCGCCGGCAACGCTGCCATCGCCGTCAAGTCGGTGCAGGCGCAGCTCCGTCTGCCAGCCGTTGCCATCGACGAGCAGGCGTGCCACGGCAAGCCAGTCATAAGAGGCTTGCCCGGTCACGTCGCCGTGAATCTCCTGGAAGGACCCCAAAAGGCGGCCGGTCAGGTTGCCGGTCGCGGGGTCGAGTTCGAGGACGCCCGTATAGAGCTGCTCGTAGCCGGGGCCGAGAAAACGCGTGAAGCGAACGTCGCGCGTAGCGGGATTCCACTCGCCTTCCATCCGCTGGCCATAGATCGTGCCGTTGAAGCGGTTGCCGAACACCCGCTCGATCCGCAGCAGACCCAACCAGCCATTGGCGACGATGATGTCGTTCGTTCCTTCGGCCAGCGGGTTGGCAAACGGAAAGTCGACCCAGGGTGGAATCTGATCCGCCGGCGGCGGCTGCCGTTGTTGATAGCGGTGGCAGAAGAAGCTGTAAATCCGGCCATCGCCGCCCGGAGGCACGCTGTAGGAGAAGACCGGCGGTGTCACGCTGGTGTCGAAATCCAGCGTGATGTCGTCGCGGCTGGGATGATTCGGGTCGTAGATCCGCAAACGCACGCGGCGTCCGTTCCGCTCGAAGCCATAGACCAGCACCTGGTGATTGTTGCCCACCTTGAAAGGATCGTCGGTATTCACCTGCACGAGGCCGATCGGCGACGGCGCGCCGTTCCGGACATCGCTTTCGATGCTGGGCAGCGCGGTGAAATACGCCGTTCGTGCCCGTTCGCCGGCGCTGCAGCCCGGGCTCATCAGACGCAGGTACTCGGTCCATCCGAGGCCGTCGAAACTGTCGTACAGGCGACCGACGAGGTACTCGTACAACACACCCGAGACGGGCCCCGCTTTGTGTGCCGGAATCGGCATGCCGGCGTGGAAGTGGTCACGCACCGCGTACACCATGCCGCCGCACAGCCCGTTCGCGGCGTCGCCGATCGCCATGTCGACGCTGCCGACGCGAACGCTGACGTGCGCCGTGTTGGCCGGGAAGCTGTTGGCAAAGCGGAAGCCGTGCGTGCTCGGCAGGAAGCCCGGCACATCGACGCGCTCCTGGGTCGTCAGGCGCAGCTCGGAGCCACCGAGGTACTCGAGCAGGTCGCTCGACCGATAGAGTTCGCCGGCGATTCCCGGCGGCCCGGCGGGCACGAGCACGCGGCTGGGCGGAATCACCGAGAGCGGCGGCCGATCACGAATCTCGAGCTGAAAGCGGGAAGCGCTGTAGCCGATGCCGGCCTGACCGCCAGCGGCGATCGTTCCTTCGTAGGCCGGGGCGATGCCGAACGCGCGCGTCCGGTCATCGGGGGTGAAGATCCGCCAGTAGATCGACGTCGAACTGCGATTGATCAGGGGCATGCGTTGTCTCCTTGATGGTCGTTGTCATGCGGCCGGGTCGTCGAGTGAGCCAACTCGCCGAACGGCCCGCTGTGGACCGTTACGGTGGGTGGTGGTCTGGGGGCCAGGGTCGGGAAGTCTCCGGCTGCCCGATTCGGTGGCTTGCGGGTGGAGCCGCGGCTTCCGTTCAGGACGGAAACCTCTCGAACCCAGGAAGCTCATGAACGTGCTCCATCCAGCCGAGCCGTTCGGCGGTCTGAATTTGCACGGTTGGCGGCAACGCTTCGGGATCGTCAAGCGTTGCCGACTGTACGTCGACGATTCCCGGAAGAGCCGCCGCATTCCGGTAGAACAACCCGGTCCCGCAGTCGGCGCAGAAACTGCGCATCGCCGTGCCGGATGAGTTGATCGTCTTCGGCTGCCCTTCGGTCACGGTCAGGGCATCCTCGGGAAACATTGCCCAAGCCACCACCGGCGCTCCTGCGCTTCGCCGGCAGTCGCGACAGTGACACAGGGCAACGACCTTTGGCGCCCCCGACAGTCGATAGCGAATCGCTCCACACAGGCACTGTCCAGAAAGGTCCATGCAGGAATCTCCTCTGAATCGGCACCTTGCTCACGGAGCATCCGCCAAGGTGCAAGGGTCGATGAACACGGATCGGCTGCGAGTGGAATGCACGCCGTGACGCCGATGGAATGGCGTCGGTCTGCCGCAGCCGATGAGCCTCGTCGGACACGAGCGCCGCAAGGGTGGCATTGGGCCAATTGTATGCCTCCCGGGCCTCGCGTCAATCATGAGTCCATTCGATGGGCCGGCAGTGGAGCTCTGCGCGTACTGCCAGAGCCTCGCCAGCCAACGGTCACGAGGCTTGGTCGACCGCGGATGGATGGGTCCGGGAGCCCGCGGTAGCGATCGGCGCCAGCCCGTCGAGCGTACCCCGCGCAAGATGACGTCGCACCGCCCGGACATTGCTGTCCGGGCGGTTCATCGTCGCGTCCCCGGCACGACCGTGGCGGGGACTCCGGGTCAGTAGGTGCCCTGCGCCATCATCGCGTCGGCCACCTTGACGAAGCCGGCGATGTTGGCGCCGTCGACATAATTGACGAAGCCGTTCTTCTCGCCATATCGCACACAGTTGCCGTGGATGTCGGCCATGATCAGGCGCAGGCGGGCATCGACTTCGTCGCGCTCCCAGGGCAGGCGTTCGGCATTCTGCGTCATCTCCAGACCGGATGTCGAGACGCCTCCGGCATTGGCCGCCTTGCCCGGGCCGTACATGATCCTGGCGTCGAGGAAGACGTGCACGGCATCGAGGTTCGACGGCATGTTGGCGCCTTCGGCGACACACTTGACGCCGTTGCGGACGAGGACACCCGCGTCCTCGCCGTCGATCTCGTTCTGGGTTGCGCAGGGCAGTGCGACGTCCACCGGCACGCCCCACGGTTTGTCGCCGGGCAGGTACTGGAGGCCGAACTTCTCCGCGTACTGGGAGACACGCCCATAGTGGTTGTTCTTGATGTCCATCAGGGCATCCAGCTTCTCACGCGTGAACCCCGCTTGGTCGACGACCGTGCCCTGGGAATCGGAGCAGGTCACCACCTTGCCGCCGAACTCAAGCACTTTCTCGATCGCATATTGCGACACGTTGCCCGAGCCGGACACCGAGACCCGCATCCCTTCGAGCGACATCTTCTGGCATGCCAGCATGTCCTGGACGAAGTAGACCAGCCCGTAGCCGGTCGCCTCGGGTCGGATCAGGCTGCCGCCAAAGGACAGCCCCTTGCCGGTGAACACGCACGCCGCGCTGTTCGAGAGTTTCTTCATCATCCCGGCCATGAAACCGACCTCACGGCCGCCGACTCCGATGTCGCCCGCGGGCACGTCGGTATCCGGTCCGAGATGGCGGTACAGTTCGATCATCAAGGCCTGACAGAAGCGCATCACCTCATTGCGGCTCTTGCCCTTGGGGTCGAAATCGGATCCACCCTTGCCACCACCCATCGGCAGGGTGGTCAGCGCGTTCTTGAACGTCTGCTCGAAAGCGAGGAATTTGAGGATCGACAGGTTGACCGAGGGATGAAAGCGCATTCCCCCCTTGAAGGGGCCGATGGCCGAATTGTGCTGGACGCGGAAAGCCCGGTTGACGTGCGTCTCACCGTGATCGTCGGTCCACGCGACACGAAACTGGATGGCCCGTTCCGGCTCGACCAGCCGCTCGAGAAGCGCCGAATCAGCATACTTCGGGTGGGCCAGGATGAAGTTCCAGACGCTGCCCATCACTTCCTGCACCGCTTGCATGAACTCCGGCTGGTTGGGATCCCTGGCCCGGACATGGTCCATGAAGTCAGGCAGATTCTTGTATTTCATTTCGCGCTCCCTTGTCGTTGTTGCAAGAAAAGAACCTCTACGCATCCGCAGCTGCGCATCACGCTGCCATTCACAGTGTTCTGCAGTTGAAGCGCCAGCCGGGAAGAACCAAACGCTGCCCCACGATACCGCCATCGACCTCACGAGCCAAACGCGCGCACCAATTTGGGGCGAGGAAATATACCCACAATCATTGCCGGGTGCAATGTCCGGATGCCATCGGGGCGCAGGTCATCACCACCTGTTGTTTCTCGGCGTCGGCAAAGAGGGTGGCGGTTCCCGGCTCGAGATCGACGACCTGCACGACATCGGCGAACTGGCGCGCATGCGGCAGCAATTCGAGAAGGCGGTTGGGCCGTCCCGCGATCGTCGTCTCGTCGATGAGGTTTCCGCTCCTGCCCGGAAACAGGGCAAAGTAGAGCATGTCCGCTTCGATCAGCTCGTTCAGGAAGTGTGTGCCGAGCGACACGTCGGGAATCAGGTTGTCGTTCATGGCGACGATCTCGCCGAGCGCCGCGACGCGGTTGATCTCGCTGAAGCTCACCGGCACGCCCAGCCATGGATCGCGAGTACCCCAACGACCCGGACCGAGCACCACCAGAGTGCGATCGGCGCTGGCTCGATTGAGGGCGCCGACCAGGCGGGCGATCGCCGCCCGATCATCCTGCCGCAATTCGGCATAGCGCGACTGCAGGACATGGATCAGCCGATCCGGCCGGATCATTCGGCTTGGCCCGATCACCGCGCCCTGCGCCTCGAAGAGGCGAGGCGCGTCCGGCGGCGGCGCAACCTGTGGTCCGCCCTCGAGGCTGCGCACCTGCAGCGGCCTGCACTGGAGCAGGTTGATCCGGTATCGGCCGTCTGCCAGTACGTTGAGCGCAAACTCGATCTCCACCG
>JAGFNJ010000044.1 GCA_017592775.1 Candidatus Accumulibacter conexus | reverse complement strand
ATCGGGGGGCCCTGCATCTCTACGCCGAGCGGCGCAGTGGTCGCCTGCTGGGTGCCGAAATGCTCGGTCCGGCGGCGGAGCATCTGGGGCATCTGCTCGCCTGGTCGGTGCAGCGAGGCGACAGCGTACAGGAGATGCTCGACAGTCCCTTCTACCACCCGGTCATCGAAGAGGGTCTGCGAACGGCGCTGCGCGGGCTGCAGCGCGCCTTGCGCATGGGGCCGCCGCCCGTCGAGCACTGCCTGGACTGTGGTCCCGGCGCGTGAACCTTTGCCCCGGGCGCCCTGGTTCTGCAGTGGACGCTCGTGCTGGTGCCACGCCGGGCAGCCGCAAACCGTCGGCTCACCGACTGGGTTCAGGCCGCGAGCGAACGCCGACTCAGTTCAGCGCCGGATCCGCCCGCAAACGTTCGACCGCCAGATCAAGAAACGCGCGGACCCTCTTTGAGGCATGCCGCCCCTCGCGGTGCAGCACGTGCACGGGCAGCGCGGGTGGCTCGAAGTCGCTGAGCACGGCCCGCAGCCGGCCACTGCGCAGGTGTTCAGCGACCTGGTAGGAGAGCAGACGGGTCAGGCCCAAACCGCCCAAGGCGGCCGCCACCGCCGAGTCGTTGCTGGTGGTGGTCATGCGCGCCTGCAGCTTGACCACGCGTGGTGAACCGTCCTCGATCAGCCGCCATTCCGGCGTCGGCGTGACGCCCGCCGCCGAGACGATCCGGTGGCCGAACAGATCATCAGGCGTCCGCGGCTCGCCGCACTGGTGAAGATAGGCCGGGGCCGCGCAAATGACCCGGCGCACGCGTCCAACCGGCAAGGCTTGCAGCGAGGAGTCGGCCAGTTCGCCGATGCGCACCGCGACATCGACACCTTCGTCGAGCATGTTGATCACACGATCGAGAAACAGACAGACGGCGCTGACCTCGGGATAGCGCAACAGGTATTCGCTGACGATGGGGGTGACGAACTGGGCACCGAACAGTACCGGGGCAGTCAGAGTCAGGCGCCCGCGCAGTGCCCTGTGCGTGCCGCCGACCGACTCGTCCGCCTCGGCGACGTCCGCCAGAATGCGCCGACAGTCATCGGCATAGCGTGCGCCGGCGTCAGTCACCCGGACGATGCGCGTGCTGCGCGCCAGCAGACGAACGCCCAGTTGCCGCTCGAGTTCGTTGATGGCTCGCGTCACCGCCGATGGTGACAGGTTCAGCTTGCGCGCCGCGCCGGCGAAGCCGTTGGCATCAACCACGGCCACCAGTACCTGCATGTGATGAAGTCTGTCCATGCCGTCGCGCACTCCGTTGCGCCAAGCCCCAAAGGGGCGGTTGGCTGTCGGCTGTCCCTGTGGTCGGAAATCCACCTGCCCGGCATTTTCGCTCGTGGTTTGCCTCCATTCCGGCGACGCTGCGCAGGAGGATTCCACGGCTCATGCCTGGACCATTCTAGCCGATGTGCCAGATGTTCCTTGCCCTGCCCGGCATTGGCGCCCGCAATGGTGATGCCGTCGTGGCCGGCACGGCGGGCCGTTCCTCCCGGAGATTCCTGGCGTGCTGCCGCTCCGGATTGACGTGATCATCGTTCTTCACCCCGAGGGCATCGTCGGGGCCCACCGACGGCGTCGACAGCGGTCAGGGTCTCAGTACCTGACCCGTGCCAGGTAGCTTCTCTGGCTTGCCTCGCGCGCCTGACGCAGTGTCTTGACTCCCATCTCGGCGAGTAGCGGCAGCATCTTGAGGAAGATCTCGGCGGTCACCAACGCGTCGCCGAGCGCCGTGTGCCGTCCCATCACCGGCACCCCCATCCGTTCGGCGATCGCTTCGAGTTGGTGCGTTGCCTGATTCGGGTGAAGGACGGAGGAGAGCAACAGGGTATCGAGCACCGGTTGCTCGAAACGCACCCCGGTTCGCTTCTCCTGGAGTTGCATGAAGCGCAGGTCGAAAGCCGCGTTGTGGCCGACCAGTACGGTATCGGCACAAAAGGCGTGGAACCTCGGCAAGACGGCATCGATGCTCGGCTGGCCAGCCAGCAGTTCGCGCGTAAGGCCGTGCACCGCGATCGATCCCGGTGACAGGCGTACCTGTGGCTTGACCAGCTGATCGAAGCACTCGTGCCGCAGGAGGCGACTGTTGACGACGCGCGTCGCTCCGATCTGGATGATCTCGTCGCCTTGCGACGGTTGCAGACCGGTCGTCTCGGTATCGAAAACCGTGTAGGCGAGTTCGCTGAGTGGCAGATCATCGAGTTCGTGACTGCCTGCCGACCAATCAAACAGATCGAAATCGTAGAACTCCGGACGCTCTCCCGCCGTTGCTGCGATCATCGGCATGGGCAGATTCCCGGGTGCCGCGGTCAGTGGCAACACGGTCCTGAAAAAGGCACGATGGGACACCCGTTCGCGCTGGAACCAGATGTCGCCGTTGCAGCGCTCGATGACATCGGTCACACTCAACGAAGCTGACTTGCCGGGGACGTTCATCGGATCCTGCAACCAGCTCATCGCCGTTTCGTTGTTCATGAAGGTGCCGGGCCACGACAGGTCGAGTTGCGCCAGGTGTCCGCTGCGCGTCAGCGACAGGCGCACTTCAGGGATCCGGTACTCGTCCTGCAGGCGAAGGGCCAGATAACGCAGTGCCTGCAGCAAGGCGAAACTGTCCACGCGCAGCCACAGACCCTTTTCCACATGCTCGGTCTTGACGGCTAGTGGAGGCCGCCCGCCGCCGCGTTTCTCTTGAATGCCGCCTGCCGTCGCCAGCAGGATTTCCGCACCACTGATCTCCTCGAGCACCCAGCGCTCGCGCAGGTCACTCGAAAACGCGCGCGCAGCCTTCTCGAACTGCGACGACAGCGCGGTTGCTTCGTCGCGAATCACGTGCATGAAACGGTCCTTCTCTTCGCTCAACATGTCCGGGAAATCGCAGAGCATCTCGGCTGCCGCGCGAACACTGCCCAGCGGCCCGCGGCATCCTTCGATCAGTGACTGGATCACCGCGTCCCGCCGCGTGTGGCGCTCGCTGGTTGTCGTCACGTCATCGAGAACGAGGACGAAACCGGTAATCGATGTCGCTTCGCCCTCGGAATGACGCCGACCCGCATCGCTCAGGACCGGCGACATGTGCGCACGCAGCAAACGACCGGTGGCAGTTCCGGTGACAAAGTCGGTGGAGCCGACGACTCTCCCTGCGTGCCGGGAACCCGCTGCAGCACTGGCTTGCTGCAGGCGGGCAATCGCGTAGCCGATGACTGCGCGATCCAGGACCGCATAGATCGAACGGCCAAGGCCAAGCAACTCGGTCTTCTCGCCGTTCGGCCCCGTCGAGAGTTCCTGCTTTGCCCGTTGGTTGTAGAGCAGCACACGACCATCCAGGTTGCAGACGACGACACTCTGGCTCAGGTCAGCCATCAACGCGCTCAATCGGCTGCGTTCTTCCTCGAGCGATGCCTGTGTTGCGCGGAAGCGCTCGGCGACATCGTCACGGTCCGCTTCGCGCTGGGCGAGCAGTTGATTGGCCGTCTTTGCCAACTGCTCGAGTTCGGGAGCCTGATAGCGGCCAACTCTCAGGTCGCTGTGCGCCAGTGCTGCGGCAAGTTGTTCGGCCATGCGCAACGTCGCCTGAACATAAAGCGCATCGAGTCTGAACAACACCCAGCACGCCGTTCCCGAGGCCACGAGGACCACCGGTATCAGCTTGACCAATCGGTCCGCGAAAGCCCCGCCGGTGGGCTCGCCGGCGAGCAGCAGGGCAACTGCGCAAGCTACCACCGCGAGCATGAACAGGAATACCGCCAGCCCTGCCAGCAGGCGTTTGCGCGTCGGTTGCGTCGGTCGCATCCTTTGTATTCCTCCGTCTGTGCAGGACGACGCGGCGCATCGGGGGCGCTGCACTGGTGATCGACATCTCCCGATTTCATCGACCGCCGCGCGGCGGAAGCCGGCGCGACTTGCGGTGCTGGTGGTGGCCGACGACTGGCCGGCGCCGGTGATCTCAGTCTACCGCTGCCGCCAGCGGCGTGTCGAGCACCGACTGGATGTAGTCGGCCGGCAGGCGGTATTCGCGTGCCAGTTCGGCGGCCGAGCGGCCGCTCTGCTGGATGGTGGCGATCCAGCCGTCGAGTCCGGTCGACAGCGATCGGCCGGCCTGCTCGCCGCCGCGGGTGGCGCGCTCGCCATCCGCGACCGCGTACTTGTTGCTGTAGCCGCGCGGCGTGACCATCAGTCCGTCGCGGACGAAGGTGCTCGAGTTGCCGATCAGCACCGTCGTCAGCATGCCGATGTCGGCGTCGCCCATGGTCTCGAGGGTTCTGAACTCGACCCGCTGCTTCGGCCGGTAGGCCGACTTGACGATCGCCACCGGCGTCTGCGGATCGCGGTGGCGCAGGAAGATGCGCTGCGCCTCGGCGATCTGCCGCGTCCGCCGGCCGCTCTTCGGGTTGTACAGGGCAACGACGAAATCGGCGTAGGCGACGGCGTCGAGACGGCGGGCGATCGTCGGCCAGGGGGTGAGCAGGTCGGACAGCGAGATGGCGCAGAAATCGTGCGTCAGCGGCGCGCCGACGAGCGCCGCGCAGGTGTTGAGGGCCGAGGCGCCGGGGACGATCTCGACCTCGATCGCCGATTCGGGGGTCCAGCCGGCGTCGAAGAGCACCTCGAAGGTCGGCCCGGCCATGCCGTAGACGCCGGCGTCGCCGGAGGAGACGATCGCCACCTTGCGGCCTTGGCGGGCGCGGGCGAGCGCCTCGACGGCGCGGTCGAGTTCCTCGGTCATCGACTTCCTGATCACCTCCTTGCCGACCAGCAGGTCGGCGACGAGGCGGATGTAGGTGGCGTAGCCGATCACCGTGTCGGCCTCGGCGATCGCCGCGCGCGCACGCCCGGTCAGGTGGCCGAGGCTGCCGGGTCCGAGGCCGACGAGCATGATCTTGCCGGTCGGCGTGGCGGGTGCGGTGCGGGTATCTGGCGTCATGCAGGGATCCTGGCGATGGAGACGGTGGCGTTGCGCCCGTCGGGGCCGCGCAGCCGGTGTTTTTCGATGAGCAGGTTGTGGCTGTCGGTGCCGGCGGCGAGCAGGGCCGCCGCCTCCGAGACCGACGGCGTGCCGGTGTGGCGCTGCACGGTTGGCGAGGGATTGGGCACGGCGATCATCGCCAGTTCGGCTGCCGGATAGAAGGCGACGGTCCAGCAGTTCGCGCGCGCCACTTCGGCGAGTCCCGGCTCGTCGGCCTTGAGGTCGATCGAGGCGACCGCGCGCACATCCATGATCGTGCCGCCGCAGGCGGCGAGCGCTTCGTTGATCGCCTGCGCGATGGTGCTGGCCGGAGTGCCGCGGTCGCAGCCGATGCCGATCGCCAGCGCTGTTGCCGGCACGGCGCCGGCGGGCTGCGGCGGCGGCCGGTAGCGGACGCAGCGGCCGGCCAGGCGGGCGGCGAGGTCGGCGGGCATGGCGCGGCGGCTGATCCAGAGGACGGCGGCGAAATCGTCGATGGCGACGTCCTCAACCCGGGCGAAGCGCTGCACGTTCGCCGGCAGCGGACCGCTGCGCCCGTTGGCATGCCTGGTCCACCAGTCCGTGCCGCCGGCTTCCTGGACCAGCGCCACCGGCTCGTCGTTGACCATCGCCGCGCTGCAGTGGACCAGTTCGGCATGGCTCGCCAGAAACTCCCAGCCGAGTTCGCGTCCGAGCAGATCGACGGCGATCGTCGCGCGGGCGTCCGACGCGGTGGTCAGCACCGGTGTCGCGGCGAGCGCCGTCGCCAGGTGTCCGGCGAGTGCGTTGGCGCCGCCGAGGTGGCCGGAGAGCACGGGAATCGCGAAGCGGCCGGCCTCGTCGATGACGACCACCGCCGGGTCGCTCTCCTTGCTCCGCAGGTGCGGCGCGATCAGGCGGACGACGGCGCCGAGCGAGACGATGGCGACGATGCCGTCGAAGCCGGCGAAGAGCGCCGGCACTTGGTCGCCGACCTTGCCCGCATAGCAGTGCGCGGCGCCGGCGGCGGCGTTCTCGGCCGCGGCGCGGAACTTGTCGGGGGCGAAGAGCTGGGCGCCGGGCAGGGCGGCGACGACGCGGCCGGCGAGCGCGATGCCGTGGCGCGTGATGGCGACGACGGCGATCCTCATCGCCGCATGCTCCGGCTGGCGGCCATCAGTCGCCGGCAGCGGCGGCGGCCGCCGCTTCCTGGCGGCTGCGGCAGCCGCGTCGCAGTTCGCCGCGCTGCCGCTTTGGGTTCTGTACCAGCAGCAGCGACAGGTAGTTGGCCTTGCTGCCGCGGAGGCTGTCGAGGTCGCGCACGACCCGCTCGTCGGGCGCACCGACCTTCTCGATGAAGCACGAGGTGGCCAGCAGGTCGCGGCGCGCGAGCAGTTCGATGATCTCGTCGAGCAGCGGCTTGACCTTCAGCAGCGCCAGCGTGTCGAACTCGTCGAGCAACTGGTCGATGACCGCGACGCCGTAGGCGGCGGGAATGATGGCGAAGGTCTCGTCCTCCTCGGCGAGCGTCGTGCCGGTCGCTGCGGCGGCGGCGGCGAACGAGGAGACGCCGGGAATCGTCTCCACCTCGACCTGCGGCGCCAGTTCGCGGACGACGCGGGCGAGGTGGCCGAAGGTCGAGAAGGTCGACGCGTCGCCCTCGACGAGGAACAGCAGGTCGCGGCCCTCGGCGAGCAGTTCGACGGTACGCACTGCGGCGCGTGCCCAGGCCTTGCCGAGGATCTCCGGGTCGCGCGTCATCGGGAAGACGAGCTGCTCGGCGTCGGCCGGAATGGCGAGGCCGCCGCGCTCGACGATCGCCAGCGCGTACGACGACTCCTCGGCCTTCTTCACCGGGTACAGCCAGCGGGCGCCGGACTGCAGCGCCGTCCAGGCGCGGCGGGTGATCATCTGCGGGTCGCCGGGGCCGAGCGAGGCGCCGATCAGCTTGCCGTAACGGGGGGGGGCGCTCATGCAGGTTCCTTTTCAGAGTGGCGGGCGGTGACGATCCAGACCGGGTTCTGCGCCGCCAGCCGGTGCAGGTCGAGAATCGGCTGGCTGCGGCTGGCCTGCAGCTGGACGACCTCCCAGGCGGCGCTGGCAGCCTGCAGGGTGCTGGTCGCGGTGGCCAGGTTCTCGAGGGTGACGAAGTTCATCACCAGCCGGCCGCCCGGTCGCAGGCGGTCGAGGATGAGGCGGATCAGCTCGCCGAGTTCGCCGCCGGAGCCGCCGATGAAGACGGCGTCCGGGTCGGGCCAGCCGGCAAGGCCGGCAGGCGCCCGGCCCTCGATCAGGGTGTAGTTGCCGACGCGCAGGCGGGCGGCGTTGGCGCGCGCGATGGCGGCGTCGGCGGCATTCTTCTCGATTGCCCAGACGTGGCCGTGCGGCGCCAGTCGCGCGCATTCGAGACCGACCGCTCCGGAGCCGGCGCCGATGTCCCAGACGGTTGCCGCCGCCGTCAGGCGCAGCTTGGCGAGCGACACGGCACGCGCCTCGAGCTTGGTGATCAGCCCGTTGGCCGGCGTGCGCTGCAGGTACTCGTCGTCCTCGCGGCCGAACGCCGGACCGGCCGGCAGTTCATCGCGTTCGACGAGGACGACGCTCGGCTCGGCAAAGTCCATCGTCGCCGCTGTTGCCGCCGACAGTTGCGCGTGCAGCGTCTCGTCCGGCAGCAGCAGGCGGCTGGCGACCGACAGGCGCAGCCCGTCGCCATGGCCGGCGGCGAGCAGCGCGCGCGCCAGCCGCGCCGGGTCGTTGGCCGGACTGGTGAAGACGAAGACGCGGCGGTGCAGCGCGATCGCCCGCAGCACCGGGTAGAGGCCGTGCTCCGGGGTCGCGCCGACGGTCCATTCGCCGGCATCTAAGGTGTGGCAGGAAGCGATCTTCACCTCCTGCCAGGCCTTGCCGAAGCGCGCGCAGGCGATCTGCAGCGTCGATGGCGCCGGCAGCACGGCGACCGGCAATCCAGGCAGGCGGTCGATCAGGGTGCTGCCGATTCCGTGGCAGAGCGGGTCGCCGGTCGCCAGCACGGCGACGCTGCGGCCGGCGGCGAGGGCGTCGCGAATCCAGCCCGGGCACAGCACCAGGGCGCCGTCGAGCGCGCGCAGTTCGCTGCGCGCTGCCAGTTCATGCCGCACGAGCTGCAGCGTCCGCTCGACGCCGATCACCAGCGCGGCGGCGCGCAGGCAGTCACGCGCGCTGCCGGAGAGGCCGCGCCAGCCGTCGTCGAGGATGCCGACGACGGTACAGGTCGGCCGCGGTGCCGGCTCAGAGTGCTTCATGTTCATCGACGCGGCAGATGAAGCGACCCTCGAAGTCGCAGACCAGTATCGACAGCCGATAGTCGCCGGGGTACTGGCGCTTGAGGCTGCGGATCGCCCGACTCGCCAGCTCACGGTGGAAGGGAACCGTCAGTCCGAGGACGGCGAGCTTCTCGGCGGCGAAGCGGGCCGTTTCGGCGGCCCGGATGTCGGCGATCAGGTCGGCCGGGGCGGCGACGGCGCGCGCCGCGTCGGCGAGGATCTCGCGGTCCACCTCGGCCCGCCAGGCATGGGTGACCGCCAGCCCCTGGCTCATCTTGGTCAGCTTGCCGACCATCGCGCCGACATGGACCGCGCGCATCCGGCGCTTGATGGCGGCGGTGAAGGCGGCCTTGACGAAGTCGCCCATCTGCACGAAGCAGGCCTCGTCGAGCGCCGGCAACTGGCGCATGGCGAACTTCTCGCTGCGGCCGCCGGTGGTGAGGACGACGCTGCTCTGCCCCTGCGCGGCGGCGACGTCGATCGCCTGCACGACGCTGGCGCGAAAGGCGGCGGTCGAGTAGGGCCGGACGATGCCGGTGGTGCCGAGGATCGAGATGCCGTCGAGGATCCCGAGGCGGGCGTTCAGCGTCTTCTTCGCCATCTGCTCGCCGCCGGGCACCGAGATGCGCACCTCGATGCCATCGACCGCCAGGATGTCGGCGGCGACGGCGCGCACGTTGTCGCGGATGTTCCGCTGCGGCACCGGGTTGATCGCCGGCCCGCCGACCGCCAGACCGAGCCCCTCGCGCGTGACGACGCCGACGCCGGGCCCGCCGCACAGGCTGATCTCGCCGGCGCGCTGCGGCAGCCGGCGGACGTCGGCGGTGAGGTGGGCGCCGTGCGTCGCGTCGGGGTCGTCGCCCGCGTCCTTGACGACGGCCGCATGGGCGACACGGTCGCTGCCTTCGCCGTCGACGCGGCCGTCGATGACGGCGAAAATGACCTCACGACCGTTCGGCAGCCGGCAGACGACGCTCGCCGGCACGGCGCCGCCGAGCAGCCCGCAGGTCGCTGCGCGCGCCGCCGCCGCCGAGCAGGCGCCGGTGGTGAAGCCGGTCCGGTTGCCGCGCGTGCGCCGGGTGTCGCCCTTGCGGACCTTCTCGCTCATGCCGCCCGTTGTTTCTGCGTCGCCTCGGCGAGCGACAGCAGCGCATGGATGGCGGCGACGACCAGCGTCGAACCACCCTTGCGTCCCTTGACCGTGATCCACGGCACTTCGCCGAGCGTGCGCAGCAGATCCTTCGACTCGGCCGCCGAGACGAAACCAACCGGCATGCCGATGACCAGAGCCGGCCGCACGTCGTGCTCGCGGATCAGTCGCACGATCTCGATCAGCGCCGTCGGCGCGTTGCCGATGCCGACGATCGCGCCGTCGAGTTCGCCCCGCCGCCACGCCTTGCGCATCGCCTGCACGGCGCGGGTCGTGTTCTCGGCGCGCGCCCGCTCGATGACGTCGGCGTCGGAAATGTAGTGCCGCGGGCTCAGTCCGAAGTGCTGCAGCCGGGGCGCCGAGAGGCCGACGCAGATCATCTCGACGTCGGCGACGATCCCTCGCGGACCGCTGAGGACGGCAGCGAGGCCGGCGCGCATGGCATCGGGGTGGAAGGCGGCGAGGCCGTTGAACTCGAAATCGGCGTTGGCGTGGATCATTCGCCGCACGAGCGGCCACTGCTCCTCGCTGTAGCCGTGCGGGCCGACTTCGGCGTCGATGATGGCGAAGGAATCGTGCTCGATGGCTCGGCCGGCGGCGGTGAGCTGTTCGGTGATGGCGTTGCTGGTCATGGCGTGTCTCCGGGTCTTCAGGCGGGTTTGTGCGAACAGCCGTGATGATGCGCGTGCGCCGCCGGCTGTCCATGATCCCGATCATGGTCGTGCTGCCCGCCACCGGTCGCGGTATGGCTGTGGTCGGGCAGGTGTCCGTCCTCGGCGAGTTCGCGATACTTGCAGCCGTCGCACTCGAGCATGCGGCATTCGGGCAGTCCCTGTCCTTCGACCTTGGCGTCGAGCAGCGCGAAGATGCCGCGCTCGAAACCGAAATGCGTACCGAGGGCGAAGGCGATCTGCGGGTACTGCCGCTGCAGGCGCTCGACCTGCAGCTTGATGCGCTCGATCAGGACGCCGGTGAACAGATACACCGGAACGATGCAGATCTGCGTCATTCCCAGCCGCGCCTGCCGCTGCACCGCGGTTTCCAGTCGCGGCCAGGTGATGCCGGTGAACGCCAGGTCGACGAGGTCGTGCTCGCTGGCCTCGAAGATCCAGCGCGCCATCTTCGCCAGTTCGCCGTTGGCGCCGGCGTCCGACGAGCCGCGGCCGAGCAGGATGACGCCGGTGCTCCGTGGATCGGGCACCGCCAGCTGCTTCATCAGCCGCTCGAGCTGCGCCTGCAGGACAGAGAAGATCGGGCGTCCCATGCCGAGGTGCGGCGTGACGGCGAACTCGACACCTGGGTGGCGCAGGCGGGCGCGGTTGAGCGCCGCCGGCAGCTCCATCTTGACGTGGCCGGCGGCATTGAGGATGAAGGGGATGAGTAGGACGCGCCGCGTGTCGCGGGCGGCGCGATCGAGTCCCTCATCGAGCAGCACTTCGGCGTGCTCGATGAAGCACACCTCGATGCGCCAGTCGGGATGCTGCTCGCGCCACTGGGCGGCGAAATGCAGGGTTTCGCGGTTGCCGTCACGGTTGCGCGAACCGTGGCCGACGAGGAGGATGCTGGTGTCCGATATCATGGCTGGGGCTCGCTGGCTTTGCGGAAGCGGTGGGAGAAGGCGGGGTCGTAGAGCTTGGAACGGGCGAGGTCGGGCCAGTCGGCGGCACCCAGCGTCGGCGAGGCGATGATCATCGCCTGCGCGGCGATCCGTTGTGCCTGGCACTTCTGCTTGATGTCGGCGAGGGTGCCGCGGACGATCCGTTCCGCGCCCGGCCAGCTCGCCTTCTGCACCACCAGGATCGGTGCGTCCTCGGCCCAGCCGGCGGCGCGCAGCGCCTCCTGCACACGGTGCAGCAGGGTGATCGAGAGGAAGATGCAGAGCGTCGTGCGGTGCGCGGCGAGCGCCTCGAGCTCTTCGCCGGCCGGCATTGGCGTGCGCCCGGCGACGCGGGTGAGGATCACCGTCTGCGTCACCTCGGGCAGGGTCAGCGTCTCGCCGGCGGCGGCGGCTGCAGCCAGCGCCGACGACACGCCGGGAACCACCGCCCAGTCGATGCCGGCGGCGGTCAGCGGCCGCGTCATCTCGATCAGTGCGCCGTAGAGGCCGGGGTCGCCGGTCTGCAGGCGGACGACGGTGGCGTGCCGTGCCGCCTGGTCGAGCAGCCAGTCGGTCATCTCGGCCAGCGTCATGTCCTTCGAATCGCGGATCGTGCAGCCGGCCGGGGCGAAGAACGTCGCCGCCTGGTCGACCAGCGAGCCGGCGTAGAGGATGGCGCCGGCTCCCTCGAGCAGCTTGCGGCCCTTGACGGTGATCAGGTCGGGGTCGCCCGGGCCGGCGCCGACGAACCAGACCTTGCCGGCCATCAGGCGGCACTCCGTTGCCGGACGCGTGCGCTGTCGTTCATGGGGTCTTCCTCGGCCGCTGGCGCTGCCAGCAAGGCAAGCAACTGCGGCAGGCCGCAGGGGACGGGCCGTGCCGGCAGCACGCCGCGGGCGACCAGCGCCTGGTGCAGGGCGACGACCGTCGGCAGCGGCTGTCCGGCCGCGCGCAGCGCCGCCGCCTGCTGCGGCAGTTCGGCCGCAGCGAAGGACGCGGTGCAGCGGCCGGCGGCCAGCAGGTGGATGTCGTCGGCCCAGCGGTAGGCGAAATCGACGTCGTGCGTGGCGAGGACGATGCTGATTCCGCGCGCCGCGAGGTCGTCGAGAACACGCAGCAGATCGTCCTGCATGCCGGGGTCGAGGCCGGCCATCGGCTCGTCGAGCAGCAGCAGCTCGGGCTGCATGGCGAGCACGCCGGCAATGCAGACGCGCTTCTTCTGGCCGAAGCTCAGGTGATGCACCGGCCGCTCCGCCTGCCCGGTCATGCCGACCGCCGCCAGCGCCTGCGCCACCCGTGCGCGCACGTTGGCCTCGTCGAGGCCGAGGTTGAGCGGGCCGAACGACACGTCCTCGAAGACGTTGGCCGAGAAGAGCTGCCGGTCCGGGTTCTGGAACACCAGACCGACCCGCCGGCGCAGGGCAACCAGCCCGCCGCGGCTGTAGTCGAGCGGTTGGCCGTCGATGCGGATGCAGCCCGACGATGGCTGCAGCAGGCCGTTGAGGTGCAGCAGCAGCGTCGTCTTGCCGGAGCCGTTGGCGCCGAGCAGCGCATTGCGGCTGCCGCGGCGGATGGCCAGCGAACAGTCGGCGAGTCCGTGGCTGCCATCGGCGTAGACGTGGCCGACGGCCTGCACCTCGAGCAGCAGGTCGTTCGCCATCAGGCGAGGCCCGCCAGCACGACCAGCGCCGTGCCGGCGACGGCGGCGAGCAGCGTGTCGCGGCCGGCGTTGGCGAAAGCCGGCGACAGGAAACGCAGCGGCCCACCGCCATTGCGCGCCATGGCCGCCAGGTGCAGCGCCTGCGCCCGCTGCCAGATCTGCACGGCGAGGTTGGCGACCAGCAGGCCGAGAGAGCGCCAGCCGTGGCGCAGCGAAGCGTAGCCGAGGCGGGCCGACTGCGCGGTCAGCGTGTCGCGGACGGCGGTCGCGAGGACGAAGAGCATGCGGTAACAGAGAACCATCAGGTCGAGCAGGACTTCCGGCACGCGCAGGCGGCGCAGCAGCCCGATCAGGTCGGGCAGCGGCGTCGTCAACACCAACAGCAGCAACGCTGCCAGCGAGGCCAGCGAGCGGCCGGCGACGGCGGCGATGCGTGGCGCGGCGTCGGGCGCCAGCCCCCACGAGAGGTGGCCGGCGGCATCGGTGCCGACGGCGACGAGCAGCGACAGGCTGCCGAGGGCGAGAAAGGCGACTGCCGGCGCCGCCACCCGCAGGTAGACGCCAGCCGCGACGCCGGCACCGACGACCGTCGTCAGCGCCAGCAGCAGGGCGACGCCAGCGGCCGCCGCCGGCGTCGCGGCGACGAATGCCGCCAGCAGTCCGGCCAGCGCCAGGCTGGCCTTGGCCGCCGGGCTGACGCGTCGCCAGCGGTTGCCGTAGGCCGCCTGCTCAATCAGCATCGTCGCGCCCTTCGTTGCCGGCCCCCCGGCGCATTTTGTCGCGGGTGACCGCCGCCCCCAGCCAGTAACCGATGATGCCGGCGCCGATGGCCGCCTGCAGGGCGAAGAGGAGCGAGGCGATCTCGCCGCTCGCCGGCTCGAACAGCGGCGCGAACCACGGTCGGTAGTCGGGGGCGATCTCGGCGATCGCCTTCTGAGCCTGGTTGTCGGTGCCGGCGAAAATCTCGCCCGGCTGGCCGTCCGGGCCGGCGGGTCGCGGCACCAGCCACAGCGGCAACGCCGTCAGCAGCAGCACGGCGGCGATCAGCAACCAGTTCGTGCGTTTCATGCGCGCACCTCGCGACCGGCAAGGAGCGGCATGCCCTTCAGCTCGTCGCCGTTGAAGCGCAGCAGCGCGTTGACCACCAGCACGCTCAGCAGTCCCTCGCTGATCGCCAGCGGAACCTGGGTGATGGCGAAGATGCCGGCGAACTTGGCGAACGAGGCGGCGAAACCGCCGACCGGATCGGGAAAGGCCCAGGCGAGCTGCAGCGAGGTCGTCAGGTAGGTGGCGAGGTCGGCGCAGCAGGTGGCGGCGAAAACGCAGGCGGCCAGCGGCAGGTGCAGCAGGCGGCCGAAGCGGAACAGCCCGGCGGCGACGAAGGAACCGACGATGGCCATCGAGAACAGGTTGGCGCCGAGCGTCGTCAGCCCGCCGTGCGCCAGCAGCAGCGCCTGGAAGAGGAGGACGACGAGGCCGACCGGCACCATCGCCGTCGGCCCGAAGAGCAGCGCGCCGAGACCGACGCCGGTCGGGTGCGAGCAACTGCCGGTCACCGACGGCAACTTGAGCGCGGAGAGGACGAAGGAAAAGGCGGCGGCGACGCCGAGCAGCATGCGCTGCTCCGGCTGCTGCTGCAGCCGGCGGCGCAGCGATCGCAGGCCGCCGACGACGAAGGGCGCTGACGCCAGCGTCCAGCCGACGGCATGCTCGAGCGGCAGGAAGCCTTCCATGATGTGCACAGCGATCCTCCCTTCGGCGACTGACGACCCGTCAGCAGAAAAATCCCGCAGGAGGAAGGTGGCCTGGACTCGAACGGCGCGCGACCAGAGACGCCTTCCCGTCACCCCGGGGAATGGTGCAATCCGGTTTCGGGCCGGTCTTCTGGCTCGCCCTCGACCTTCCCCGCGCCTTCCCGTGCCTGGGCACAGTGGCGGTTTGCGGAGTCGTCAGGCTTACAGCAGCGGGGGCTGCGCCGGAATGGGCTGGCGTCGTTGGCGACGCCGCCGTGCACCGGCTTCCCGTTTCACCCGCCCCGTGACCACGAGGCAAGGCACCCGAAACGGGGTTGATTATACGTCGAAAGAGGGTGCCGGAAAGCGACTGCAACGATCAGCAGCCGGCGCCGAAGAGGCGGGCGACTGCCGGTGGATTGCTTGGGAAGTAGAAATGGACGTAGGAAGCGGTGATCGAGCCGTGGCGGTAGATCGCCTCGCCGTCGCCCCCCGTCGGTCGCCGCGCACGACACAGCGGTGCCAGCGGCGTGTCGCTCTGCGAGTAATGGAAGGTGTGGCCGGACAGTGTTCCCTCGGGCAGGTCGGCGACCTGCATGCCGAGCGCCGCAAGGCGCCGCTGCATCACCGCGCGGCCCGGCAGCAGGCCGGCCAGCGCGTGCCGCTCCCCTGCGCGGTCGACCACCTCCGCGAACAGGCTCATCATGCCGCCGCACTCGGCGAGCAGCGGTCGGCCGGCGGCGACGTGGTCGGCCAGCGCCTGCCACAGGTCGCGCCGTTCTGCCAGCGCCGTCGCGTGCAGCTCGGGGTAGCCGCCGGGCAGCCAGAGCGCATCGCAGGCGGGCAGCGCGTCGCCGGCGAGTGGCGAGAAGAAGCGGATCTCGGCGCCCAGTTCGCGCAGCGTGTCGACGTTGGCCGGGTAGATGAAGCCATAGGCGGCGTCGCGCGCGATGGCGATGCGGCGGCCGGCGAGCAGGGCCGGCAGCGGTGCTGCCGGCGCCGCTGCGAAATGTACCGGCGGTGGCAGGCCGATGCTCGCCGTCGCCGCCAGCGCGTCGGCAATGCGGTCGAGGCGGTCCGTCAGGTTGGTGATCTCTGCCGCCTGCAACAGCCCGAGATGACGCTCCGGCAGGCTGTCGTCGCTGCGCGGGACGGCGCCGAACCAGACCATTCCCGCTGGCAGGCTGTCGCGCAGCAGCTCGGTGTGGCGGCTGCTGCCGCTGCGGTTCGCCAGCACGCCGGCAAACGGCAGCCCGGGCCGGTAGGTCGCGAGGCCGTGCGCGACGGCGCCGAAGGTCTGCGCCATCGCCCGCGCGTCGATCAGTGCCAGCACCGGAATGCCGAACAGGCAGGCGATGTCGGCCGCCGACGGCTTGCCGTCGAACAGCCCCATGACCCCTTCGATCAGGATCAGGTCGGAATCGGCAGCGGCGCGCGCCAGGCGGATGCGTGCGTCATCCTCGCCGCACATGCCGAGGTCGAGGTTGTAGCACGGGCGCCCGCTGGCGACGGCGTGGATCTGCGGGTCGAGGAAGTCGGGGCCGCACTTGAAGACGGTGACGCGTTGTCCCTGGCGCGCGTGCAGGCGGGCCAGGGCGGCCGTCACCGTCGTCTTGCCCTGGCCGGAAGCGGCAGCGGCAACCAGCATCACCGGGCAGTGCGGCATTACGAGGAATCCTCGTCGGGCATGGTTGCTTCCTTTCCGCGGCGTGCGCGAGCGCTGGCGGGCGGCATGGTTTCCCTCGGAGATGCGGGGCGGGCCGACCGATGACAGGCGGTGAGGATAGCACGCGCCCGTGCGGATCGCCGCCGTCGCCCGCGCGACGCTGCCGCGCCCTGTTGCTGGAATGTGCAAGTGGTCAATGCTTGCGGAAGTGGTGTCCGGTCCTCTATCCTGAGTTTCTTGCCGGCTGGGAAGGATGGTCTTGACGCTTCCCGGAAGCCCGGCGTCCGGGGAGAAGCGTCATGGTCCATACGAGGACGGCGTTGCAGCGGCGCCAAGAGGAATCTCGCATGACCCCGAAGGTCTCCGAGCGGGGTGCCATGCCTTCACTGCAGGGAATGCCGAGGTTTTTGGGGATCGGCTCGGCGCGGCAATCGGCGAACGATGTCGCGCGCGACGGCACACGAGGCCCCGGCCGGGCGCTGCCGCACGGCGAGCGCATCCAGAATTCGTTCGGACCGCGGCATGATCTGTCCTCGGTGCGGATGCACGTCGGCAGGACCTCGAGCGAAGCCTGCGAGCGGCTCGGAGCTGCCGCGTTTGCGACCGGCTCATCGATCGCGTTTCGTTCCGACCCCGACCTGTGGTTGGCTGCGCACGAGGCGGCGCACGTGATCCAGCAGCGCCATGGAGAGGGGCCGCCCGCCGGGCTCGACTCGCCAGGTGACCGCCACGAGCGCGAGGCGAGCGCAGTGGCCGATCGGGTGGTGGCCGGGAAGTCCGCCAGGGATCTGCTGCCGCGCGGTGAGGGGCGGGCCGCCGGCGGTGCAGGCGGCGCCGTCCAGCGCTACACGATCGAGACGCTCGGAGCAGGACGTGCGCAGGTTGGCGAGACCAAGCAGACGGCCCTGTTCGGGTCGCAGACGCTTTATGCGACACCCGGACTCATCAGCGGCGCGAACTCCAAGCTGCAGACAGCGGGGAAAAAGGGCTCGTACATCGAGCTGAAAGCGGCCGGCGGCTCGGTCAGCGTCGATGGCAACTCGCTGACCGGTGTGCAGCCGGAATTCCTCGCCAAGCCGGGGAGCGCACACTCGGGCGTGGAAAAGGCCAATGCGCCGGGTGGCATGGACACCGAAGGAACGGCCAATGGCCCCATGGCACTGTGGACCGATTGCGGCCGCTCGTCGGCGGCGGTGACCGGTTCTTCCGGCGGTGGCGACCGCAGTGTGGTCTATTTCGACAACGGCGTCGCCAAGCTCGGCAAGGGCGTCGATGACTCGACGGTTTCGGACTGGCTCAAGGGCGAGTCGAACCAGATGGCGAACCAGGTCTACATGGATCTGATGCCACGCTTCATCGAGCGCTCGGACAACGCGGCATTCGTCGTCGAGGGTGTGCACTACGATTGGCAGAGCAACACGGCATCGGGCGCCCTGGCGGGTGCCGCCGCCGGTGCCGGGCTCGGTGCGCTGTTCGGCAGTTTCGTTGGCGGCCTGGGCGCGGCTCCCGGGGCAGTCCTCGGCGGCGTGGCCGGCGCAATCGGCGGCGCGATCGCCGGTTCGCAGTCCCGGAGCAAGGTCTTTCGCAAGCCCGCCACCATTGCCGAAGCCAAGGCGATGTACCTGGCTCTGGGCAACGCCGGCATGGACAAGTTCGACAAGGAGGCGGGAATCAACTTCCATGCCAATCCGGAGATCGGCGAGTCCTACTCGATGGCGACCGAGGGCGACATGCCGGGTTTCAAGTCCTATCCTGGCGAGGACACATGGAACTACCATTGGGCCGGCGTCGTGATGAAGGATGGTGCCGACAACATCACGCTCGAAAACTATGCCGTCACCGAGAAGTACGCGGCCAGCAAGGGGGTCGACCAATATGATTTCATCGACCGCCAGTGGAATTTCGCCATGTACGGGACAGTGGATCAGAGCCAGACGTTCCACCAGGAGCACCTGGCCAGCAAGACCCATGGTTCGCACGCGACGTCCATAGCGGTCAGGACCGACCAGTGACCAAAGCGGAAGCAGTGCGCCACGAGTTGCCGCCGCGCCTTGATCGGGCGGAGCAACTGAGGCAGTTCGATGGCCAGCGGGTCCGCCTCGTGGGGACCTACCTGTCCGTGCCCAGCCTGAAGAAGATGCCCCGTCCGGGCCGGCCGCCCGAGTACGTGGACCTGGGCGAGGTCGTCATTCAGATCGATGGCAGTGCTTCGGCGTACGATCCGGCTGCCGGCGACATGCCGGCACGCATCGGACTCGGCATGGAAGCGCGGTCGAGCGAGGAGATCGTTCGGCTCAACGATCGCCGCGTCGCGGTCGCCGGGCGAATCGTGCTCCGTCCCGAGATGGCTTCGACGCATCCTGCCGCGGTGCGGAGACCCGGTCCGGTATTGCAGGACCCCACCGGACTGCGCCTCGAGGAGTGAACTCCGCTGGCGTCAATGGGGCGGGTAAAAAGCAGTCAGAAGGGAACAGACCACGTTTTCTTGTCCACCAATTCGGCATGCAGCCACCCAGGGTCGAGATCCACACCATTCGGCCAGGTCAGCGCACCGAGTTCCAGCCTGACCTGCGCGAAGAACTCCGGCGAGGCCAGGGGTGCATGAACGCCCGGATTGGTGCTGGCAAGGATATTGGAGCAGTCGACGATGCCGTTGCTGCCATCGCAAAAGACCACAGCCAGCTTGTACTCGGGAAGGAGAGAGACTGCCTGAATTCGCCAAGGTGCTGCCGGGATCACTCCAACGGCTGGATCTTCTTTGGCTGCTGTTTGGCCTGGCATGGGTTCCAATCCTCGATGAGTTCCGCGCGGTGTTCGATGGCCCACTCGATGGTGAGGTTGAACGCACGCTTGGGCAAGTATGACGATTCCGAAGGACTGGCTGATCGTTGGCGTGGTGTTCCTGGGGAACCGAAGGATGGGAGATCCAACGTCGGCCAGGAGGGGTTTGGCGCCCGATCCGTGGGCGTCAACCGTGGATCGGGCCTGTCGATATCGGGGAAGGGTTGCTGAACGATGCCGCTGGTGGCTGCAGTGCTGTGTGTCGTCGATTGTTCGGTCGGCATCGCCTGGCTCGCCGGGAACGGCGTGCCCTGGGGTCAGGAGCTTCAGCATCTCGTCGAAGAGGCGCGCCGCCGGGGCGTTCTCGAGCAGGACGGCCATCTCCCGGAGCGGGCAATTGACCACAGGGATCAGCTTCGATGGCAGGGCCAGAGGTACCGAGCCGACCCTTCAGACCAACACCGCAGGCCGATTCCTCACCAACCAATGACGGAACAACGCCTGCAGCTCCTGCGTCGCCATCAGCAGGTCCTCGGCCTCTGATGCGCTGGCCTCGACCATGTCGCCATATTCTGAAGCATTGCGACGCGTGTGATAGCGGTCGAGCGTCAGCCATAGTTGCTGCGAGGCGCCGATCGTCACCCCGAGTGTCTGGAAGACCACAGCCCGATGGTCACGCCCGGCGTCAGGGCGGTAGCCGTTGGCGCGTAGCGCCGCAAAGGCGAGCGCGTGCGCGGCATCGTAGGCGAGCATGAAGCGGCTGGGCGGACTCAGCGAAGGGAGTGCCGCATCCACGAGATAGAGGGCGGCTCGGCGCAGGCTGGTGACGATTTCGCCGTCGGATGAAGGCTCCAGCTTGAGCTGGCCGATGCGGACGAGATTTTCGAGACTGCTCATGCGGCATCCTCGTGCTCGATGGAGCTCCACAGCGTGACGAGATCACCGGCCAGCACCTTCTTGAGGAAATGGTCGCCGCTTTCGTGACGCTTGCGGAACTCCGCAAGCGTCACGACGGTAGGCGACACTTTCATGCCGAGCGCGGCTTCTGCATCGTGCAGCGGAATCGCCAGTTCGGACAGGCGCACGTCGCCGACGAGCAGCAGGTCGACGTCGCTGTCGGCGCGGTGCTCTCCCCGCGCCACCGAGCCATGAACGGCCGCGTACTGGATACGATCGGCCAACGGCTCGATGAAACCGCGCAGTTGCTCAGCGATGCCGAACGACTTGGCAACAAGGCCGACCAACTCGTGATGGACGGCGGCGTCCGGATTCGCACGGTAGAACACCAAGTTGCCGCGCTGCTCGCGCAGGATGAGGCCAGCGCCAGTCAGCCGTTCCAGATCCTTGCCGACCTGGCTGCCGCCGGTACCCACCCGCTTGACGATTTCGCGTGTATAGAAGGCTTTTCCGGGCTGCCCGAAGAGGAGCGCCAGCACCCCGCCCAGCGTCTTGCTGAACAGTGCCCGGGCCACTCCGGAGGATGACGGAAGATTCACGCAGCACTCCAAACGAACCTGAATTCGGCACGATCGTACCTTATTTCGGTACAAATCGGAATCCATCGCAGAAGCTGCCAGTTCAGGCGAGAGCGCCCGATGGTCCATGGGGCGTTCATTGATCCATACGCAGGCGGACCGGCGGCGCCTGCGGCTATACTCCAGCGAATCCTGCGCCCCCTGCCGTATCCGACACGCCTGCCGTCCATGCCAGCACAGTTCCTCCGCGTTCTTGCCACCTGCGCCCTGGTCCTTGGGCTGGCGCACCCCGTCCATTCCGCCAGGAACTACGGCGACGAGCAGTTCCGCCTCGAACACGGGCACGACGGCAAGGATGTCTTCTGGGCGCCGACGCCGGATGCCATGGTGACGCGGATGCTGCAGACGGCAAAGGTGACGCCGGCGGACATCGTCTATGACCTCGGCGCCGGCGAGGGACGGATTCCGATCGCCGCGGCACGAGCGTTCGGCGCCCGCGCGGTCGGCATCGAGTACTCGCCGGAAATCGCCGCACTGGCGCGGCGCAACGTCAACCGCGCCGGCCTCGAGGGGCGGGTGAAGATCGTTGTCGGCGACATCCTCGTCGAGGATTTTTCCGCGGCGACGGTGGTGACGATGTTCCTGACGCCTGTCCTCAACCGCAAGCTGCGGCCGCTGCTGCTGCAGATGAAGCCGGGCACGCGCATCGTCTCGCACGCTTTCGACATGGGCGACTGGCAACCCGATGTGACGATCGCGACGGAGAACGCGGAGGCCTTCTTCTGGATCGTGCCGGCGCAGGTGGCTGGCGAATGGTCGTTGCGCCTGCCGGGCGAGGCCGCGCCGACCCGCCTGCAATTGACACAGGCCTACCAGCAGGTCTCCGGCATCCTCACGGTCGGCGAGCGGATCGTTGCCGTCCAGGGCCGGCTACAGGGTGCGACGCTGCATTTCGACTACCTCCGGCCGGACGGCACGACGGCAACCGTCACCGCCACCGCCGACGGCCGGCGCTTCGTCGGCCAGCAGAAGCACCCGCAGGCCACCGGCAGCGTCCGCGGCGAGCGCCGCTGAAACGCCCACCATGGACGCCGGCGCCGACGACCCCCGCCACTTGCTGCACACGACGGGTGCGGTCGCCATCGTCGTCGGCATCGTCGTCGGTGCCGGCATCTTCAAGACACCGGCCATGGTCGCCAGCATGACGCAGGACCACGGCTGGCTGATCGCCGCCTGGCTGGCCGGTGCGCTCGTCTCGCTCGCCGGCGCGCTGTGCTATGCCGAACTGTGCGCGGCGCACCCGCATGCCGGTGGTGAGTACCACTTCCTCAGCGGTGCCTGGGGCAAGCACGTGGCTTTCCTCTACGCATGGTCGAAGGCGATGGTGATCAACACCGGCTCGATCGCCCTGCTTGCCTACGTCTTCGGTGACTACATGACGCGCGTCGTCGATCTCGGCGCGCATTCTTCGGCGCTCTGGGCGGTCGCCATCATCATCGTGCTCACCGTCACCAACATCCTCGGACTGACCGTCGCCGCCCGCCTGCAGACGGCGATGGTGCTGCTGCTCGTCGGCGGGTTGGCGGCCGTCGTCGTCGCCGGCTTCGCCGCGCCAGCCGCTGGCCTGACGTCGCATCCGGCGCCGACCTGGTTCGCCAGCACGCCGTCGGCCGGCATGCTCGGGCTGGCGATGGTCTTCGTGCTGCTCACCTTCGGCGGCTGGAACGAGGCAGCCTACCTCTCTGCCGAGGTACACGGCGGTCCGCGCGCCGTCGCCCGCGTGCTGATGCTCAGCCTGAGCCTCATCACCGCCCTCTACCTGCTCGCCAATCTCGCGTTGCTGCACGGCCTCGGCCTTGCCGGACTTGCCACCAGCAAGGCTGCCGGCGCGGAGGTGCTCGGCCTGCATTTCGGCGCCTGGGGCGAACGCCTGCTTGGCGTGCTCGTCGCGCTCGCCGCGCTGACCAGCATCCATTCGACGATGATCGTCGGCGCCCGCAGCAACTACGCGCTCGGCCGCGACTGGGCGCCGCTGCGCCGCCTCGGCCGCTGGCAGGCCGGACGGGCCGGGCCGATGAATGGCCATGTCCTGCAGACGGCGATCAGCCTCGCGCTGGTCGTCTTCGGCGCCTTTCAGGCCGATGGCTTCGAGGCGACGGTGGAGTTCACGGCGCCGGTGTTCTGGACCTTCCTGTTCATGGTCGGGCTGGCCGTCTTCCGGTTGCGCCGGCGCCACCCCGGCATCGCGCGGCCGTTCCGCGTACCGCTCTACCCGCTGACGCCGCTGGTGTTCTGCGCCGCGTGCGCCTGGCTGGCATGGTCGAGCGTCAGCTACGCCGCGAGCAAGGCGGCGGTGCACGTCTCGCTGCTGGTGATGCTGGCCGGTTTCGTCGTGCTCGGCGGGCTGCTGCTGCACGAGCGCGTCGCCCGCCAGCGTGCTCCCGGTTCGCCATAGTGTCGGCGTCTTCCGGCGCGAGCGCCGCACGGCGTGTGCGCGCGCAGCAGGGGTCGACGGATCGTGGCCTGCACTTCGTCGAGGAACTTCCGCTCGCGCGAACGGCTTTCGTAAAGCGCCACGGTGCCGGCCGTGTCAGCTTCGAAGATGGCCTAGATGACGAGGCCGTGGAAGTGCTGATGCGGTTTGAGCAGCGCGCCAGGAAGGCGTGAATGAAGGCCCCCGCGCCGATCAGCGAATCCAGAACCGCCGTCGGGCAGGCGCGGTGCAAGGCTTGTTCCACGACGCCCAGGGCATGCGGCGGCAGCGTACTGGGATCCGGCGTGTATCTCAGGGAGGTGGGCCTCACACGCGCGCACGGCCGTTCATCGCCCTCGGCTGCCCGAACGTACCGTGCTCTATCGCACCATGCAGATGCAACTCGCCACTAGGCTCGCACTCTGGTGTGACAGCCGCCAGGGTGTTACCGGCCGAGGACATGTCGAACGCCGGTTCCGCCGCTATCTCGAATGCGGCATTCTTGGGCATGGCTTTGCTCGCGCTTGATGCGCCTCGTCGCCGCGGCGAACGAGCGAAAACAGCGGCCGGTCGGCGTCGCCGAGCCGGGCGCGGTAGAACTTGCCGTGGCTGAGATTCACCAGCTTCTTGACCTGAGCGGTACGGAAACCATGATCGTTCGCGCACGATAGGCTGCCAGCAAACTCCCCGATTCCGGCCAGCCGGCGCAGGCCACCCGTCTCGACATTGACGAACCTGGGTGGTGCGAAACGGGCGTGTGTGTCAAGAACCGGATAACGTCGCCCTACCACGTCGCCCGTTTACGAGTGCCATCCGATCGGCTCGTCCCTCGGCCGCCCATGTGGCGATCAGCAGTTCGTCCAGGCTGACGGGTTTCTCAAAGAAGCAATAGGCACCTATGTCGACCATTCGTCGGAAATCGGCCTTCGCGAGGTAGCCGGTGATGACGATGGCTTCGCGCCCGAGGTCCGGCCCGCAGTGCTTCTCGATAAACTCGTACACTTGGGTTACAGGCGCATCCAGGAAAAGGTCTTGGATGATCACGCCAACATCATGGCCAGCGATCAAGTGTTCGGCTTCCGGGAGGCTACCGGCAACCAGTACCTCGACGTTCCAGTTGGCAAGAAAGTCGCGGAACTGGTTTCGAATGGTGGCCTCGTCGTCGACTATCAATACTTGGCTCATCGCGTCTGACCTTTGGTAGGTAGGCTGAGCACGAAGCTTTCTCCGTTGCGCTGCCCGGATGGCAAAGCCAGTTTGAGGGAACCCCCGATGCGCTCGGCGAGTCTTCGCGATAGCGCCAGACCCATGCCCATGCCCTTCTCGGTCGGTTTGGTGGTGAACAGCGGTTCGAAAATGGCTTCGCGGTCCTTTTCCGGAATTCCCCTCCCGGTATCGCTGACCTCCACAACGACCCAATCCGATCGCATGGACGCCCGCAAGCTCAGCTCGCCTCCGTCCTCCATGGCGTCACGCGCGTTCGCGATGAGGTTGAGCAGGATGTCCTGGAGATCTGCCGGATTGATCGGGATCCTCGGCAGGTCCGGGGCGATGTCCGTGGACACGGAAATGCCGTGATTCTTCAATTGCGCAGCGACAAAATCCGTCGCACCTCGGAGTGTCTGCCCAAGGTCTATCAGCTCGCCCTCGGGCAGGCAGTCCTGTCGTGCAAAGCCGTTGAGGTATCTCAGCGCGACTTCCAGCCGGCCGAGGCCTTCGCGCAATTCGATCAAGCGTTGTCGAAGCGAAGCCGACTTTTGGACATCCGACTCATCTTCCAGGAGCCTTACCGAGTTGCTGATGATCTGCAACGGCTGCCGCGCTTGGTGGCTGAAGGACGTTGCGAACTCGCCGAGGGTCGCCAAGCGCTCGGAGCGGAGAAGGAGCCGATCCTGAGCCTCCGCCAGACTCATGCTGGTTCCGAAAAAGTCGGCAAATACGGTCAACGGCCTCAGTTGGTCGATCGATATCGCCCTCTGGTTGAAGCGGTTGTCGACGTAGAGGACGCTCGGCAGGGCATCCAGTCCGGAAAACGGGATCAGCGCGAAGCAGTCGCAATCGACCAGATCGAGGAAGCTTTGCGGAATCGAACAGGGAGAGGGGAGGAAACCGTCTGAAGTCATGATCTCGGCTTTGCCGCCCTGCACGCGGTATGCTGCCGCGGGTTCGGCACAGGCGGCCCAAGGGAGGGTCGCACCCGGATCTTCTTCGCCACCCAAGGTCAGGCACTGACCCGCTATGGTTTCATGGAAGCCTTGCTTGCTACTCTCCTTGATATTGAGTTCCAGGAGGTCGTCGAAAGACATCCGTTTCGCATGGTTCCAGAGCGTATGCGCGCCCTCGCGCGTCTTCGGCCCGACGGCACAGATACCGGTAATCGTCCGTTGCTTGGGGTCGCAGGTGAAAAGCGCCGCTCGGTTGAAGCGAAGACCGTCATGGCTGGTGACGGTGGTCAGGGCAAGCCACCTCGACTGCTCGCGGCGGTCGTTGAGCGGCAGGCGGTGCTGGTCGCGGACCAGACGGACGTTGGTTTCGGCGATGCTCAGCAGCGCTCTGACGATTTCTTGATTGGTTTCATGCGCGGCGAGGGTCTGCAAGGAAAGGCTTAGCATGGAAGCAATGGAACTCAGCAGGTTTTCGTCCACCTGTACGAAGTCCGGCTTGTTCTGCTGACGGGTAAGACGAATGACACCTATCGGTTCGCCGCTGTCGGCGAGGAGCGGCGCCGCCAGAAACTTCGCGCCGTGTTGGATGTCCGCTTCCACTGAGTCCTTGACGGAGATCTCAGGTTCTTCGACCGGGTTGAGGCGCAGCGATCGCCGTTCCTTGATGACTCGCCCGGTCTTGCCTTCGCCCTCGGCGTAGGCCAAGTGCCCTATCTCCCTGGCAAGACTCGGTGAACTGGTGGCTCTCAGCTCATAGAGTCCAGATCGCTCGTCCCTGAGAAAGAGGGAGCAGCCGTCGCCGCCAAGCACACGGTCAGTGCTTCGGGTCGCCTCCTCCAACAGACGCTCCCGGTTCAAGGTCGACGCCAGGAACAAGTCCTTGATGGCAGAGATCTGCCCGGAGAGCTCTCTGACTCGGACGGTCTCGAGGATCTGAACAAAGCTGGAAGCGAAATCGACGAGCAGTTGCTCGTCGTCACTGGTGAAGCTCTGGTTGTAGCGGTGGACCGGGAAGCGGATCACGCCGAGGGCAGGCTCGCTCTCCTTCGTAGACAGCAAAGGGACCGCGAGATACTGGCGCGTCGGGCGGTGCCCGTACTCCTGGTCCTTGTCCAGCCATTTCAGCTCCGGGTCAATAGCCTTCAGTTCGGCCGGATCGGTCAGGTTCTTTACCCGTAGCGGTCGCTTCTGACTGGCGACCCAACCTGTCAGTCCTTCGCCGGCCTGGTAGTAGGCCTTGTCGACCTTGTCTTTCAACACGTCGCTCGTCGTCGCTCGGAGTACGTAGTATCCGGTCTTCTCGTCGAGCAAGAACACCGCAGCGTCGGAACCGTCGACCAGATCCGGCAATTCCTTGGCTGCCGTATCCAATACCTCGCGCAAAGACGATCTCGCGGCTAGGCTAGCCATCAGCTTCTTCAAGCCTTTCGTGCGCTCAAGGTTCGCCGTGCGTTGGATCAAATCCGCCAAAGCACGGACGACGGGCTGCAGAAAGTCCTGCACTTCCGGAGGAAAGGGCGCCGAGTCGAGAGTGCCGGTCAGTTTGAGTACGCCTAGCGACTCAGCGGCAGCGGTGGTCAGCGGCATGGCCAGGAAGGGTTGTGCGTGTTCCCGCCCAAGTTCCTTGCCCAGGCCGTACTTGTCACTGTGGTAGGCGGGCGGGACGAGTTGTCTCCGTTCGTCTTCGTCCCACATGTTGCGCAGCAGCAAAGGACGGCGCTGTTCGAATACCCATCCGGTCAACCCCTCCCCCGCACAGTAGTAGGCCTGCCCGTAGGTTCGCTTCGGGTTTTCCTGTGTCGAACGGGCGCTGACGATAAAGTTCTTTTCCACTTCGGTATAAGGGATCAACTGGTTCGCGCCAGTCGTCAGCTTCCCGTTGAACTGCTGGACAAACTGAGGCAGCAGGTAAACCGAACAGTCGCGCGCGCCGACCGTCTTGGGAACCTCGACAATGATGGCGTCGAGCAGCTTGTCGAGGTCTTGTACGAGCGCGATTTCGAGCCATCTGACGACGTCATCGCTTCCCACCCATGGGCTGGGCGGCAGTTCCGCCCGAGGCTCTGGCCGCTTGGATTTCATCGCTGACTCCCCAGCACCGCAGCGACGTTGCCCGGCAAGCTTCGTTCGAGTGTCTTGCAGCCGCGCGGTGAGTAGTCGTAGATGAGAACCCGACGATGGCCGAGGTCAAACGGAATGCTGTCCTTGGATTGAGTGAGCAGGAGAACGGGTTTATTCAGCGTGTCGCAGATGCCCACCTCATAGAGCACATTGGGGTTGCAGCCGGTCAAATCCGCGAGAATGAAATCGGACTCGCCGATCTGGTTCAGGACATCCTGCATGATGACGTTCGAACCGAAGACGCTGTCGCCCCGCCGGCAGGTCAACCCGCACTGCTCCGCCAGAATCGGACGGATGAAGTCCTCGTACACCACATCGAGATCGGCATTGTCAAACGGCATCACGACAAAACAAGCTTTGGACGTGTCGCCAGCCGCTCGCAGGGGTGGCTTCGATGATGGCTGTCTTGGCGGGACCGGCCGGAAGAAGTTGAGCTTCTCGTGGTCGTCGAGATTCGATTGGCCATCCGCCACCGCCGCGCGCACCTTCCGTGTTCCGGACGCGGGAGACTGTCGACTGCCGACCGGAGCATGGGGCGGGCAGGCCAACTGCGCGACGAGTCGCTGAAGGCCCGAGTGATAGTCCTGGGTGAAGTCTACGTAGGTTTCGCGGGCCAAGGCACCCGGCAAGTCGCAGTTCTGACTCATCAGCAGGATCACCCGGGTTCGACCTTCGATTTCTTGCTGCCGCGCGACGATCAGCTCCTCCTTGGCCCAGCGGGAGTTCAGGTAGCCGGGTGACAACACGGCAAGAAACGTCGGCGCCGACTCGATCGCTTCGCGGAGCGTCGCCGCCCAGGAGTCGCCAGGCGTCAATAGCTCGTCGAAGGAAACCCGTATCCCTGCTTCCTCGAGGTTTGAAGCCAAGCGCCGAACGAAGGCGCGGTCCGGATCAGCATAGCTGATGTACAGCGTTTCTTTCTTGGTCATCGGACACTCCGCGACGAAAGACCAGCGAGAAACTGCAGCGAGTTCCTACGTCTTGAGTCAAGAGAAATGAGCCGGCTCGAGCCAGCGATACGACATCGAGCGTCGCCCGACGAGTCGGCCCCCCAGTCTGGCCTTTGGCGAGTTCGCCGATCGCATTTCGCCCCTCTTGACCTTCCACAGCATACTACCATGGTCGCGAGAATGGGAAATGCCCTACGTGTTGCCGATCAATCCTCGGCCAGCATGGCGACGCCGCCGCGCCGACGAGCCCCGCCGCCTGCCGCACAAGAGCGGCGCGCTCGCCATCGCGAAAGCTCAGGCGACAGCCGCGGCTTCATGCGAAGACGAGGCCGACGGTTGCGACTACCAAGAGAAGTCATGCGCTTTCCCCCGGGAGCGCCCAACGTCGTCGGCATCGTCGTCGGTGCCGGCATCTTCAAGACACCGGCCATGGTCGCCGGCATGACGCAGGACCACGGCTGGCTGATCGCCGCCTGGCTGGCCGGTGCGCTCGTCTCGCTCGCCGGCGCGCTGTGCTATGCCGAACTGTGCGCGGCGCACCCGCATGCCGGCGGTGAGTACCACTTCCTCAGCCGTGCCTGGGGCAAGCACGTGGCCTTCCTCTACGCATGGTCGAAGGCGATGGTGATCAACACCGGCTCGATCGCCCTGCTCGCCTACGTCTTCGGTGACTACATGACGCGCGTCGTCGATCTCGGCGCACATTCTTCGGCGTTCTGGGCGGTCGCCATCATCATCGTGCTCACCGCCACCAACATCGTCGGGCTGACCGTCGCCGCCCGCCTGCAGACGGCGATGGTGCTGCTGCTCGTCGGCGGGCTGGCGGCCGTCGTCGTGGCCGGCTTTGCCGCGCCAGCCGCCGGACTGGCGTCGCATCCGGCGCCGACCTGGTTCGCCAGCACGCCGTCGGCCGGCATGCTCGGGCTGGCGATGGTCTTCGTGCTGCTCACCTTCGGCGGCTGGAACGAGGCTGCCTACCTCTCTGCCGAGTTACGCGGCGGTCCGCGCGCCGTCGCGCGTGTGCTGATCGTCAGCCTGGGCTTCATCACCGCCCTCTACCTGCTCGCCAATCTTGCGTTGCTGCATGGCCTCGGCCTGGCCGGACTTGCCACCAGCAAGGCCGCCGGCGCCGAGGTGCTCGGCCTGCATTTCGGCGTGTGGGGCGAACGCCTGCTCGGCGTGCTCGTCGCGCTCGCCGCGCTGACCAGCATCCATTCGACGATGATCGTCGGCGCCCGCAGCAACTACGCGCTCGGCCGCGACTGGGCGCCGCTGCGCCGCCTCGGCCGCTGGCAGGCCGGACGGGGTGCACCGGTGAATGGCCATGTTCTGCAGACGGCGATCAGCCTCGCGCTGGTCGTCTTCGGTGCCTTCCAGGCCGACGGCTTCGAGGCGATGGTGGAGTTCACGGCGCCGGTCTTCTGGACCTTCCTGTTCATGGTCGGGCTGGCCGTCTTCCGGCTGCGCCGGTGCCACCCCGGTATTGCGCGCCCGTTCCGCGTACCGCTCTACCCGCTGACGCCGCTGGTGTTCTGCGCCGCCTGCGCCGGGCTGGCATGGTCGAGCGTCAGCTACGCCGCGAGCAAGGCGGCGGCGCACGTCTCGCTGCTGCTGATGCTGGCCGGTTTCGTCGTCCTCGGCGGGCTGCTGCTGCACGACCGCGTCGCCCGCCAGCGTGCTCCCGGTTCGCCATAGTGTCGGCGTCCTGCGGCGCGGGCACGCCACGGCGGGTGTACCGGCGCGGCAGGCGCCGGCGGGGCGGGCCTGGAGCGGTTGCTGCGGTATTGCACTCGCCCGGGGGTGGATGCGCCTGCAGCCCGCCGACGATGCCGAGCAGCCGGGCGCCTTGCGCCGCCAGTTCGCGCGCACGCAGCGGGCTCGTCGCCAGCCACGCCAGCAGTGGCGGCTGGCACGCACGCGGTGAAGACGAACCAGTTGGCGCACGGCGGTGAGCTTGGCGGCCCAACGGCGGTCCAGTTCGGATAGTCCCTAGCGGCCGCGCAGTCGCTCGACGACCTGCCTGATCTGCCGGAGCTTCGCTTCCGAGTACTGGGAGTCTTCCGAGCCGGTCAGCGTCCCTTCGGTGCAGGCGCGAGGCGCACTCTGGAAGTCGCGGATGACGTGCCAAAGCTCACGCCAGAGGACTTCGAGCGTACCCGGCCACGACGCGCCGGCAAGTTGCGGCTCAGCGTCATGCTCGACGCGCCAATCGTCGAACACCTCAGTGCGGCGATGGTCCGGTGCAAGCAGCAGCCGTTGCAGTGGAACATCGGCAGCGTCCGCAGATAGTCTGGCTGCTTCGGCAGTTCCGCTGCCAGCACGGCGCCCCGCGGCAGCAGGCGCGCGCCGCGATGGTGAGCGACCGACCCGTTCGGCCGGCCGGTGGTGCCACTGGTCAGACCAGCAACTCCAATGGCGGCGCCAGCGCGAGACCCCTTGACCGCTTCGCCAGTCGTTGATCGAATGTCGTAAATCGGGAGGCACGCGAACTGCGCGCCAGGTGCAGCGCATCGGCAAAGTCGAGACCCTTGTCGAACGCATCGACTGCCACCAGGACCGCGTCGCGGTCTTCCAGCGTCATGTGCTCGATGCTCGCCAGCGCCCGCAACACGCGAGAAACGTCTCTCTTTGGCAGTTCATAGAACCCACGCAGGACCCATTCCAATTCCAGCAGCACAGTCACCGAGACGAACGATCGTTCGCTGAGCGCTGCGACGGCCGCGGGCCGCCGTTCTGCGGCCTGTGCATCGTCGGTAGCGTCGACGAGGAACCGCGCCAGGACGTTCGTATCCAGGGCCCTCATGGCTTGCCGCGCCGCGACCGGGTCAGCAGCGTGGCAGGGTCGAAATCCTCCAGGCGACGTGGGACGCCGCGTGCTGGCGCCTTGACCATACCCGCCATGCCAGTCACGTCGGTTGTCGCGACCGAACGGACGACGCGCAGCTTCAGTCCGTCGGCTTCTTCGAGTACCTCGATCCTGGCGCCTGGACCCATACCGAGCCGGCGCCGCAATGCGGCGGGCAAGACGATCTGGCCTTTTGACGAGACCAGGAGTGTCGACATGTTGGTTCCCAAACCAGACGAACGGATTTCATCGTAGCCTGGCTTGCGTTGTAGGTAAATGGGTCGCGATCCGGTGCTCGCCTCGAACGTAGAGACGTAGCTTATCTCGGTGCGCCAGTGGGTGCCGGCGCAGCCGATCCCGCTTTGCCTGCTGCTCGCGTCACAGGCGAAGCTGGTGGCGCCGGTGTTGCCGGTCGTTCAGCGAGTCATCGCGCGCAACTAGCTTCGACAGGCCCGGCCGCCGTCGCAGCGGGCCAACACCGGCGCGCTCAGCCTGATCCAGCGCTTCGGGTCGACCGCCCACCTGAATGTCCACCTGGATTGCCGGTTGATGCAAGCGCGTGCGCCCCCGTTCTGGGAGATGCACGGCGCCACCCTGGGCGGGCCGAAACCAGAGGGCTTTCCACGGGCTCGCGGGTCCAGATTCGACATTGACGCTGCTCGATGAAGGCTCATATACTCTGGTCGCTGCCATTGGATTCCTTGTCTGTCTTCAGCGGTGAGAAACCGTGGAAATCTGGCGGCGAAAAGCGCAGGTCAGCATGGCTGTAAGCGCGGAAATGCCGCGCTTACAGCCATGCCCCAGCGTATCCGTCCCTCCGCCGCGTCAAGGGTTCGCTGCGCCGGGCTGTCGCCCGCCCTTGACCCGGCTCCAGGCCGGCAATTTTCGTGCCCGATTTTTTGGCGGCGCCAGATTTCCGCGGTTTTTGGCCGCCATTGACATTGTCCTTCGCTCAAGCAGAGAAACTTGCCAAAGCCTCGCTCACGGGGCCGTGGCTGTTGCCGGCCAGCCGGTCTGCCGCTGTATTGATTCCGGCCCTCCCGAGGCCTCCTGAACACTGCCCATGCCGACGAGCGTCTTCCTCAGCTACCGCCACGAAAGCGATGACCATCGCGCGCGGGTGCGCGACCTGGCGGCGCGGCTGGAAAAGGCTGGCCTGGCGGTGGTGTTCGACCAATTCGCGCAAGAACGCGATTTCCACGGCGGCGGACCGAACGAAGGCTGGCCCCGCTGGAGCAAGAACCAGGCTGACAACAGAAGCCACAAGATCCTCGTTGTCGCCAGCACGGGCTGGTTCCGCTGCTACGAGGGCAAGGAGGTTCCTGGCCAAGGGCTCGGCGCCTCGGCGGAGACGGGTGTCATCGAGCAGCGCCTCTACAACGTCGCTGGCGTGAATGCGGATATCCGCATCGTCACCTTCTCGGCACTCACCCAGGCGGAGGTTCCTACCGACCTCCAGCGCTATCATCGTTTCGCTGATCCTGTGGATTTCGGCGACCTCGTCCACTGGCTGACCGGAGTGGCGCCGGCGCTTCCGCCGCCTGGCGCAGCCACCGAATGGCCGGAGAATGGGCCCGCGCTCGACTGGCCGGTCGCCGATCACGGGCCGGTTCGGGACGCGTTCGGCCAGTTGCTCACCAGGAGTTCGCCATGGGGATGCCTCCTGGTTCGCGGCGACAGCGAAACCGGCAAGACCCACCTCACCCGCCTCATGCTGGGTAGCGCACTCAACCTCTCCGGTCTGGCCTGTGGCCGCTTCGATTTCAAGGGCACGACCTCTGTCACACTGGAGCTTCAATCGTTCGCGATGTACCTGGAGGTGGCACCGCCTGCGGACGGTACGCTCAGCGAGCGTCTGGCACACTTGCTTGCCGGCCTCAAACAGCGCGCCCGACCTGTCCTTCTCATATTCGACACGTACGAGCAGGCTGGCGAGGCGCAGGACTGGATCGAGAAGCAACTCTTGCCGGCGGTTCTCCGCGCGCCTTTCCTCCGCGTCGTCATCGCCGGGCAACGGGTACCGAATCGTGCTGGCGCCCCGTGGGCGGCGGGCACCGCGCCAACCCTCCAATTGACAGCCCCGAAACCGGAGGACTGGTTCCGATTCAGCCAACCGCACAAGCCGGGCCTTACGCTCGAGTTCGTCCGGCAGGCGCATGATTGCTGCAACGGCAGTGCCGCCCTATTGGCCCAGTTGCTTGGCCCGACGACATAGCATGGACCTCGCTGGACAACTCCGGACTCTGCAGGCTGCCCAGGGCAACCCGGCGATGCTTGCGCTGGCGACGGTGGACCTCAAGTATGCGGAACTGCCCGCGGCGGCGCGTGCCACCCTCAAAGCCAGCCTCGAAGCCGCCGCCATCCCGCACTGGTGCGACGAGACCATCCTCTCCGCCCTGCTGGCCATCTCGCCGCAGGAAAGCGCCGCCCGGCTTGCGCAATTGCGCGGGCTGACGGTGGTCGAGCCCTTTCGGGCGCGCGGCAGCACGGCGATCAACGTCCACGAGGCGGCGCGCCTGGCCCTACGGAAAGCCCTGGCTTCGCAACAGGCCAGCCTGTTCCGCACGCTCTCCAGCCGTGCCGAGACGCACTTCACCGCCGACGACTCGGTGGTCGGACGCATCGAGCGGTTATTCCATCGCCTCAGGCTCGATCCAGAGCAAGCCGGGCCCGAGATTCGCCAGTTGGAATACGACCTCCGGCACAAGGTCGAAGACGGGCTGGCGCTGGCCGCTACGTTCCATGAATACGTCGCGGATACGGCGCTTCCTCCATTGGTTCAGTGTTGGGCGTGTTGGGCGGTTGGCGTGGTCGAGGCGCCGTATCTGGAGATCGGCAAGCGGCTGGCGTTGGCGTGTCGCGCGCTGCAATGCGCCGACGCAGCCGCGTCCGACTACGCCAGCGCCACCGCCGCTCTCTTGGTCGCCGATGTCCTGTTCGAACAGGGCAAACCGGGCGACCATGACAAGGCCTTGGGGCATTGCCGGCGCAGTCTGGAAGTCCGCGAGCGGCTGCTCGTGGCCAACCCGGAGTCGGCGCAGGCGGCGCGCGACGTGTCGGTGAGCTTGACCCAGTTGGCGGGCTTTCTGGCGAGTCGGGGGTTGCCCGGCGACGCGGAGGAGGCCTTGGGGCATTACCGGCGCAGTCTGGAAGTTCGCGAACGGCTGCTCGTGGCCAACCCGGAGTCGGCGCAGGCGGCGCGCGACGTGTCGGTGAGCTTGAGCAAGCTGGCGGACTTTCTGGCGAGCCGGGGCTTGCCCGGAGACGCGGAGGTTGCTTTGCGGCATTACCGGCGCAGTCTGGAAGTGGGCGAACGGCTGCTCGTGGCCAACCCGGAATCGGCGCAGGCGGCGCGCGACATGTCGGTGAGGTTGATTCAGTTGGGTGGCTTGCTGGCGAGTCGGGGCTTGCCCGGCGACGCGGAGGCTGCCTTGGGGCATTACCGGCGCAGTCTGGAAGTGGGCGAACGGTTGCTCGTCGCCAGCCCGGAGTCGGCGCAGGCGGCGCGCGACGTGTCGGTGAGCCTGACTAACCTGGCGGACTTTCTGGCGAGTCGAGGGTTGCCCGGCGACGCGGAGGAGGCCTTGGGACATTACCGGCGCAGTCTGGAATTCTGCGAACGGCTGCTCGTGGCCAACCCGGAGTCGGCGCAGGCGGCGCGTGACGTGTCGGTGAGTTTGAACAAGCTGGCGGACTTCCTGGCGAGTCGGGGGTTGCCCGGCGACGCGGAGGCTGCCTTGGGGCATTACCGGCGGAGTCTGGAAGTTGGCGAACGGTTGCTTGTGGCCAACCCGGAGTCGGCGCTGGCGGCGCGCGACGTGTTGGTGAGCTTGATTCAGTTGGGCGGCTTTCTGGCGAGTCGGGGCTTGCCGGGCGACGCGGAGGCTGCCTTGGGGCACTACCGGCGCAGTCTGGAACTTGGCGAACGGTTGCTCGTGGCCAACCCGGAGTCGGCACAGGCGGCGCGCGACGTGTCGGTAAGCTTGATTCGGTTGGGCGGCTTTCTGGCGAGTCGGGGCTTGCCCGGCGACGCGGAGGCTGCCTTGGGGCACTACCGGCGCAGTCTGGAACTCGGCGAACCCTTGCTCGTGGCCAACCCGGAGTCGGCACAGGCGGCGCGCGACGTGTCGGTGAGCTTGGAGCGGCTGGCGGACTTTCTGGCGAGTCGGGGGTTGCCCGGCGACGCGGAGGAGTCCGTAGGGCATTACCGGCGCAGTCTGAAACTCTGCGAACGGCTGCTCGTGGCCAACCCGCAGTCGGCGCAGGCGGCGCGTGACGCGTCGGTGAGGTTGACCAAGCTGGCGGACTTTCTGGCGCGTCGGGGGTTGCCCGGCGACGCGGAGGAGGCCTTCGGGCATTACCGACGCAGTCTGGAACTCCGCGAACGGCTGCTCGTGGCCAACCCGGAGTCGGCGCTGGCGGCGCGCGACGTGTCGGGGAGCTTGGAGCGGCTGGGCCGCTTTCTGGCGAGTCGGGGGTTGCCCGGCGACGCGGAGGAGGCCTTGGGGCACTACCGGCGCAGTCTGGAAGTCGGCGAACGGTTGCTCGTCGCCAACCCGGAATCGGCGCAGGCGGCGCGCGACGTGTTGGTGAGCTTCATTCAGTTGGGCGACTTTCTGGCGAGTCGGGGCTTGCCTGGCGACGCAGAGGAGGCGTTGGGGCATTACCGGCGCAGTCTGGAAGTTGGCGAACGGCTGCTTCTGGCCAACCCGGAGTCGGCGCAGGCGGCGCGCGACGTATCGGTGAGCTTGATTCAGTTGGGCGGCTTTCTGGCGAGTCGGGGGTTGCCCGGCGACGCGGAGGAGGCATTGGGGCATTACCGGCGCAGCCTGGAAGCTGGCGAACGGTTGCTCGTCGCCAACCCCGAGTCGGCGCAGGCGGCGCGTGACGTGTCGGCGAGCTTGAACAAGCTGGCGGAATTTCTGGCGAGTCGGGGGTTGCCCGGCGACGCGGAGGCTGCCTTGGGACATTACCGGCGCAGTCTGGAAGTTGGCGAACGGTTGCTCGTGGCCAACCCGGAGTCGGCGCAGGCGGCGCGCGACGTGGTGGTGAGCTTGATTCAGTTCGGTGGCTTTCTGGCGAGTCGGGGCTTGCCCGGCGACGCGGAGGCTGCATTCGGGCATTACCGGCGCAGTCTGGGAGTTGGCGAACGGTTGCTCGCGGCCAACCCGGAGTCGGCGCAAGCGGCGCGCGACGTGTCGGTAAGCTTGAACAAGCTGGCGGCCTTTCTGGCGAGTCGGGGGTTGCCCGGCGACGCGGAGGCTGCCTTGGGGCATTGCCGGCGCAGTCTGGAAGTTGGCGAACGGTTGCTCGTCGCCAACCCGGAGTCAGCGCAGGCGGCGCGCGACGTGTCGGTGAGCTTGAGCAAGCTGGCGGACTTTCTGGCGAGTCGGGGCTTGCCCGGCGACGCGGAGGAGTCCTTGGGACATTACCGGCGCAGTCTGGAATTCTGTGAACGGCTGCTCGTGGCCAACCCGGAGTCGGCGCAGGCGGCGCGCGACGTGTCCGTGGGCCTGCAGCGGCTGGCTGTGTGTGAGGGCGGGTGGGCAGGCAGGGAGGCGAAGGCGCTGGAGTTGCAGACGCGGGCGCTGGGCCTCGCGTTGAAGCTGCGCGAGCGCAATCCGCAGTCGGTCTTCCACGGCAGAGCGGCGGCGGTGTCGTTCTTGCTCACTTCCCAACGCGCACAGGCCGCCGGGCAGGAGGATCTGGCAGCGAAATACCTCGCCGGATGCTACGGCGTGCTCGATGAACTCATCTCCGCCGGCTGCCAACTCGACCCGCCGATGATGCGCCTCCACGCCCAGCTCAAGCCGATGTTTTCCCGGCCCTGAGTGCCTTTGGCGCGACCTGACGTGGCGGGTTTGAAGCGCCCATGGCAAGGCTGTCACCAAGTCGACAGCGTCCATGAGGAACGGGATGCTTCACCGCGGTGCGTTGCCTGCCATTTCCTTCCGGGTGCACCGACCGTGCCGCCAAGTCTGATGAGAGCCCATGCACCGCCGCTCGGCGAGATGCAGGGCATCACCTTGGGCGAGGACGATCCGCAGGCTCATTCGGCCCTGGGTGCGAATTCGATCAGTGCGTCGCCTGCTGTTTCCTGGCCGTCCAGTCTCTCCACCTGGGGTTGCCGGCTGCCCGCCCAGGTCAGGCGAAACGACGCGGCGCGGCGGGGATTGCCGACCAGCGCCGGCCGGAAGCAGGCGAGGTTGGTACCACCGGCGCGGCGCACGCTGGGGTAGATGATTCCCAGCGAGCCGGCGTCGAGGAGGTGTGCCGCGAGTCCCTGCGCAGCGACATAGCTGCCGGGGTCGAGGCAGGCGGAAAAGGTCGGCGCGTCGCGCAAGTCGTGGAACTCGCTGCTGAAGTCCGCGAGCAGTTCCTGATAGTTGACGCTGTCGTCGAAGCGGCCGATTTCCTCGTACTCGACGGTCTTGTGGAAAATGATCTCGGCGAGTGCCGTTTCCAGTTCGAAAGCGCAATACCAGGCGCCCCGATCGCCGTCGTTGAAGCGGCTGCCTTCCGGGCGCGGGTAGGTGAAGGCGGCATTGACGATGCGGAAGTTCGGCACGCCGAAAACCAGTTCGTCGACGCCGATTCCCGGCAGCCCGCCACGCTCGCCGATCAGTCTCTCGTTGGTGGCGTTGTCGAGTTCGAACAGGTCGCGCAGGTGGTCGAGGTTGTCGGCGATTGCGCTCAGCACCGAATCCTCGCGCTCGGCAAAGCGCGAAGGAATCAGCCGTACCGTATCGATCCGGCGCAGGCGCGACAGGCGCGGCTCGGGCGGGCTCATATGCCGCCGCGCCGCGCCTCGAGCAGTTTGCGAACGGTCTGCATCGCCAGCAGACCGCCGCCAAGCATGAAAGCGAGCGGCGAGCGGCCGGCAAAAATCCGGTTGCCGTTCGGCAGGCTGACCCACTCGTCGGCCAGCTTGTCGCCGTACAGGATGTGCAGGGCCTTGTAGATGCCGATCAGGTAGGAGATGCGCGTAATCCGATCGACTTCGAGCAGCCGGTCGGGGTTCTTCTTCCACTCGTAGAAGGCGCTGCTCGACAGACCGCCGAGCAGCTCGCGCGCGTCTTCGTCGCGCAGCCGCCAGGCAGCGGCCAGATTGAAGAAGCCCTGCAGCGCCGACTTCGACAGACGCTCGCGCTCGGCACGCGCATTGAGATCGACGAGAGCCGCCGGTTCGAAGCGGCTGGCGGGGTAAGCATAGGCAAGGTTCATCAGGTTGCTCCTTTTCCGGATAGTTTACACTCCGTTTGCGTGATTGCAAGGCGAATTGCCGACTGCCGGGTTGCTGCAGCGCCGCCGATACCCGCGATCGTCGCGGCCCGGGGCTGGCTGTGCGGCCCTGGCTTCGTCGCCTGACGGCGACCGCCGCGCCGCGACGAACAGCGGTGGCGGCAGACACCGTCGCGCCGTCAATGCCACGAGCCGGTGCAGCCGGGCAGCGATGCGGCCTGCAGCACCTCGCGGCTGCGCACATCCCGGACAAAGGCGGCAAGCCCGGGCCGGGCAGGATTCCAGTTTGCCCGACCCGTATCCCTGTGTCTGCCCGCTGCGCGCCCGCGTGCACTGCCGTCCATCGCCGTCGCCGGTCCAAACGTACCGTGCAGACGCACCTTGCCACCTGGCTCGAACTCTCCCGTGACAGCGGCCAGACGCCGCCGGTCCAGCCGATGTCAAACGCCAGTTCCGCCGCTGTCCGTGTCGCCAGGCAATGGGAATTCAGGCGCGACCAGCCGGACGATCGCACAGGCCGTTCCAAGGCGGACGGATCTGCGTCGTGAATGTTCCGGCGTAGCGAAAGACCTGCCCGAAGATGGGGTGCGTCAGCCGAAAGTCCATGGCAAACGCGTTTCCTGGCAGGCTGCATTCGACGATGGTGGTGTGACCAAGGATCCTCCATTCGGGGAGCCCGACGACCAGGCGCCCCAGCTTCAATACGAAGCGTACGCCATCGTAGTGCAGGCGATCTCGCTCCACCCGAACCGCCATTTCCAGCCCCAGCAGCGGATTCACAAACTCGATCAGGCGATTTCCGTCGGAGGGAACCCAGAAGCTGTTGAAGGTGAATCGCTTGCCGTCCGGAAACTGCATCGTTCTCCGCCAGCACTGGCGATCGTCCACCACATCTTTCTCGACCCGTGTCGGCAACTGCTTGCCGGAGCGCGGCAGGAGCGCTCCGAATCGATGCAGCAGCCATAGATACGGCTTCATCCAGACCGGAAACTCGATATCCATGTGCGCGACATCGACGTTGGGGCCGAACTGGTGATGCGCCTGCAGCGAGGCGGGAAGCCGATCCCAGTCGTTGCGCAGCACGCGTTGCATGAGACTGTTCATGGCGCGACTCCTGGAACGTGTTTGAACACCATCAGTGCGACCACTGCCACCATCGACGTGAATGCCGGCACGCCGAGCCAGAACCACCAGCGTGCCATTTGCCAGTAGGTTTGGGGCAGCGGACTTTCCGACTCCCGTGCTGCTGCAGCGAGGTTCTGCATCCGTACCTGCAGCCACACCACGGGCAGCCAGCAGATGCCAGCAAGGCAATACAGACCAAGGCTGATCGCGATCCAGGGCGTCGCCAAGGGAATGTCCGCCAGGTAAGCCATGGCCACGCCGCTGATCGGCTGGAAGATCACGGTCGGCATCGTGAAGCACCAGTCCGCCAGAACCACATGCCGGTTCGTCACCGCGATATGCGCCAACTGCCGGCTGCGATCCGCCATCCACTTGTAATAGGCACTGCCCAGGCCAGTGCCGAACAGCAGCACCATGCTGAGGATGTGCAGGGTCTTCAGTGTCAGGTAGCTCATGATTGCCCTCCGATCAGCGCCAGGGCCTGCTGCGCATCCGCATCCAACAGAGCCGGAGAGAATGCAATCGCCGGCCGTCCGAGGAACTCGTTCCATGCCGTGCCGTCGCCGTGATAGCCCTTGACCAGCATGCGGATGTTTTCTGGTCGCAGCATCGGGTTCAGCGCCTGGCCCAGCCAGGCCCCGAGCATCGCCAGCCGGACGGGCGTGCGCAGAACCAGGGCCCGGTTTCGTCCCTGGGCCAATCGCAAGCGCTGCAGCCATTCCACGTACGCGACCGTTTCGTTGCCGACGATGTCCAGCGTTCGTCGGGTATCCTGGGCTGTGAGACAGGCCATCACCGTCGCAACCACGTCGCCTACATGCACTGGCTGCAGCATCTGGCGACCGTCACCGATCACCGGCAGCACCGGCAAGCGGGCGAGCCGAAGGAGCGTCGCGGCGCTGGTACCGCCCCGGCCGAAGATCAGCGACGGCCGGAGGACGAACCAGTCGAGTTCGAGCTGGCGCAGGTGGTCGTCCGCTGCTTTCTTGCTCTGGTGATAGGACGAGAAGGCGGAGTCGTCGGCACCGAGTGCCGAAATCTGGATCACCCGCGCTACCCCTGCGCCGAGGCAGGCATCGAAAAGAGCAGTCGGCGCGGCAGCATGGAGCACCCTGAAGCGTTGGCTGCCGGTTTCGCCGATGATGCCGACTGCGTTGATCACGGCATCGACATCACGCAACCGGGGCAGCCATCGGTCTGCCGTCTGCATGGTCGAAAAATCAACGCCGTCGCGACGCGAAATCGGCACTACGTGATGCCCCGCCGCCGTCAATGCGTCGGCAAGGTTCTGGCCGATGAAGCCGCTGGCACCGGTGAGCAGGATGTTCATTGTCCCGCATCCTTTCGTTCCGGAAGGGTGACGAACCGTCCGAGGCGGGAACCGATCAGGTGCAGTCCGGCCAGCAATCCGCTGAGGGTGGCGAGCAGGGCCAGACGCAGGCTGTCCTGCGGTGTGCCGTAGCGGGAGAAGATGTCCATCAGCAGAACGAGAATCAGCGGGGCGATGACCAGCATCACCTGGGTGTAGCTGAGCCAGAAGCCGGCAGATTCCTCGTCCGGGCAGATTCGCCCGAGAGTCCGGATCAACGGATTGGCCAGGATGCGCAGGACAAGCGGGCTGGCCGCAACGCTGATCAGCAACTCCAGCAGCAACAACAGGTAGGTGTTCATGTCGGACTCCTTGGCAGTGAATGGAGCCCACAGCTTTGGTTATTGCGGGGAGGAAATCCTCCGGAATGGCCAAACCGGAGGTGCTTTCCGTTCCGGAATGATCGTTTCGGAACGAAAAGAGGCAGTTGAGCGACCGCTACGGGCGAAGCCCGCCGTTGAGTCGGAGCTTGCGGTACTGTCCCGGAGTCATGCCTTCGATTTCCCGGAAGGCCTCATAGAAGTTGGACTGGGCACTGAAGCCGACGCTCAGGCCGATCGAAAGCACCGAAGCAGACGGTTCGGCGCACAGCATCCTGCCGGCGGCGGCCACCCGAATCTCCCGCAAATACCGCGAAAAGCCCTTGCCGAGATGGACATTGACCAGTTCGGACAGTTGGTGAGGGGTCAGGCCGAGACGTTGTGCCAGCCCGGCGAGGCTGAGGTCAGGATTCTCGTAGATCCGTTCGGCATCGATCAGGGTAGCCAGGCGGTCGAGCATGGTCGGGCAGTCGACGCGCGTCAGCGTCGAATTCCCGTAGGCTGCCTTCGCCGCCTCCGTCACCTCGACCGACAGTTGCGGCCGCAAGCCGAGGGCCGCCTGCACCAGCAGGAAGGACAGACCGATGGCGATGGCGTAGAGGATGAAGAACAGCTTGTCCGGCAGTTGCGTCTGCAGGATGCCCAGGAGCGCCACCCCGACGGCGATGACAAAGATCGTACCCAGCAAGGCGATCTCCTTTGCGTATTCGGCCCGCTGCATGCGCAGATGGTGAATGTCCCGCCCCAGGGAGACCAGATAGCCAGCACCGACCACGAAGGCGAGTGGCATGGCGACGTCACCCACAAGCCACGGAGCGAAGGCAATCGGCAGCGCATGCAGCAGCGGGCGTGAATGAAAGCCGGCAAACGCCTGCACCTTGAGCAGCGGCTGGCTGAAGGCCCAGAATGCCGGAGCGACCGTAAACAGCAGCATGCGGTAGAGGGCAGTATCGATCCACGGCTGGTCGATGTACAACCAGCCCCAATGGGCAATCTGCAGACCGGCCAATGCGGCGAGCAACAGCAGACCCATACTCCGCGCAAAGGGCTGCTCACTGTAGTTGGCAGCCCGAAAATGGGTGACGGTCAGCAGCAGGGCGCTGACAACCGAAAACCCTATGAGAATCAAGGCAAGCGAAATCATTGCCGCCATTATCGAAGGAAGAGCCGACAACTGGGAAGATCACACCCGGCCCGGATACCGGTGCACCTGTGCTGGTGACGGGCAACGAACGGCGAATGCAAGGCGAATCGCCAACTGCCTGGGTGCCGCAGGGCCGCCGGCAGCCGCGATCTTCGCGGGCGGGGGCTGGCCGTGCGGTGATGAAAAGTGGTAGAAAAGCGTCTGGAGATCGCGCGACGCGACCTCCGCAACCGTTCCCGGATCCGGCAGGTCCCGAGGGAAGTCGTGATGCGGGGAAAGGGCGCCGACGGAGCCCGAACGCCTCGCCCGAACCACGACTCAAGGATGACTGCGATGAAAACCCTGTCCAGCTTCGTCACGTTGTTTCTCCTCGGCACGGCCCTGCAGGCCGCGGATGCCTCTCGCAAGCACATCCTGGAGACCGAGCACTACCTGGTCGAGATCACCGTTCGTTGTCCGGAGGGCGATGTGAGCTGTGAGCGGGTCGGTTACCGGGGCGTCAACAAGAAGACCGGCGCGGCGCTCGAGTTGCGCGGCGAAACGATGCATAGCACCTGTGCCGACGGCGTGACGCCTTGTCGCTTTCTCGGCTACCGCTTCCGCAATGGCAAGACCCACTACTTCGTCTGGGAAGAGGGGGACGGCGAGAAAGGCACGCTGGAAGTCCGCACCGATCGCCAGGTCCTGCTGACGGAACGGGGCACATGGAAGTGAATCCGGTAGCGGATTCGACCGCGACGGCAGGTATCCGGTGGACGCCGCGCTGAACTCCTATCTGGAGCAGTCGGCCGGCCTGCGCAAGGGCACGCTGCATCAGGGCGCTGGGCGCTTCGTTCTCGAACTGGCGGGGCGCTCGATCGACATCGACGGCAGCACCCTTTTTTACGACTCGGCGACACGCATGTGGCAGCGCTTCCACAACGACGATCGCGCGCAGTCAAGCGCGTTCAATGCCTTGGTCGCACCGCTGGCCCCATGCCGGTTCATCTTGTCGTAGGCCCAAGTCCCAGCGGTGCAGCGCCGCCAAAGCGCGGGGCATCCGGATTCGTATAGGGCAGGCGCGCGCCTTGGCGGCCGGTAGCCAGGAAGCGTACCCGCAAGTCCGCCGCCGGAACGAAGTTCGCGATGCGCGACTCCAGCGTCAAGGCATCGAGTTTCTTGAACTGTCCGGGGAAACAGAGCGAGATGGTTTCATCCTCTGACGACTTCTTCAGGCGCAGGGTGAAGTCCCGGATCGGCCCCGCCCAGGTGTTCGCGGTCGTGAGAATGTAGCCCACCGTGGCGCCCCAGATCGGCGTCGCAGCCGGCGACGTCGATCGCTCGAGCCGGCGGATCAGACCAGGGTCGGCGCAGAATTCGTCGCGCAATGCCTTGGCGGAGGCGCCGCCGTCATCGGCGAGCCAGCTCTGCGTGATCCCGGAACCGAAGAAGGGTGCGTACGCGTGCCGGACCGACACGGGCTTGCCCGGCGGGAACGTGACCGTCCACGCGTAGACGATCGGGATTTTCCAGGCCGGATGGTTGGGCGTGTCGGGTTCGCGCAGATGCGGGTCTTCGCGCAACAGTCCGCGCGTGCGCAACGCCTTGAGCTGCGAGCGGGTTACGGCAGGCGCCCGGCGCGACGTCGCGGGATCGAAGGTGGAGATGTCCTGGCCGGCAATCGTGAACGCACCAGGCAGCAGGGCGATCTGCCTGTCGTCAAGCCCGATCTGCCGCAGAACGGCCGTCACGTCGCGTGGCGCGCTCGCATCTTCGGTGGCCAACAGCGCGCTGACATGGGTGGTGAAGGGGGAAGCGACGCCGTCGATCAGCACGCTGAAGTTCGCCGGTTGTCCGCCGCGCCAGTCATCGTCCGGCTCGCTCAGGCCGCCATACTCGGGCAGGGGAAACAACACCGGCAGCGTGACCGGATTCCCGGTCTCGTTGACGAATTCGTAGTCGACGTCGATCCGGCGCGTGCTGATCTCGAGGACCTCGCTGCGCATGGCCACCGCGTCGGTCCGGCCCAGCGTCATGACGCCGCCGACGCCGACGGCGCCGACTCCGTCGTTGGCGAGGGCTGTGCTGGCGAGCCAGGCAAAGGCAACGATGGCGATCCTCTTCCTTGCCAGGAGAAAGCGACGCAAACCGGAGGTCATTCGCTCAACCGCTGGGAAATGGGCCAGGAGAACCCTGGCTTCGCCGCTCCGTGTGATGAGCCGGGGTTGGCATCGTTCGGACGGCCCCGTCAGCAGCTTCGCCGCGGTGGCCTGCAGGTGGCTGACGGGTTCGCCTTGGGATGTGCAGTGCATGGCCTTGCTCTATCGACTCGAATGCCGGCAAAAATGGTCCTTCATTGTTCTGCATGCCATTGACGGCTACCGATTCGCGATGCCGTCGACTGCAGCATGATGGCCGGTCGCCGATCGAACGGCTCTCAAGAAACAGAACTGAAGGCGACCGTTTTCATGCGGCTGCCTGCAACGGGTTAATCTGGAAGCCGAGCGCGGCGGCGCGGCGCTTGAGTGCGGCGATATTTCGTTGGCGCTGTTGTTCTTCGTA
>JAGFNJ010000043.1 GCA_017592775.1 Candidatus Accumulibacter conexus | reverse complement strand
ACCATTTCTTTGTGCTTCTCCAGCTTCCGTTTCGCCTCACCCATTTGGTGACCTCTATCGTCCGTCAACAAGCCACACATTGCCTGAGGTTCAGCCGGTTTGCACGCTGGCAACTGCGGTTTTTAGGATCATCGTCGACTTCCGTGCCCTCGACACGCTGGGCGAGATCGCCGTCATCGCCCTGGCACTCGCCGCCGCGCTGCCGTTGCTCAGGCTCGCGCGTGGGAGAAACCTGTGAGCCCGCGCGCACTGCTGGCCGAGATCCTGCTGCGAATCCTCCATCCGGCGCTCCTGCTGGCGTCGCTCTGGGTCCTGCTGCGCGGTCACAACGCCCCCGGCGGCGGCTTCGTCGGCGGCCTGTTGGCGGTGGCGGCGAGCGCTGCCATCGCCCTCACCCTCACCGCCGCCGAAGCCCGCCGGCGGCTGCCGCTGCCACCGCACCGGCTGACCGCGGTCGGCGTCCTCGTCGCGATCTGCAGCGGCCTGCCGGGCGTCTTCGCCGGGCAGCCCTTCCTGACCCACCTCTGGTTCACCGTCCCGCTGGCGGTCACCGAACTGCCGCTGTCGACGGTGATGCTCTTCGATCTCGGCGTCTACCTCGCCGTCTGGGGTGCCGTTGGCGGCTATTGCCTGTCGCTGCTGGCGGCAGTCGAGGCGCAGCGATGATCTGGCCCGTCGCCCTCGCCCTTGCGGCGGTGATCGCCGCCGGCACCTACCTGGCGTTGTCACGCGACCTGCTGCGCTGCCTGATCGGTCTCGCACTGGTCGGCAACGGCATCAACCTGCTGCTCTTCTGCAGCGGCCGCCTGCTCAGCCAGATGCCGCCCTTCGTTGCCAGCGGCGCGCAGCAGCTCGCGGTCGCGGCGAATCCCTTGCCGCAGGCACTGGTGCTGACGGCGATCGTCATCAGCTTCGTCCTCCTGTGCTTCTCGCTGGTCCTCGCGATCCGCCTGCTGCAGTTCACCGGCAGCGCCGATACCGCCAAGCTGCGGGCGGCCGAACCGGCCGCCGTCGATGCCGGCAAGCCGGCAGTCGAGGAGACCGCCTGATGCTCGTCCTGACGCCGCTCCTGGTGCCGCTGGCCACCGCTCTCCTCTGCCTGCTGGTGCCGCCGGGCTGGCAGCAGCGCGTCAGCCTGGCGGGAGCGCTCCTGCTGCTCGTCTGCGGCCTTGCCCTCGCCGCCGAGGTCGTCGGCAGCGGTCCGCTGACGGTCGTCGCCGGTGGCTGGCCGCTGCCCTTCGGCATCGAGTTCGCCGCCGACCGGCTGAGCGCCGCGCTGGTCCTGGTCGCCGCGCTGATGTTGAACGTCGTCCTGCTCTGGCAGGCCGGCGGCAGGGCCGACGCGGCAGCCGCTGCGCCGACGCTGCAGCCGCTGCTGCACGGCCTGGTGGCCGGCGCCGGCGGCGCCTTCGTCACCGCCGACCTGTTCAACCTCTATGTCTGGTTCGAGCTGACGCTGATCTGTGCGCTCGGCCTGCTCGCCCTCGGCGGCGGCCTGCGCCAGCTCGACGCGACGCTCAAGTACTTCGTCCTCAACGTTTTTGGCACTCTGCTGCTGCTGACGGCGGTGGCGCTGCTCTACGCCGCCACCGGCCAGCTCAACTTCCGCGCCCTCGGTACGGCAACCGCGGCGCTGCCGGCGAGCATCGCCCTGCCGCTGCTGACCCTGCTGTCGCTGGCCTTCCTCATCAAGGCGGCAGCCTTTCCCTTCTTCGCCTGGCTGCCCGCTTCCTACCACACCCTGCCGGCGCCGCTGCTGGCGCTCTTCTCGGCATTGCTGGCGAAGATCGGCATCTACGCCCTGATCCGCACGCTGAGCGGTGTCTTCCAGCCGGCGCCGGAGCCGCTCTTCGCCGTACTCGGCTGGATTGCCGTCGCGTCAATGCTCAGCGGCGCCCTCGGCGCCGCCTACCACTGGGACCTACGGCGCATCCTGGCTTTCCACAGCATCAGCCAGATCGGCTACATCCTGCTCGCCATCGCCCTCGCATCGCCTGCCGGCGACGCCGCAGCGATCCTGTTCACGCTGCATCACAGTCTCGTCAAGGCGGCGCTGATCCTGACCGCAGCCCTGATCTTCGAGGCCTGCGGCCACTACGACCTGCGCCGCATCGGCGGCCTCTACGCCGGCAGACCCGGGCTGAGCGTGGTGTTCCTGCTGCTGGCGCTGTCGCTGATCGGCATTCCGCCTTCGAGCGGCTTCTGGAGCAAGTTCCTGGTCGTTCGCCAGAGCCTGCTCCAGGGCGAGTACCTGTGGGCGGCGGCGGCTCTCGGCGTGGGCGCGGTGACCCTCTATTCGATGCTGAAAATCTGGCTCGAAGCGTTCTGGAAACCGCACCCGGACGAATCCTGGCAGGCCCCGGCGCGCCACCGGCTGCTGCCGGCGCACGCCGCGCTCGGCGGACTGGTGGTACTGATCGTTTCGTTCGGGCTGCTGCCCGAAAGCCTGATCGCCTACGTCATGGCAGCCGCCGGCAGCCTGCGTGGAGGAAGCTGATGCCGCGCCTTGCCGCCCTCTTCCGCCTGGCGCTGCGCTTCATCGCCCACTGCGTGCTGTCCGGGGTGGCGACCGCGCGCATCATCGTCGGCCGCCGCCCGACGCGCTCCGGGCTGGTGCGGCTGCGCATCGCACCGATGAGCGAAACCGGCGCGGCAGTCCTTGCTGCCCTGGTCAGCCTGACCCCCGGCAGCAGCGCCATCGACATCACCCCCGAGCGCAGCGAGATCCTCCTGCATCTGCTCGACCTCGACAGCGCCGACGGTACCGTCGCTGGCATCCGGCGCGACTTCGAGCGCGATGTCGCGGCGCTTTTTCCGGCCGGCGACCGGCGATGAGCAACCTGCCGATCGACCTGCTGGTGGCCGTCGTGTTCCTGGCCATCGCCCTCGCGGTGCTGCGCTTCGTGCGCGGCCCGAGCGACGCCGATCGCCTGATCGCTCTCGACATCCTGTTCGCGGCTGCGATCGCCCTCTGTGCCGCAGCGGCATTGCACACTGGGCAGGTGCTGTTCCTTGACGTTGCCATCGGCGTCGCGCTGATCGGCTTCGTCGCGACGCTGGCGTGGGCGCGACTGATCTCCCGCGGGCGCCCTGCCGATCCACCTGCCGACCCCGAGCCATGACCCTTGCCGGCATCCTGCTGATCGCCCTCGGCGCCCTCATTCTGCTGCTCGCCAGCATCGGCCTGTTCACCCTGCCTGACGCCCTCTCGCGACAGCATGCGGCGACCAAGGCGGGATCGCTGGCTGTTGCCTGCATCGTCCTCGGCGCGGCGCTGGTGGGTGGCGATGCCGCCTGGATCGGCCGTGCGCTGGCCATCATCGCCATTGTCTGGCTGACCCTGCCGGTTGCCTCGCACGTCCTCGCCCGTGCCGCGCTGCGCGAGCAGGCGGAAACGATCGACTGCGAGCGGCTGCCGCTGTTCGAACGCGACGATCGTCAGGCTTGAGCGTTGCTGCCCAGCCGGCGAGCCGCCGGCGAACGGTGAATCGCTAACCCGCTCCAGGCCGTGCGGCACTGTGGTCACGCGCCGCCGGCCCGGCAGCCACGCCGCCCGACATCGGCAGGCGGCGATAACCCGTCGCCGTGCCACTGATCTCGCGCCAGAGTTCGCTGACCGGCACCCGATTGCGCGCCGTCTGGTCGACCCACTCGGTCGGTGCCGCGGTGCCCGGGTGGAAACGGATTCCCCAGATCGGCTCGAAGGAATCGCGCGAGAGCGAGTAGCGCGCGTCACCGATCACGCTCGCATCGCTGTCGGAGCGCGCGGCCCAGCCGTCGGAGAAATAGCTGAAGCGGGCGAAGTCCCGGCGCACGCGCGGATCGGCCGCTGCCGCCGGCGGCAGATCCGCGGCGAGCAGCAGTTCCAGCGTGCTGCCCGGCTTCCAATGGCTGCCCGCACTACCGAGGACGCGCAGCCGATCGCTGTGCAGCGTCGTCCCGGACTGGTAGACCGATCGCCAGACGATCGGATTGCCGACGCTCGGAAACATCTCGGCGCGCGCCACCGGATGGCCGCGCGCGGCAGCGATCAGTGCCTGCAGATCGAGCGCACGCTCGCGCTGCCAGGCCGCCACGCCGACATAGGCGAGAGCGAACAGCAATGACAGTACCGCCGGCAGCCGCGATTGCCGGCGCACGGCGACGAGTAGCCCGGCGAGCAGCGCCAGCGTCAGCAAGGGGCCGATCGTCGTCAGCCAGTGCCAGGCGACGCGCAGCGGCGAGAACGGCCAGAGCAGGTGCGTCCCGTAGTTCGTGCAGGCATCGAGCAGCCCGTGCGTCGCGCAACCGATCGTCGCTGCGGCAAGCAGCGGTCGCCAGTCGGCACGGTAGCGCCGCTGCACGAGCCAAGGCGAGGCGGCGACGACACCGCCGACCGGGATGAAGGCGAAGGCGTGCGTGAAGTGGCGGTGATACTCGATCGCCAGCAACGGATCGGCCGTACTGCGGATGACGATGTCGGCGTCGGGCAGGAGGCCGCCCAGCGCACCGGGCAGCCATACCTGGCGACCGAGGCGGCGGCCGAGGATCGCCTGCGCGGCCGTCGCGCCGAGCAGGGCATGCGTCAATGGGTCCATTGCAGCTCCAGGGGCGGAGGAATCGTCTGCCGCCCGGGTCCGGTCACGGCGTGCCGCCGGCACCTGGCGGCAGCAACGCCCGCGAAACCGGCGGCGGGCGCATTATCGCCGACGGCGGCGGAAACGCAGCGGAATTTCGCGCCTGATCGCGTGCCGGTGGATGCTTGAGCGGCGCCGACGGTGCTCCCTCGCTCAGGCGCACTGCTGGCCCGGGCGGTGCCCAGAAGCGCACCCAATGACACCCATTCCGCGGGCGAGCGCCCGCTCTCGCAGTGATCCCGTGCGGTGAATCGAGCGCTCATTCGACGCATCCTGTGCGGCGAATGACTTGCGCGCGCGGAGAATGCGGCCCATAATCTCCGCATGAAAAGCGGTGATTTGACGTACATCTGGCAGGCCGGCGATTGGCCAACGTGGCGCTTCGACCTGGCGGCGCTGGCCCAGCCACTGGCCGACGTCAGTCGCGCCCAGGGTCTGTTGATCGGCCGACTGGCCGAGGTCGGTATCGCCCTGCGCGACCAGGCCAGCCTGTCGGTGTTGACGGAGGATGTCATCAAGACGAGCGAGATCGAGGGCGAGCAACTCGACGTCGCATCCGTGCGTTCCTCGATCGCGCGCCGACTCGGCGTCGACATCGGCGCCCTGGCACCGGTGGACCGCCACGCCGAAGGCGTGGTCGAGATGGTGCTCGACGCCACCGCCAACTGCAGCGCTCCGATCACCCGGGATCGCTTGTTCGAATGGCATGCTGCCTTGTTCCCCACGGGCCATTCGGGCCTCGCCCGGATCAACGTGGGCGGCTGGCGCGACGATGTCACCGGCCCGATGCAAGTGGTTTCGGGGCCGCTGCGGCGTCAACGCGTGCATTTCGAGGCGCCGCCCGCCGACCGGCTGGAGTCGGAAACTGCCCGGTTTCTGGCCTGGGCCAACAGCGCGTCAAACGAGCCACCACTGATCAAGGCCGGGCTTGCGCACCTGTGGTTTGTCACCCTGCACCCCTTCGATGATGGCAACGGGCGCATCGCGCGTGCCGTCGGCGATCTGTTCCTGGCCCGTGCGGATGGCAGTCCGCAGCGCTTCTACAGTCTGTCGGCGCAGATCCAGAGCGAGCGCAAGGCCTACTACGATGTCCTGGAGCACACCCAAAAAGCATCCCTGGATGTCACCGATTGGCTCGCGTGGTTCCTCGCCACGCTGCATCGCGCCGTCGATCAGGCACAGCACACGCTGGACGCCGTGCTGGTCAAGACGCGGTTCTGGCAGCGCTGGGCTGCACCCGGTTCTGCAGCGCTGAACGAGCGGCAGGTGAAGCTGCTCAACCGGCTGCTCGACGGCTTTGACGGCAAGCTCAGCAGCAGCAAATGGGCGGCGATCGCGAAATGTTCGCCGGACACCGCCCTGCGCGACATCACGGATCTGCTGGCACGGGGCGTCCTGCGCAAGTCGGACGCGGGTGGCCGCAGCACCAGCTACGAGCTTGACGACGTAGCGAAGTAGGACGACCTTGCAGGACTGGATGCGGAAGCGTCCCAGCAGTTCACCACCATGCGCGACGCGCCGCCGCATGCCGATGGGGGGCTCGAACGACTGATTTGGCTGCAACGCCGAACGGCGCTGTGCTGCGTTCACTGCTCCCCGCGCCGACGCCATGCAGTGGAGCCGATCCGCCGCGTCATCTGCGCGCGGCAGCAAGCCCCCGTTGGCGCGGCAGAAGCGGCGCACCAATGCCGGCCCGCGGCGGCATTGGTGCTAGCATTGACCACTGCCCGCGTCGCGTCCCGCGGGCATCCCCGCGATGCTTGGCATCGCGGCCCATCGAAACCGGCGAGGAGACACCCATGACCCTGAGAATCGAAAACCACAAACTGGTCGGCGACCAGGTCAGCCATCGCGACACCCCGAACCGGGGTGGCGTCATGACCCCCAGCTATCTCGTACTGCACTACACCGCCGGCCGCTCGCTCGAAAGCTCGGTCGAATCGCTGTGCACGCGGAAACCGCAGGGCAACGCTTCGGCGCACCTCGTCCTCGGCCGTGACGGGCGCATCGTCCAGCTCGCTCCCTTCAACATCGTCACCTGGCACGCCGGCGTCAGCCAGTGGGCCGGACTGGTCGGCCTCAACAGCCACTCGATCGGCGTCGAGATGGACAACGCCGGCCTGCTGAAGCGGGTCGGCAGCCAGTATCAGGCCTGGTTCGGCAAGGCCTACCCGGAGGATGAAGTCCTGCTGGCGGCGCATCGCAACGGTGGCCCGGTTTCGCCCTGGCACACCTACAGCGAAGTGCAGATCGAGCGCGCCATCGAACTCGCCGACCTGCTGGTCGAACACTACGGACTGCAGGACGTTCTCGGGCACGAGGACATCGCTCCCGGTCGCAAGAGCGACCCCGGCCCCGCCTTCCCGCTCTCCGCGCTGAAGAGCCGCGTCCTCGGCCGCGAGGACGATTCGCCACCGCGCTACGTCGTCACCGCCAGCAGCCTCAACATCCGCAAGGGTCCCGACGCCAGCTTCGAGCCGGTGGCGGCGGCGCTCCGGAAAGGCACCGAAGTCTTCCTGCTCGAGGCGCGCGACCGCTGGAGCCTGGTCGAAGTGGTGAGCAACGCCGAGGTCGAGGGCTGGGTGAGCAACGCCTTCATCGCCGCAGTGGCGGCTCCGCGCTCGGCGCCGTTCAGCCCGTCTGCGGCGGCCGCCGCAGACGGGGCGGCCGGCAGCCGATCGGCCCGCTCTGCCGCCAAACCGCCGTCGGAGAAGAAGGCACGGTCGGCGAAGAAACACCGCCCGGCGAAGGATGCCTGACGCCGCCCAAGCCGTAGCGGGCTGGTGCGGGCAGCGGGGCTAGCGCGCCGGTGGCACGGCTGTTCATCAGCTACCGCGCGGCGGACGGGCGCGACAAGGCGACGGCGCTGGCGCGCGACCTCGGCGCGCTGTTCGGTGACGCGCAGGTGTTCCTCGACAAGGACGATCTGCGCGGCGGTGTCCGCTGGCGTGACGCCATCGGCGCGGCGATCGCCGAGCGGCCGGTGCTCCTGCTGCTGGTGACGCCGCAACTGCTGGCGGCCACCGACGAGCACGGCGCCCTGCGCATCAACCATCCCGACGACCCGGTGCGGCGCGAAGTCGAGAGCGCGCTGGCGGTCGGCGCGCAGATCGTGCCGCTGCTCTGCGACGACCTGCCGGCCCCCCCTGACTGCAGCCAGCTGCCGCCCCCCTTCGACCGCCTCGGCGAGTTCAGCTGGCGGCAGCTGCGCGCCTACGACTGGAAGAACGACCTGCAGCGCCTGGTCGCCGATCTGCGGGCGCTGGGCGTCGGCGCGGCGACGGCAGGAGCGCCCGCGGTGGGCACCTCCACCCCAGCGGCCGGCGGCCGGAGTCGGCGGCGCAGCCCGCTGGCCGTCGCCACGCTGCTCGCCGCCGGCCTGCTGCTGACCGTTGCTGCCGGCTGGTACGCCGCCCGGCTGCCGGCGCCTACGACAACCGCCGCGGTGCCCGGCGCCATTGAACCCGCTGCACCGGCGTTCGCCGGCAACTGGCTCGGTGAACTGGTTCCGGGCGAGCACCTGGTGCTGTCGCTGCGCCAGTCGGGCAACGAGGTCGTACTCGCCACTGCGCCGGTGGACATCCGCCAGCGGCCGGACTGGAGCGACTATCGCAAGTTCTGGCGCGAGCAGTCGCCGGCTGCGCTCGACGCCATCGCCTACCGCGGTCGCGGCACCAGTCGCCGCGCCGCCGACGGCAGCACGGTGTTCGGCATTGCCCTGGAAGTGGCCAGCAGCCCCGGCGAAACGCTGATCGACAGCGGCAACCTGCGTTGCACACTCGCCGCCAGCGGCGCCTTCCTCGATTGCGAACTCTGGTTGAACAGCCTGCAGGCCGCGCGGCCGCTGCGGCTGTCGCGACCACCGGCTGGCGGCTGACGCGCCGCTGCCTCAGCGCGCGCGGTTGATCAGCACCACCGCTTCGCTGGCAATACCCTCGCCACGCCCGACGAAGCCGAGCCGCTCGGCCGTCTTCGCCTTGACGTTGACGCAGTCGGCCGGCACCTGCAGGTCGGCAGCGATGTTGCCGACCATCTGCGGCAGATACGGCGCCAGGCGCGGTTGCTGGGCAATGATCGTCGCGTCCACGTTGCCGACCCGCCAGCCGGCCTGCACCAGCAGCGCTGCCGTGGCGCGCAGCAGTTGCCGGCTGTCGGCGCCGCGATGACGCTCGTCGCTGTCCGGGAAGTGGCGTCCGATGTCGCCGAGCGCGGCGGCGCCGAGCAGGGCGTCGGTGATCGCGTGCAGCAGCACATCGGCGTCCGAGTGGCCGAGCAGCCCGGAATGATGGGCGATCTCGACGCCACCCAGCAGCAGGCGACGCCCGGGCACCAGCGCGTGAATGTCGCAACCCTGGCCGACGCGGATCATTCGCCCCACCTCGCCTGCGCCTGCGCCTGCACCTGCACCTGCAGGATCATTGCCGCCAGCCGCAGGTCTCCGGCGAAGGTCACCTTGAGGTTGCTGGCGTCGCCGCGCACCAGCCGCGGCCGCAGGCCGGCCGCCTCGACCGCCGACGCCTCGTCGGTGCCACCCGGGTGTTCGGCGAGGACCCGGGTCAGCAGACCGTAGCGGAACATCTGCGGCGTCTGCGCCTGCCAGAGGTCGTCGCGGGGCTCGCTGCGGGCGACGCGCTGGCCGCTGTCTGCACGCTTCAGCGTGTCGGCCACCGGCACCGCCAGCAGGCCGCCGACGGCATCGTCGGCGAGTTCGTCGCACAGCGCGGTGATCATCGCCGGCGACAGGCACGGGCGCGCCGCGTCGTGCACCAGCACCCAGTCGTCATCGAGCGCGACGGTGGCCGCGGCGCGCAGCCCGTTGGCGACACTCTCGGCACGCGTCGCGCCGCCGCAGAAGACGGCCTCCAGCTTGTGGCCGAGACTCGTCCAGTCGTAGTGGCGCCACCAGCAGTCGTCGGGCGCGAGGACGACCCAGACCCGCTCGATCGAGCGGCAGTCGCAGAGCGTCGCGAGACTGTGATGGAGCAGCGGCCGCCCGGCGAGCAACTGATACTGTTTTGGCGCCTCGCCGCCGAGGCGGGAACCGCTGCCGGCAGCGGGAACGATTGCGTAGTGAGCTGACATGGGCTAATTTTAAGCTATCGCGCCGGCCCGGCGCAGCCAGACCCGCGCAGGAGGATCAACGTGATGCACGCCACAGCGCACACCCGCCCGGCAGCCGTCGCCGGCATGTTCTATCCGGGATCGGCGACCGCCCTCGCCCGCGACGTCCGCCAGATGCTGGCTGACAGCGCACCGCCGGCGGCGACCCGCGGCCGGCACGTGAAGGCGATCATCGCCCCCCATGCCGGCTACATCTACTCCGGACCGATCGCTGCCAGCGTCTACGCGCCGCTGGCGGAAGCGGGCGCGGACATCCGGCGCGTCGTCCTGCTCGGGCCGACGCACCGGGTGGCGGTCAACGGTCTGGCGCTGCCGGCCGCCAGCGCCTTTGCCACCCCACTCGGCGTCGTCGCCGTCGACCAGGCGGCGGCGGCGGCGATCGCCCACCTGCCGCAGGTCGTCGTCAGCGACGCCGCACACGCCGCCGAGCACTCGCTGGAAGTGCAACTCCCGTTCCTGCAGACCGTGCTCGGCGACTTCGGCCTGCTGCCGCTTGCCGTCGGCCGCGCCTCGCCGGAACAGGTGGCGGAGGTGCTCGAATGCCTCTGGGGCGGCGACGAGACGCTCTTCGTGATCAGCTCGGATCTGTCGCACTACCTGCCCTACGCCGCCGCGCGGGCAACCGACGACGACACCGCCCGGCACATCGTCGCCCTCGACGCCGACATCGACCATCAGCAGGCCTGCGGTGCGACACCGGTCAACGGCCTGCTGCTGGCCGCACGGCGGCACGGACTGCGGGCGCGGCTGGTCGACCTGCGCAACTCCGGCGACACCGCCGGCGATCGCTCGCGGGTCGTCGGTTACGGTGCCTTCTGTTTCAGCGAGGAGGCCGCCAGTGCCCGCTGATGCCACCGACCGCCTCGGCGAGGCCCTGCTGACCGCCGCCCGCAACGCCATCGCCGACAGCTTCGGGCTGCCGACACGACCCGTCAGCGAACTGCCCGAACTCGGCGAGCCGGGCGCCACCTTCGTCACGCTGACCCGCAATGGCGAGTTGCGCGGCTGCATCGGCAGCCTCGAGGCGCAGCGGCCACTGCTGGTCGATGTCGGCGAGAATGCGCTCGCCGCTGCCTTTCGCGACCACCGCTTTGCGCCGCTGACCGCCGACGAGTTTGCCACGACACGGGTCGAGGTCTCGCTGCTGACGGCGCCCGAAGCCTTCCCGGTGGTCGACGAGGCGGACGCCATCGCCCGCCTGCAACCAGCGGTCAATGGCGTCGTCCTGGGCTATCGGCAGCGGCGCGCCACCTTCCTGCCGCAGGTCTGGGAGTCACTCCCCGACCCGCGCCAGTTCCTCGCCCAACTGAAGCTCAAGGCGGGGCTGCCGGCCGACTTCTGGCATCCGGAAATCCGCCTCGCCCGCTACGGAGTACGCAAATGGAAAGAGACCTGACGCACTCGCCGAAAGTACCCGAATCGGCTCACCCCGGTCGCTGGTGGCACGCCATCGAAGACGATCGCATCCAGTGCGACCTCTGCCCGCGTGACTGCAAGCTGCACGCCGGCCAGCGCGGCGCCTGCTTCGTTCGCCAGAACGTCGACGGCCGGATGATCCTGACGACCTACGGCCGTTCATCCGGCTTCTGCATCGACCCGATCGAGAAGAAGCCGCTCAACCACTTCCATCCCGGATCGGCGATTCTCTCCTTCGGCACCGCCGGTTGCAACCTGGCGTGCAAGTTCTGCCAGAACTGGGACATCTCGAAGTCGAAGGACATGGATCGGCTGCTCGACGCCGCCAGCCCGCAGGGCATCGCCGACGCGGCGGTCGCCTACGGTTCACAGTCGGTCGCCTTCACCTACAACGACCCGGTGATCTTTGCCGAGTATGCGATCGACACCGCCCTCGCCTGCCACGAGCGCGGCATCCGCACCGTCGCCGTCACCGCCGGCTATATCCACCCCGAGCCGGCGCGCGAGTTCTTCGCCGCCATGGACGGCGCCAACGTCGACCTGAAGGCCTTCACCGACGACTTCTATTTCCGCCTCTGCGGCGGCCACCTGCAGCCGGTGCTCGACATCCTCGCCTACATCCACCACGAGACCAGTTGCTGGCTCGAGATCACGACGCTGCTGATCCCCGGCAAGAACGATTCGCCGGCCGAGATCAAGTCCCTCGCCGACTGGGTGGCGCGCGAACTCGGGCCGCAGGTGCCGCTGCACTTCACCGCCTTCCACCCCGACTGGAAGATGGACGACCTGCCGCCGACCCCCGCGTCGACGCTGACGCGGGCGCGGCGGATCGCCATCGACGCCGGCCTGCATTACGTCTACACCGGCAACGTCCATGACAGCGAAGGCGGCACCACCTTCTGTCCTGGCTGCCAGGCGGCGCTGATCGAGCGCGACTGGTACCGCATCCGCCACCACGATCTGCCAGCCGATGGCCGCTGCCCGCACTGCGGCACGCAGATCGCCGGCCGCTTTGCCCACTTCGGCAAGCCGTTCGGCCCACGCCGGGTGCCGGTCAGGCTGCAGCGTCCTTGACCGGCGCACTCGCCTTCCCGGGCCAGACGCCGATCGCGCTTGCCGCCGGTCACGGATCGCTGCAGGGATTGCTGACGCTGCCGCAGCGGCTGTCGGCGCTGGTCGTCCTGACCCACGCCGGACCGGATCCGGCAGCACGCGACGACGCCCTCGCCGTCATCCTCCAGCACGCCGGCATCGGCACGCTGACGCTGGACCTGCTGACGCCGGCGGAGGAGCGCTTCGCCGACCTGCAGCACAACGTCTCGCTGCTCGCCCGGCGTCTGCTCGACGGCCTCGCGCTGCTCAAGCAGCGGATGCTGCTGGGCGAACTGCCGACGCTGCCGATCGGCCTCAGCGCCGGCGGCGACTGCTCGCCGGTGGTGCTGCGCGTCGCCGCGCTGCGCGACCACGAAATCTACGCGCTCGTCTGCCGCGGCGGGCTGATCGATCTCGCCGGCGCCCTCTACCTGCGCTCGCTGGCGTCGCCGCTGCTGGTTCTCGTCGATGAGGACGACGCGCGCGGCACGACGAGCAACCGCCGCGCGCTGCGCGAACTGGCCTGCCCGCACGAGCTGCGAACCCTGGCCGCCCAAGCCGACTCGCCCACTTCGGCAGCGGCTTTCGAACTGGTCGCGCGCGCCACCGCGCGCTGGTTCATCGACCGCCTGCCCGCCGCCAGCCCGGCAACCGCCGCCGTCACCCCGGCGGCCGGCTAGTCGGGCGGCAACGCCGGATCCGCCGGCACCGCGTCGGGAGAGAGCACCGGTGCAGCGTCGGTCTCGTCGGGCGCGAGCGCCCTGTCGGGCCGCACCGCGCCCGGCGACGACACCGGTCCGGAATCGGTCCGATCGGGTGCCAGGGCCTTGTCCGGACGGACTGCCGCCGGCGAGAGCGCCGGCTCGCCGACGCTTTCATCGGGCGACAGCACCCGGTCCGGACGCACCGAGCCATCACGGCGATACTCCTGCGCCTGTACCGGCGGCAGACCGGCGACCGCGATGGCCGCCCACAGCAGCACCCGCGACGGGATGCGACGATTCAACCGCATGCTCCTCCTCCCCTGACGGCAGTGCCGACGCGACGGCCGGCGCAGTGCCTTCGCTGTTCGTTCCTCGTGCAAGTCGAGCCGCGGTGGGCAATTGCGGCACTTCCTCTGCCCAGGCTTCGAGCGCGCGGTGCATGACTGGCGCCGGACACCAGAAGACACGCGACAGCTTGCCACATCACGCTCTTCGGGTCGACGCGGATCGTGCCGCTGACGCCGAAGCGGCGCAGGACAGCGCCTCGCGCCCCTGGCACGATGGCAGCAAGGCACAGGGCTTCGCCCATACCCGCCAGCCTCACGGCGACACGTTCCAAGCCCCGGCGGGCACGCCTCTGGCTTCGACGCGCACGCCTCTGGCTTCGACTCGCACGCCTCTGGCTTCGACGCGCACGCCTCTGGCTTCAACGCGCACGCCCCTGGCTACGACTCGCACGCCTCTGGCTTCGACTCGCACGCCTCTGGCTACGGCTCGCACGCCTCTGGCTTCAACGCGCACGCCCCTCGCGCCAACACGCACACCTCTGGCTACGGCTCGCACGCCTCTGGCTTCAACGCGCACGCCCCTCGCGCCCATACGCACACCTCTGGCGCCAACTCGTACGCTCCTGGCTACGAGTCGCGCCGCCCTGGCTGCATCTCGCGTGCACGCCGCGTGCCCGGCCGCGTCGCACCCGCAGCAGCGGGCCGGGGCGCTGCCGCGCTACCGGAAACCGGCAAAATGGTTTATATTGCGCCGCAACAGACGCGCCCGTCGCAGCACCGGCGGCTTGCCAGCAAGCCTGCTGCCGCCCGCCGGCCGGCGTTGCGTCTCACCCCGGCCACCGCTACCATGCGCGCGCCTGCGGCCTCCTGACCCCGCCCCGTCGTCAGCCGGGCGGCGCCGGACCCGCCCGGCAGCCACGGCAGGGCCATGACCGGACCCGAGAACACCCGCCCGCGCCGCCAGCGCGGCAGACACCAGGAACCATCCATGAAAGTAGCCAACCCATCCCTGTTGAGCAGAATCTCGATTGCCTTCGGCACCTTCTTCGCCATCCTTGCCGACGGCGACCTCGCTGCCCGCATCCAGGCATTGCGCAGCGGCGACGAGCGCCGCGAACCCGCAGCGCCGACGGCCCCGCCTGCCCCCGCGGCCAGGCCGGCGCCGCCGCCGCTGCTTGCGGCGGCGCCCGACGGCGCGCTGCAGCTCCTCGGACTGCTGCAGCGCGAGGCGCGCTTCATCGACTTCATCGAGGAGGATGTCGCCGCCTACGGTGACGCCGACATCGGCGCCGCCGCGCGCGTCGTCCATGAAGGCTGCCGCAAGGTCCTGCGCGAGAACTTCAGCATCGAGCCGGTGCGCGACGAGCCCGAAGGCAGCCGCCTGACGCTGCCGGCGGGATTCGACGCCGCGGCGATCCGTGTCACCGGCAACGTCGTCGGCGAGCCGCCGTTCACCGGCAGCCTGACGCATCGGGGCTGGCGGGTGCGGGAAACCCGCCTGCCGCGCCTGGCGAGCGGCCACGACCTGCACATCGTTGCCGCGGCGGAGGTGGAACTGTGAGCGAACCCGCCTTCTCCATCGGCATCGACCTCGGCACCACCCACTGCGCCCTGTCCTATGTGGACCTCGCAGCCTGCGACGGCGAACAGGTCAGCCAGCAGGTGCTGTCGATCCCGCAGCTCACCGCGCCCGGCTCGGTCGAGTCGCTCGGACTGCTGCCCTCCTTCATCTACCTGCCGCACGCGAGCGAACTCGCCAGCGGCGACCTCAGCCTGCCGTGGACGGCCGAACAGGATTACGCCGTCGGCGAGATGGCGCGCAGCCGCGGCGCGGCGACGCCGATCCGCCTCGTTGCCAGCGCCAAGAGCTGGCTCTGCCACGCCGGCGTCGACCGCCGCGCCGCCATCCTGCCGAACGATGCGCCGCCCGAGGTCGCCCGGCTGTCGCCGCTCGAGGCCTCGCTGCGCTACCTCTCGCACCTGCGCGCCGCCTGGGACACGGCACAGCCGCAGGCGCCCTTCGTCGAGCAGGAGATCGTCGTCACCATTCCGGCCTCGTTCGATCCCGCCGCCCGCGAGCTGACTGCCGAGGCGGCCCGCGCCGCCGGCTGCGAGCGGATGATCCTGCTCGAGGAACCGCAGGCGGCGCTCTACAGCTGGATCGAGAAGAGCGGCGGCAACTGGCGCAAGCAGGTGCAACCCGGCGACATCATCCTCGTCGTCGATGTCGGCGGCGGCACGAGCGACTTCTCGCTGATCGCCGTTCTCGAGCGTGCGGGCAACCTCGAGCTGCACCGGGTGGCGGTCGGCGAACACATCCTGCTCGGCGGCGACAACATGGACCTGGCGCTCGCCTATGCCGTCGCCGGCAAGCTGGCGGCACAGGGCAGCAAGCTTGACGCCTGGCAGTTGCGCGCGCTGACGCACGCCTGCCGCGCAGCCAAGGAAGCGCTGCTCGGCGATGCCGAACTGGCGTCGGTGCCGCTGGTCATCGCCAGTCGCGGCGCACGGCTGATCGGCGGTTCGCTGCGCAGCGAACTGACGCGGGACGAGCTGACGGCGACCCTGATCGACGGCTTCTTCCCGCCGGCGGCGATCGGCGACCGGCCGCAGGGCCGCGGTCGTGGCGGCCTGACGCAACTGGGCCTGCCGTACGCGCAGGATGCCGCCGTCACCCGCCACCTCGCCGCCTTCCTCTCGCGGCAGGTGGCGGCAACTGCCGACCTCGAGGGCTTCAGCAGCCGCTTGCCGGCCGATGCCCGTTTCCTGCATCCGACCGCCGTCCTCTTCAACGGTGGCGTCTTCAAGTCGGCGCTGCTTGCCGAACGCACCCTGGCGACCATCAACTCCTGGCTCGCCGCCGAGGACGCGTCAGCGGCACGCCTGCTCGCAGGCGCCGACCTCGACCTCGCCGTCGCCCGCGGCGCCGCTTACTACGGCTACGTCCGGCGCGGCCAGGGAGTCCGCATCCGCGGCGGCACGGCACGCGCCTACTATGTCGCCGTCGAATCGGTGATGCCCGCCGTTCCCGGAATGGAACCGCCGGTGCAGGCACTCTGCCTGGCGCCATTCGGCATGGAGGAAGGGAGCGAGGCGGCACTGCCGGCAATGGAGTTCGGGCTCGTCGTCGGCGAGCAGGTGCGCTTCCGCTTCTTCGGCTCGTCGGTCCGCCGTCAGGACGAGGTCGGCACGCTGCTCGAGGAATGGGAGCCCGACGAACTGCAGGAACTCGACGAAATCCAGACGACACTGCCAGCCGACGGCCGCGTCGCCGGCGAGGTGGTGCGTGTCCGCCTGCACGCCCGCGTCACCGAAGCCGGCACCCTCGAACTCGAGGCGCTGCCGCACGACGGGGCGCAGCGCTGGAAGGTCGAGTTCGACGTGCGCGCCGGCGCCGACGACTGAGTTCCGCGGCTGCGCGGCCGGCCGGGCGGTGCGCCGAGGCAGCGTCCCGCTGCCGCGTCAGGCGCGGACGACACGACCGTGAACGCAGAGGGCGGGCCGCAACCGACCCGCCCTCTTCCTGCGCTGACTGCGTGTGGCGAAGACTACCCTACCGACGACGCGTGGTGGCCAGGCCGGCCAGCGTCAGGCCCAGAAGCAGCAGCGTGCCGGGTTCGGGAGCTTCGTTCGACACGGTCGTTGTCGTGTCAAGTCGCAGCGAGATCGAGCCGTCGCCGCTGGGAACCTCATTCTTGACGACCAGCGCAAGCGAGCTGAACTCGCCGACGATCGGCGCGAAGGCAAGCGCGATATTGGTCAGGCCCGTGCCGTCGGTCGACGACCAGCTCCAGTCACCGACATCGACGTTATTGACCAGCACGTCCCAGTCCACAGACTGCCCGGGCGCCAGGTTGTTGGAGACCACGTCGAGATCCATCGACAGCGAACTGGGGTTGAACAATCCCGTGGCGAAGTACGCCTGCGAGACGAGGTCGCCCCGCTGGACCGACCAGAAATAGCCGATCTGCGTCGGGTTGATGAAGCCAACCGAACCGACGACGGTGGCCGAACTCGTCGGAAACTGGACGCTCACGCTCGCAGCGTGCGCAGCGCCGGCAGCGGCAACGCTCAGGGCAACGGCTGCCGCCATGTTGCGCAGACAATGTTTCATTTTCCCTACCTCCTGATGAATGAAAAAGGCGAGCGTCCAGTGCAGCAACTCCGGGGCAATCATTTTTTGTCGCTTGCCCGCTCGTGCCGTCATCAAAGCAAGCAGTGTGCCATGTACAAATAAAGCCTTGAAATTCAGCCGTCTGGCGCTTCCCCATCGGCTGCCGTCGATGGCAACTGTAAATTCTGTCGACAGGCCCCCGGCCAAGGGCGCGCCCGCGGTTCGAAGCCTGCCATTCGCTGACGACTGCCCTTCGTTCAGTGGCCACGCGCCAGCGCCACAGCGGCAGCCGACCCCGGATAGCGGCTGCGTTGTCGCTCGGCACGGTCCGCGCCGTGCTCGCAGCTGTGCGGACCGTGCACACCCGGTGCCCGCTGGTGAAGCGCGTGTCGCGTACTTGCGCCATCCGGCGCATGCGGCGTTGCGCACCGACCGCTCGGCCCTTGCGCGTTGTACGCTCAACGCGCCAAAATACCGACGAGTCGTCTCGTCGGCGAATGGCCGGCGAGCCGTGCCGTCGCGCCGACGCCACGCCGGGCTTCCGCCCCTCCGCGGCCGAAGCAGCGGTTCATGCCGAGACAGCCAGCTGTGCAACAGCCGGGCACCTACCGACTTCACGCGCGCGGCGGCTCGGCCGCCGCGCGGTTGTGACTCAGCCAAGGATCGCGCCTCCATTACCAGGGAACTGAACATGTCGATGACGTTGAAAGAAACGCTGGGATGCCTCACCGTACCCGAGTTGAAGGATCTGGTGGGCTACCTGCAGGGCGGCGCAAGCAGCGCACGCAAGGACGACCTGGTCGAGCGAATCGTCGTCGCCATGTTCGGTCCTGAACTGAAGGCAGTCTGGGCGCTGCTTGACGAGACGCAGCAGGCTGCCGTCGCCGAAGCGGCGCATCACCCGCTCGGCGAGTATTCCGATCGGCGGTTTCGCGCCAGGTACCAACGCGCACCGGCCTTTCACGTCGCGGCGGCGAAGTCGTACGGCTATTCGACCGGCAAGAGGACTGCCCTGTGCCTGTTCATCCAGTACGCGCCGGATGAGGGTCGCCACGTGGTGCCGACCGACCTGCGGCCCCGCCTGCAGGCGTTCGTGCCCCCTCCCGCCCCGCCAGCCATAGAGAGCACGGAAGCCCCGGCGGAAAACGCGCGCCAGATCGTCCGCCTGACCGAACGCGAAGCCCTGCAGGAAGTGGTCATCATGTTGCGCACCGTCGAGCAGGCGCGCGTCCAGGTCAGCGACAAGACGGCGCTGCCAGGCGCTGCCACGCAGCGCCTGCTCGGCGACAAGCTCGCCGGTGGCGACCATTACGCCGGTGAAGGGAAGCAGAACGAGTGGGACCAGGAAATCGGCCCGATCAAGGCCTTTGCCTGGCCCATGCTGCTGCAGGGCGGCGGTCTGGCGGTTGGCGTGGCAGGCCGCCTGCAACTCAGCCCGGCCGGCGTCAAGGCGCTCGCCATGCCGCCGGCACAAGTGCTGCGCGGGCTTTGGCAGAAGTGGCTGAAGACCACCCTGTTCGACGAATTCAGCCGCGTCGACGAGATCAAGGGACAGAATGCCAAGGGGCGGGTGATGACCGCCGTCGCTCCCCGGCGGGCGGCCATTGAAGCGACCTTGCAGGCGTGCCCGATCGGCCGCTGGATCGCCGTCGATGAATTCTCGCGCTTCATGCGGGCGACCGATCGCGTCTTTGCCGTGACCCACGACGCCTGGAAGCTCTACCTTTGCGACCGCCAGTATGGCAGCCTCGGTCATGCCGGATCGGGCGGCTGGAACATCCTGCAGGATCGCTACATCTTCGCCTTCCTCTTCGAGTACGCGGCAACGCTCGGCTTGGTGGACCTCGCCTACGTTCATCCCGCCCGGGCGCGCTCGGACCATGGTGCCCTGTGGGGTACCGACGATCTGTCGTTCCTGAGCCGTTACGACGGCCTCAACGCCTTTCGTCTGACGCCGCTCGGCGCGTACCTGCTGGGTCGCGAGTCGGCCTACCAGCCGCCCGCCGTCGCCAGCAGCCTCGCCTTGTCGTTCTCCCCCGGGCTCTACGTCGACGTCATGGGCGGTGTCCTGGCGGCCGAGGAAGCGCTGCTGCTTGACAACTGGGCAGTCCCGGTGCAGCCCGGAACCTGGCGGCTCGACCGCGAAAATTCGCTGTCCGCGATCGAAAGAGGCCACGACATCGCCGAACTGAAGGGCTTTCTCGAAAGCACCGGTGGCTCGCCGCTGCCCGAGCCGATCGAATCGTTCATCGCGCTCTGCGCGCTCAATGGCAAGGCGCTGAAGACACTGTGCAGCGCCTTGCTGATCGAGTGCCGCGACGCGGAAACCGCGGCGCAGATTGCCGGCCGGCCGGAAACGTCCTCGCTGTGTCTGCGCGCCGGGCCGAAGACGCTGGTGGTGCGTACCAATCAGCTCGCCAGGTTCCGCGAAAGGGTTCGCTCGCTCGGCTTCGGGATGGTCTCCTGAAGCGCCCTCAAGCGACCGGCAGCGCTGGGCGGCAGTAACCGGACGGCTGGCGCCGGTACCCGATTCATCCGACCGTCCGCCTGCAGGCGCGCCTTCAGGTCGGGCGCAGTGGATTTTTGGACGATGCGCCAGCGCACCGGGCCGCTTGCCGTGGAAAAGTCTGGCGACTCTCGGAGCGCACCTCCCTTCCTGCGTGGATCCGGCACAGGGCATGGGTCAGCACATCGAACCGCCCGGCGTCATCGCTGAGGATCGCCAGATCGGGGGCGACGCCCCGCTCGACGACGGTACCAAACAAGGCGCCTTCAGTCACCAGGCGAAGATGCCGCGGATCGGTAATGCCCTGCTGCGCCAAGACCGCCTGGCAGGCGGTTTGATCCGCCCAGCGCAGAAGCCCTGATCACCGGCTTCGGCTTCTGGCCCTTCAGCCGCGAAATCTCATCGCGCAGCGCCTGCATCTGTTCCTGCTGCCGATGACAGCGTCCCAGCAGCAGCACGACCGCCGGTGTCCTCTGGTCGGCAGGGACATCAGGGATACCAAGAAGCTCTTGACTTGCTCACGACGATTTCTTCACAACCTCTCAACCACCGATCCGCAGGCCGGTCTTCTTCAGGATTTCGGTCGAGAAGAGCACGTCGTGCGCGCGGCAGAGCGGGCCGAGCAGGCGGGCAATCGCAACCACCTTGTCCAGCACCTCGTCACGCGAGCTGCCATGCACCATCGCGAACAGGTTGTACGGCCACTGCGGCAGCCGGCGTGGCCGGTGGTAGCAATGGGTGACGAAGTCGAGCGCGCCGACGCGCACGCCGAGTTCGTCGATCGCCTCGTCCGGCACGTCCCAGACGCTCATGCCGTTGGCGGTGTAGCCGATCGCGTAATGGTTGGGAACGGCGCCGATGCGCCGGATGACTCCGCGTGCGAGCATCCGCAGAAGCCGTTCCATCACCTCGGCCGGCGCGATGCCGAGCTGCGTCGCGAGTTCGTGGTAGGGGCGTGGCACCAGCGGCAGGCCGTCCTGCGTCGCCAGCACCAGGCGCCGATCGATGTCGTCGAGCCGCAGGCTCATGTCCGCACCGCCAGCTTCATTTCGACGAAGTACTCGCGGAGCTTCGGGAAGGCGAAGACCGGCAACCCGCTGCCCTCCTCGATCCGCCGGATGGCGGCGGCGATACCCGCCTCGCTCTCGGTGGCGAGGACGAACCACATGTTGAAGGCCGAGTTGCGGTCGCTCTCGCGGCGGTAGTTGTGGGCGACCTCGGGCAGCGCATCGACGACCGCGCGCACTCGCTGCCAGTCTGCATCGGCAACCGCCATCGCCGCCAGGACGAAGGCGCCGCCCATTCGCTCGACCTGGAACATCGGCCCGAAGCGGGTCAGGACGCGCGTCGCCAGCAGGCGGCCGAGGCGCTCGAGCAGTTCCGCTTCGTCGATTCCCAGCCAGCCGGCGACCTCGGCGTACGGCCGTTCGCAGATCGGAAAACCGCCCTGCAGGCGGTCGATGAGGGCACGATCGACGGCATCGATCGGTGCCGGCTCACGCATAACGCGCACCGCTCTGCTTGAAGCGGGTCAGCGAGAAGAGGATTTCGTGCGCGTAGTTGCCGAGGCCGAGCCGCTGGCGCAGGCCGGCGATGCGCGCTGCCACTTCGCTGCGGGCCTGGCCATGGATCATGCAGAAGAGGTTGTAGGGCCACTGCGGCAGGACACGCGGCCGGCGATAGCACAGATTGACGCCATCGACGCACGCCAGCCGCTCGCCGACCTCGTCGACCTCGCTGTCGGGAACGTCGTGCACCAGCATCGCATTGGCCGTGTAGCCGAGTTCGTGATGGCGGACGATGACGCCGAAGCGCTTGATGATGCCTTCGGCGCACCAGCGCCGGATGCGCTCGAGCACTTCGCCCTCGTCACAGCCGATGCGGCTGGCAAGAACGGCAAACGGCCGGATGAAGAGCGGCAACCCCTCCTGCAGGGCGATGACCAGCCGCCGCTCCTGCTCGTCGAGCGCCTTCGGCGGCACCAGCGGTTGCCGCACCGGCACGCCCCTGCCGGTCGCCGCGGGCGCGCCGCCGAGCGCGAAGCCGAGGTCGATGTGGTACTCCTGCAGCATCGGCAGCCGCAGCAGCGGCAGGCCAGCCAGTTGCTCGATGGCGCCGAGGGTCGCCTGCAGCCGCCCCTCGGAACCGGCGGTGACGACGAACCAGAGGTTGTAGCGGTGTTCGCGCTCGTAGTTGTGGTTGACCTCGGGAAAGCGATTCACCGCCGCGGCCACCGCCGCCAGTTGCGCCGGCTGTACCGCCAGCGCCGCCAGCGTGCTGGCACCGATCCGCTTCGGCGCGAAGACCGCGCCGACGCGGGCGACCTTGCCCTCGCGGCGCAACGCTTCGAGTCCCTGCAGCACCTTCGCTTCGGCAACGCCGAGACGCGACGCCAGTTCGGCAAAAGGTGCCGGGCAGAGCGGGAAATCGCGCTGGAACTCGTTGAGCAGGCGGAAGTCGAGGGCGCCGCTGTCGATCATCGCGGTCAGAACCCGGTGCGCGCGGCACGGCTGGTGAAGAAGATGCCGCTCGGTGCCTGCGCCGGGAACTCGGCGATCTTCTCGAAGCGGGCGGTATCGTAGATCACCACCTTGTTGTCGTCGCGTGCCGAGAGCCAGACGTGCTCGCCGCGCGGCGTGAACTCCATGTGCAGGATCGCCCGGCCGGGCTCGAGGGTCTGCACCACCTTGCCGCTCAGGGTATCGATCACCTCCACCCAGCCATTGTCGGGGAAGGCGTAGTTGACCCAGACCTGGCGCCCGTCGGGGCGTGCCATGACGAACACCGGCTGCCCCTTGACCGGGATGCGGCCGACCTCCTGCCAGTTGCTGCCATCAACCACCAGCACCTCGTGCCGGCCGATCGCCGGCAGGTAGGCGCGGCCCTGCGCCATCGACCAGCCGCGCAGATGCGGCATCTTGAACACCGGCAGCTTCTCCTGGCCGCGACCGTAGCCCTGCAGGATGCGGCGACTGCCCTGCTGCGGCAGCCAGGTGTCGAGCAGCGCGACGCCGTCCTCGCCGAACAGGCCGGCGAGGTAGAAGCGGCCGTCGGGCGTCACCAGCCCGTCGTAGGGCTGCAGGCCGGCGGGAAAGCGCTGCGTCTGCGGCCTGCTCGGGTTGGAGAAATCGCTGACCCAGATCTCGCCGCCTTCGAACAGCGCATAGGCGAAGCGGTTGCCGCTGAGGTCGACGAGGCCGACGACCTTCGAGAAGCTGCCCGGCGCGTACTCGGCGGGAACCTCGGACAGCAGGTCGAGCGTGCCAGCGTCGAAGGCCTTGATGCCGCCCGGGGTGTAGTTCTGCGCGACGACGATGCGTCCGTCCTGCGAGATCGAACCGCCGATGGCGTTGCCCGACTGCAGCACGCGGCGGACGATCGTCGCCTGCAGCAGGTCGATCTTCGTCAGGCCGCCGTCACGGCCGAAGACGTAGGCATGGCGGCCGTCGCGCGAGAACACCACCGACGCGTGCGACAGGTCGCCGAGGCCACCGATGCGGGCATAAGGCTGCCGCCGCGTGGTATCGACCAGGGTCACGTGGCCGCTGCCGCGCTCGATGACGACGCCGAGGTCGCCGGTGCCGCGCAGGGTCGGCGCGGCGCAGCCGGTGAGCAGCAGGAACGACAGCAGGAACAGCATTCTTTTCATCTTCATCCTTCACGGGGTGCTGCCGGACCAGGTTCCGGCAACGCCGGTCCACGGTCGCGACGGTCCATTATCGCCAGAGCGGGCAGCGTCTGGCAACGAGCGCGGGAGCCGGTCGCAGCAGTTGCCGCCATGGCCACCACTCAGAAAAGCGCGCGCACGGCGGCGTCCATCTCGGCCCCGCTCATGGCACCGAGTTTCGCCTGCTGCAGGCGGCCGTCACGGTCGATGAAGACGGTGAACGGCAGCCCGGACTTCGTGTTGCCGAGTGCCCGCATCAGTTCGATGCTGCGCTCGGTGCCGCCGATCAGCCAGCGATAGTCCATGTCATGGGCCCGCGCGAATTCGGCCAGCGCCGCGCGCTTGTCCGCCTCCTCGACGGCGATGCCGACGACGACCAGTCCGCGGCCGGCATGGCGCTGCTGCAGCGCGGCCAGTTCGGGAATCTCCTTGCGGCACGGCGCGCACCAGCGGGCCCAGAAATTGACCAGCAGCGGCCGGCCGCGCAACGACTCGAGCGGCAGCGGCCGGTTTTCGGCGTCGGCAAGCGTCAACGCGAAGAGCGGCGCCGTCGACGGCGGCTCGGCGGCGCTCGCCATCGCCAGCGGCAGCACGACGAGGGCAGCAGCGGCGAGGAGCCCCAACAGCGGGCGCAACAGCGGGCTACGGCAGGTCACTGCGACGGAAGCTGAGGTAACCGGCGACGGCAGCGAGCGTGCCGACGGCGAGCGGATAGAGCAGCGCATAGACGCGGTAGCCGCCGCTGCCGAAGAGATCGAGGATGACGTAGGCCGACGGACCGAGGACGATCAGTTGCGGGTCGAACATCGCCAGCGCGGCGGTGCGGAAGACCTGCAACGGGTTGAGCAGCGCGATGCCGACCGCCACCTCGGGTGTCACGCGCCCCTGGATCATCACCCCGAGGAGGATCAGGTCGAGGAACAGCAGCATCGTCAGCCAGACCATGAACGCCGCGCCCTGGGCGACATCGGTGCCGCGCGCCAGCGTCGAGATGAGCATGCCGATCCCCAGGAAACACCACGCCATCGCCGCCAGCAGGCCGGTATAGTAGAAGAACATCGCCCACGGCACCTCGATCGAGCGGAACATCGACCAGAGGACGGCGGCCAGCATGGCGACGAACACCGGCAGGAAGATGGTCACGTAGCGGCCGAGGATCTTGCCCCAGAACCACGCCGACAGCGAGACCGGCAGCGACAGCAGGTATTCGAAGACGCCCGCCTCGCGGTCGCCGGCAACCGAGCGGACGGTGGTGATGAGGACGAAGACCGGCAGGATCGCCATCGTCAACTGGATGTAGGTCACCAGCAGTCGCGACAGGCCGATGAAGCCGAGGACGCGCGACTCGGTCAGGCCGAAGGCGAAGAGCAGCGCGACGATGCCGCCGAAGACCAGGCTGTAGATCAGGAACCAGCGCGCGCGCAGCGACTCGACGATGTCGAGGCGGGCGGTCAGGAGGAGCGGGTTCATCGCCGGCCCCCTCACCTGCCGCGCGCGACGATGCGCGCCTTCATCTCGGGGTAGGCGATCGTCCCCTCCTCGGCGGCGGCGAGGGCGGCGAAGTGATAGCCCATCGGACTCTTCTTGCCCGCCAGGTAGTGTGCGCGCCGGGCGTCGATCCAGGCGCCGCCGCGGTAGTCGGCGACCCAGTACTCGAGCTGCGGTGTTTCCTCGGCAAACGGCTGCTGCGCCAGCCAGAAGATGGCGCAGCCGATGTCGTCGAACTTCGTCACCTTGCCACCCGGCGCGCGGATCTGCGCTGCGAAACGCCGGTCGCTGATGACCATGCCGCAGCGCGGGTCGACGTCGCGGTCCCACTTGACGTCGACCGGACCGCTCGTCGGCTCACCGATGCAGCCGCCGAGCGCTGCCGCCACACCGCCGCCAAGCGCCACCCGACAGCAGGGGCCGGCGACGGCGAGCGGGGCGATCTTCAGGAAGCGGCGTCGCTTCATCGCGCCAGTCGCCTCATTGCAGGACCACCGCCGCGTCGACTTCGTGCATCTCGATGCGCGACAGCAGGCCGACGTAGCGCGCGACCATGCCGAGAAAGCGCAGGCGATCGGCTCCGGACACCGTCCCGTGCCACTCGACACCCGCCCGCCGGTCGGCAAACTGCCAGCTGCCGAGGGTGCGGGCGATCGCCGCGTCGGCGCGTGCGAGCGTCAGATGCACTTCGAACAGGGTCGAGAAGCGGGACTCCTCGGCGACACGGTCGTCGAGGACGATGCGCCCGGTATCCATCTCGACGACCCGATTCACCAGCGGCGCGACCTCGTCGAGGCGGTGACTGGAGATGATCATCGTCGTGCTGCCGAGCCGTTCGGCGAGCAGGTTGAAGAAGATGTGGCGCGCCTCGGGGTCGAGATTCGCCGCCGGCTCGTCCATCACCAGCAGTTCGGTGTCGCGGCCGAGGGCGATGGCGATCAGCAGCTTCTGCTTCATGCCGCCGGAGAGGCGATTGAACGGCCGCGCCAGGATGCTGCCGACGTCCAGGCCAAGACGGCGCGACAGCGCGTGCATGCGCTCGGCGTCGGTACCGCAGACGGCGGCGGCGAAGGCGAGCAACTGGCCGACCGGCATCTTCAGCGGTGGCGGCAGTTGCGGCACGAAACCGACCTTGCCGAGCACCTGCGTGCGCGCGCTGCGCGGCGCCAGGCCGCCGATCGTCACCGCGCCCTGATGCGTGTATTCGCCGAGCAGGCAGCGGATCAGCGTCGTCTTGCCGGCACCGTTCGACCCGATCAGGGCGATCCGCTCGCCGGGAACGATCTCCAGGTTGACCGCGTCGAGCACGCGGTGCTTGCGGAAATCCTTGCCGACGTCGGTGAAACGGATCATTCGCAACCCTGTTCAGAGCAGCCTGTTGAGGCCCTTGATGTCGAAGACCAGAGCACCGCTCGGGCAGACATCGACACACAGCCCACAGCGGGTACAGTCCGGCCCGATCGGCGTCTTCAGGTCCGGGGCGCGACCCTTGATGACGACGTCGAGGACGTGCGGCACCATGCAGACCTTGCGGCAATCGCCTTCGTGGAAGCAGTGTTCGAGGCGGTACTCGACGCGCAGCGGCGAAATGGCGCCCACCATACCATAGGTCAGACCGATCGGGCAGACGTAGCGGCACCAGGCGCGACGCGAGTAGAGCACCTCGAAGAGCAGCAGCAGCAGGACCCAGCCGAGCGCCAGCGACGGGCCGTAGATCAGCGCCCGCGACAGGATGCCGGTCGGCGAGATGGTCTCGAAGACGGTGTAGCCGCTGAGCACGGCGAGCAGTGCAAAGGCGAGCCAGAAGACGCTGCGCGCGCCACGATGGAACTGGTGGTCGCTGACCAGCTTCTTCGCCACCAGCCGCAGGTGCAGCCACTCGAACCATTCGGCGACGAGGTGGTAGGGGCAAACCCAGGAACAGAACGAACGGCCGCCCAGCACCACCCAGAGGACGAAGACGGTCGCCGTGCCGATGAACAGATTGACGATCACGTGCCGGTGCGCCAGCATCACCTGCAGCGCCGAGTTGAGGTCGATCAGGTGAAAGCCGACGAAGCGCGATGCGGTCAGCGAACCCTCGAGCATCTGGATGTCGAGCCAGAAGGAGAAGGTGAACAGGAGGTTGACGAGGATCAGCACCGCCCAGCGACGGTTGCGCCACTTGTGGTTGACCAGTTGATGGTCGCGCGCATGCTGCTTCAGCGCCTCGAAGTCGGCCTTGGTCATCCGCTTCAGCTTGTGCACCTGCTGCGCTGCCGGCGTGATCCGTTCCGGCTTCAGCGGCGCGGCGCCGAACATGACGCGCAGACGTTCGCTGGCGCTCATCAGCCCTCCCACGGCTGGCGGGCGTCGATGACGATCGCTGCCGGATCGACCGGGCAGATCATCTCGCAGACGCCGCAGCCGACACACTGCTCGAGCACCTGCGGCCGGTGCTGCCGGCTGCCGTCGGCAGCGACCGTCGCCAGCATGGTGATCGCGTCACCGATCGGGCACTCGCTGACGCACAGGTTGCACAGATCGCGGTCGTAGGGGTGGTCGCGAACGGCCACCGGGCGCCAGCGGTCGCGCTCGACGTAGCGCAGCCTGCCCCTGAAACCGGCGCCGCGCGCCTGGCCGCGAAAACCCTTGCCGAGCACCGCCAGGCAGGAGTCGGGCCGCGACAGCCGGGCGACGCCGATGCGCTCGGGGAGATTCAGCGTCGGTTCGGCGTCCTTCGCCTTCGCCTTGAGCAGCGGCGCCCGCGCCAGCGGCATCCCCGGGCGGGTCGCCAGCGAGGCCGGCTTGCGGTAGGTCAGCGAGCCGGTCGGGCACGCCAGGATGCACTGCACCGCATCGCAGGAGAAGTCGCAGGCCTGGGCGCGGGCGTCGATCGAGGGGACGCCGATGCCGAAGCCGCTGTCGATGTCGTCGAGCCGGATCGCCGCCACCGGGCAGACCTGCACGCACTGTCCGCACTTGATGCACGACGAGAGGAAATCGGCCTCCTCGAGCGCACCGGGCGGCCGCAGGCGGCTGCGGTGCGCACCGGCAACGGGGACGTAGCCGAGCATCGCCAACCCGAGTACGCCACCGATCAGGAACGCCGAGCGGATGAACCGGCGTCGGCTCGACAGCCGGCGTACCGGCGCCTGCGGCCGCCGGCTGCCGGCCGTCGGCGCGGGGTTGGCGGCAGCCGCTTCGTCTGCCGCCGCGGCGCGGTCGTCGTCGCGTGTGTCGTCGCTCATCCGGTCGTGCTCCGACCACTCATTGGCACGCGGCAAACGGCCGGTCGTTGGTCGCGATGCAACCGGAGCCGTGCGCAGGGCGCCGCCAGCCGTTCGATCTCACAGCAATGGAACCACTCGGGAAACTGCAACACCATCTCCATCCGTTCGGCCCGGGTCGCCATGAACCGGTTGCCGCTCCGCTGTCCCATGGGCATCCTGCGACCATTCGCCGGGCTCTGTGCCGCCATGCGCAGAAGGTCAAGGCGCGCCCACCGATCCGGTCCGGGCCCCCGCCTTCGGCCCCAGCTACCTGCCACGCGCTGCCCGTGCGCGCTGTCGGTCGATTGGTAGCGGCCAACACGGGTCGCCTCGACCGCCCTGCATCCGGCACCTGCTGCGGCAACATGTCGCACATTGTCGGCACATGCGCAGCCCGATGGTTTGAGCTGGATTAAAATTCGGCTCATTATGCTGCAGGGCAACATCAGCGCCGGTCGCGCGGCACGCAGCCGCGGCGGTCAGCCTGCGGCAACCGCGGCCGCCCCGCGAACGGGCGACGCCGAGACAAACGGACGAGCCGCCTGAACGCGCGCTGACCAACCTGTCACCGGATCCCCACCGAATTCCACCGGCTTCAGGCAGCAGGCTTCCGGTCGATCATCCGCGACTTGTCGAAGACCGGTTGCTGGTCGCGCAGCAACAGGACGGGCGCGGAGAACGGTGCCAGGCGTTCGAGGAAGTCGAGCATTTCCATCACCGGCGCATTGCGGAAGAAGCGCGCGTAGGGGACCGCCATCCAGAGCTGGTCGGCGTAGGCATACAACTCGTGCTGCCGGTCGCCCTGTCCGTCGTCGTCGCGGTCGAAGCCCTGATAGTCGTCCCAGTAGTTGCCGCGCCAGACGTTGTTGCGCGCGCTGCCGGCATCACCCATCGCCACCTGCGACAGGTTGCCCTCGAAGATGTTGCCGTCAACCAGGGTGCCTTCCTTGTCGGCGAGGAAGCTGATGCCGACACCGTTGTAGGCAATCCGGTTGCCGCGGATGCTGATCGTGCTGTCGGGTTCGAAAGGCGACATGTCGAGGCCGACGCCTATCGCGCAGTAGATGATCTCGTTGCCCTCGACGACCACGTCCGAGGCCTCCTTGAAGCCGACGGCCATGCCGGTCGGCCCGTTGGCGCGCGAGAAGAGGTTGTTGCGGATGGCGCCGCCGCCCGAGTACATGACGTAGACGCCGACGGCGTTGTCGTAGAAGCGGTTGCCCTCGACCAGGTTGTTGCTGGCGAACATGAAGTGGATCGAGTAGCGGCTGCGCCGCGCGACGTTGTCGAGGTAGCGGTTGTCGTTCGAGTACCAGGCGACCATGTCGCGCGCATCCTCGATCAGGTTGTCGGCGATCAGGTTGCGGTGGCTGTACCAGAGGCGCAGGCTGTCGCCACGCGTACCGAGGTCGAAGGGCTTCGAGCGGATGCGGTTGCCGCGCACGACGTTGTCGTTGGCCTTCTTGAGGTCGATGCCGAACAGGCAGTGATCGATCTGCAGGTCTTCGATGCGGTTGCGGTCGCCGCGGACGTTCAGGCAGGCGTCGTCGGAATCGTGCGACGAACCCGAATTGACGAGCCGCAGGCCACGCAGGACGGAATCGCTGGCAGCCAGCACGGCGACGGTCCCCTTGCCACCGCCGTCGATCGTCACCGCGCCGCCGCCATCGATGGTCAGCGGCTTGTCGACCACCAGCGGACCCGAGTAGATGCCCGGTGGCGGTTGCAGGACCGAACCGGCCGGCGCAGCATTGACGAGTTCCTGCAGGAACGGCAGCCCGGCAACGCGGCCGGTGGTCGGCAGCGTGACTTTCTCGTCGATGCTGCCCCAACCGGCTGCGGCCGGCGCCGCCATGTCGCCAAAGCGCTGCTCGCCGGCGTCACCCGTCTCGCCTCGACCGGCGCCGCTGCGCCGCAGCGCGGTCAGCGCGTCCTCGGCACCGCCGGGAGTCGGCACGACGACCAGGGCCAAGCCGCAGGCCAGGCCGGCGGCGAGCAGGCGGCCGAACACCCCCTACTCCGCCGTTCCTTCACGCATCTGCTTGCGGCGGATCAGTAGCGCCAGCAGGAGGCAGAGCATGACGCCGAGCAGCAGCGCGTAACCCCAGTAGGGGTAGGAATAGGTCGAGAACTGCGCCACCTTGCCTTCTCCAAAGACCGTCGGCATGAAGGGCTTGACGGTGAAGGCGCCCCACGGATGCAGGTTGTGGCCGAAGAACCACAGCCAGCCGGCGTAGGTGATGACGAAATAGACCGGCAGCAGCGCCGGCACCAGCGCCAGCAGCAACGAGAAGACGCGCAGGCGGGCAACGCCGAGGACGAGGACGATCATGGCGACGATCGTGCCGGCGATCGCGAGGTGCGTGATGCGCGTGACGTTGTCGCCCCAGACGCGGATCTTTTCCGGCTCGTTGAAGAAGCTCGCCGTCTCGCTGACGTAGTTCGCGACATGCGCCGACAGGGAGCCGAGAACGTACTGGTCGACCAGCATCCAGCCGGCGACGAGGCTGCAGCCGATCGCCAGCACGATCACCCGCGGCTTGCGCCGCGGCAGCATGAAGGCGAGCAGCATGACGGCGAAGAAGGTGAAGAAGAACTTCGCCAGCGGCTTCTCGACCGGCGCGCCGGTGGCGATCGGGAACATGCCGACATAGTGGTTGATGGTGTTCATCTCATGCACGCAGTCGAGACCCTGCGCGCCCTTGTCGATGTCCTTGCCTTGGTCGGTGATCGGGTTGTAGCGCTCGTCCTCGTGCGAGAGATCCTTCTGGATGATCTCGCTCGCCATCCGCGTCCCCTTGCCGGCCACCTTGCAGCCGTTGAAGACGCCATTGAAATGGAAATGGATGCGGATGCCGTCGGGAAAGGCATCCGGCGGGTAGTTCGGTGCCGTCAGCGAAACCCACCAGATCGGCGCGAAATAGGCGACGATCATCAGCGCCGTCGCCAGCGCCGTCAGTCCGGCGACGATCAAATTCTGCCTGCTGCCTGGTACTGCCGACATGCTGTCCATCCTCGTGCGGGGACACGGCCCCGGCTGCGGCCGGCGGACACCCGCCCGCGGCCTGCAGCATGTGATTCATTGCTGGTTTGCCCGTCGCGCGACGGCCCGCCACATCTGCTGTCGGCGGGCTGCGTGTCGCTTGCGCGGGCAAGTCCCGCGTACGCGCTGCGCCAGGTCTACTTCTTCTTCGCCGGTGCCGCCTTGGCCTTGCACATGTTGCCCGGCATCACCAGACTGGACTGATAGGCCGAGATGGCGACGAGCTGGTCGTTGTTGTACTTCTTGATGATCCGCACCATGTCCGGGTTGGCGTTCCGCCGGTGCCCGTCGCGGATCTCGGTCATCTGGCGCAACAGGTACTTGTAATGCTGGCCGGCGATCACCGGATAGAACTTGTCCTTGACGCCCTCACCATTGCCGCCGTGGCACTCCTTGCACTCCTTCTCGTAGAGTTCTTTGCCGGTCGCCAGCTGCTTGTCGACATCCTTGCCGTCGTACTTGCCGTGCTCAAGCGGGATGCAGAGCTTCTCGATGTAGGCGGCGACATCGGCCAGTTCCTGTGGATCGGTGAGCGTCGCGGCGAAGGGATACATCGTCGGGTTGTCGCGCAGGCCGGCGCGGATGTCGGCCATCTGCTTGATCAGAACGGTTGTGTGCTGGCCGGCGAGTTGCGGGAAGGTGCCGTCGGGACGGCCGGCGCCCGACGGCAGGTGGCAGGCACCACAGACCTCGTAGGCTTCCTCGCCACGCTTGCTGTCGCCCTTGAGCTTCAGCGCCTCGAGCTTCTCGCCTTCCTGGGCGTTCCACTTGTAGTCCTTGCTCTCGATACCCTGCGTCTTGGGCGCCGGCGGGCCGGCATGCACGGCAGCCGTGGCGACCACCGCCAGCGACACTGCCAGGATCAGCTTCTTCATTGCGAACTCCCTGTTGGTTGCGAAACGATGCCGTCAATCTAGCAACCGGCCCGTACCCTGGCGTTGATAATTGTCAAGTCGGGCCGGCGTCGCGGATCAGGGCTTCAGCTTCGAGATGTAGTCGGCCAGAGCCTTGATCTCCTCGTCGTTGACGAGATGCATGACGCCCTTCATCGCCGCCGAATTGCCGTTGGCGCGTGCACCGCTCTTGATGTCGAGCATCTGTCGTTCGGCGTACTTGGCGTTCTGCCCGGCGATCTTCGGGTAGTCGGGCATCAGCGGCTTGTTGCCGGCGGGACCGTGGCAGGCGTTGCAGGTCTTCTCGGTGTAGAGCTTGGCGCCGTCGGCCGCCATCGCCGGCGTTGCCAGAACGCCCAGCAGCAGCAGGGCCATCGCACTTTTCATGGTTGTTCCTTCCTGATGTGAAAACGGGGAACAGAGTAAACCTGCTCCCCGTCGAGTTGCCTTGAGTCAGATCAACAACACGGACTACTTGATCTTCTTGGCGCCGTTCTGCTCGAGGTAGGTCTTCGCCCGCAGCCCGAGGTCGGCCGCCTTGACCTGGTACTGCCAGATCTGCTCGGTCCACAGCGCGGCGTTGTTCCAGTCCTTCTTCGCCGCCGCCTCATCGGCCTTCGCCTTGGCGTCCTTGATCTTGCCCAGTTGGTCGACCGCATCATCCATCATCGCGACGACGTCCGGGAAGTCCTTGTAGTTGACGCTGGTGATGTAACCGACCACCGAGTCGATCACCGCCTGCGTGTCGGCAACCTTCTTCAACTGCGTCTTGTAGTCCGCCTCGGTGTAGCTGGCGCCGGCCGCGGCCGAGGTCTTGGTCGGCTTCCAGCCCTTCGGCTTGACCAGCAGGTAACCCTGCATCTCGAGGTGCAGCGCCGAGCAGAACTCGGTGCAGTAGTACGGGTAGACGCCTTCCTTGTCGGCCTTGAACTTCACCTGCACGGTCTTGCCCGGTTCGACCGAGGCATGGACGTTGTAGGTCGATACCGTGAAGCCGTGCGTCTCGTCCTGCGCCCGTTCGAGGTTGGTCAGGTTGATGATCACCTCGTCGCCGACGTCCACCTCGATCGTCTCCGGCGTGATGTGCGAGCGGATCAGGGTGCCGAAGACTTCGACCTTGTTGCCCTTCTTGACGATCTTCTCCTCGCCGGCGCGGACGGCACCCGGGTGCGGCTTGTCGGTGCGGCTGTCGGTACCGACCTTGTAGCGAACGCCCGGCTTCAGCTTGCTGGCTTCGATGGCGACGACGTAATGCGGCTCGCCAAGCGGCAGCGGCATGTCGTAGAGGAGCTGCATCTTGTCTTCGCTGATGTCGATCAGCTGGTGGTTCTGCGGATGCAGCGGACCGACCGGGACGAAGCGGTCGATCGCCAGCTTGTTCAGCGCCACCAGGTAGCGTCCCTTGGGATCGACCGAGTCACCCTCCATCGTCATCAGGTGACCGATGTTGTAGTGCACGCTGATCTTGTCGAGCACCTTGCCTTCGCAGAAGTTCCACTTGACGACCTGCGAGTCGACATAGAGCGAGGTGTAGGCAACACACGCCTTGGCATCGTATTGCGTATGCAGCGGCCCGAGGCCGAGTTGCACCTGCGTGTGCAGCACATCCTTCATGCCGATCACCGGTATGCCGTAGGGATCCTTCGATTCGAACTTGCCGGCCTTGATCGCCGCCTGGATCTTCTCGAACGAGTAGACCGAGACGTGCGTGTCGAGCTTGCCGGAAACGGTGATGAACTTGCCGTCTGGGGTGACATCGACGCCGTGCGGCGACTTCGGTTCGGGCACCAGGAAAAGCACGCCCTCCTTCACGGCCGTGTCCATCATCAGCACGTCGTGGCCGTTGATCTTCTTCGCCTTGCCGGCGGCAACCAGCTCGGCAGCCTTCTTCCAGTTGATCACGTGCAGGTAGTCGGTGTCCTTCGCCGAGCAGCCGGCTTCATACGGCGGCCGGCCCTTCTCGATGCCGCCGACGTAACGTTCGCTGCAGAACGAGTTGGTGAACGACCAGCCGTCCGACGGCCCCTTGCCGGCGTCGGACAGGTCCTGGCTGTACGGCGGCAGTTCGATCGAGAACGACTGCTTCGGATTGATGCGGCCCTCCTTGCGGTCGAACTTCCAGTACGTGATGCCGCCGCGGTACTTCTCGTTGAACTCCTCGAGCGGGTAGAACTTCTTGTTCTCCAGCGGCGTCGCGTACTGCGCCGCCTCGATGACGTACTCGGTGTTCGGCGTGGCGAAGGCGCCGCCGTGTTCGGACTTGAAGATCGGGTTGACGACGATCTGCTTGGTCTCGAAGTCGCGCAGGTCGATCACCGCCAGCCGCGGGTTGGCCTTGTCGTTGATGAACAGGAACTGGCCGTCGTACTTGCCCTGCGTCTCCGACATCGCCGGATGGTGCGTGTCGCCCCAGGTGATTTCCTTGCCGTCGATGCGGCCCTGCGCCAGGACGGCCTTCGAGCCTTCGTCGAAGCCGTAGCCCTGCCACGGCTCGGGAGTGAACACACCGATGTACTTGAGAATGCGCATCGAGGGGATGCCATAGACGATCACCTGCCCGGACTGGCCGCCGGACGAGAAGGCGACGAACTCGTCGCGCTTGCCGGTCGGTACGTAGGTCTTGGCCGCAGCCAGGATGTCCTGCTGCGAAAGGCTGCGACGCTTCATCACATCCTGCAGCGATTCGGCCGCCTGCAGGCTGCCGACCGCCGCACAGCCGAGCCCCGCTGCGAGCAGCATCGGCGCGACTTGCCTGGTACGCATTTTCATTCTCACTCTCCCTTTGATCAGATGGGTGCCACCGTTGCCCACATCGACCGTCGTGCGTCCGGCTGCCGCTGCGGCAATATGTCGCACATTGTGGGCACATGGGCAGCCCGATAATTTGAGCTGGATTAAATTTTGACCATCCTGCTGCAGGGTGGCGGGGCGCAGCGACCGCGCATCGCGCACCCCGACGCACGCCGTCGGGCGATAATGCAGTCCCTGCTCGCGCTACAGCCGCGAGTCCTACCCTGCCCGCCGCCGATGACCAAGAACCTGCTGCTCGACATCGCCATCCTGCTCACCCTCGCCGTTCTCGGCGTCGTCGCCTACAAGCTGGCGCCACTGCTGCAACCGAAGACCGACATCGTGCTGCCGCTGTCGCGCTGCAACCTCAACCAGCAGGCCTGCGTGGCGACGCTGCCCGACGGCAGCCAAATGGAATTCTCGATCGAACCGCGGCCGATTCCGGCGTTGCGGCCGCTGCAACTGCAAGTGAGCTTTCGCGGCGGCGCGGCGCGCCGCGTCGAGGTCGATCTCGCCGGCACCGACATGAAGATGGGCTACAACCGGCCGCTGCTCGCAGCGCAGGCTGGCGGCAACGCCCGCTTCAGCGGCGAGGCCAGCCTGCCGGTGTGCATCACCGGCAGCATGGAGTGGGAAGCAACGGTTCTCGTCGATGACGGCAAGGCGCTGGTCGCCGTCCCCTTCCGCTTCGTCAGCGGCAACTGAAGGAGTCGCAACGGGCATGCGGACCAACAGATTCCTGATCGCCCTCATCGCGCTGCTGGCTGCCGCCCTGCTCTATCTCGCCGCGTTCTGGGAACCGTTGCCGCAGCGCCCGGTGGAGAAGATCGTGCCGCACGGGCAACTGCCGCCCGGCACCGCCCCGGCGGGCGGCGATTTCGTCCTGCAGGGACCACAGGGGCGGGTGGCGCTCGCCGACTACCGCGGCAAGGTGGTGCTGATCTACTTCGGCTACACTTGGTGCCCCGATGTCTGCCCGACATCTCTGTCACTGCTGGCGCAGGCGATCGCCGATCTCGAACCAGCCGAGCGCGAGCGCGTGCAGGCGATCTTCATCTCGGTGGACCCGGAGCGCGACACGCCGGCGCGGCTCAAGGAATACGCGCCCTTCTTCCACCCGGCGCTGATCGGCCTCAGCGGCTCGCGCGAGCAGATCGCCGCCGTCGCCACCGCCTACGGCTCGAGCTACCAGAAGCAGCCGGCGAACGCCGAAGGCAACTACGCCGTCGACCATTCGTCAGCGACCTACGTCGTCGACCCGCAGGGGCGGCTCGCGGGCAGCCTGCCGCACGCCGCGTCGCCGGCGCAGATCGTCGCCTTCGTCCGCCAGCAACTGGCGGCAGCCAACACCCGCTGAAGCCGCAGCGAATCCGCCATCAGCCGCTGCCGTCGGCAGCACCGCCCGCCCGATCGACAGGAGATGCCGCAAATGCCCGCGCAGCTTTCAGCCCTTGCCCTCGCCGCGCTGCTGGTGCTGCCGGTCGCCGTCACTGCCGCCGACAGCAACCTCGTCGTCAGCGACGCCTACGTCCGGCTGATGCCGCCGGGCACAACCACCTCGCTGGCCTTCATGAGCATCAGCAACCGCAGCGGCAGCGACCGCCGCCTGCTGCAGGCAGCCAGCCCGGTGGCGCGGACGGTCGAGCTGCACACCCACATCGACGACCACGGCGTCATGCGCATGCGACAGGTCGCGGCGATCGACATCCCGGCCGGCGGCCGCGCCGAACTCCGCTCCGGTGGCTACCACGTCATGCTGATCGGCCTCAGGCAGCCACTGCAGGAGGGAGAACGCGTGCCGCTGACGCTGCGCTTCGACGACGGCAGCACGCAGAAGCTGGAGGTTCCGGTCCGAAGACCGCAGCCGGCGCTCGCAGCAGAGCCGCCGGCTGCGCCCGGCAAGCATTGATCACCGGGCTGCCGGCAGGCGAACCACAGGGAGCAGGCGCATGACTGCACCAGACGCCAGCGAGCCCGGCGCGCCGGCAGCCGCCGGCGGCCGCTATCGCTCGTTGCCGAAGAGCATCTGGCTGCTCGGGATGGTTTCGATGTTCATGGACGTCTCGTCCGAGCTGGTCCATTGTCTGCTGCCGATCTTCATGGCAGGCGTCGTCGGCGCGTCGATGCTGACGATCGGCATCGTCGAAGGCATCGCCGAAGCGACGGCGGCAATCGCCAAGGTCTTCTCGGGCGCGATCAGTGACCGTTTCCGCAAGCGCAAGATGCTCGTCGTGCTCGGCTACGGCCTCGGTGCCGTCAGCAAGCCCGCGTTTCCGCTCGCCTCGACGATCGACCTGGTCTTCGCTGCGCGCTTCGTCGATCGCATCGGCAAGGGAATCCGGGGCGCGCCGCGCGACGCGCTCGTCGCCGATCTCGTGCCGCCGCGGCAACGGGGCGCCGCCTACGGCCTGCGCCAGGCCCTCGACTCCGCCGGCGCCTTTCTCGGTCCACTGCTCGCGATCGTCTTCATGCTCTGGTTTGCGAGCGACATCCGCCGCGTGCTGTGGGTGGCGGTCGTACCCGCGTTCATCGCGGTGCTGCTGGCGCTCGCGCTGCGCGAGCCACGATCGCCACCGGCCGCGAGCGCCCCCCGCGACCGCCTGCGCCTGCGGCTCGGCAGGAGCCTGCCCCGACACTTCTGGCTGATCGTCACGCTCGGCGCGGTCTTCACCCTCGCGCGCTTCAGCGAGGCCTTCCTGCTCCTCCGTGCGCAGGATCTCGGTCTCGCCGCCGCCCACGTGCCGGCGATCCTGAATATGGTGACGGGCGGCGCACTCCTGCTGGCGAGCGTCGTCGCCGGATGGCTGTGGAGCACCTTCGGCGCCGCGGCAACCTTCAGCGCCGGCGGAGCGTTCGCCGCCGTAGCGGCGCTCGGGGTGCTGCTCTACCGGCCGCAGGGGCCTGCCGCCGCCGGATCCGCGTAGGCGCTGCCGTCGACGCTCGCAAGCGGCGTATTGTCGTTGGGCCGTCGACCGCCTCGCCACGATCCTTTATGCTTGGCCACGCCGTAACGATCGATCCGGCGGGGCCTCGCAGCCGGACGTGCGCCGGGTCCCGCCGCTGCACCCGGTCGCCGCGGCGACACCCCAACCAAGGAGACCCTCATGGCAGCCAAGAAGATCCTGATGCTCACCGGTGACTTTACCGAGGACTACGAAACCATGGTGCCGTTCCAGGCCCTGCTGATGGTCGGTCACGAGGTGCGCGCCGTGTGTCCCGGCAAGAAGGCCGGCGAACAGGTGCGTACGGCCGTGCACGATTTCGAAGGCGACCAGACCTACAGCGAGAAGCCCGGCCACAACTTCACCCTGAATGCCGACTTCGCCGCCGTGCAGGCCGCGGACTACGACGCACTCGTCATCCCCGGCGGCCGCGCGCCCGAGTACCTGCGCCTGAACCCGGCGGTGATCGCCATCGTTCAGCACTTCGCCAATGCCGGCAAGCCGATCGCCGCGATCTGCCACGGCGCGCAACTGCTGGCCGCCGCTGGCGTCCTCGGCGGGCGTACCTGCAGCGCCTATCCGGCCTGTGCTCCCGAGGTGCGGGCAGCCGGCGGCACCTATGTGGAGATTCCCGTCGATCACGCGCATGCGGAGGGCAACCTGGTCACCGCGCCGGCGTGGCCGGCACACCCTGCCTGGCTGGCGAGATTCCTGCAGGTGCTGGGCACGCGCATCGATCCCTGACCTGAGTCGACAGGTCAGCGAGCGCCTGAAGCACGCGGGCCAATGCCACCGACGCGGGTCGCCCGCTCGGCGGGTGACATCGTCGCGCTCGGCGCCGTCTTCACCCTCGCGCGTTTCAGCGAGGCCTTTCTGCTCCTCCGCGCGCCGGATCTCCGTCTCGCCACCGCCCACGTACCGGCGATCCTGATCACGAGTGAAACCAGATCCTGAAGCGACGACGGCGACCAAGGTCGCCGTCGTCGCTGGACGGGAGCGCGTATCAGGCGTGGCGACGGCGGCGGGAAAGCCCGAGAGCGGCCATCCCCATACCGAGCAGCGCGAGAGCAGCCGGTTCCGGCACTTGCCCGACATCGCCCTGCGTATCGGAGGCCACGATCCTGAAGTTGTCGAGCGCGGCATAGCCGCCAACCAGTTCGTCGATGACCAAGGTGACGTTGCCGTTGGTGTTGCCGGTCGTATCCAGGCCGGCAATGTGGTTGGTCCAGTTGAACACGTTCGGTGCCGAGGACAGCACGCCCGTGATGTCGACGGAATCGAGCAGGGTCGCGGTGCCCACGTTGGCAACGCCGGTCGGATTGTCATACAGCGACAGGCGGAAGGAAGGAGCCAGCCCACCCGTGGGCACGAAACGGCCACCCCAGAAATTGAGGTCGATGGACGAGATGTCGAGCTGGAAGTTGAAGAACTTGTAAGCTCCGATGTTGAAAGACAGGCCCAGAAGATCATTCTGAGCGTGTGAGAGCATACTGACGACGTAGCTTCCTGCCGTGCTCTGAGGATCCTGGAAACCCGCGCCGCCCCAAGCCTGGTTGCCACCAACGCGCAGGGTCTCTACCGTAAACTGCTGCGCGAAGGTAAATCCAGCGGGCTGATTGGCGTAGATACTGTTTACGCTCGCGGCACTGGCATCCGGCCCTGCAAACGAATTGAATGCAGCCAGATCGGGGTTTTCAAAATTCTGCGAGTACAGGAGGACGCTGGCCTGGGTGGCCGTGGCGCTGAAAGCCAGCATGGCGGCAAGGAAAGTGCGATTCAGTTTCATGACAGGTTCCGGATGGTTGGTTTTGTAGCTGTCGATAAGCACATTTCATGCCATAAATTGTTTCCTATACGCTTCAATCGCTTGCCTGGACTAGAACAGGCGAGGTGTAAGATTCGTCGACATCGTGGTCGGACACCAGGCGGGGGCCGGAGACGAATCGGCCCGCAGCGTCTCGGCTGATCCTGGGAACCGCGAGTGGGTGCCGCCGGTGCTCAGTACTTGATCGAACAACCGTACGGCGTCGTCGCGGCGACCGACACCGGTTTGCCGGCGAGCACCTCGGTCATCGCCATGCGGATATGGTTGCGCGCACCGGGAACGTCCGCCGGGTCGGCCGAGCGCCGGTCGTCGATGGCGCCGTTGTAGACCACCTTGCCGCCCGGATCGATCAGGTACAGATGCGGTGTCGTCTTCGCACCGTAGGCCTGCCCGGCGGTACCGCTCTCGTCGAGCGCCGCGCTCGCCGGCACCGCTTTCATCGCCACGTTCCAGTCGCGCATCCGCGCCGGCGAATGGTGATCCTTGTGCCGCGGGCTGGTCGAGTTGAGCTGCAGCCAGACGATCCGGTTGTCGGCGGCGAACTTCTGTGTCGCCTGCATGTTGCCGGATCCGTAGTGCTTCTGGACGAATGGGCACTCGGGGTTGGTCCACTCGAGGACGACCCAGCGACCCTTGAGCGAATCGAGCGTCAGCGTCTTGCCGCCAAGCTCGGCGACCGTGAAGCCGGGCGCCGTGTCGCCGGGAGCGACCGCGTGCGCGGCAAGCGCGAAGCCCAGGCCGAGAAGGGGGAGAAACGCGCGTCTTTTCATCGATGTCTCCAGAGGGTCAGGGTTTGCACATGATATATCGTCGGCGCGGCCGCTCTGCAGCCTTGCTCGCTCGCACCGTGCATCCGGAGCCGACCGCCACGGTCCTCCTCGCCAGTTCTCCGGGGATCTCAGGTGTCGCCGGCTGGCCGGCGATACGGTCGGAGGGCGTCGATCACCATCGTCGGTGAGAGGATCTCCGGCAACAGCGTGACCTCGCCCGACGGCGGGTACAGGGCATAGACGGGAACCCCACCCCGCTCCAGGCGGGCGAGTTCGGCGGTGATCGCCGGATCCTGACGGGTCCAGTCGGCGCGCAGGAGGATGGCATCGGCACGGGCGAAGGCGGCGAGCACCTCGCTGCGCTCGAGGACGAGCCGCTTGTTGAGCTGACAGGTGACGCACCAGGCAGCGGTGAAATCGACGAACACCGGTCGCTGGCTGGCCCGCGCGGTCGCCAGGGCCGCTGGCGTCCACGGCTGCCAGGTGGCACCCGTATGCGTCTGGCGGGCGCCCGGCGCAGCGCTCTCGCCAACCGGCAATGCCGGCCACAAGGCGGCAGCCAGCGCCGCCAGCAGCGCCAGTGTCGCGACGCCGCGGCGCCGCCAGCCGGCGAGCCGCAGCGACCAGGCGAGCAAGCCGACGGCGACCAGCCCGCTACCCAGGGTGAGCACGGCTGTCGTGCCGATCTGCTCGGCGAGCACCCAGCCGAGCCAGACGACGGTGGCGTAGAGCGGCAGCGCGAGAAACTCCTTCAGCCGCTCCATCCACGGCCCGGGACGAGGCAGCCAGAGACGCAGCGCCGGGTGGCGGACGAGCAGCGCGAAAGGCAGCGCCATGCCGATTCCAAGCGCGGCGAAGACGAGCAGCGTCTGCGCCGCCGGCAGCGTCAGTGCGGCGCCGAGCGCCGCGCCCATGAACGGCGCGGTACACGGCGAGGCGACGAGCACCGCCAAGCCTCCCGAGGCCAGGGCGTCGACCTTCGGATGGCGGCGGCGCCAGGTGCCGGGAACGTCGGCCGCGAGGCTGCCGATCGGCAGCCCTCCGGACAGCGACAGGCCAAGCGCGAAGAACAGCATCGCCAGCAGGCCGACGACGACCGGCGACTGCAACTGGAAACCCCAACCGAGCGACGCACCGGCGGCACGCAGCGCGAGCAGCAGTGCGGCGAGCGCGAGGAACGAGCCAACGACTCCCGCGCTGTACAGCAGCGCATGCTGGCGCGCCGGAATCGGCTCGTCCTCGTGTTGCATCAGCGCCAGCAGCTTGATCGACAGGACCGGGAAGACGCACGGCATCAGGTTGAGCAGAGCGCCGCCGGCAAGCGCCAGCAGAACGACGACGAGCAACGGCAGCGACCCGTCCGCTGGCGAAGCCGTGTCAACCCCGGCGGGCGCCTGCCCGGCCGCCGAGGCCGGAGATGAGCGGGACGCCGCCGCGGTGGCCAGCGGCAGGTCGACGACGAAGGACTGGCGGGGCCCGGTGCCTGCTCCCGCAGCCTGCACCACCAGCACGCCCGCAAGCTGACTCCAGGGCGCGACCGGCACGGCGGCCGCACGCAGCTCGAGCACCTGCTCCTCGCCCTGCCGACGCAGCGTCTGCTCCGCTGCCGCGTCCATCAAGCCTTCGTCGAAGGGAAAGAAGCTCGCCGTGTCGATGACGACGGCTGACGGCGTCGCGAGACGCAGGCTGACGCCGCTGTCGTGTCGTGCCGCCGACAGCCGCCAGCCGGCGGGCGCTGCGACCGCCGGCTGGCGCGCCCGCGTTTCGGCGAAGGCGGCGACCTGCGCCGGCTCGGGACGGGCGACGGCCGACACCGGCAGCGTGAGCGCGAGCGTCGCCGATTCGGGAATGCACACGTCCTCGCAGACCAGCCAGCGCGCGCGGGCCAGCAGCGGCAACTCGCCTGCCGCATAGGCCGCGGGAACGCTGATCGGTACGGCCAGCGTCAACTCACCCGTATGGCCGAAGTTGGTCAGCGGACCGACGGGCAGACGCTCGGGGGTCGGCCAGCGGATGTCGCCGGCGCTGACGCCACCGGGCAACTCCCAGGCAATGCTCGGCGGGTATCCGGAATCGCCGGGGTTTTGCCAGTAGATGTGCCAGTTCGGCTGCAGGCGGAAACGCAGACCCACCCAAGTGGTCGCACCACGGGCCGCCGTCGCCTGTTCGGCGACGAGGGCCACGCTGGCATGCGGCGTGCGCGCTTCAGCCGCCGGCGCCGCGGTCGCCCACGCGCTGCCAGCCGGCGGGACGAGGCAGGCAAAGAGCAGCAAGAGAAGCAGGCGGAGGGTCATTTTCCTGTCTTGTTTGGTGCAGCGTTGCCGATCGACCATCGGGTCGTCGCCGTGGTTCCGTCGGCGAGCGGGTCGGTCAGCAGGTTCCCGGTGCCGGGCGTTTGACGCGGGCACCTGCGTGCTCGCGTGCCGGCGAACCGGCGAGGCTCCGTCCGGGCCGTGGGCCGTGGTAGTCGTTCCAGAGCTGCCGGGCGAGAATGGCCGCATTCATGGCGCGGCAATCGGCGACAGGGCCTTGACCTTCTCCGCCACGATCCGGCTCGCGGCGAGCAGGTCGGTCACGATGCGCTCGTCGATGTTGAGATCGCCTTCGTACTCGCCCAGGTTGCGCAGGTCGTGGCACTTGGAGAGCACGCGCCAGACCTCCGGGCCCAGCTCCAGCGTGTGTGGCAGCAACTGGAAGACGATGTAACGGTTGCTGGAGCGATAGCCGTGCCAGCGCAGCGCGGCCGAGCACAACGCATGCGCCGCGTTGTAGCCGAGGTCGAAGCGGCTCTCGAGCGATAGCGTGGGGATGCCTGCGTCCTTAAGCCGCGCCAGACCCGAGCGCTTGAGGCCGGCAAACTCGTTGGCGTCGGGCGGCTCCGCCTTCAGCGGCTTGCCGGGACCGCACAGGTTTTCAAAGGCCGAGGGCATCTTCGCCTCCGATCAGCCACAACTTGGGTTGCGCGAGCACACGCGTCACGAACGCATCCTTGCGCTCGACGCGCCTGGCCAGTTCCTGCGGCGTGTAGATCGTCGGGTTGACGGTGCGGCCGAGCCGGCTACCCAGGGCCTCCAACTCCGCGTACAGGTCGGAGTAGGCAAGGTCGTCGCTGACCAACATCAGGTCGATGTCGCTGGACGCCGTGTCTTCGCGCCTGGCGATCGACCCGTACACGAAGGCTGCCCGGATGCGCGCGGCGATCGGCGCCAGCGCATCGCTCAGGGGCCCGGCCAGTCCCACCGTCTTCTTCACGATGCCGCACAACTCGGCGTAGATCGGCGCCTTGGAATTGGCTTGGTAGTGCTTCTGGTTGCCCACGGTGCGCACGGTCACGAGACCGCTCTGCGCCAGACGTGCCAACTCGCGCTGCACGGCACCGGAGCCGGCGCCCGCCAGGCCGATCAACTCGGTGGCGTAGAAGCTGCGCTCGGGCTGGCCGAACAGCCACGCCAGCACGCGCTGCTGCGTGCCGGAGAACAGTGCGTCGGCGAGGCTGGTCGAGCGCAGATTTCCCGGGGGCGTCGCCGCCTTCTTGCTCATACCCATAATGGGCATGATCATACCCGAATTGGGCATTCGCGTGCCGGTTCCCTGGCCAGCCGCGGCACGGGCGTCATGGGACCCTGAACGCCTTGGCCAGAACGCCCTGCCGCAGCGCCTGCGCGCGCTTCAGGTTTGTATCGACCCCGGCTTCGACTGGCCCGCTGGCGAAGCCCGTTCAACCCCGGCGGGCGCCTGCCCGGCAGCGGGGGCCGGCGAAAAGCTGGCCGTCACCGCGGCGGCCAGCGGCAGGTCGACGACGAAGGACTGGCGGGGCCCGGTGCCTGCTCCCGCAGCCTGCACGACCAGCACGCCCGCAAGGCGGGTCCAGGGCGCGACCGGCACGGCGGCCGCGCGCAGCTCGAGCACCTGCTCCTGGCCCTGCCGCTGCAGCGTCTGCTCCGCTGCCGCATCCATCAGGCCTTCGTCGAAGGGAAAAAAGCTCGCCGCGTCGATGACGACGGCCGACGGCGTCTCGAGGCGCAGGCTGACGCCGCTGTCGTGTCGCGCCGCCGACAGCCGCCAGCCGGCGGGCGCTGCGACCGCCGGCCAGCGCGCCCGTGTTTCGGCGAGGGCGGAAACCTGCGCCGGGTCGGGGCGGGCGACGGCCGACACCGGCAGCGTGAGCGCGAGCGTCGCCGATTCGGGAATGCACACGTCCTCGCCGACCAGCCAGCGCGCGCGCCAGCAACGGCAGCTCGCCGGCCGCGTCGGCCGCGGGAACGCTGATCGGTACGGCCAGCGTCACCTCACCCGTATGGCCGAAGTTGGTCAGTGGGCCGACGGGCAGACGCTCGGGGGTCGGCCAGCGGATGTCGCCGGCGCTGACGCCACCGGGCATCTCCCAGGCAATGCTCGGCCGGTGTCCGGAATCGCCGGGGTTTTGCCAGTAGATGTGCCAGTTGGGCGGCAGGCGGAAACGCTGGCCCACCCAAGGGGTCGCACCACGGTAAGCGTCCAGCGGGCCCACCTACCAATCCAGTGCCAGTTGCCGCACCCTCTCGAGGTTTTCACGGGAGAGCGCGATGGGCAAGGCTGGCGAAGTGGCAGCGTACTGGCGAGGGCATGTAGCGGGTTGGCGGGCGAGTGGCGGCAGCCAGAAGGCCTATTGTGCGCGGAACGGGCTGAAGGCGGGATCGCTGAGTTACTGGCACCGGCGTTTGGCGAAGGAGAGCGGAAGGGTCGTTGCCGCCGCGCCAGTGACTCTCGTTCCCGCGACGATAGCGCCGGTTCCGCCCCATTCGGGGCCAAGCCTGTCGCTGTGCATGCCTGGCGGCTGGCGGCTCGAATTCGCGGCGCTGCCGGCA
>JAGFNJ010000042.1 GCA_017592775.1 Candidatus Accumulibacter conexus | reverse complement strand
CACCCCATACCACACGCGCATCCAGCCCTCACTTGCCGCCAGCCCCCCGCGATCTGACCGCTCCAGCGGCGAAAGCACGGGCCTCCGGCAAACGACCCCGATTCGGCAGGGTCATGCGTCAGGGCTGCCTGAGTTACAGAGCTTTTGCTAACTTCCACCATTTTGAATATACTTCAGTTGATTTGCGTCTTGTGTTGAAAGAGGCGCTGACCCGTTAGACCGTCGAGCGACGCCGATTCTGAAGCACTTGCGACGCACTTTCCGGCAGGCCTCAGCCGCCTCACTTGCGCCAACCTGCGCGAGATCACTCAACGCTGGTCACCTGGTTAAGTACGCTCACCACGAAGTAGCGATACTACTTGAACTGCGCGCGCCTAGCACCTGTGGAGCGGCCCAGGCAGATTCCCGAGTCCTTGACGTTCAAGGCCCGACAAGTCACTGCGTTGGCGAGAACCCCTATTAGTTGCACTACCGGAAAGCCCCCCTCAGGCATCCCTCGAACAACTAATCCGCTGCTGCCTGCACCAGGCATGTCCCCCCCGTGAAAGCGCGCGGGAGATCCTTCTATGAAACGAATGCTTTTCAACGCAACACAGGCCGAGGAACTGCGTGTTGCCATTGTCGACGGTCAGAAGCTCATTGACCTGGACATTGAATCGGCCGCCAAGGAACAGAAAAAGAGCAACATTTATAAAGCAGTCATTACCCGCATCGAGCCCAGCCTGGAAGCCGCTTTTGTCGACTACGGAGCGGAGCGGCATGGCTTCCTGCCCTTCAAGGAAGTGTCGCGCGCCTTCTTCCAGCCCGGCGTCGAGACCAGTCGCGCGACGATCAAGGAGGCGCTGCGCGAAGGCCAGGAGTTGATCGTCCAGGTCGACAAGGACGAGCGAGGCAACAAAGGGGCTGCGCTGACGACTTTCGTCAGTCTCGCCGGCCGCTATCTCGTCCTGATGCCGAACAATCCGCGCGGCGGCGGCGTCTCGCGGCGTGTCGAGGGCACCGAGCGTACAGAGTTGCGCGAGGTGATGGATCAACTGCAGGTGCCGCCAGGCATGAGTCTGATCGCCCGTACCGCGGCCATCGGGCGCAACGGCGAAGAACTCCAGTGGGACCTCAACTACCTCTTGCAGTTGTGGAAAGCCATTGAAGACGCCGCCCAGCAGCAGAAGGGCGCCTTCCTCATCTACCAGGAAGGCAGTCTGGTGATCCGTGCGATCCGCGACTATTTCCAGCCCGATATCGGTGAAATCCTGATTGATACCGACGAGGTCTATGATCAGGCGCAGCAGTTCATGTCGCACGTGATGCCCGGCACCGTCAATCGCATCAAGCGCTATCGGGACGACGTGCCCTTGTTCTCGCGTTTTCAGATCGAGCATCAGATCGAGTCTGCCTACTCGCGTCAGGTCGGCCTGCCCTCGGGCGGTGCCATCGTCATCGACCATACCGAAGCGCTGGTTTCGGTGGACGTCAACTCGGGCCGCGCGACGCGTGGCGCCGACATCGAGGAAACGGCCCTCAAGACCAACCTCGAAGCGGCTGAAGAGGTGGCCCGCCAACTGCGCCTGCGCGATCTCGGCGGTCTGATCATCATCGACTTCATCGACATGGAAAACGCACGCAACCAGCGCGAAGTCGAGAATCGCATCCGCGATGCCCTGCGCTTCGACCGGGCGCGCGTGCAGACCGGCAAGATCAGCCGTTTTGGCCTGCTCGAACTCTCGCGCCAGCGCCTGCGCCCGGCACTCGCCGAAACCAGCTACATCCCCTGCCCGCGCTGCTCGGGAACCGGCCACATCCGCAGCACCGAGTCAGCCGCTCTGCACATCCTGCGCATTCTCGAAGAGGAGGCGATGAAGGACAACACGGCCGCCGTCCATGCGCAGGTCCCCGTCGATGTCGCGACCTTCCTGCTCAACGAAAAGCGCACCGATGTCCAGGCCGTCGAACTGCGCCACAAGGTAAGCATCCTGCTGATTCCCAACATCCACCTCGAGACTCCACAACACTCCGTCGTGCGCGTCCGCCATGACGAGTTGGCTCAGGACGATCTGCAACAGGCATCGTACCGCATGGTGGACATGCCGACTAATGACGCCGGCAGCGAAGCACCGGCAGCGGGTGATGGCAGGGCCGCCCGCCCGGAAGCGGCCATCAAGGGTGTAACGACAGCGCAGCCGGCCCCGCTCGTCGGCGAGCCGCAACCGGCCGCGGCCGAGCCACCGGCAACGAGCGGCAACCGCTTCCTGACCAGGATTCTGTCCTGGTTCCGGCGCAAGCCGGAGGCAGCCCCGCCTGCCGTGGCGGAGCCCGTGCCGCCGCGACGCAGCGGCCCGCCGCGCGAGGCGCAACGCGATGCGCGGCGCAGCGGACCTCGCCCCCCTCGCCGTGACGAAGCACGCGACGTTCCCGAGACACGCGCCGGCCGCGAACAGAGCGACGCATCAGCGCAGCCGACACAAGCGGTCCCCGCCGTCGCCCGAAGCGAGCCCCAAAGACCCCGCACACCACGCGAACCGCGCGAAGCGCGCGAGCCACGCGATCCGAACGAAACGCGCGAGCCGCGTCGGCAGAGAGGCGCGCCACGCGCCGAACGCAAGGAGCAACCAGCCTTGGCGGTCGCCGAAACCACGGTAGCTGTCGCGCCGGCGCCTCTCCTCCCGGGCGCCGCGGCGCTGAGCGAGCCGCGTCCGTCAGGTGACGAGCCGGTCAGCAATGGCCGCCGCCGCGGGCGTCGCGGTGGGCGTCGCGAGCGCGGTGAAAGGGTCGAGAGCCTGGCCGAAACCCAGAGCGGCGAGAGCGTCGAGACGAGCACGGCAATCGCCGGCACGGCAGTCGACATACCGGGGGCGGCACTGCCGGCAAGCGCCACCGGCCAACCGGCACGCACAGCGGTCGCGCCGACGGCAGATCAGCAGGGTGCCACCACAGCGGTCACGGCAGACCCCGCCGTGCTCGCGGAACTGCCGGCGGTAGCCACCGAGCCGCCACCCGCGACCCCGGAAGTGGTCACGGCGCTCGCCAGCACAGCACCGGCGAGCGTCAACCAGGGGCTGGATGCGGATGCCCCGATGGCGGTCGACGGCCGCGCAACGGTCGACACCGCAGCCGACGTGGAAGCACCGAAGGTGGCACCCGCCGCCGACACGCCGGCGGCCACCGCGCTTCCGGCGAGTGTCGCCATCCTTCAGGCCGAGCCGAACCAGGTGCTCGCCCAGCCTGCCGCATCGCTGCCGGCGTCGCCGACCCTCCAGCAACTGGTCGCGGAGAGCGGCCTGATCATGGTCGAGACCAGCCGCGACGACACTCGAGGAGCGCCACCGGAAACCATCGACGACGCACCGCTCAGACAGCCGCGGCGCCGACGGGCACCGGTAGTCGTCTCCGAAGAGCCGCTGGTGATGGTCGAGACGCAGAAGTAAGGCAACGCTCGTCAGTACCGCCGAGGGCGGGCAGCCAGTCTGGCGGTGATGTAGGCCGCCAGCTGGCAAGCGGTAAGGTTGCGGCTGGCGCCGAGTTCTGCCGATGGCGGCGAGCCCGCCGCCCTCACCACCACCGCGTCACGCTAACGAAGGCGCGCGAAAGCAGCCAAAGCAGCCTGAAAACTGGCTTCAGTGCTCGCCATCCTGCATAATCATCACCTTGGTCGCCGCTGTCATCCGGAGTCATTTGCTCGTTCTGCACACGTCGCGAGTGATGTATCCGGGGGGCATCGGCCCGATTACCTCCCTTTCCAGGGCTAGCCCTGAACAGCGACGCAAGCAGTCACTCCCAATTCTCCCAGCAGGAGCCGTCATGACGCCGATCCCTCTATCCTTCTCAGCGACCCATCGCACCCTCCGCTACACTGCCGCCGGGCTGGCCGCGATCTCGCTCCTGATCACCGCCGCTTGCGAGAAGCCGAAGGCTGCCGCGCCGGCGGTGCCGGTCGTCGACGTCGTCACCGTCGCCCAGCGTGACGTGCCGATCTACATGGAATGGATCGGCTCGCTGGACGGCAACATCAATGCCGTCATCCGGCCGCAGGTCACCGGCTACCTGATCAAACAGAACTACCGCGAAGGCGACCTCGTCAAGCAGGGTCAGCCGCTGTTCGAGATCGACCCACGCACTTTCGAGGCCGCCGTCGACGAAGCCAAGGGATTACGCGCCCAGCAAGCAGCGCGTTACGAGACGACGCGCGCCAATCTCGCCCGCATCAAGCCGCTGGCGGCGATGAACGCCGTCAGTCAGAAGGACCTCGACGACACCACCGGCGCCGACCTTTCCGCCAAGGCGTCACTCGAAGCCGCCGATGCTTCGCTGCGGACCGCCAAGCTGAATCTGGCTTTCACGAAGATCACCTCGCCGGTGACCGGCATTGCCGGCATCGCCAAGGCGCAGATCGGCGACCTCCTCAGCCCGAGCATGCCGACCGAACTCACCACGGTGTCGACCGTCGACCCGATCAAGGTCTATTTCAACATCAGCGAGCGGGAATACCTCAAGGTTGCCGGCGAGCGAACGGACACCAGCAAGCAGGTGCCGCTCGAGCTGTTCCTCGTCGACGGCTCGCTCTATCCCCACCCCGGAAAGTTCTTCGTGCTCAACCGGCAGGTTGACACCAGCACCGGCACCTTCAAGGTGGCAGCGCTTTTCCCGAACCCCCAGAGCCTCCTCCGCCCGGGCCAGTACGGGAAGGTGCGGGCCACCATGGCCGTCGAGAAGGGTGCACTGCTCGTGCCGCAGCGTGCGGTTACCGAAATCCAGGGCAAGTACTTGGTGGCGGTCGTCGGCGCCGACAACAAGGCCGACATCCGCCCGGTCACGGTCGGCGAGCGCATCGGCAGCGACTGGATCATCAGCAAGGGCCTGCAGCCCGGCGAGCAAGTGATTGCCGAGGGAACCCAGAAGGTTCGCGCGGGAATGACCGTCAGCCCGAAACCGTTCGTGCCGGATGCCCCGGCCGCCGCCACCCCGGCCAAGCCCGGTGACAAGCCGGCTACGCCGGCACCGGCGAGCAAGGGGTAAGCAGCCATGTCAAAGTTCTTCATCAACCGGCCCATCGTGGCGATGGTCATCTCGATCCTGATGACCATCGTTGGCCTCGTCGCCATGTCCGGGCTGCCGACCGCCCAGTTCCCGAATATCGTGCCGCCGCAGATCAATGTCAGCAGCACCTACACCGGCGCCGACGCGCTGACCGTCGAGCAGGCGGTGGCCACCCCGATCGAGCAGCAGATGTCCGGCGTCGACAACATGGACTACATGTATTCGATCAACGCCAACAATGGCCAGTCCACGCTATATGTCAACTTCGCACTGGGTACCGACGCCAACACCGACCAGCTGCTCGCCCAGATGCGCGAAGGCCAGGCCGAATCGCAGTTGCCGTCGGACGTGCGCAACTACGGCGTGACCGTAGCCAAGTCGACCTCATCGCCGCTGATCATGTTCGCGCTCTACTCGCCGAACGGCACCTACGACAACATCTTCCTCGCCAACTACGCCTACATCAACATCAACGACCAGATGACGCGGGTCAAGGGAATCGCCAGCGTCACTGTCTTTGGCGCGGGCCAGTACGCGATGCGAATGTGGGTCAAGCCCGACCAACTGGCCAAGCTGAACATCACGATTCCCGAAATCATCAACGCGGTCAATGCGCAGAACACTGTCAACCCAGCCGGAACAATTGGTGGCGAGCCGGTCCCGGCGGGCCAGGAATTCACCTACGCGGTGCGCGCGCAGGGCCGCTTGCAGAGCACCGAAGAGTTCGGCAACATCGTGCTGCGCGCCAACCCGGACGGCTCGATCGTGCGCGTCCAGGATGTGGCCCGCATCGAACTCGGCGCCCAGACCTACAGCCAGCAGGGCCGCCTCAACGGCAAGCCGGCTGCCCTGGTCGCCCTCTACCAGATGCCCGGCGCCAACGCCCTCGATGCGGCCGATGGCGCCAAGAAGCTGATGGAAAAGATCAAGCAGAGCTTCCCGCCTGACCTCGATTACGTCATCGCGCTCGATACGACGCTGTCGGTCACCGAAGGAATCACCGAGATCAAGCACACGCTGTTCGAGGCGCTGGTGCTGGTGATGATCGTTGTCTTCGTCTTCCTGCAAGGCTGGCGGGCGACGCTGATTCCCTTGCTCGCCGTGCCGGTGTCGCTGGTCGGCACCTTCATGCTCTTCCCGATGTTCGGCTTTTCGATCAACACGCTTTCGCTGTTCGGTCTGGTGCTGGCGATCGGCCTCGTGGTGGACGATGCCATCGTTGTCGTCGAAGCGGTCGAGCACCATATCGAGCACGGCATGTCGCCGAAGGATGCAACGCTGAGGGCCATGGAGGAGGTCACCGGCCCGGTGATCGCCATTGCCGTCATCCTGGCTGCCGTCTTCGTGCCGACCGCCTTCATTCCCGGGATCACCGGCCAGCTCTACCAGCAGTTCGCAGTCACCATCGCCATCTCGGTAATCATCTCGGCCTTCAACGCGCTGACCCTGAGTCCCGCCCTCTGCGCCATGCTGCTCAGGCCCAAGGTCAAGGGCAGCGGCCCGATCCAGAAATTCTACGACTGGTTCAACGGCGTGTTCGGCCGCGTTACCGGCGGCTATGTCGGCATCTGCCGGATCGCCATCCGCAGGAGCCTGATCAGCCTCGTCTTTCTGGTCGCCGTCACGGCGAGCGCGGGCTTCTTCGGCAAGCTTGTACCCGCCGGCTTTCTTCCCGATGAGGACCAGGGTTACGTCTTTGCAGCGGTGCAACTGCCCGATGCGTCATCGCTGCAACGCACGTCGGAGATTGCCGCCCAGGCCGAAGAGCTGATCATGAAGGTGCCAGGCGTACAATACACGACCACGGTGGTCGGCTACAGCATGCTGAGCCAGGTGACCAATACCTACAGTGCCTTCTTTTTCGTGACGCTCAAGAACTGGGCGGATCGCAAGCAGCCCGAGGAGCAATACGCGGCGATCAAGGCCGAACTGACCAAGCGGCTGGCCGGGATCCCCGGCGCCATCGCTTTTGCGTTTCCGCCGCCGGCGATCCAGGGAGTCGGCACCTCGGGCGGCGCCACCTTCATTCTCGAGGACCGTGCTGGAAAGGACATCGCCTTCCTTGCCGAGAACACCACCAAGTTCCTCGAGGCCGCGCGAAAGCGCCCGGAGCTGGCTAGTGTTTCGACCACCTTCCGGCCAACCGTTCCGCAGCTCTTCATCGACGTCGATCAGGACAAGGTGCTCAAACAGGGCGTCCTCCTCAGCGACGTGTACAAGACGCTGCAGAGCTTCCTCGGCAGCGGCTTCATCAACTACTTCAACCGCTTCGGACGCCAGTGGCAGGTGTACGTCCAGGCCGAGGGTGACTACCGGACCAACATCGACAATGTGGGCCAGTTTTACGTGCGCAACAACAAGGGCGAGGCGGTGCCGTTGTCGGCGCTGACTTCCATCCGTAATGTCTCCGGTCCTGAATTCACCATGCGCTACAACCTGTACCGCAGCGCACAGATCAACGCGTCGGCCGCACCGGGCTATAGTTCCGAGCAGGTGATGCGGGCGCTTGAGGCAGTCTTCGCCGAAACCATGCCGAGCGAGATGGGCTACGACTACATGGGCATGTCATTCCAGGAGCAGAAGGCGCAGCAGGGCATCTCGCCGGCGGTCATCTTCGGCTTCTCGCTGCTCTGCGTCTTCCTGATCCTGGCGGCGCAGTACGAGAGCTGGTCGCTGCCCTTCTCGGTCCTGTTGGGAACGCCAATCGCCGTCGCCGGCGCGTTTTTTGCACTGATGTTGCGCGGCCAGGAACTCAACGTCTATGCGCAGATCGGTCTGGTGATGCTGATCGGTCTGGCGGCGAAGAACGCGATTTTGATCGTGGAGTTCGCCAAGATGGAGTACGAGAAGGGCGAGCTGTCGCTCGCCGAGGCGACGCTCAAGGGCGCGCAACTGCGCCTGCGCCCGATCCTGATGACATCGTTCGCCTTCATCCTCGGCTGCGTTCCACTGGCGATCGCCAGCGGCGCCGGTGCCCTGTCGCGGCAGGTGATGGGTAGCGCGGTGATCGGCGGCATGCTGGCGGCCACCTGCCTGGCCATCTTCATCATTCCGGTAACCTTTTTCGTCGTCGAGAAGATCAGCCACAAGGGCGAGACTGGGGTACGCAGCCACGCGGCCGGCGAGGGGGAGGCCGGCAAACTCGACGCGCCAGCAAAGCCGGCTGACAAAGAGGAGGATCGCCATGCGTAAGCCACTGTTGGTCACCTTGCTGGCGCTGGCGGCCAGCGGTTGCATGGTCGGACCCGACTACGTCCGCCCGCCGGTAGACACGCCGGCAGCCTGGCGGCTCAGCGAACAGGACGCCCGCGACCTCGCCAACACCGCCTGGTGGGAGCAGTTCGGTGACCCCGTGCTCAACGACCTGGTAGCGACGGCGCTACGCGAAAACAAGGACCTGATGATCGCTGCCGCGCGGGTCGAGCAGTTTGCCGGCAACTACGGCATCGTTCGCTCCGGGCTCTTCCCGCAGGTTGGCGCTGGCTATGAAGTCCGACGGCAGAGAGACATCAGCGCCGTGGTGGTTGGCGCCGGCGGCGACGAGACCTACAACAGCTACAACGCGGTGTTGAATGCCAGTTGGGAGATCGATATCTGGGGCCGCATCCGCCGCCAGACGGAAGCGGCACGCGCGCAACTCATGGCCAGCGAGGAAGGCCGGCGCGCTGTCATCCTGTCGCTCGTCGGCAGTGTTTCCGGCGCCTACATCAACCTGCGCGACCTCGATCGGCAACTGGATATTGCCAGGGCGACCGCCAAGAGCCGCGGCGAGTCGTACGAGATCTTCAAGCTGCGCTTCGCAGGGGGCATCATTTCGGTGCTCGAACTGAGCCAGAACCGGTCGCAATACGAGGAAGCGCTGGCGAGCATCCCGCCGCTGGAAAAAGCCATCGCCCAGCAGGAAAACGGGCTGAGCGTCCTGCTCGGCCGCAACCCCGGGCCGATACCGCGCGGCAAGGATATCGACCATCTGGCGCTACCGGCAATCCCTGCCGGCTTGCCGTCGGATCTGCTTGAACGCCGGCCCGACATCCGGCGCACCGAGCAGGACCTGATCGCTGCCAATGCGCAGATCGGTGCCGCCAAGGCGGCGTACTTCCCGACCATCTCGCTGACCGGACTGTTCGGTTACGCCAGTACCAGTCTGAGCAATCTCTTCGACAGCCAAAGCAAGGTGTGGAATTACGGCGCACCGATCACGATGCCGATCTTCACCGCCGGCGCGATCGCCGGCCAAGTGCAGGCCGCCGAAGCCGCGCAGCAGCAGGCCCTGTTTGCCTACCAGAAGGCGATCCAGGAGGCTTTCCGCGAAGTCAACGACTCGCTGGTCAGCCGCGACCGGACGCGCGAACAACTGAAGGCGCAGCGGCGTCAGGTCGAAGCGCTGCAGCAGTACGCAGCCACCGCCCGCCTGCGCTACGACAATGGCTACACCAGCTACATCGAAGTGCTCGACGCCGAACGCAGCCTGTTCAACGTCCAGCTACAGTACACGCAGACGCAGCAAGTGGAGTTCCAATCGATGATCAATCTTTATCTGGCCATGGGCGGTGGCTGGGTGAACGAAGCTGAGAAAGTCGCGAGCACGAGTAGTGCGCAGTGAGAACCCATCCTGCCGCCATAGAGTACCGGGGTGTACCGGGTGGCCAGCCGTCAGCTTGGTGACGGGTATTTGGCAGCGCAACAGCATCCGCAAATCTCTTGAAAGGGGTAAGTGATGAGCAAGAAAAGGAAGTCAGCAAAGAAAGCCAAAGTCGAGACGTTGATCAATCCCGACATGCCGTCTGAATCGACGGAGAGCGAAGCGCCAGAAGCGGCCGAGGCCATTGAAAAGCCGGAGAAAAAGATATCCAACCGGACCTACCTCAAGGAACTCGAGAAACTCGAGGGCGAACTGGCGCATCTGCAATCCTGGGTGATCAAGCAGGGACTCAAGGTGGTTCTCGTTTTCGAAGGCCGTGACGGAGCCGGCAAGGGCGGTACGATCAAGGCCATCACCGGCCGCGTCAGCCCGCGCGTATTCCGGGTTGTCGCCCTGCCCGCGCCGACCGAGCGCGAGAAGACGCAGATGTATGCCCAGCGCTACCTGCCACACATGCCGGCAGCCGGCGAGGTGGTGATCTTCGACCGGAGCTGGTACAACCGCGCCGGCGTCGAGCGCGTCATGGGCTTTGCCACCGAGGAGCAGGTAGAGGGTTTCCTCCGGATGGCGCCACTGTTCGAAAAGCTACTGGTCGGAAAAAGCAACAACGTCATCTTGCTCAAGTACTGGCTGGAAGTCGACATGGACGAGCAGACGCGCCGCCTCGAGGCGCGCATTACGGATCCGCGCAAGCAGTGGAAGCTTTCGCCGATGGATCTGAAGTCGTACAGCCGCTGGTACGACTACTCGCGCGCGCGCGACGAGATGTTCAGGGAGACCGATACCGAATGGGCGCCGTGGTTCGTGGCGCGCTCCAACGACAAGAAGCGGGTGCGCTTGAACATCATCAAGCACATCCTGAGCAGCATCCCTTACGAGGTCGTCAAGCAGCCGAAGATCGTTCTGCCCAAACGGCAAAAGCCCGGCGACTACAAGGAAATCACGCTGCCGTTGAAGTACGTGCCGGAAGTCTACTGAATCGGCGGTGGGCCTGAAACACCTCGCTGGCTGCGCGTCCCTCGTCGATACCAGCGAGGTCAGGCCGCCGCATTTCCCGGGCGGCCGCGAAACTCGTCGATGACGTCGGCCACCGTGATCCTGCGGCCGAAGTAGCCGACGTTTTCCTCCAGTCCCTCGGCGCGCAGAATGTCGCGTACCGCCGCATGTGCCGCGACCAGGCGCAGGCGAATTCCAGCCGCCTGGAACTCCTCGTGCAGCTTCGCCAGCATGCGCGCGCCGGCCAGGTCGACAATGGGTGATGTGGAAAGGTCACACACCATCAGGCTGAGCGGCCCGGCGGCCGAGCGGACTTTCTGCCAGACCGCTTCGCGCACGTGCTCGACGTTGAAATAAAGCAGCGACGCCTCGACGCGGAACATCAGCACACCGGGAACGGCCTCGTTGTCGGGGTTGCGCTCGATATCGGAGTAACTGCGCGTTCCCGGGATGTGGCCGAGGAAGGCCACATGCGGGTGTGCCGCGCGCCGTATGAGCAACAACATCGACACGAGCACCGCCACGATCACGCCCTTGAGGATGCCGAGCAACAGCACGCCGCCGAAAGCGACCATCGAGACGCCGAATTCGAAGCGGCTCACCCGCCACACGTGGCGAAGTTCGCCGATGTTGATCAATCCCTTGACGGCCACCAGCACGATCGCTGCGAGCACCACGTTGGGCAGGTTGTACAGCAGCCCTGTCAGGTACATCAGGCACAGGCCGATCGTCAGCGAAGCGAAAACGAGGGCGAGCGGCGTCTTTGCGCCGGCCTTGTCATTCACCGAGGACTGCGACAGGCCGCCGGCCACCGGATAGGCCTGGAAGAAACCCGCCGCGAGATTCGCGGCGCCCAGACCGAGGAGTTCCTGCCGCGCATCGATCTCGTAGCCGTTCGCCTGCGCCAGGGCGCGTGCGGCGGAAACGCTTTCCACGTAGGCCAGCAACAGGCACGCGAAGGCCAGCGGGATCACCCCGTCGACATCGCGTACCCGCAAATCCGGCAGCTTGAAGTCGGGCAGGCCCTGCGGCAACGCGCCGACGATCTTGAAACCGAGCTCACCCAGTGGCGTTACCGACAACACAACGATCGAAATCACCACCACGAACAATGCGATCGGGCGCCCCGGCAGGAATTTTTCCCCCAGCAACAGCACGGCGAGCGCGGCGAGACCGAAAGCCAGCACCGCGAAGTTGGTATCGGGGAGCTGGCTACCAAGGGTGACGACGGACTCGAAGAACCCATGCCCACCGCCCTTGACCCCGAACAGCTTGGGCAACTGGGTCATGGCGATGGTCAGCGCCGCGCCGGCCTTGAAACCGAGCAGAATCGTTTCGCTGATGAAGTTGACCAGCGAACTCAAGCGAAACAGCCACGCCAACACGCACATCGCGGCGATGACCACCGCCGTCAGCGCGGCAATGGACGCCCAGCGTCCCGGATCGCCCTGCGCCATGCCGGCGACCGTGACGCCGACCAGCATCGAGATCGCTGAAGTAGGACCGATCGCCAGCTGGCGCGAGGAGCCGAACAGGGCATAGAACAGGCCGCCGAGCAGATAGCAGTAGATGCCGTATTGCGGCGGCAAGCCGGCGAGCGAGGCGTAGGCGAGCGACACCGGGATGCCGTAGGCGGCCAGCGTCACGCCGGCGATCGCGTCGTTGGCCAGCCACCTGGTCTGATACGCGGCGAGCCACTGCGCTGGCGGAAAGAGCGCGCGCCAGCCACTCGCCGGGGGAGCGCCCACCAGGGCACGCGCAGGACGCACTTCTTCAGTCTCGGCGCTCAGAGTCATGGACTGTCCTCCACCTGCGCTTCGAGGCGTCCTTCGCGAATCGCCTTGACGAAAGCCCGATAGTCGCGCTGATTCTGGTCGCTATACTCGACGGCGAACTCGCAGATGGCGTCGTCGAAGGTGGCATTCGAACCCATGTAGCCGGCGATCAGCGCTGCATCCCCCGAGCGAGCGTGCGCCCGTGCCAACGCCCAGGCGCACAGCCGGCCGTAGGCGGTCAGGAGATCGACGTCCCACCCCTCGACAATCGCGCTGATCTTGACGTCGCGAAGTTGGCGGACATACACATCCCTGCCATTCTGGGTGGTCGTCCAGCCCAGGAAGATATCGCTCGCTCCCTGCATCAGGCGCTGCCCGGCAACGACTCGCTGGCCATGATTGGCATGCAGGCTCTGGCCCGCGTACGGTTCGAGAACCGACGCCCGCGCTTCCTTGATCTGCAGGAAGATCGGGTCATTGTCCGCGGCCATGAACAGGGCGACGGAGCAGAAGGTGCCGACGCTGCCGACACCGACGACCTTGATCGCCATGTCGCAGAAGCGAAACCGGTCGAACAGGACACGCACGTGCTCGGCCAGCGACTCGCGGTAGCTCGCGATCACTTCTCTGTACTGCGTCCCTTGCCCGGGTGCTTGTTCCTCGGTCAGGTGGAAAATCAGCGGCGGGTTATCCTTGATCTTGGGCAGCGCCCCGTGGTGTTCGGCAAGCTTGGGAAAGATGTATTCGGCGGTGCTTTGCTGCCGGGCCTTCTGGAGCCGCTTGACAATGCGCTTCCTGACCTCCTCGCTAGGAGTTTCGGCGAGCACGCGGTCGACGGTGATCGTGTCGTACCAGACGTCGAGCGCGCGCATTGACGAATAGTCAGCCATCCGCTCGCGGTAAGCGCGCGCCGCGGCCGTCGCCGCCCGGGCAGCCTCGCTCTCGTGCAGGCGCAAATACTGCGCGGCGATGACGATGCTCGCGGTCAGACGCTTGACGTCCCACTCCCAAGGCGCTGGCAGCGTCTCGTCGAGGTCATTGACATCGAAGACCACTTGGCGTTCGGGCGTGGCGAAGCCGCCGAAGTTCAGCAGATGCGCGTCGCCGCAGGCCTGTACCCGCAGTCCGGAGTTCGGGGTGGACGCGAGATCTGCCGCCATGATCGCCGCCGAACCGCGGTAAAAGGTGAACGGCGACTGGAGCATTCGCCCAAACCGGATCGGCACGAGTTCAAGCATCCGCCCCTCGTTCGACGCCGTGAGCACTTCAATCGGATCGCGCCGCTTCTTGGGCGGCTTCCAGCCGCCCTGTGCCTCGCGCGACACGGCGTCGCGCAGCGCGCTCCCTTGTGCGCGGCGCTCTTGCGGCGAAAGAACCAGCGCCTGGCTACTCGCGGTGGCGCATTCGTGTTTAGGATCGGATTGGCGCTTGGACATCTGGGCGAACCTCCCTGTAAGAAATCCCTCCAGATCAGTATAGACTATCCGTCATTCCACTTCTGAGCGTGTTGCCAACAAGAGGGTTGCGGGCAGCAATCATGGGTTGTCGGTCCTCCTCTTGGGCGAGGCGTTGCTGTGCGGGCCTCCCCCTTGCCACGGACGGCGGCGATCTGCGCCTGCCCCCTCCATTGCCGGGATGGCTGAGGCTGGTTCGGTCGCGGCGCCATTGCGGATACCACCGGGTGCGGCCAATCTTCCCGAGGCTGAGGTGATGGCAAGCTCGGTGCACACTGTGGGCAGCATTTGCGCCGTCAGCCGTCGGATCGAAGCGGCTGCGTTCGGCTGCTTGGCGAAGTGGACTCACTGGCCCGCTGCCAGGGCCAGCGACCTTCCAGTTCGACTTGCAAGGCCGTACTCAGGAAGGTCCGGATCAGGACGATCAGGCCGAGGACGAGGACGCCTTGCAGCGTCGGCGTCACGGCCACAGTCCGGATGATGTCGGCGGCGACCAGAAACTCCAGTCCGAGGAGGATTCCTCGCCCAATGTCCTGCCGGAACTGCCGATACGGGTCGGTGTCATGGCGTCGGTACGCAGCCAGCCGAACCGTGGCGACCACCGTACCGAGGACGATGACCGCCACCCCGACTCCGTCGAACAGCACGCCGACCATCTCGGCGACTTCGTTGAACGATGGCATCAAATCGTCCTCCAGTCTCATTCCGCCTGCGCCCGGGGAGTAGCGTTTGCCAGCCACGCCACAGCGGCGCCCAACCAAGCCGCGCTCAGGGGCTCAGAGGTAGCGTGTCACCTCGTCAAAGTTGATCCCTTGCGGCAAGGGCAGTTCCTGGCGCGCGACGCGCGCCAGGACGAAAGCCCTGCGGATCGGTGGGGAGCCGCTCAGCTCGGCAATCGCAAAATCGACCTCGGCAGCCGGTTCGCTGCTGGTTTGATCGAGCACCACGTTCATCGGGCTGAGCCGCAGCCGCCTGGGCTCGATGCGCAGATACCGCTGCGGGTGCTCGAGCACCTCCTTCAGGCACTCGAGTTCAGCTTCGAGCACCGACTCGCTGCCGCCGATCGCTTCCAGTTGCTGCTCATTTTCCAGTAGTTCTGCTTCCAGACGGGCTTGCTCGCTGCGCGCCGCCGGAGCCTCGCCGAACATCGATCCGAGGCCCGGTCCGTGTTGCTGAAGCAGGCGCAGGCGTGCCCGGATCAGCGCACGATTGGCCTGTAATTCCTGCCTTTCGACACGCTCCGCGCCGATCTCCGCCAAAGCGTGGGCGACCAGGTACTCGAAAATCTCGACGCCCACGACACGCCGCAAGCGGGACTCGTCGCGGCCGCAGATGCGCGCCCGGTGGTCCGAAAAACTCACGCTCGTCTGGGCGACGTCGCGCTGTACGATGTTCCCCTGCAGCGCCATTCCGAAAACCCGCTGCTCGTTGAGCGCCATGCCGAGAACCAGAAACGCCTCATCGAGGTCCGGGGCTTTGTCGAACAGGGTACGCAGATTGTCCGAACGGCCGAGCACGGTCGGGATGTCCGATGATGCGGCAAAGAACGCCCGCAAGGCCGGATCGGCAGACCACACCGTCGACGACAGCGGCCGCACGGCCGGCAGCACCGGGACCAGCGCGCGCAGGAAATCGATCGTCGTCTCGACGGCGGGCGTCAGGCGCTTTTGGCAGGACGGCAGCAGCTTGAGCCGGGGATTGGTCAGCGTGATGGCTTTGTCGACAGCCCCGCGAACCATTTCGTCAGACACCCCGTTCGGATCGAACTGACCCGGTCGGTTCTTGAACCAGTCGAGAATGCCCATTTCCATCTTCCTCCAGGGGAAAGCGTCGGCCAGGCCCTGGCGCGACAAATGATCCAGAACAACGGTTCCCGCGTCAGGGCAGACCCGGACCGACCGTAGCGCGCACAAGCGAGTGACCGGCTTCGCGCTGGTCAGAGAGATCGCCGCGGAGTCGACAAGGGCGCGGGCCGAGCACAGCGGACGCCGGCCAGCCTCGCCACGGCTTCCTCACTGTACCCGCGAGTCGAGACTCCGGCAAGATCAGCGCCAGGCCGCGGATGACCAGCACCTTACGGGGCATGCCGCGGCAGCAACGCTGCGGAAACAGCGGCACGGACCCCCTGCCCTCGCCTGTTGGCAGCAGCTCTGGCGGGATGGGCGGGGCATTCGAGCAGTCGGCTCAGCCACTATTGCGCAGGCCGGCGGCGATCCCGTTGATCGTCAGGTGGATGGCGCGTTTCACCCGCTCATCCTCGTTGCCGGCACGCAGCCGCCTGATCAGCTCGATCTGCAGGTGATTCAACGGATCGAGGTAGGGAAAACGATTGCGGATCGACCGGGCGAGCAGCGGGTTGTCCTCGAGCAGACACTGCTGCCCGCTGATCGCCAGCAGGGCGTCGATGGTCGCCTGCCACTCGGCCTTCAGGCGTGGGAAGATCGCCGCGCGCAGCGCGGGATCGGTGACCAGTTCGGCGTAGCGGGCGGCGATCGCCAGATCGGTCTTGGCTAGTACCATGTCCATGTTGGAGAGCAGTGTGCGGAAGAAGCCCCACTCGTGGTGCATGCGCTGCAGCACCTCCAGACCCTCGGGATGCACGGCGAGAAACTCGCGCACCGCCGTGCCAAAGCCGTACCAACCCGGCAACATGAGACGGCACTGCGCCCAGCTGAAGACCCAGGGTATTGCCCGCAGATCCTCGATGGCGGTGGTCTTCTTGCGCGAGGCAGGCCGGCTGCCGATGTTCAGATGCGCTATCTCGGCGATGACGGTGGACTCCCAGAAGTAACGTTCGAAGCCTTCGGTCTCATAGACCAGGCCACGGTAGGCACGATAGGCCGACTGCGAGAGCATGGCCATCGCCTCGAGGTACTCCGGCTGCGGCGCCGGATCGGGTGCCGCCAGCAAGGTCGCTTCGAGCACGGCCGACGCCAGGATCTCGAGGTTGCGCCGACCGACCTCCGGATTCGAGTACTTGCTGGCAATCACCTCGCCCTGCTCGGTCAGTCGCAGCCTGCCCTGAACCGCGCCACCCGGCTGGGCAAGGATCGCCTGGTAGCTCGGACCGCCACCGCGCCCCACCGAGCCGCCGCGTCCGTGGAACAGGCGCAGCTTGACGCCGTGGCGGGCGAACACCTCGACCAGCGCTATCTCTGCCCGGTAGAGCTCCCAACCCGAGGTCAGGAAGCCGCCGTCCTTGTTGCTGTCCGAATAGCCCAGCATGACCTCCTGCAGATCGCCGCGGCTGGCGACCAGCCTGCGGTAGGCAGGCAAGGACAACACCTCGTCCATGACCCGCGGGCAGTTGCGCAGGTCGGGAATGGTTTCGAACAGCGGTACGATATTCACCGCCAGTTCTCGCGACTGCGGCAACAGCAGGCCGCATTCCTTGAGGAGCAGCGCCACTTCGAGCAGGTCCGAGACACCATCAGTCTTCGAGATGATGTAGTTCTGTACGGCCTGAGACCCAAAGGCGCGATGGGCGTCGGCGGCGGTGCGAAAGATCTCCAGTTCGCCACGCGTCTCGTCGCTATAGGCGAGGTGGGATGAGGCCAGCGGCCGCGTCGAGCTGATCTCGCGCAGCAACAGCTCGACACGTCCGGCCTCGTCATGTTCGCGGTAATTGGTGCCGGGGCTGGCCGCCTCCAGGAGTTCGCCGACCACTCGCTCGTGCACCTCGGAGTTCTGGCGCAGGTCGAGTGCCGCCAGGTGGAAGCCGAAGACGCGGGCCGCACGGCGCAACGTGCGCAGGCGGCCACGCGCCAGCAGTTGTGAGCCATTGGCGACCAAGGAGCGGTGGATCACGTCCAGGTCGGCGGCAAACTCCCCGCAATTCGCGTAGGGAGCCGATTCACCAACCGGATGACGTTCCGGCTCGAGACCGTCAAGCTTGCGCGCGGTGGCCGCCAGGCGCGCGTAGATACCGGTGAGCGCTCGCCGATAGGGCTCGTCGCTGCGCGCAGCGGCCGTGTCGGGCGAGCTGTCCGCCAGTGACTGCAAAGCGTCCGAGACGCTCACCAGGCCCTCGGCGAGCGACAATTCGGCGCCCAGGGCGTGGATCTCGTCGAGGTGGAAACGCAGCGCACATGCCGACTGCAGGCGCAGGGCCGCGCGCGTGACAGGGGCCGTCACGAAGGGATTGCCGTCGCGGTCGCCGCCCATCCAGCTGCCCAACTGGAGAAAGCCGGGCAACTCGCTGGCCGGTCGTCCGCCATCGGCCGCGGCGAGATGATCCTCCAGCCAGCAGTAGAGCCTGGGCAGTTCGCGAAGGAATGTGTAGTCGTAATACGACAGCCCGTTGGCCACCTCGTCGAGGACCATCAGCCGCGTCGTACGCAGCATGCGCGTCTGCCAGAGGGCCAGCACGGCGCGCCGCAGCCCCTCGTCGAGCGACTCCTGCTCGTCGGGCGTCAGCCGGCTGTTGTCGCGCCGATGCAGCAGATGGGCGATCGCACGCTGCCCGTTGAGGGTGCTCTTGCGCTGGACTTCGGTTGGATGCGCTGTAAGTACGGGGACGATCGATGCGTCGTCGAAGAAACCGTACAACTGCGCCACATCGCAACCGGCGGCGCGGGCGCGCGCCAGCGCATGCGCCAGACTGCCGGCGTGCGGTGGCGAGCCCGCGATCAGGTGCGCACGCGAGCGTCGGATGTGATGCTGATCCTCGGCAATGTTGGCGAGGTGCGAGAAATGGCTGAAGGCGCGCACGACGGTCTGCGTCTGGTCGCGCGACAGGCTGTCGAGAATCGCTGCCAGTTCCTGCCTGGCGCCGCTGTCCTCGTCGCGATGAAAGCGGATCGCGCTGACCCGGATACGTTCCACCAGTTCGAAGGTCGCCTCGCCTTCCTGCGCGCGCAGCGTGTCGCCCAACAAGCGGCCAAGCAGCCGAATGTCTTCGCGCAGCGGCAGATCCTTGTCTTCGGGAAAAGCCTCCGTCATCACGGGATTCCTTTCTGTTGATGGGGCGGGAGTTCCCCCGCGACCTCGGCAAGAGCCGCGTGCGGAGTATAGGCGGCACCCGCAAGGACGGTCAAACCGGTGCGACAGTCCTGGCTGGCCGACAATGCGTGGACTAGAATAATGTTGTCGCCATCGAACGACTCCGGGGCCGCGACGCCTGCGGGTGAGACCCGCGTCATGCGCGTCCGGGAGACTCGTCCGGCATCGACCCACACTCCGGTCCACGCCAGCCAACCAGCAGATGAGGAAGACAATACATGACACAACTGAACCCGACCGAAGCGTTCTTTCGCGACCTCGAAGTGAAGGTGAAGGGCCCCGCCGGCGCGCTCGACGGCAAGAAGGCCCTGGTGATCGGCATCGCCAATGACCAGTCGATCGCGTATGGCTGCGCGCTCGCCTTCCGCGCGCTCGGCGCCAGCGTCGCGATGACCTATCTCAACGAAAAGAGCAAGACCTACACGCAGGCGCTGGCCGATCACCTGGGGGTCGACCCGGCGCTCTATCTCCCCTGCGACGTGCGCATACCCGGGCAACTCGAGGCCGTTTTCGAGGCGATCGAGAGAACTTGGGGCCAACTCGACATCGGCCTGCATTCGATTGCCTTCGCGCCACGCGAGGATCTGCACGGCCGCGTCACCGACTGCTCGCGCGACGGATTCCTGATGGCAATGGACGTCTCGTGCCACTCCTTCATTCGTATGGCGAGACTCGCCGAGCCGCTGATGAAGGAAGGCGGCTCATTGTTCACGATGAGCTACTACGGCGCCGAGAAGGTGGTCGATCGTTACAACTTGATGGGCCCGGTCAAGGCGGCGCTCGAGGCGTCCGCACGTTACCTCGCCGCCGAACTGGGACCGAAGGGCATTCGCGTGCACCCGATCTCGCCCGGCCCGATCAAGACGCGGGCGGCTACCGGCATCGACCGCTTCGACGAGTTGATGGACATCGCCGCAACACGCGCCCCCAGTCGCATGCTGGTCAGCATCGAGGATGTCGGCATGGCGACGGCCTTCCTCGCCTCCGACTATGCGAAGCTGATCACCGGCGAAACCATCCACATCGACGGCGGCTACCACGTCATCGGCTGAAGCCAGCGCACATCTCCCGAGTTGCGGCGCTCATCCGCCGAGCCCGACAGACCGTCTACCGTCAGTTCTCAGCGCCGGGGTTAGTCCCCGGCGCCGCGCTCACCGGCCCAGCAGCGTGCGGGTGTGGCGAGCGATCATCAGTTCCTCGTTGGTCGGCACCACCCACGCCGAGACCCGGCTACCGACGCCACTGAGGCATGGACCACCCTGCTCGTTGGCGGCCTCGTCAAGCTCGACGCCCAGCCAGCGCGCCTTCTCGCAGACGAGCTGCCGAATGCGCGCGCTGTTTTCGCCAATACCGGCGGTGAACACCAGCGCGTCGAGACCGCCGAGAACAGCGGCGAGCGCACCGAGTTCGCGGCTGATACGGTAGACGAACAGCTCGATCGCCAGTCTGGCCCGCGGCGCATCGCTGGCCAGCAGGACACGCATGTCGTTGCCGATGCCGGACAGGCCGAGCAGGCCGGAGCGCTTGTAGAGCAGATCCTCGATCTGTTTCGCCGACAGACCTTCCTGCTGTAGCAGGTAGAGGACGATTCCCGGGTCCATGTTGCCCGGCCGGGTGCCCATCATCAGGCCATCGAGCGCGGTGAAACCCATCGAGCTACCGACGCTGCGGCCATCGCGCATGGCGCACATGCTGGCGCCACTGCCCAGGTGCGCGACGACCACACGCCCATTGGCGATTTCCGGCGCGACCGACGGCAGGGTCGCGGCGATGTACTCGTAGGAAAGCCCATGGAAGCCATAGCGGCGAATACCCCGCTCGTAGTATTCGTAGGGCAGACCGTAGAGATCGGCGACCATCTCCTGGGTCCGGTGGAACGCGGTGTCGAAGCAGGCCACCTGCGGCAGGTCGGGTCGTACCTCCTGGACGGCGCGGATCGCCGCCAGGTTGTGCGGCTGGTGCAGTGGCGCCAGCGGCACAAAGGCAGCGAGATTCTCCATCGCCGGCGCGGTAATCAGCAGCGGCGCCGAGTAGTCGGCACCGCCATGCACCACGCGATGGCCGACGCCAACGAGTTCCAGTCCCTCGGAGCGGGAGCGCAGCAGCGTCGCAATCTCCTGCAGCGCCTGGGCGTGGTTGGCAACTTCCGCCGTTGCCCAGCGAACATCGGCGAGGATCGTGCCCTCGCCGTTCTTTGCCTTGAGTCGCGGCGCCGTGCCCAGACCTTCCACCTGACCGACGACCAGCATGCGCAACTCGCCGGCACGCGGGATGCCGAACACCGAGAATTTCAGGCTCGATGAGCCGGCGTTGATGACCAGAATCGCGTTTGCCATGTCAGCCTCCGATCGTCGTCGAACCATCACCCAGTGGTGCACTGGCCATCAGGCAGGCCACGGCACACGAGGCCAGCTTGGTACGTTTGTTGTCGGCGCGGCTGGTCAGGATGATCGGCACGCGCGCACCGAGCACGATGCCGGCGCCATCGGCATTGCTCATGAAGGTAAGCTGCTTGGCGAGGATGTTGCCGGCGGCGAGGTCGGGGACGACGACGATGTCGGGATCGCCGGCGACGATCGAGTCGATCTTCTTGATACGCGCCGCTTCCTTGCTGATGGCGTTGTCGAGGGCCAGCGGACCGTCGAGAATGGCGCCCGTGATCTGCCCCCGATCGGCCATCTTGCACAATGAAGCCGCGTCGGTCGTGCAAACCATGCGCGAATTGATTCCCTCGACCGCGCAAATGATCGCTACCTTGGGCCGCGCGATACCGAGGGTCCGGGCCAGATCGATGGCGTTCTGGCAGATGTCGCGCTTGGTGTCGAGATCGGGCGCGATATTGATCGCCGCATCGGTGACGATCAGCGGCTTGTGATAGGTCGGCACGTCCATCACGAAGGCATGCGTGATACGACGCTCGGTGCGCAAGCCGGTGTCCCGACTGACCACCTCAGCCATCAGTTCGTCGGTGTGCAGGCTGCCTTTCATCAGCGCCGCCGCCTTGCCGAGGCGAACCAGCTCGACGGCACGAAAGGCAGCGGCATGACTGTGCGGCATGTCTTCGATCTGCACGCCGGAGAGATCGAAGCCATGCTCCTTGGCGAGCGCGCGCAAGCGGACCAGAGGTCCGACGAGGATCGGCTCGATCAGGCCCTCACGCCTCGCCTGCAGGGCGGCACCGAGCGACGACTCGTCACAGGGATGCGCGACCGCCACCGGCACCGCTGGCAGTTGCGCGCAGCGTTCGACGAGGGTCTCGAAGCGGTCGTGGCTCTGGATCGACACCTGCGCCGCTTCCGGACGCTCCATTGTGACCTTGACCAGTGGCGCGATGACCCGCGCGGTGCCGGTCATGATCGTCTCGCCGCGTCCGTTGACACCACGACAGTCGAAGATCACCCGCCGACTTGCGGGATCCTTGGCGGTTGCGGTGATCGTGATGGTGACCTGCTCACCGATCGGTACCGTTGCCAGGAACTCGAGATCCTGTCCCGAGTGTACCGTTCCCGGACCCGGCAGCTGATTGCCGAGCAGTCCGGAAACCTGGGCGCCCAACCACATACCGTGTGCAGCGAGGTCGGACGGCCCAAGCTGCCGGTCGAGTTCGCTGTCCAGTTGCGTTGGGCTGATGTCGCCCGAAACGGCCGCGAAGAGTTGCACGTCGCGCAAGCTCAGCGTACGACTGACGCTTGCCGTATCGCCGATGTTGATTTCGTCGAAGCAACGATTCTGGAGGATGTCCAGTGTCATGATCTGTTCCCCTCGGACTATGATGATGGCCTGTCTGTGGTCCGAACCCGCACCGGACTCCACGCGGGAGACCTAGCACTCGCGCCGCCGTTGCCGCCGACCGAAGCAGCCTCTTCTGTCGGCAGGTCGGACGATTGGGCTGGACGACCGAGTCCGCCGGACCGACCGGGGCTCTCCGTCGTCGAGACGCTGGAGCGGCAAGAGCCCCTCTGGTCATTATAGCCTTGTCAGTGCGAGGCGGACTGGCATTAGCCAAGTCGCGGTCGCAACACCGGCGCCGATCGTGCCGCTGCGGATCATCATGTCGCTGGCAGAACAACTGGCAGCGCTCGCTGCTACGGGGATCGATCCAGCGAGTTCGCGGGCGCCAACGCAGGAGGCAGGTGGACCCGCCGAAGGGGCAGGCATTCGGTTATCATGGCAAACTGACCCGCAAGAGCGGGCGGCTTCTACGTGGCGGCAATTCTTCAGGGGGGTAACTCTATGTACAAGCTTTACAACACGTTTGTTGCGCGGGGCTCGCAGGTATCCCGTTGGTTCCTGATCGCCGTGATTGCGGCGCTGCTGGCGCCGGCGAGCGCCCTCGCGGCGGACTCGCGCGGGGCGCTCGAACGAGACGCGCGCAACACCTATCAGAAACTGATCGCCGGCGTCCCGGCGGCCAGGCTCCTGTCAAGGGAGGCTGTTGCCGTCCTCGTGTTCCCGAAAATCACCAAAGCCGGTCTGGTCGTCGGCGGGCAGTACGGAGATGGCGTCCTCTTCACGGGCGGTAAGGTAGCGGGCTACTACAACACCTCCGGAGCTTCCTATGGACTGCAAGCCGGTGCACAGCAGTACGGCTATGCCATGTTCTTCATGAACGAAAAATCGCTCAAGGCCCTGAGCGAGAATGACGGATTCGAGGTCGGTGTTGGCCCCTCGATCGTGGTGGTCGACCAGGGCATGGGCAAGTCGCTGACTTCGACGACCGCGAAGGACGACATCTACGCCTTCATCTTCAGTCAGAAGGGGCTGATGGCTGGCCTTGGCCTGCAGGGGAACAAGATCACCCGACTCAACGACTAGAACCATCGCGTCTTCCCGGGGATGTGCCGAGCGGGCTGGCGAGCCGGCCCGCCGTACGACGCCGCGCAGCGCGACGAACGGCGGCCCTTGCCGCCGGCCACCCCGGCCCGTATCACCCTGAACGGGTCGGTTGAACCGATCCGCCGCCGCGTCGGAAGAGATGACTGGCCTGCCACCCTCGCACGGTTCGCTGGCCGCAGCGAACCCCGCTCAGACAGGGACGCGCGACGAGAATCGACCGACAGCACCCATTGCCGACTCCTCGCCAGGGCGGCGGGCCTGCGGACCGCCGCCCGCAGTCGTCCGCCCCCGGCCCGGGACTTGCCGCCGCCAGGCAGACGGATCCAGCCAGCGCGGCGCGTTTCGCGACGGCCAAATGCAGGTTAGCATTACGGTTTTTCCTGGCCCGCCAGCGGCCGATCACCCGGATCAACACAAAGGACCAGCATGACTTCACTTCCCCGCCAGAGCGGCATTCTCCTTCACCCCACTTCACTCCCCGGTCCGCATGGCTCGGGCGACCTCGGCCCGGCCGCCTACCACTTTGTCGACTGGCTGGTCGCCGCCGGCCAATCGCTCTGGCAGGTGCTGCCACTCGGCAGCGTCGGACCGGGCAACTCCCCCTACATCAGCCCGTCGGCTTTCGCCGGCAACGAACTGTTGATCGACCTGTCGCAACTGCGCGACGCCGGTTGGCTGACCGACGTCGACCTGGCGTCGGTCCCCGAATTCCCTGAAACCCGGGTCGATTATGCGAGCGTGCGGGACTTTCGCGTCGCGCGCTTGCGGCGCGCGGCCAAGCGGTTCTTCGGCCGCAAGAACACGCCGGAACAGAGCGCCTTCGAAGCTTTCTGCAGCGCGGCCAGGGACTGGCTCGACGACTACGCCCTGTTCATGGCGCTCGACATCGCCCATGGCGGCAATGGCAGGATGTGGCAGGACTGGCCCGCGCCGCTGGCCCAGCGGCAGCCCGTTGCGCTCAAGGAAGCCCTCCTCAAGTACGCCGACGAAATGAAGTTCTGGAAATTCTGCCAGTGGCGCTTCCACGACCAATGGGCGAAGCTGAAGGACTACGCCAACGCTCGGCACATCGAGATCGTCGGCGACCTGCCGATTTTCGTCGCCGCACACAGCGCCGATGTCTGGTCGAATCCAGGACTGTTCGATCTCGACAAGAAGGGCCGGCCGCGCGTGGTCGCCGGCGTACCGCCGGATTACTTCAGTGCCACCGGCCAGCGCTGGGGCAACCCGCTGTACCGCTGGCCCGCACACGCTGCCGAGGGCTATCGCTGGTGGATCGAGCGAATGCGGCAGACGATGAAACTCTGCGATGTCGTCCGCATCGACCACTTTCGTGGCTTCGAGTCGTTCTGGGAGATTCCGGCCACCGCCAAGACGGCAATCGACGGCAAATGGCGGCCCGGGCCGGGAGAAGCCGTGTTTGCGGCCATGCGCCGCGAACTGGGTGATGCGCAGGGCAGGCTGCGCATCATCGCCGAGGATCTCGGCATTATCACTCCCGAGGTCAACGCGCTGCGCGAGGCGATCGGTTTGCCGGGCATGCGCATCCTGCAGTTCGCCTTCGACGGTGACGCCAACAACCTCTACCTGCCGCACAACTACGACGCCAACACCGTCGTGTATACCGGAACCCATGACAACGACACGACCCTTGGCTGGTGGAAGTCACTGAGGCCGTCGGAGCGCGACCACATAATCAACTACCTCGGCGGCGGCGCCGAGGCCCGGGCAGAGCCACAGTGGCATCTGATCCGCCTTGCCAATTCCTCGGTGGCCGCACTCTGCGTCATCCCGATGCAGGACGTGCTCGGACTCGACTCGACGCACCGCATGAATCAACCGAGCCTCAGCGAAGGCTCGTGGGAGTGGCGCTTCACGTGGAAGTGGGTGGACGCATCGCACGCGCATCGGCTTGCGGAACTGGCGCGCCTGTACGGCCGCCATCGCGCCTGAGCGAAAGCGCTACCGGAGATCGGCGAACGGCGACTGCCGTTCGCGCCAAGATTCTCGGCCGCGGCGGCCGCGGCGGCCGAGAATACGCCAGCATCAAGTGGGGATGGCGCGAGCCCAGCAGGCAGGTCATTCGCGAAGCTGGCGAGCGCGGAATCCCGGACCAGTTGGCGATGACGGCCTCGAGCGCGAGGCCCCGACATGGGAGTCGGTGTAGCCCTCGCCGACGCGATCATGCACGGCGGGACCCTGGCGGTCGTTTGTAGCGCTGGCCGCTATGAGCGGCAACCGGCGGCCTAGCTCGCCTCGATCTTCGGGTCGCGGCTCAGCAGCGTCTCGACCGCCAGTGCCGCTGGTTCATCGCGATAGAGGATGGCGTCGACAGCCCGGGTGATGGGCATGTCGATCCCCATCTGCGCCGACAGGCGCGCAACTTCGCGTGTCGTGCTGACGCCCTCGGCGACATGACCGAGATCATCGAGAATCTGCGCCAGCGTCTTGCCCACACCCAGGGCAAGACCAACGCGCCGATTGCGCGACAGGTCGCCGGTGCAGGTGAGGATCAGATCGCCCATGCCGGCCAGCCCCATGAAGGTTTGTGGATGACCGCCAAGGGCGACTCCAAAACGGGCAATCTCGGCCAGACCGCGCGTGATGAGGGCCGCGCGCGCATTGAGACCGAGCCCAAGACCATCGCAGACCCCAGTGGCGATCGCCATGATGTTCTTCACGCCACCGCCGACTTCAACGCCGGGCAAGTCATCGTTGGCATAGATCCGGAAATGCGGGCTGTGCAACGCACGCGCGGTCCGATGGCCGAACTCGGCGTCGTTGGCGGCCAGCGCCACCGCCGCCGGCAGGCCGCGCGCGACTTCCTCGGCGAAACTGGGCCCGGAGAGTGCGCCGCAAAGCGCCTGCGCACCGAGTTCTTCAGCGACGATCTGGTGCGGCAGTTTTGCCGTTTCGGCCTCCAGGCCCTTGCACGCCCAGAGTAGCGGTTTGACGACGCCGGCATCGCGCAGGCGAGCGACGGTAGCGCGCAGGCCGGAAACGGGGGTAGCCACCAGCAGCAGATCGGCATCGGCGGCAGCCCGCTCGAAATCATCGCCGATCAGCAACGCGTCGGGGAAGCGATGCCCTGGAAGAAAGCGGCGATTCTCCCGATCGTCGCGCAGGACGCCTCTCACCTCGGCCCGGCGCGCCCAGAGCGTCACCGCGTGCCGCGCACTGAAGGCGATGGCCAGCGCGGTTCCCCAGGCGCCGGCTCCCAGCACGGCCAGTTTCATCGGCGCTCAGAGACCCCAGATCTGGTTGATGCGGACGAAGCCGGACTGTCCGTCACGATGGCGCACCTTGACCCAACCACCCGGCACCACTTCGACGAAATCCAGCGACACGTTCTTCTCGGCTTCGAAGCTGACTGGTGCCGAATCGTCGGCGTTCTGCCTGATCTGGCCGCGCGCCGTGGTCACGATCAGCGTCCGCCGCTTGCCGAGATACTTGCTCTCGATCCAGGCGAGACTGCCATCGGCATCGCGCACCTTCGACCATCCCTCAAGAACCACCACCAGTTCGACCGGTGTCCCGCGCTTGATGACGAACAGCTTGCTGCCTTTCTGGGACGGGGCATCGTAGAGAACGGTCGCCGCGTCGACGGTACGGTACTCGATGGCCAGCGCGGGCCCGGCAAGACCCGCGGTAAGCAGCAGCGTCAATAGTCGCTTCATCGACGGCTTTCTGCCGACTACTGAATCGTTGCCTCGCCCGCTGCTGCCTTGGCGGCCTCCTGCTGTTGCTGACGCGCCATGTACAGTGCTTCAAAATTGACCGGTTGCAGCATTACCGGTTGGAAACCGGCACGTGTAACGGCATCCGAAACGACTTCGCGAGAGTAGGGAAAGAGAATGTTGGGACAGGCGATCGACAGCAACGGCTCCATGTTCTCGCTGGGCACGTTCTGGATGCGGAAGATGCCGGCCTGACCGACCTCGACCAGGAACACCGTCTTGTCTTCGAGTTTCGAGGTCACCGTGGTCGTCAAGGTCACCTCGAAAACTCCCTCGCCAACACCTTGGGCATTGGTCTGCAACTGGATGCTGATCTGCGGAGTTTCACGCTCCAGAAAGATCTGCGGGGCATTGGGCACTTCGACGGAGAGGTCCTTGACGTAGATCTTCTCGATCGCAAAAACGGGGGCTTCTTGTTCGCTCATTGTCGGCTCATGGAGTGTGGAGAGGTTGGTAACGGCTCGGGGGGCAGGTGTCAGGTGGACTCACCCGCCAGCAGGGGCAGCAGCTTGCCGGCACGATCGAGGGCCATCAGTTCATCGCACCCACCGATGTGCGCCTCGCCGATAAAGATCTGTGGAACGGTGCGCCTGGCGGTCTTTTCGACCATCTCGAGGCGGCGCTGGGGATCGAGGTCGATGCGCACCTTCTCGATCGCGGCAACGCCACGCGCGCGCAGCAGTTGCTCGGCGCGCACGCAGAAAGGGCAGACGGCGGTGGAGTACATCAGAACGCGCGGTTCGACACTCATCTGCGCGCGCCTTTCTTGAGCGGCAGACCTGCCTCGGCCCAGCCCACCACCCCACCTTCGAGCGTGTGCACCCGCGAGAAACCAAGCTTGCCCAAAGTGGCGCAGGCCTCGGATGAACGGGCACCCGACTGGCAGACGAGAATCACCGGTTTGTCCTTCAACGGCTCCAGTTCGCCGGCACGCTCGGCGAGCGACCCGACAGGAATGTTGCGTGAGTCCGCAACGTGGCCATTGACGTACTCGTTGGGTTCGCGAACATCGATCAACTGCGCATTCTCGCGATTGATCAGCATCGTTGCCTGGGTCGCGGTCAGCGATTTCGCGCCGCCGGGACGACGTACCGAAAGGGTCAGGAGCATCGTGCCACTGACCACGGCGACGGCTACCAGAAGAAGGTTTTGCTGTATGAATTCCAATCGAAGCTCCACAAACCAACGCGGCCAAGAAACGAGATTCGCCGAGACCTGCCGGGCGCCGGACGGCTCGCGCGGGCGCGGCGCCACCACCGCCAACACTCCACCGCGACCGCTAGCCGCCGCAGAACACCTCGCGCATCATGCCAATCAACTGCAAGGTGCGGGCATCGCCGACCCGATAGTAGACACGGTTGGCGTCCTTGCGCGCGAGCAGCACACCCTTCTCGCGAAGGATGGCAAGATGCTGGGAAATGTTGCTCTGCGATGTACCCACCGCGTCCACGATCTCCTGCACGCAAGCGTCCTGATCGCCGATCACGCACAGGATCTTGAGGCGCAGGGGGTGCGATATCGACTTCAGCGCGCGTGCCGCCTGTTCGATATGCTCCTGCTTGTCGATGAGACTGGTCCGGACAGGCACGTTCGCCAAGACAATTGATTATAATGTAATCTATCATTATAGAACAAAGCCTTTGACAATGGGTGTGCCACACAGCCCGACGCCGCCCGACGCCAGGGGCGCCGGCACCCGGGGTTGCCTCCCGTTGCGCATTACCCGCCTGGCTTGCGCACTGACCTTGACGCTGGCGTTCGTCGGGCCGACCCTGGCCACGAGCAGCAAGCCCGGCGGCAAGGACGCGACCGCCGCCTCGGCCGGCGAAGTGGCCGAACGGCAAGGCGATCTTAGGTCGCTGCGCGCCCAGATCGAGACTCTGCGCCGGGACATGGCCGCCGCCGAGGGATCGCGCAAGGATGTGGCGGATCAGTTGCAGGACGCCGAACGGGCTATCTCGTCGACGCAGCGTGAACTGCACGGCCTGACGACGCAGATCGGCAAGCTGCAGGCCACGCTCAGGAATCTCGACGCCGAGTCGCGCGAACTCGAGAAGGGACTGCGCGCGCAACAGGGTCAACTCGAGAAGCTGCTCTATAGGCAGTACTTGCGTGGCAATCCGGATCCCCTGCGCCTGCTGCTCAACGGCGAAGACCCGAATCAGTCGGCTCGCGATCTCCGGTACCTCGAGGCGATCGGCCGGACACGCCGCCAGTTGCTGATCGACATCGAATCGACGCTGCAACGCAAGCAGGCGCTGGCCAGCGAGACTCGCCAGCAGGCCGAACAACTGTCCGCGGCGGAACTGAGGCAGCAGGAAGACCACGCCCGTCTGCTGGCGCAGCGGGAACAGCGGCAGGCGATGCTGAACAAGGTGGCGGACCAGATCCTGACGCAACGACGCGAGATCGGTAACCTGCAGCGCGATGAGAAGCGCCTGACAGAACTGATCGACCGCCTGGCGAGAATCATCGCCGCCCGGCTAGCCGACGCGCGAGCCAACGAAATTCGCGAAACCGCGCGCCGGGAAAGCGCACACCGGGAAGCGCAGCGCCGGGAAATGGCGAGACCCGAGTTGCGCCAGGAAAGGCTGCCACGCTCCGCCGCCCCGCCACTCGAGACGGACCCGGCGGCGAAGGCTCCGGCAGCCGCCGAAGGTCGTAGTGAGCCAGCGCCGCCGGTGGCGCCTTCGGCGGGAGGCCTGGCACGCCAGCGGGGAGAACTGCGCCTGCCGACAAGGGGCGCCGTTGCCAATCGATTCGGCAGCGCACGCCAGGAGGGAAGTACCTGGAAGGGCATCTTCATTCGCGCGAACGCCGGCTCCGATGTCAGAAGCATCGCCGGCGGGCGCGTCGTGTTTGCCGAATGGATGCGCGGTTTCGGCAATCTGATGATCGTCGACCATGGCAGCAGCTACCTGTCGATCTATGCCAACAATGACGCGCTGCTGAAACAGGTCGGCGACGACGTGCATGGCGGCGACATGATAGCCACCGTCGGCAACAGCGGTGGCAACCCGGAATCCGGTTTATACTTTGAAATTCGTCATCAGGGAAAGCCGATCGACCCGCTGGCCTGGCTCAACCTGAAATGAGATGCGCACTGGAGCGAGACAAATGGGCAAGTTGAAACAGGCCGGGCTGGTTTGCGCCGGCATGCTGGGGGGCGTTCTGCTCAGCCTGCAGTTTTCGGCAATCGCCGACAAGGAGACCCGAGCAAGCCTGCCGGTCGAAGAGCTGCGAACCTTCGCCGAGGTGTTCAACGCCATCAAGCAGGGCTATGTCGAGCCGGTCGAGGACAAGAAACTGATCACGCACGCGATCAGCGGCATGCTTTCGAACCTGGACCCGCACTCCAGCTACCTCGACGCCGACGCCTTCAAGGACCTGCAGGTCGGCACGCAAGGCGAGTTCGGCGGAATCGGTATCGAAGTCGGCATGGAAGACGGACTGGTCAAGGTCGTCTCGCCGATCGAGGACACTCCCGCCGACCGTGCCGGCGTCAAACCTGGCGACATGATCTTCAAGATCGACGACACGCTCGTCAAGGGCCTGACACTGAACGAAGCCGTCAAACGCATGCGCGGCAAGCCGAAGTCGCAGATCAGACTGTCCATCCTCCGCAAAGGCGAAACCAAACCTCTGGAAGTAACGCTCACGCGCGAAGTCATCAAGGTGCAGAGCGTCAAGTCGAAGCTTCTTGACGGCGGCTACGGCTACCTGCGCATCACTTCCTTCCAGGAGAATACCGGCGCTGCCGTGGTCAAGCATCTCAACGACCTGACCAAACCCGGCCCGCTCAAGGGACTGGTTCTCGATCTGCGCAACGATCCGGGCGGCTTGCTGAACAGCGCCGTGGGTGTTTCGGCGGCCTTCCTGCCACCCGACACGCTGGTCACCTCGACCGATGGGCGTACTGCCGATGCCAAGCACCGCTTCTCGGCATCCCCCGCCGATTACCTGCGCGGCAGCCGCGACGATTACCTCAGGAATCTGCCACCCCAGGCGCGCAAAGTGCCAATGGTGGTACTGGTAAACGGGGGTTCCGCTTCGGCGTCCGAAATCGTTGCCGGCGCGCTGCAGGACCACAAGCGAGCCCTCGTCCTCGGCACGACGACCTTCGGCAAGGGCTCCGTGCAAACCGTACTGCCCTTGCCGGGAAACACCGCGATCAAGCTGACCACGGCACGCTACTTCACGCCGTCGGGCCGCTCCATTCAGGCCAAGGGCATCGTTCCCGACATCGTTGTCGAGGAAAGCGCCAACGGCAGCTCGGCACAGCGTTTGCGCGAAGCCAACCTCGACCATCACCTCGACGGCAGCAAGGACGGCACGCCACCGGCCAAGGAGACGCCGGCCAAGCCGGCCGCCAAGGCCGCACCGGCCAAGCCGAAGAGTGGCGCGCCGCGGGAAGAGGCCGACGAGTCATCCGAGTTGCCAAGCCGCGAACTTGCGTCGCCCAAGGACTACCAACTCACCCAGGCGCTGAATCTGCTCAAGGGGATGCAGATCATGCAGGCCATCCAGTGAGCTCGGCTCCCGGAGGAGAAATGTGAAACGACCGGTCGCCACGCCGCAACGGCCGATCCGCAAGGAGCGGAACATCCTGTTCGCCAAGTTTCCGCCCGGACAGGTGCGCGAGGCCTCCGACTTTCTCTCCCGGGTCGACCAACTGGAAGTGGAACGGCGTGAGCAGGCGAGAGTGGTCGGCGTTGCCTACGATCTGCATCACCACTCCCTGCAGGAACTCGAGGGGACGCTCGAAGACAAGGGCTATCACCTCGACAACACGCTGATGAGCAAGATGATGCGGGCGCTGATCTATTACGTCGAGGAAACACAGCTGCACAACCTCGACGCTCCTCATCGGCCACTCAAGCGCTCGCAGTCGGAAGCCTACACGCACGCCTGGGAGCGCCACCCACACGGCGACCACGACGACACCCCACCGGAGTGGCGCGAATACAAATAGTGCCGACCCGATGAACGACGGACAGTTGCTGCGCTACAGCCGCCACATCCTGCTCGACGAAGTCGGTATCGAAGGACAGGAGAGGCTGGGTCAAGCCAGAGTGCTGATCGTCGGTGCCGGCGGCCTGGGGTCGCCGGCGGCGCTCTATCTCGCTTCTGCCGGGGTCGGGAGAATCACGCTGGCGGACGGTGACACGGTGGACCTCACCAACCTGCAGCGCCAGATCCTGCACACGCTGGAGCGCGTCGGCCAGCCCAAGGCCGTGTCCGGACAGACGGCATTACGGGGCATCAACCCCGAAGTGACAGTCGCAGCGATCACCACCCGGCTGGCCGGCGACGCGCTGGCGGCGCAGGTCGCCGAGGCGGACGTCGTTCTCGATTGCTGCGACAACTTTGCAACGCGGCACGCGGTCAATCGCGCCTGCGTCAGGCACCACACTCCGCTCGTTTCGGGCGCCGCGATCCGCTTTGCCGGGCAACTGGCGGTGTTCGACAGCCGACGCGATCACACGCCCTGTTACAACTGCCTGTTTCCGGAAGGTGATGATGTCGAGGAGGTGCGCTGTGCGGTGATGGGAGTCTTCGCGCCGCTTACCGGGATCATCGGCGCCATGCAGGCCGCCGAAGCGCTGAAACTGATCATCGGTGTCGGCGAGGTGGCCGTCGGCCGCCTGTGGTTGCTCGACGGACTATCTATGGAATGGCGCAGCGTCAGGTTCGGCAGGGATCCGGAGTGTCCGGTCTGCGCCTGCGACAGCCTCAGTTGAAGCGCGCCAGCAGACGCAGGTCGGGGCCCACCGAACGCAGGTCGCGGATCGACAGTCGGCGGCGACCGGCAAGCGACGCGAGCGGTGGCAGGTCGAACATCCCGCGTGCCGCGTCGCCCACCAGGCAGGGCGCCAGGTAGAGCAGCAGCTCGTCGACCAGGCCGGCATCGAGCAGCGAACCACCGAGTGCGAAACCCGCCTCGCCGTGCACTTCATTGATACCGCGCCTGGCGAGTTCATCGAGCAGCGCCGCCAGATCGACCCGGCCGGCCGGCCCGGGCAGCAGCAGCACCTCGGCACCACGCTGCGCAAGCGCGTCGACCTTCGCCCGGTCGACAAGCGCGGCGGCGACCAGGACCTGGCCATCACGCAGCAGTCTGGCGTCCGGCGACAGCTCGAGCCGACTGTCCACGACGACCTTCAAGGGTTGGCGGAGCTCGCCGGCGAATCCCTCGACCCCACGCACGTTGAGCTGCGGATCGTCGTGGCGGACCGTGCCGATGCCGGTGAGGATGGCGCAGGCACGGGCTCGCCAGCGGTGCCCGTCCTGCCTGGCCGCCGGGCCGGTCAGCCACTGGCTGGCGCCATTGCGCAGCGCCGTCTTGCCGTCGAGGCTGGCTGCCAGCTTCAGGCGCAGCCATGGCCGGCAACGCGTCATGCGGGCGACGAAGCCGATGTTGATTTCCCCCGCCTCGGCCGCCAGCAAGCCACACTCGGCGCGCACGCCAGCGGCCTGCAAGCTGGCCAGCCCGCTTCCCGCCACCTGCGGATTGGGATCCTGCATCGCCGCGACGACACGCGCCACCCCCGCCGCAAGCAAGGCCTCGACGCAAGGTGGGGTGCGACCATGGTGACTGCACGGCTCGAGCGTGACGTAGGCGGTGGCACCGGCGGCTTTTTCGCCCGCCGCCTGCAGGGCGTGCACTTCGGCGTGCCGCCCGCCCGCCCGCACGTGCCAGCCTTCGCCGACGACTTCACCGTCGGCGACGATGACGCAGCCGACGCGTGGATTGGGTGTCGTCGTATACAGCCCGCGTTCGGCAAGCCGAAGCGCACGCGCCATGAAGTCGTGATCGGCGGCGCTGAACACCGGCTCTCTCAACGACCGAGCGGCTGCGGCGAGCGGGAGACTTCGCGAATGACCTTCGAGAACTCGTCGACGTCCTCGAAATTGCGGTAGACCGAAGCGAAGCGAACATAGGCCACCTTGTCGAGCTTCTTCAGCTCGCGCATGACCATTTCACCGATCTTTTCCGAGGAGACTTCACGCTCGCCGAGCGCCAGCAGTTTCTCTTCGATGCGGACGATCGCCGCATCGACCGCTTCGCTGCTCACCGGTCGCTTGCGCAATGCCAGCCAAAGACTGGCGCCGAGCTTCTCGCGTTCGAAGTCGACACGCGAGCCATTCTTCTTGATGACCTGCGGCATGCGCAGTTCTGCCCGCTCGTAAGTGGTAAAGCGCTTGTCACAGGTGAGGCAGCGCCGCCGGCGCCTGACTATGTCGCCGTCGTCATTGATGCGTGTGTCGGCGACCGCCGTCTCGTCGGCGCCGCAGAACGGACACTTCATCCCGCCGGCGCACCATACACCGGGAATTTCCGGCACAGCGTCGAAACGTCGGCGCGAACGCGTTGCAGAACGTCCTGGTCACCGGGCGCGTCGAGCACATCAGCGATGAGGTGCCCGACCAGTTCCGACTCGATCTCGGTGAAGCCGCGAGTCGTCATCGCCGGCGAGCCGATACGAATCCCCGAGGTAACGAAGGGTTTCTGCGGATCGTTCGGAATCGCGTTCTTGTTCACCGTGATATGCGCGGCCCCCAAGGCCGCCTCGGCTTCCTTGCCGGTGATGTTCTTGGCCCGCAGATCGACCAGGAAGACGTGCGACTCGGTACGGCCGGAAACGATGCGCAGGCCGCGTTCTTCCGACAACACGCGTGACAGGACACGCGCATTGGCGACGACCTGCTCCTGGTAGGCGCGGAAACCGTGCGTCAGCGCCTCCTTGAAGGCCACCGCCTTGGCCGCGATCACGTGCATCAGCGGCCCGCCCTGCAGACCCGGGAACACCGCCGAGTTGATCGCCTTTTCGTGCTCGGCCTTCATCAGGATGACGCCACCGCGCGGACCGCGCAGCGTCTTGTGCGTCGTCGACGTCACGACATCCGCATGCGGCACCGGGTTCGGGTAACAACCGGCGGCAATCAGGCCGGCGTAGTGCGCCATATCGACCATGAAGATCGCGCCGATCTCCCTGGCCACGTTGGCGAACCGTTCGAAGTCGATATGCAGCGAATACGCCGAGGCGCCGGCGATCAGGATGCGCGGCTTGTGCTCGCGCGCCAGCGCTTCCATCTTCTCGTAATCGATGGCCTCATGCGCGTCGAGACCATAGGCAACGACCTTGAACCACTTGCCGGACATGTTCAGGGGCATGCCATGGGTCAGGTGCCCGCCTTCGGCCAGGCTCATGCCCATGATCGTGTCGCCCGGCTTGGCAAAGGCCATCAGCACGGCCTGATTGGCCTGCGACCCCGAGTTTGGCTGCACGTTCGCGGCCTCGGCATTGAACAGTTTCTTCAGTCGCTCGATGGCCAGCTGTTCCGCGACATCGACATGCTCGCAGCCTCCGTAGTAGCGCTTGCCCGGGTAGCCTTCGGCATACTTGTTGGTCAGCTGCGAGCCTTGTGCCGCCATCACGGCATGGCTCACGTAGTTCTCGGAAGCGATCAGCTCGATGTGCTCTTCCTGACGGCGATTCTCGTTCTCGATCGCCTGCCAGATCTCGGGATCCACTTTCGCCAGGGTGTCTTTCGCGGAAAACATCGTGTGCCTCGCAAGCCTTGAAAAGATTTCGATTGTAGCATGCGGGCGCTTGCCCGGTCGGCGCCACGCCTGCTATCTTCGACAGCAAACGAATGGAGGCCCATCGATGACCAGCAAGCTGATCACCACCTGGAGCGAGCACGATAGCGCGGTACAGGAAATCCTCGACCTGTCGCCGACGACACTCCTCGTTTTTGACGAGAACCTGTCGCCGCTCAAGCTCGAACGCCCCGCGCGGATCGCCGCGCTGCGCCGCTTGCTGAGCGCGCGGCAGCCCACCACACGACTGACGATCGTCGTCCAGAAGGCGGACTTCGTCAGGCAGTACAGCCCCCAACTGATGGACCTCCTGGCCGTCCATTCGCCGGCGCTGACGATCATCCAGTCGCCGCCGCATCTCGCTAGGCTCAAGGATTCGCTGCTCATCGCCGACGGCCGGAACGCACTCGTTCGCTTCCACCAGGAACAGCCGCGGTCCCGACTGATCATCGACGACAGCGAGGAATGCGCCCCCTACCAGCAGCGCTTCGACGAGATTCTCGGCGAAGGCGGCGATCCGCTGAGCCCGATGACCCTGGGTCTTTGAGCCGGCGGAAAAGCACCGCGGGGCGCTGACCGGCCGGGTTCGGACAAGCTCGGCAATAGACGCTTGACGCTCCACTTTCTGTCATGATACTGTTTTTTCGTACAGCTCTTGCGAGAGCCGTGGAGGCGATGTGGGGCCCCTCCTCCCGGGCTAGCGACAGCATCTGGCCTGCGGCCTCTCGAACGCGAAGAAATCGAGCGTTCTGCCGGCGCCTGTGACAACGAAGGGAGGATACGCACATGACAGGGACACGACGATCGTTGCTGTATGGCGTGCTGTTGCTTCTGATGCTGTGGGCAGCCTTCCCCGGCCGCTGGGCGTGGAACGAGCATCTACTGGCCAAGGCGGAAGAAGAAAAGAAGGCGGCCCTCGCCCGGAAGGCCAGGGCGCTTTACGAAGAGAAGTGCAGAACCGTCGCCGGCGAGAAAATCTACCGCACCGTGCTGGACGTGGAAGGGATCGTCCTCTTGAAGGTGCGCCCGCAGGCCGGCGGTCGCGAGTGGGCGGACCTGATGTGGCCGGGCGCGGCGTTTGCCCTGGAAAGCCGGGCTGACGAGTACATCACGACCTTCCTGGGCTACGAGCAGTCTTCGCGAGAAGGCGTGCCGGTAACGCCCGATCGTCGTGGCTACATCAACACCAATTACGTCCCGGAAAATGCATCCAATCTTCCGGGCTATCGCTACGTGGATGTCATCGACGAGAAGGACGGCCAACGGTATCGCTATACGGGTTCAAACAAGGTGGTAGGCAAGAAGGACATCACAGCCCCTAACGTTCAACTAGGAATCAAGAACGACCCCACGTACGATCTCAATGTTTACCAGTGGACACTGGTAAAGAGCCTTGCCCCCGATCCTTCTCCCCGCTACGGTGTTACGTTCGAGGACCATGTCATTCCCGACGAGCGCGCTTTGGGCGTTGCCAGCAGCACGGTCAGGGTCCTAGACATCAAGACGGGTGAAGTACTGGGCGAGATGACGCGATTTGCTTGGGGATCAACCAAGCCCAGTGGTTTCAATCCGACCCCTTGGCTGACTGCCTGGAAATGTCCCGCACATGGTGTGGGAGCCAACGCGGCAACACGGAAGTTTGTTGACCAAGTCCTTGTTCCAAGGAGTAACCACTGATCATGCCCACCATCGCCGACACCCTAGAGCACGCCAGTCTTCAGATGGCTGCCGAAGCACTTTACGACTTCGACGCAAATGTGACTCCTTCACAAACGCCAGGGGAGAAGGCACTAAACATCCCACTCACCGTCGAGAACCTCACCACGGGCAACCGCCACGCCAGCAAGTTCCCACAACTCGAAGCGGAGAAGTTCGCAACCCGGTGGACGGTGGTCGAACACCTGTCAAACACCACGACGGGCTTCAGCGGCACGCTGTTCAAGGAAAAAGGTACCGACAAGCTCGTCCTCAGCTTCCGCAGCACCGAGTTCGTGGACGACGCCGCGCGCGACAATCAGGCCACCAACAAGATGGAAATTGCCGAAGGCGGCTGGGCCATGGGGCAGATCGCCGACATGGACGACTGGTACGCCAGCCTCAAGAGCAGCGGCAAGATCCCCGCCGGTTCCAGCCTGACGGTTACCGGTTACAGCCTGGGTGGCCATCTGGCGACGGCGTTCAACCTCTTGCACCCCGGCGAAGCGGGGTCCACCTACACCTTCAATGGCGCGGGCGTCGGGAAGATCAACGCCGGCCAATCGCTGCGCGACATCGTGGATCGCTTTAACCTCCAACGCAAGAATACGGACGGACTCCAGATCGTATTCACCGATGGCAACATGAAGTTGTTCTACGACGGTGTCAGGAGCCGGCTCAACAGCGGTAGCCGACCTACGCATGCGGATTTTGTCCGGCTGGAAAGCACGAGCACGGCATCCCCAGCGGAGAAGCTCCTGCTCCGTCAGGCTCTGGCAAATCTCAGCGAGGTTTACGACGAAGTCATCCGCCTTGCCACGCTCACCAGTGGCTCCACGAGCCCAGGAGAGCCGACCTTTCCCGCGCCCATCCCGGTTGTCCACATCGAAGCCACTCGCCTGGATTACCAGCTTGCCGTAGCTATCGCCCAGCGCGACACCCAGGCCTACAGCAAGGTGCGTGAAGCCTGGAACATCGCCACGGATGGGCGCAACACCGTCTCTCCACCAGAGCCCAATGTCTTCGACATCTTCGGCGCCACCTACCCGTCGGTCGTCTCCAGCTCCCAACTGCACTACGGAGCTCCGACGCCGGTCTTCGTCGAAGACCAGCCTTTGTACCGTGGCAGCGTCATCAAGGAGGTGATCAGGGCGAGCCTGGACGCCTACGGCCTCAAGTTCCTGGTTGACCGCTACGCGCACAACGACTTCGGGGACACCCACAGTCTCGTGTTGCTGGTCGACTCACTCAATCTGCAGAACACTCTGGCGACTCTCGACCCGCTGGTCACGACGGACACGCTCAACGCGATTCTCCAGGCGGCCTCCAACGCCAGGAGCAAGTCCGTGGCGGGTGACCAAGGCAAGGCGGAAGGCGACGTACTGGAGAATGTCCTCAACAGTCTCTCCCGGATGATCCTGGGCAGCGCGGCCCCTGCGCTGCCTGCGCGACTCGATGGCAACACCTGGGCCGACATCACGGACCGCAATGCATTCTACAAGAACCTCAACGCGCTGACGGGTGGCAAGCGCTTCACCGATCTCATCGGCAAAGTCACCGTTACCCTCCCGGGCGCGGACCTAGGCAACGCCGCCCGCACCGACTTCGCCAGTCTGTTGACTCTCCTCACGCTTTCCCCCGTCGCCCTCAGAGCCACAGTCGGCAACGCAACGGCCGTCGCAGAGACGCTCAGAGCCCAGTGGGACAGCGAATACAATGATTGGAAGGCCGATGGGGACTTGACGCCCCAGGAACGGGCCGACGGGCGAGGAAACTACACTGATCGATACCTCGCGGATCGGGCCGCTTTCCTAACCCGCATCGTCGCCGCCAACCTGGCCAATACGGGTACCGGCAAGGATTTGCGCGTCGACGTGCTGTCAACCGACACGCTCTATTTCGAAGACAGGGCCACCGGCATGACCCTACAGGAAGTCAATAGCCTGACCGCCACGAGCGATGGTTCGCGCTACCTGTTCGGCGGCGACGGCAACGACAGCTTCTTCGGCGGCGATGAAGCAGACCACCTCTACGGTGGCGCCGGCATGGACCGCCTTGACGGCGGCAAGGGTGACGACCATCTCGAAGGCAACGCCGGCAGCGACATTCTCAGCGGCGGGGAGGGCCAGGACACGTTGCTGGGCGGCTCCGGAATGGACCGCCTGGAAGGCGGAAAAGGTAACGACCTCCTCGACGGGGGCGCCGGCGACGACACCTACGTCCTCGATGTCGGTGGCGGTTTTGACACCATCCGCGACAGCGACGGCATCGGCCACATCCGCATCGGCGACCAAACGCTCTCGCTTGCCGACTGGGTCGCCGACGGCTTCTGGCAGAAGGACGGTATCAGCTACCGTTTCAAACCCGACGACAGCGGCCGTGGCGACCTCGTCATCACCTCGCCGGCCGGCATCACCACCGTCAAGGATTACCGAAAGGGCCAGCTCGGCCTCACCTTGGCCGACGCCTCAACAACAGGCGCAGTGCGGCCTACGACCCGCGACATCCTCGGCGATTTCCAACCGCTCGACCACGACCCGGTGACGCCGGGCGTACAGTCCTTGCGCGACGACCTCGGCAACGTCATCGGCGACCCCGACCAGCCGGACCCCGCCTACGCCGACACCCTCAAGGACAGCACCGGCAACGACCACATCCAGTCGGGTGGTGGGCGTGACCTGATCGATGCCCGGCGCGGCGGCGCCGACTGGATCGAAGCGGGCACCGGCGACGACTGGGTCGATGGCGGGGCGGGCGCCGACCGCATCCAGGGTGGCGACGGGCGCGACATTCTCGAGGCCAGCGACGACGCTGACACCGTCGAAGGCGGCACCGGCTACGACCTGATCACCGGAGGGAGCGGTGGCGACCACCTCTTCGCACGCGACAAGGTCGAACTGCGGGCAGCGTTCGCCAACAACGATGTGCAGATGGCCAGTGGCGCACCCGGCGAGTCGGGCGACCTGCTCGACGGTGGCGAGGACGACGACACGCTGGTCGGCGATGCCGGCAACGATTTCCTGGCCGGCGGTGCCGGCGATGACCTGACGATCGGTGGTGGTGGCGACGACAACCTGTCGGGCGACGCCGTCGTTCTCACGGCTACCCGCGACTGGCAAGTAATCCGCCTTGTCGAGACCCGTGGCGACGTAACGACCTTCCGACAGGACTTCCGCTCCCTGGAGATCACTCGCCGCGACGGGGGTGCCGACCTGATGTTCGGCGGAGCCGGCAACGACTGGCTGTTCGCCGGCCCCGGCGACGACTTCGTCGACGGCGGCGCCGACGACGACGTGGCCTTTGGCGGAGAGGGCAACGACCAGATCTACGGCGGCCGCGGTGTCGACATCCTCTCGGGCGACGAGCCGGCTGACCCGGACGATCCGACACGTGGCCTGCCCGGCATCCTGCATGGCAGCGACTACCTGGACGGCGGCGACGGCAATGACCATCTGTCGGGCAACGGCAACGGCGACCGGCTGTTCGGCGGCGCGGGCAACGACCAGATCAGCGGTGACGACGGCCTGACACCAGGCGAGTACCACGGGCGCGACTATCTGGATGGCGGTGACGGCGACGACAGACTGTGGGGGGACGGCAACGACGACGGGCTGTTCGGTGGCGCGGGTAACGACCGCCTCAAAGGTGACAACAGGGTAACGGCGGGCGAGTACCACGGCCGCGACACCCTCGATGGCGGCGATGGCGACGATAGTCTGTGGGGTGACGGCGCAGACGACGAACTGATTGGCGGCGTCGGCAACGATTACCTCGACGGCGACGACCCTACTCTCGACAGTCGCTATCACGGCCGGGACACGCTCGACGGCGGCGCCGGCAAAGACAGCCTGATTGGCGGTGGTGGCAACGACGAACTCTACGGCGGTCAGGGCGACGACGTCCTCGCTGGCGACGATACGCCGGACACCCCGCTCGCCACGTCGGCGCACGGCGACGACCTTCTCGACGGCGGCAGCGGCAACGACGGCCTGCGCGGAGGCGGCGGAGCCGATACGCTGATCGGCGGCACCGGCACCGACTACCTGGAAGGTGGCGCCGGCGATGACATCTATCTCTTCGCCGCCGGCGACAGCCCGCGCGATGCGGACGACTTCGTCGAACACGTCGTCGATGCCGACGGCGACAACACCATCGTCTTCAGCCAGGCCACGCCGACCGACCTACGCATCGCCAAATCCGATGATTCGCTCCTCATCACCTACGGCACCAGCGATCAACTGCTGATCAAGGATGGCCTGGCGGGCAGCATTGGCCACTACCGGTTCGCCAACGGCGAAACCCTCAGCTACAGCGAACTCATCGGTCGCCTCGTCGATACGCCGATGGGCGCGGCAAGCGGTGGGCGAAGATTCTGGTTCGGCGGCAGCCTCGGCGACTACCTCACCGCCACGGACGGCCACACCACGTTCTCGGGCGGCCGGGGCGACGATACCCTCATCGGCTACGGCGGCCGCAACACCTATCTCTACAGCCGCGGCGACGGCACCGACCGGATCATCGACACCAGCGCCAAGACCGATGCCGACGGCACCGCCCTCCCCAACACCCTGCGCTTCGGCGCCGGCATCACCGCGGACGACATCCGGCTGGCGATCGGCTCGCTCAAGATCCTGGTCGGCAGCAACCCCGACGACGCCATCCACATCGACGGATTCGACCCCGACGACGCCCTCGGCACCAAGAAGCCACCGGCGATCGACCGTTTCGAGTTCGCCGACGGCACGGCACTGAGCTACGGCGAGCTGCTCGCCAGAGGCTTCGACCTCACCGGCACGACCGGCAACGACACGCTGACCGGCACCAGCGTCAACGACCGCCTCGACGGCGGCGCCGGCAACGACAGCCTGCGTGGCGGTGCCGGTTCCGATACCTATTTCTGGGGGCTCGACAGTGGCAACGACACAATCGACAACAGCGACTCCTCGCTCGACACCGACCGCCTGATCATCGGCAACGGCCTGCTTGCGGACGATCTGATTTTCGCACGCAGCCACGACGACCTCGTCATCCGCGTGCGGACGAGCGGCGAACACGTTCTCGTCCTCCGGCACTTCGCGGGCGCACCGATCGACCGCGTCCGCTTCGCTGACGGCAGCGAGTGGAACGGCGCCGAGATCGCCACACACTTGAGTACCGAACTCAGCGAAGGCGCCGACATATACACCGCCACCCTGGCCTCCGACACGATCGACGCACTGGGTGGTGACGACCTCGTAGACGGTCTGGCCGGCGACGACGTGATCACCGGTGGGCGTGGCAACGACACGCTGCGGGGTGGGGCGGGTAGCGACCACTATCGTTTCGCCGTCGGCGACGGCAGCGATCTCATTGTCGACGATGACGTCACCGCCGACCACGCCGACGTCGTCGAGTTCTTGGATGTCGCTTCCTCGGTAGTCACCGTCACGCGTCCGCATAACGGCAATGACCTGGTATTGGCCTACGGCGGTTCGGATCGGCTGACGATTCAAGCGTATTTTGCCGGTGCCAGCCACCAGATCGAGGAGTTTCGCTTCGCCGACAGCGTGCGCTGGAACGTGGGCGACCTCCAGGAGCGCGTACTCGTTACCGGTACTGCCGGCAAGGACGTGATCAACGGTCAGGCGGGGACCGACAACCGTCTTTACGGCTTCGACGGCGACGACAGCCTCAATGGCGCGGAAGTGGCCGATACGTTGGCCGGCGGTCGCGGCAACGACCGGCTGGCTGGCGGATTCGGTGCCGACATCTACCTCTTTGCCAACGGCGACGGCGCCGATGTGATCAACGAAACCAACGACACGAACGGTACCGTCGATACCCTGCGCCTGACCGACCTCGCTGCCGCCGCAGTCAGCGAACTCGCGCGCGTCGGTAGCGACCTGATCGTCAGGCTCGGCGGCAGCGATCAAGTGACCGTCAGACAGCAATACAACGCGGCAACATCCGCCGGCATCGAGCAGATCACTTTCGCCGATGGTCTCACGTGGACCGCTGACGACATCAAGGCACGCCTGTCGACGCTCGGCACGTCAGCGGCGGACTCACTGACCGGCTTTGACGGCGTCGGCAATCGACTGTTCGGTTTCGACGGCTCCGACACGCTGAGCGGTGGCGATCGCGGCGACCTGCTCGACGGCGGCAACGGCAATGACTGGCTCGAAGGACTGGCCGGTGCAGACACGCTGGTCGGCGGCGCCGGCAACGATGTCTACGATATCGATGACGCCAACGACCTCATCATCGAGCACGCTGGCGAAGGCCGAGACACCGCCTACAGCTGGGTGTCGTTCGATCTGGCCAGCCAGGGTAGCGGCGTCGAGGTCCTGACCTTGCTCGGGTCGAACCCGCTCGGCGCTGCCGGCAATGAACTGGACAACGTGATCAACGGCAACGCGGCAGCGAACGTGCTCAAAGGCGGCGCCGGCAACGACACCCTCAGGGCTTATGGGGGCAGTGACAACCTCGACGGCGGCAGCGGCCGCGATGACCTTTGGGGTGGTGAGGGCGACGACACGCTCGACGGCGGAACCGGCGACGATACACTGAGTGGTGTCTTCGGCGCCGACACCTATCTCTTTCGCCGCGGTTCGGGTACGGACCGTATCATTGACGACCGGCGCCTCGGCGCGCCCGTCGACCGGGACAATATCCGGTTCGACGAAGGGATCCGCATGCAGGATCTGACCATCGCCGTGTTGTCTGACGAGAGTTGGCAACTGACGCTGGCAGGAAGCAGCGACAGCCTCGTTTTCGTCAAGGACGCGGGCTCGCGCTTTGCCGATGGGCAACCGGTGATCCCGATCGAGTCCTTGCAGTTTGCCGACGGCACGCGCGTCGACCTCACCGGTGCACTGGTGGGAACCGCGGGAGCCGACAGACTGGCGGCTTCCTTCTTCGCCATACCGACGTTTGGTCCGGTGACCACAGCGACCATCAACGTCAGGATTGACGCCCAGGCCGGTAACGATACGGTCACCGGCGGTGGTGGCAACGACTCCTTACGCGGCGGCGACGGCGATGACGTCCTCTACGGGGACAGCGGCAGCAGGTCCAGCAGCGACGACCAGCTTTACGGCGATGCCGGCGACGATACCCTCTACGGCGGCAGTTCCATGTCTGCGCGGGAGGGTGCGGACCTCCTCGATGGCGGCGCCGGCAACGACCTTCTTTACCATGCCAGCACGGTACGCTACGGGCGAGGATACGGCCAGGATCGCGTCATCGGCAAAGTGGAGCGGATCGACCTTTTCGACCTCCTGCCCAGCGACGTCACGCTTCAGTACCAGCCCGACGGACTGTATTTCCGTGTCAAGGACAGTGCGGATTGGTTGAAGCTCGAAGCTGACGGGCGCCGCATCACGGTCGAGCAGGTGAATTTCGCCAACGGTTCGTCGTGGGACCGTCGAGCCATCGAGGCCATGGCCGCCACCCAGGGCAACCTGGCTCCGCAAGCCGACGTGCCGCTGTTGCCGGTCTCGGCGCGCGAGGGCGAGGCGTTCACCGTCGTGCTGCCCGAAATCGCCTTCCGCGACCCCAACCCAGGCGATTTGCTGACCTGGTCGGTGAACCTGCCGGACGAACCCGCCTGGCTTCGCTTCGACCCGCTCACGCGCACGCTCAGCGGCACCCCCACCAATGCGGATGTCGGGAGCCACGACCTGTTCGTCACCGCCGCTGATCGGAGCGGCGCGTCGGCCTCTCAGGCCCTGAAAGTGATCGTCGCTGACGTCAATCAGGCACCCGTCGTCAACGCGCCTATCGAGACGCTGACCTTTCGCGAAGGCATGCCGATCCGCTGGACGATACCTTCCGACACCTTCGCGGACGAGGACCCGGGCGAGGTGCTGACGCTGCATGCCGCGCTGACCACTGGCGACCCCCTGCCGTCATGGCTGGCGATCGACGCCCGCACCGGGGACATCAGCGGCATCGCACCGGTCGGCGCCAGAGGCAACCTCAATCTACGCATCACGGCCACCGACCGAGCCGGTGCTTCCGTCGCCACACCATTGACGCTCCAGATTGCCGCCGCGTCTCCCGCCGCGCTTCTCGGAACCGCCAACAAGGACGTACTCGTGGGCACCTCGGGGAACGACTTGCTCAACGGTGCCGCTGGCGCCGACACGATGCGCGGCGGTGACGGCGACGACACCTATGTCGTCGATGAGCGCGGCGATACCGTTGTCGAACTGGCGAATCAGGGGAGTGACACCGTCTGGAGTCTGGTCAGCCACACCCTCGCCGACAACGTCGAGAACCTCGTCCTGGCGGCAGGCGCCTCGATCAACGGCACCGGCAACGCACTGCGCAACCGGCTGACCGGCAACAGCGGCAACAACGTGCTCGATGGCGGTGCCGAAGCCGACACGCTGGAAGGCGGCACAGGGAACGACACCTATTACGTCGGCGACAAAGACACCGTGATCGAGGCGGCCGACGCCGGCAAGGACACGATCGTCTCGGGCATCCGGTGGACACTCGGCGCCAACGTCGAGAACCTCACTCTCACCGGAACGGCGGCGATCAACGGCTATGGCAATGATCTCGCCAACACGCTGCGTGGCGACACCAACAGCGCCGCCAACGTCCTCACCGGCGGCCTCGGCGACGACATCTACTACCTCGGCGCCGGCGACCGGGTGGTCGAAGACGCCGACCAGGGCAACGACAGCGTCTATGGCTACGCCACTGAGCACACGCTCGCCGCCAACGTCGAACACCTCTTCCTCGCCGTCGCCACGGCCGCGACGCTCACCGGCAACGACCTCGCCAACCGCCTGCGCGGCAACGCCGGCGACGACCGGCTCGCCGGCCTCGCCGGCAACGACACGCTCGATGGCGGGCTCGGCGCCGACACCCTCATCGGCGGCACGGGCGACGACAGCTACACCGTCGACAACCTCGCCGACGCGATCCACGAAGACGCCGACGCCGGCTTCG
>JAGFNJ010000041.1 GCA_017592775.1 Candidatus Accumulibacter conexus | reverse complement strand
ACCATTTCTTTGTGCTTCTCCAGCTTCCGTTTCGCCTCACCCATTTGGTGACCTCTATCGTCCGTCAACAAGCCACACATTGCCTGAGGTTCAGCCGGTTTGCACGCTGGCAACTGCGGTTTTTAGGTTCAACGAAGCCTGCCCCGAAGGGCAGGATGCGGCTGCTCGGCGGCAGCCGTCTGATTCAATGCTCAATTTCCCGCACCGTGCGCGAACCTGTCCGAGCAACGCGGTCGACCGTGCTTGCCGGCACTCATTCTCCGCCTCAAACGATCAATATTCCACGGCTTGCGCTGCGCGCGGACCCCGCGGGATTTCGCCGCTCGCTACCGGTTCGCGCAACCAGCGGTGTCGCCCATCCCAGCACGCCGCCGTAGTCGCTGCTGCCGATTCGCTCGCAGCGCCAAAGGCGAACGCCGAGCGCCCTCGCCTCGCGCGCGTCGAGTTCGCCCGCGGCGAGGATCAGCGCACGCAGGCCGTCGGCGCCGAGCCATACGGCGCAAGTCGGGTAGACCCAGTGGCGGCGGTCCATGCCGACCGTTCGACCGTTGACCAGCGGCCAGAACGGCAGTGACTCCCAGGCCAGCCAATAGGCGCCGAGGACACCGAACTTGGGCGCCGCAGTCACCGCCTTCGCCGATGCGGCCGCATCGATCCGCGCCGCCGCATCCCAGCCCCAGGCCTGCAGCCCCTTGTCCTCGTAGCGCCAGGGGCCGAGAAGGGCCTCCGCCAGCTTGCCGCGAACGTCGTGCCGCTGCAGCGCGGCGATGACTTCGCGCGCATTGCTGATGAACAGATGCTTTCCACCGAGCAGCCGCAGACCGGTCGGTCGCAGTCCTGCCGCCGTCTCGGCAGCGTAGGCCAGCAGCCACTCGCCCGGCATCCGGTTCGCCAACTGCCGGTAGTGTTCGGCGCCGTCGATCTGCCGCGGGTCGTCGATGAGACCGAGTTCCGGCGACTGCGGGCGATCGGGCAGGCGCGCGGCGAGAGAATCGATGACGTCTGCGTGCCACTCCAACTCGGGATGTGGTCCTGCCCAGCGCAGCCTGGCGCCAGGCAGCAGCCGCAGGGCGCCATAGGCAGCCATCACCGCGACTGGGTTGTTGGCGCGCAGGGCGCTCAGTTCCATGCCTGCTCCTCGGCGCTCACCGCCCAGTCGGCAAGCCGCAGCAGCGCTTCGAGATAGGCGAGTCCCCAGGCGCCGTAGCTGCGCTGCAGCTCGCCGGCTTCCTCGGCCCAGTCGCCGAGTCGCCGCCAGAGGCCGATGTCCGGCGCCGCCGGCAGCAACGGCCGCCCATGACCGTGGTGCGTGCCGACCAAGTGACGCACCAGCGGGTTCTTCTGGTGCACGGCCGATGCCATCTCGTGCCGCCAGCCGCGCGGCAGCGTCAGCCAGCGGCTGTCGCTGCCGGGGCCCTTGGCCAGCAGCAGCGAACCGTCGCCACCCACCATCGCCTGCCAGCGGCGATCCTGCTTGCCGGTGTCGTGACCCGCACCGGCGCGGCGCAGGGCGTCGACCAGCTCATCGGCGAGCCCGCTGCCGGCGGCAAGCGCGGCGGCGCGCGTGCTCACCGCCTGCTGGTGTTGCGCCAGCGGGACCGCGCGCAAGCCGCTCTCACTGCTCCATTCGGACGCGCGCAGGACGACGCAGCCGCCCGGATAGGCCAGGACGCGACCCGGTTCGCCGTCGAGGACGCCGCTGCGGCGTGCCAGCTCCCGCCAGTCGGCATCGGTCGCGTCGTCGTCCGCCAGCAGCGCGTCAATCTCGCCGGCCAGTTCGGTATGCACCTGCGGATGCAGGCGGACGCGGCGCACCGTATCGCCGACATCGCTGACCATCGCCCGCGAGGTCGGCGCCCAGCCATAGGGGTCGCAGCCACCGGCGTCCGCCGGCAGCACCAGGGTATCGCCGGGCCGCGCCTCGTCGCTGGCGATCAGCGCCGGTTCCTCGCCGTCCCAGCGCATGCATTGCTGCCGGTGCAGGTGCTCGCGTCCGACCGGCTCGCCGCCTTCGACATCGGCGACCGCCGCGCTCCAGCGCCGGAAGGCATACAGCGGCACCGCCAACAGTTCGTGCTCTGCCGGCGGAGCGGCAAGCACCGCATCCTGCGACCAGTCGGCCCGCCAGCACAGATGGACGTCGGCCGACCCGCTGCGCCAGCCGTGCAGCCAGGGAGCGACATCGATCCCGTGGCGGACCGAGGTTTGCGCCAGCAGGTTCACGTGCGCCGGCAACAGCAGCGGCGCCACCTGCCGGTCCTCTGCCGGTGGCGGCCGTTCCGCCAGCGCGCGGTCCATGGCGCCAATCCCGAAATCGACCGTCGCCGGTTTGCCGCTGCCGACCAGATTCAACCATTTCCACGCCCGCTCGATTTCCTCGCCGTAGACCGGATCGGACTTGCCCGGCGGCTCCCGATGGACGATCACCGCGGGCGCACTCGCCAGTTCGCCGAGGCGGTTGAGGCGCCCGCAGCGCTGTCGCAGCGCCGACAGCGATGCACACTCGCTGACGAGGGCATCCATGTCGAGGTCGGCGCCGACCTCGATCGTCTGCGTCGCGACGACGAACAGCGGCGCCCGCCGACCGCGGCTGCCGACCGCCATCCGCGGCAGGTACTCGGCGCTCAGGCGCGCCCGGTCGTATGGCCGGATGCGGCCGGTCAGGAGAACCGCTTCGCCATCGCCAGAGAGATGAGCGAACACCGCCCGCGCATGGTCGACCCGGTTGCACACGACGGCCACCACCGCCGCGCCTTCCCGCCGCAGGCGCCGGGCTTCGGCGGCCAGCGCGTGCGCGAGGTCGGTCTCGGCCGGCAGATGGCGCAGCACGGCCGGTTTGGCGGCGCTGAGCCGGCGCGCCAGCAGCGGATGCTGCCAATCGGCGTCGCTCAGGCCGTGGACGCGCGGCCCGCTCCACGTCGCCGACATCGGCAACACGCGCCACGGCAGCGGTATGGCGTTGCCGCGCTGGCCCGCGACGCTGTCCAGCGTCTGCAGCAACGGCTGCACGATATGAACCTCATCGACGACGAAGAGCGCATCGTTTCCGAGCAACCCGGCGTGAATCGGCGCCGCCCGAGGGCTGATGCCGTAACCGCTGAAGAGCAGTCTCGAGCCTGCCTGATCGACGGTGGAGACGATGATCGCCGGTCGCAGCGGGTCCGCGAGCCAGCTTTCGTCGATGCTCATTCCGCCGCGCATGGTGATGACCGCCGGCCGCTGCTCGGTGGCGAGGCTGTCGGCGAGCGCACGGGCGTAGTCGCTGACGCCGTCGACCACCAGACGGCGGTCGATCACATAGACCAGCCTCCTGGGGACCGCCAGCCGACGCAGGCGCGCCCACAACCAGACGTCGATCACCGCCGTCTTGCCGCTGCCGGTCGGCGGATCGAGCGCGTCGGGCCAGTCGCCGGCGGCGATGCGCGCGGCCAGCGCCGCCTGCCAGGGAAACGGCTGGTAGCCGTGCCGTTCCGCATACCAGGTGGGAAAATCTGGCGGCATCACGCGGGCACACCCCGGTCGTCGGCCGGGCGCAGCAAGCCCATGCTGAAGTGGCGCTCCTTGCCGACGAGCATCGGCCCGGCGACCCGCCGCGCGAACGTCAACGCCACGTGCGTCCAGCGCCCGTGACCGCGAGGCGTGAACTCGTGCGCCGCCGCGACGCCGCGGAAGATCGACCGCTGCCCGACGGCGACGTCCAGCGGACGCGGGTAACCGGCGAGTTCGAGCGAGTCGGCGACGAGGTCTTCGACGCTCTCGCCGCGTTTCGGATGCCGGTCGAGAACGACCGGCGTCACCGACGCCCAGGTGCGTGCCGGCCGCGACCAGGTCGCGCGCGCCAGTCCCTGCGGCACCTGCTGCCGCGCCGCGACGACGGACAGGTCGACAGCCAGGTGCCCGACGCGCACTTGCTGCACCTGCAGCAGTGGCAACAGACAATCGGCGCGCGCATCGGCGTCGATCGCGCGCGGCAGCCACAGACCGAGGCCGAGCACGTGACCGCGGGCGTGCGCGTGGCCAACGTCGGGGATGACTGCCCAGGCGGCGTGATCGCCGCCGTGGCCGTGCAGCAGGGGCGAAGCCGCGTCACCCGCGAGGCTGAGGACGGCGGCCCGCAATGCGCCTGCCCACTGCGCCGCGCGCCGGCTGTCGAGCAGCCGGTGCGGGCGCAGGGCGAGGAGTTCACCCCACGGTGACGGCGCCACCCGGTCGACCGCGTCGGTATAGCCCACCATGTCGGCAATGCCGGCGCGTCGTCCGGCAGCGAAGGCGGCATCGAGTTCGGCCAGCCGACCTGCCTGCGGCACGCGCAGCAGCGACTCGCCGGTCGGCGACGGCAGCAAACGATGCGGCAGCTCGGGAACCTCATCGGCCAGGGCAACGACGACCGGCGTCTTCGCCCGACCAAGGTGGCTGACTCCGGCAGCGATGGCCGCCAGAGCGGGCTGCAGCGTGTCCGGCACGTCGCGCCAGATCAGGTAGACCGGATCGCTGATGCCGACTCGCACCGGATCGTGCTTGATGACGTTGGTGCGCTTCCACGGCTCGCCAGTCGGTCGCTCCAGCCATGTCGCCGGCGGGTAGAGCGAACCCGAGACGGCCGCTTCGGCAGCGGCAAAGACCAGTTCCGGCGCCGCCCCCTCGAGCGCCCGCAGCGGCTCCGGGCTGATGCCGGAACCGTAGGCGGCAGCAACCAGCGCCTGGAACAGCCGATCGGGGTGCGGCGGCCACTCCGATTGGCGATGTGCCGTCGGGTCGGCCGCGTGGTATACGCCATTCAGAAAGTCGATGCGCAGAACGAGCATCAGTGGCTCCGCGCGACGAGTTGCTCCAGATTGTCGTCGGCTTGGAACAACAAGGGCTCGGCCAGGGGGATGTCGGCGAGCGCCCGGCGCAGCGCGTCGCGGGCATCCGCCACGGTGACCTGCAGCGGCTCGGCACGACCGCTGCCACGGATCGCCCAGGAGATGGTCTCGGCCACCAGCTCACAGTCACGCCGCAGGTCGAGGCCATCGTCGATCACCGCGGCAATGCCGTAGAGACCCATCAGCGCCAGCGCCGTGCGCGCGGCGACATCGTTCCCGGCGTCGCCACCGAAGTGGTAGCGCCGCAGGCGGGACAGACTGAGGGCGCCGGCAAGCCGGATGTCCTCGACCAGGACGCCTTTCGTCGCGAGCGACGGGGCGATGTTGCCGTGATTGATTTCCGACGGCCGCAGGGCACCCTTCGGTGGCTTCTCCCCTTCGCCGACCAGACGGTACGAATCGCCATCGGGAATGACGGGACCGGCATCGAGGGTGATGCCCAACGGATCGATGCGACCGCCAGCCCGCTGGATCGGCAGCGCATTGCTGCCGTAGATCTCGACGCTGACTGCCGCCGGCCAGCGTCGCTCGTTGCCGCTGCTGCCGTGCAGCCCGGTCGAGTCCCAACCGCCGAACAGCAGGACCGCCGGGTCATGGCGCAACAGCGCCGATGCATCCGCCGGCGTGGCGGCGATGATGGCCCGCCCGACGTCCGTCTTGCGAAACGATCGCCCGGCCAGCGACGAGTCGCGCAGGATCGCGTCGTAAGCGCGATGCGGCAGCTGCAGCGTGGACAGGCTTCTGCCGGCCACCTGCACGCGCAGCGGGTCGAGACCGAGATCGGCGCGGCGCAACTGCTCCTCCATGCGGTTGGCGAAAGACGCGGCGCTGTCGATGCTGACCCAGGCGGCGACCCCACGCGCGTCGAGTGGTGTCATGTTGTGCGCCAGCGGCGCATCGGCGTAGGTCGGCGGCAGCACGTGACGGCTGCCGTCGAGCGCGACGAGGCTGGCGTTGACGCTGATGCCGGCGGCGTCGCTGACGGCAGCCCGGATCGTGGCGTAAAGGTCCGGCATTCTGGTCTCCCGAGGGTTGCCCGCAACCCGCGAGCGATGGATGGACTGCGGCCGCACTCATCGGTTCGCGTGGGGCAGCGGATGCGGCATGTTACTCCAGGATTGGCTACCGCCGCGCCGCCAGCGGCGGCGGCAGGGATCGCGCGGCGAGCATTCGGGCTGCGAAAGGGACAGCCGAACCTTCCTGCACGAGTGATCGAGCGCGCAGCCGCAGTCGTGCGGCTGCCCTGCTGCGCCGGCGCAGCGCCGCGCCCGGCACGGCCAGCGGAAAGCTGCCGGCAGCGAGTCGCGAACGGCGATGGCCCGGGCTCGCTGCCGCGGCCGCCGGGCGTCGATCGGCAACCGCGGCGCCCATCGCTCGACGGGCGCCGTGGGCAAGCTCGGGGTCACCAGTGCCGTACCCGGATCGTCGCACCGCGTACCCGGCCGAAGCGGCATCCTGCCCCGGCACCGGAGTCAACTGCCTGCCGCCTGCCACCCACGGCACGATGCCCCCGGCCCGTCAGCCGCGCGCCGGCTGCGAACCGCCTGCCGCGGTCGCACCCGACACGCGGCCGACCCTCAGGCGGTGGCCCCTTCCTCCGGCTTGCGCCTGCGGCTGAAGCGGACGCTGACGACATCCTTCAGCGCATCGAGACCGGCGCCCTTGCCGAAGACCTTGGCCAGCGCGTAGCCCTCGAGCGCGGCACTGAGGACATCGCTGCCGAGCGCCATCTCGGTGTCCTCGGCACGTGTCTTCAGGCGGCGCAGGCGAGCCAGCCGCGGCCGCAACAGGTCGAGCTGCTGCAGGTCGGATTCGGCGCCGGCGAGGTCGAGGCCGGCCGGAACGATCTGCCGGTTCTGGTCGAGGACGATCAGCGTCTGGCGGCAGAACGCTTCCGACTTGTCGCCCATCTTCGCCAGGCTGCGGCGCTCTTCGGGCGAGAGTTCGACGAGCCCCGCGAGGCGGCTCTCGAGGGTGGCGAGTGCGGCGTCGATGGCGGCGATGTCGTCGGGAGTGAGGTTGAGGGCGATCAGGTTCTGGCTCATCAGCGGGATCTCCTTGGCGAAACGGTCGGGATGGAAGAGAAGCGAACGCAATGGGCACGACGGTGGTGCGGACAAAATGGTGCGCGGAGCGCGGGGCTGCGTCAAGGGGTCCGCCGGCGCCAGCTCGGCCTGGTCGACAACAAGCCCTGCTTGCCGTCGATACCGGCCGGCGTCCTGCGGATCGCCCGGCCGAGGATTTCGAACAGCAACCGGGCAATGCCGGGAAGGCTGGCGGCGTCGTAGGCGACGATGCCCCAGCGTTCGCGGCGGTGGCTCATCCACGCCTGCTTGTACGGGTCGTCGCCGATCAGGTAGTCCACCTCGGTGACGCGATCAACGTCGATGACTCGCTCCATCAGGTGGGCGGTCAGCAGCGTGCCCGGCGCATGGATGGCCTGCGCCTCGTCGTAGGCCATCTTGTAGATGCTGGCCTTGCCGCCGCTGACGATCCAGAGCTGGGCGGCGATCGCCTTGCCGCCGAGGCGCGCGATGCCCAGGCGCAACGTGCCGCTGGCGGCAAGCCAACGCATCAAGCCGGGAATGAATGCGGCGTACGGTTCGGCTCTTTTCCAGCGCTGGCGGTACAGGGCGTTGAACTCGGCAGTGGCCGATTCCACTTCCGCCATGCCGGTGACGATCTCGAAGCTGCCGCCGGCGGCGAGAAAGCGCCGGCGCTTGCGGCGGATGGTATTGCGCAGTACGCCGTCGCGCTGTTCCAGATAGGCGCTCCACGACCGGTCGACCTTGAGATACCAGTTGCCGAAGCAGAAATAGCGGAACGGGATGCAGCCGATGCTGCGCAGGGCGACGACCATCGCCTCGTACGCGCGCGAGTCGACGGCCATCGGATGGAAGTTCAGCACGCTCGCGCGCGCGCAGTCGGCACGGGCGGCCTGCAACAGCCGGGCGAGGTCGGTCGGGTCGGCGCCGGGGCCGACGAGTGGCGCGTACAGCGAGGTGTAGAAATTCGACAGCGATTCGATCTCCGGCGCCCTGCCTCCGTCTCCTCGACTCACGTGCACAGGCAGGATGACGGTCGGCGAGCCATTCAGCTCGGCGCCGTAATAACGGACGGAGTCGTCGTCGCCGAAGACCGTGGCCTGCAGGTTGGCGAACCATTCCAGCGACAGCTCCACTTCGCGACCAGCGGCTGCGTCGAACAGCGAGCGCATCGCCGGCGGAATCTCGGCCGGGTTGCGGTAGGCCGCGACGCCCGTGGCATCGAAGGCTGCAGGAGGCTGCGCCGCGTCGCGACCGGCGAACCGGCCGCGGAGCGCGCGCGCGATGCCGTGGACGTTGGCGACGGTCGCATTGCGGTAGAGCTGGTGGTGGCAGACATGGCGCAGATGCGTCGCCCACTCGGTCTGGTCCCGAGTCGCATTGGTGTAGAACTCGACGGCGCCGGCCGGCATGTCGGCAAAGGCGACCTGCAGGGCTTCGTGGAGGAGCTGCCGCCCCGGTGCCATCGCGGCGAGCGACTCGTCGTAGGTCGTCTTCAGCATGATCCACATGCGTTCGTGGCAAACCACGAGGCGCGAGGCGCCAAGCCTGTCGTCGAACCAGAGTTCGACGACCCGGGCCTGGCCCGAGGCGGCGAAGTCGGACAGCAGTTGCGCGTAGAAGCGTCCCTGCGGGTTGTCGGTGCCAATCGCCGTGCCGGTCGCGGCCTTCCAGCCGACGCTCTCGACTTCGGCGTAGCGGCTGACGGCGGCGCCGATCTCCCCCGGATCACGGGTGACCCGGACACTGGCGGCATGATCGCCGCTCCTGCGCTGGTAGCGGCGCAGGTTGCTGCGCAGCTTGTTCGGGCGAGCCTGCCAGTAGGCGAGGAAGTCGCCGCCGGTTGCGACCGCCATCGTCAACTGGTGGCGGACCACGGTGCGCGGCAGGAGCAGACGGCTCCAGTCAGGCTCGAACGCGGGGTCGATGGCGAGCAGATCGATCGTCCACGCGTGACCGGGCAGCGCCGGCATAAACGTCTCGAGGCAGCGCGCGTCCTTGACGAGCAGAGCACCGACCGGCGCCTGCGCCGGCAGGAAGAGTGCCCAGCGCCCGAAGCCGCGACCGCTGAGGATCAGCGCACCATCGACATCGTCGCCGCTGCGGTGGATGCACAGCGATTCGCTGCCGCTACCGAAGTGGGCGAGCAGTGCACCGACAAAGCGGCTGTCGAACGCGGGGTGGCCGCCATGGAGTTCGTCGTTGAGGCGGTTCCAGTCTTTGGCGAAACGCTGAAAGGCATGGCCGGCGCGGTGTATCTCCCAGCTCATGTGGAATTCTGCCGGCGGTTGCGGGGCGTCACCACGCGCGCGGCCTTGATCAACCTGCGCGCGCCGCGACCCAGAGCGTCGAGTGGCGCGGCCGTTGCAGAAGTCGCAGGCGATGACCGGTCGGCATCGGACAACGGGCGGCGGCCATGCCGCCCCGAGTCCCGGTCACAACGCCGGGATGCCTCCGCTGGAAGGCGTACGGGCCGACCCGCTTCACCGCCGGCCACCCGACTGTGTTGCCGAACCCACGGCATCCCATACTTCCTCGAGCGTGGCGCGCATTGCGGCCGTCTGATCCCGCGGATAGGCCGCAAAAATGGCGATCACCAGTCGGCGATCAAAATCAATGTACAGGCTGTTGCCGTACGGACCCAGCACGGCGACTCGGTTCTGTGCGCCGCCAAGGTGGACAAAGCCATAACGGAATTCGCTGCCTTTTCTCAGACCCGCGAGTTCCAAAGCTTTCTCCGTGCGCAGCCCGGCGGAGGCGGTCAGCGTTTCGATGAACCAGTTCGGAATCCTGCTCCGTCGGCTGTTGTTCCTGGCGTCGATCAGCCATTGTCCGAAACGGGCAAAGTCACGCAGTGAGAGCGCCAATCCAGCGGACAGTTCCGTTCCCTGGACGTCGGTCAGCCAGAGGGCAGGAGTCTCGGGCCGCAGCTTGCGATACACTTCTTCGCAAAAAACCTGCGCCAGCGGCAAGCGGTGGCTTTCGGCGATTGCCCAGACGAGGAGATCGCCATCAGGTCCGACGTCGCCGGGCATGGGGGCGATGGAAAAGTCCCTTTCCCAGCGGCCCGGCTGGCCAAGCCACGCCCGAATCCCGCCGGGGTTCGTGCCGGAGTGCCATCCACCGGCAGCCAGCCAGTCATCGACCTCATGTGACGACCAGTCAAAGCGACCTTCGCCTTCGAGCAGGCGCCGGATCGACAGCTTGCGCAGCCCCGTCTGAGTACCAAGGGCTGGTATGTGGCGGATGATCGACCGGTCCGGTGAGAGCTTGCCCTGGGCAACAGCCATTGCACCCATCAGGGAAAGGAACGGCCGCGTTGCACCAAGCAGCAGTCGCTGGTCTTTCGCTGCCAGTCCGTTCCAGTAGCGCTCGCCCGCGATCCTTCCATCGCTCAGCACCACCACGCCATCAGCATACAAGCGGGTGACCAGCAAGAACCCGGCATCGCGCTGTTGCCGATCGAGCGGGTCGCGCGCCTTGATCTTGTCGAGATCGAGCTGTCGGGACGCGGGGCGGAGGACCTGCGCTGCAGTCATCGGATTGATTCTGAGCAACGGCATGAAGCTGCCGGCCGACTGCAGGCCGACGCGCAGATTTTCGGGTGCCAGCCAGTTGTCCTGGTTGATCCATGGGCCAAGACCGCTTGCACTCCTCGCCACCGTCTCGATGACGCACCCCTCTGCCGCATGCCCTGGCAACGCCAAAGGCAACATCAGTGACAGCACCGTCAGCCAGTACTTCATCGTGTCTCCTCGGCGAAGTTCATGCCCCCATTCTTGCCAAAGCGCATTGCTGCCTCACGGACGACGTCGTTCAGGTTTCCGTGGATGGCCTGACGCCTGCGCAACCATCTGGCGTCGGAAATCTCGCTGGCCAAGGAGGCGTCGAGAAGCTCCAACCATGCGCAACAGCCCAGCTCGCGCGCATCCTCGGCCAACGCGGCGAGCAACTCACGGGCGATCTGCCGCAGAGGGACCTGTCGCAGGCCGATCGGATCAGAGATCTGGGCGTCGAAACCATAGCGGCAAGCCTGAAACTTGTTGTACCGGGCAACGTGAAGCTGCCGTTGGGTGTTGAGGACGGGTCGCGTACGCAAGAGTCGGCGGACCAGGCTTTGCGCCAACGCTGCCAGTGCCGCGGCGCGCTCGACGGTCAGTGGCGTGTCGCAGATGCGGATTTCCACGGTACCGAATTCGGGCTTGGGGCGAATATCCCAGTAGAGATCCTTGATGCTGCGAGCGATGCCACAGGCCTGCAGCAAGGAAAAGTGTTCGATGAACTCGGCCCAGTCTCGCAACGCTGGACATTGCCCGCTCAATGGGAAAGCCGACACGGCGTTCAGGCGAGCAGACTGGAAGAGGGTGTCTTCGCCATCGACGAAGGGCGACGAGGCCGACAGCGCGATGAAAACCGGCACATAGGCTCCAAGGGCCTGCGTCAACCAGATCGCGTCGTCACCCGACGAGCAGCCGACATGGATGTGCTGGCCGAACACCGTGAATTGCTTTGCGAGGTAGCCATAGCGATGGTAGATCTCATCGAAGCGGTCACCCGGACAAATCCGGCGCTCCGACCAGCGATGGAATGGATGCGTGCCACCGCCGCAGACGGCGATGTGGTTGCGCGCGCATTGATTGACGAGCGCTTGTCGCAGCCCGACCAGATCCGCAGCAATGCCATCGACGAGTGTCCGCGGCAATGTGCTGACCTCGATCATGCTTTCGGTAATTTCAAGCTTGATCTCACCAAAGCGACCATCGTAGTCCATGCTGCCGAGGAGATCGGTCGCTCCGCGCGTCAGGTCGAAATCGCGCACGGAAAGCAACTGCAACTCAAGCTCGACCCCCAGGGTCAGCGGTTGGCTCTGTTTGAATTCGGCGATCGGCTGGCTCATGCCACTCCTTCCCTGCTGTGGTCCGTCGGCGCAGTCTCGCCCGCTCGCACCAGGGCGAAGCGGCAAAGCACAGGGCCGGTGAGTTCCATGATCGCGGCTGCAAACAGCGGCAATGACAGCGACGAACGGCCAATTTCCGGATAGAGTCCGGCGATTTCATAGGCCATGAAGACGGCGGTGGCTGACAGCGGTTGAATGCCGATTCCCACCAGAACCCGCCTCCTGACTGCGTTCAGGCCATCCCCGGCCCAAGCCAGGGCGGCCACCTTGGCCACCGCACGAACCAGCAACAGGCCAACCGCCTGCAATCCGATCAGCCAGGTGAAGTCTTGCCACGGCAGCGAGGCGCCGACGACGACAAAGAGGATGATGGCCAGCAACCAGTGTCCTTCCGGCAGGTCGGTATAGCTGAGCGTTCTCTCATGATCGCCGAACGACAGGATCGCCCCCATCAGGAAGAGTGTCAGAAACACCGGCACCGCCAGCATGCGGGCGGTGCCAACGGCGAGCAAGGCCGTGGCGACGAGGATGAAGACCTGTGCCAGCGAGCGCTTCGGCAACCGGGACGCGACCAAGAGCGCCAGCAGCGCCATCAGCCAGGCGACGACCAAGGCACCGACCACAACCCACAACGGATGCACGACGGCATTGAGCCAATCGTCGCTGTACTCCGCATGCACCACGCCGACGACGACGGCAAACACGACGAATGACGCAGCGGCACTCAGCGCCGTGTGCATGATCATTCGCTCGGTGACCTGCCCCTGCGCGCGGGACTCCTCGACGATCAGCAGGACGACCGCCGGCGCCGAAGCCATGGTGACGGCCGCGGCAGCCGCCGCCCATGCCGGGATCAGCCCGACCACTCCCCAAGCAAAGAGGAAGATGGCCGTGAAGGACAGGGTGATTTCCGCGATCGCTGCCCAGAGCAGACCGCGATGATGACCGAGCCAGCGCAGATCAAGGCGTCGCCCGATCTCGAGCATCAGCAGTCCGAGTGCGGCATCGGCAACCGGTCGCGTCTGGGCCAGCGCCTCGATGCTGATCCAGCCGAGAACAGAGGGACCGAAGAGCGCCCCTGCCAGCACGTAGCCAACGACCTTCGGCCAACCCAGTCGGGCGCGCAGCCACTCGCCGACCAGCAAACCGACGACCAGGAGCATGCTGAACAAGGCCAGGGAATCGACTTCATCCGGGAAGGGTGGCAGGAAGAAGAGGCGCTCCTGCAGATCTTCCCAAGCGGCTCGTGCCAACGACAGAATATCGGTCAGCATCGCTCCGATCCCCTCACCCGAGTCGGCCGCGGGCAGCGGCGAGAAACGCGTGCGGATGGAGCTTCGCCAAGCCGGATCTGGCGGCCCACTCGACCGCATGGCTGTGCCGGTCGCAATCCTCATGAAGGTGCTTGCCCGCCGTTTCGCCGAGATAGTGCAGGGATTTCGACTGCAGACCCGTCGCACCGACCAGCGGATGGTCGATGCGTGCCGAGAGACCGATGCGCAAGGGCCGTCTGCTCATCGATCTGCGCCACAGGAACTGCGCTTGGCGGCCGGCTGGTCTACCGCCGGGTCGAGCGATGGCAGACGGGTCGCCTCACCGAAGCCCTTGATCGCCGTCTGTGTCGCCAGGGGACCGAACAACTGCATCAGGAGAATCGTCGCCAGCAAGGCGCCCGTCAGTCGTGGCTCAAGACCGGCGTAGAGCGTCTGCACGTTGGCAAGGAGAACCAGGGCAACGCTCGACATCGGCTGCAACCCGAGAGACAGGTAGACTGCCGATTCAGTGTTCAAGCGCAGGCAATGCCGATTCCACAACACGCCAGCGACCTGTCCTGCGGCGCGGGCGATCACCAGCACGAGGGCTTCCAGCCAATGGCCCATGAGTACGCCAACATCCAGGACGGCACCGGCAAGGACGAATGTGACGACGAGAAAGATCCTGGCATCACGGGCTATGCGGATGGCGACGACCTGCTGCTTCCGGTCAAGCGCTCGTGTCAGGCAGCCAAACAGCAGCATCGGCAGCAGCACCGAGATCTCGAGGTGAATGGCGGTTCCCACACTGAGAAGGATGCTACCGAGAATCAGCAGGTGCTGGTGCTCTGGCCGCCACCCCAGAAGTCGAGCGCCGATCAGCACCAGCCCGGAGCAGGAACCGCCCAGTACCACGGCCGCGGCCAGTCCCCGTGTCGCCGTCCAGACGCCGGCAAGGTTGCTGATTGCCGCGTCCTCCACCAGGAAGGGCATGGACCAAGTGGCGGTCACAAAGGCAACGCATCCATTGATCGCCACCATGGTGAACAGCAAGTCGGTCTTGTCTCCTCTGGCACCTACGTCGCCGCAAGTCGCAATGGTGATCGCTGGCGAAGTGGCGAGACAAAGGGCTGCCGCGAAAACGGCGGAACTGGCGGAAAAATCCAGAGCCAGGATCGCCAGGACGATGGCCGATCCCGTGGTAAGGGAGATCAGTACCCCCGCGCGCAGTCGGCTCAAGCCTTCGCTGGCAGCCACAGGCGGGACCTGATGGCCGAGTTCGAACAGGATCAGACCCAGTGCCAGGTCGATGAACAGCTGGTTGGACTCGATATCGTAAGGCGCTATCCACCCCAGTCCGCTCTGCCCGACCAGCAGTCCGAAAACAACGTAACCGGTCGTTCGTGGCAAACGCAACCCGCGACGCGCGAGCTCGCCTGCAGCCAAACCGCCGAGGAGCGCCATGCCGAGAATCTGGACCGAATTGAACATGGAGTCGTGAGTCCTCACCGCTTCTCTCGGCGTGGCGGCAAAGCGTGACCAGCCGCTTCCGCGCGAGATCATCGCCAAACATGCATGCTCAAAAAAACCATCGCCGGTACATTGCCAGGCAATATAATTCGCTTTCTCGACCAACGCAATCACTGACGCATGATGACGCTCCCTCTGCCGACGGCCACGCCGCAGGTCCCTTTGGCGGTTCTACAACAGTTCCGCGTGATCTACGGCACGATGCGCCAGTATTTCCGTGAGGTGGAAGAACGCTGCGGGCTTCCCGGTTCGCAGATGTGGATTCTGCAGGAGGTTCAACGCTGCCCGGGGCTCGGAGTGACGGACCTCGCGGCACTTCTGGCCATACATCAGTCCACATGCAGTCAACTCGTTGAAAAGCTGGTCGCTCGCGGATACCTCATCAAGACGCGCAGACACGAGGATCAGCGCCGCGTTGGCCTCCATCTCGCGCCCGCCGGCGTCAAGGCCATCGCGGCGCTACCCGGCTCCGCCGAAGGCGCCCTTCCCGAAGCGCTGTCCGCCATGCCGGAAGTCGCACTCCAAACATTGTATATCAATCTATCTGAGTTGATACGGCATCTCCCCGGACGAAACGATGCCTTCGCCAGTGTCCCGCTGGCCGACATCGCAAGGAATCCGCAGTGAAGCCTGGACAGAAGCTGCGCACGCGCTCATGCCTGTCGCTGGTGACCCTTGGGGTCATGCTCCTGGGGTGCAATACTTCCGCCACATCACCGTCGGAAGGCGTGCCGACACGGTCGCTCGGTCCTGCCGCAGCCACTGATTTGCCGTTGGACAAGCCCCCACCAACCCGGCACACGAACTCGGTCGTGCCTGACGAAGCAAACAGCATCTACTTCGCCGGACGTGCCACGCGTATCGACCCCGCGGGACAAGGCAAGTTGCGGCTGCATGCGGCACGGTTGAAGGAGAATCCGGAGCAGGTCGTTTCCCTGGCGTTCAACGGACGGCAGGGTCCACGCGGCATGGTGGCGCATGATCTCTGCGGCGGGTGGCGCCTGGTCGACAATGGAGAGAGAGCCCGCCGGGACTGGGCGCGCAGACTCCCCTGAATGCGCGGCGGCGCGGTCCGGCTGCTACTGAAGCCAAGTGCCGAGCGTGAGCAGACTCGGTTCCCGTCGTTGCTTCGGGGTCTGCGTTGGGTGCCTATGGGCTGATTACGGCGCGCAGCACGGTCTGTGTCTCATCGCGCCGGACGCGATTGCTGAACCACCAGATGCTGCCTCGCTTGATCGTCCAGTCCGCCTCCTGTCCGGAGAGCAGCAGCGCAGCCAGGCGACCGAGTGCCGGCTGATGGCTGACGAGAATCACGGTGCCGTGGTAATCGGGCCAGTCGGCAGCGGCGAGCAGGTCGACCGTATTGGCGCCGACCGCCAGTTGCTCCTTCACCTTGTAGGGCAAGCCCAGTGCGTGCGCGGTCTGCCTTGCCCGCTCGGCGGGGCTGGCGAGAATTCTCACTTTGCTCAGTCGCTGCGCCTTCAGCCACTCGGCCATGTGCTCGGCCTGCTTCCTGCCACGCGCGGTGAGTCGGACCTTGCCGTCAGCGATGCCGCCCTTTCCCTCGGCCGCGTCCGCGTGCCGCCACAGGATCAGGTCCATTGCCACTCCGTCCTCCGCTGGCAAGGCGGCAGAGCATAGCCCGTGTTCCAGCGCGACAAGGGCAGGTGCAGCAGCACCTGGGCAGTGTTGAAATCCGGATCCCAGGCCAACTCGCCGCAAACCCAAGCGCCGGCACGCAGGTAGCCCTTGATCCATGCCGGCATGAGCACCGGTGCGCCGTCGGCCAGCCGTTCGTACGGCAGGCGATCGAAGGGATGGGTGCGAAAGCCGATCGGCGCGATCTGTGCCGGCGACAATTGCTGGAAGAGGTTGGCGGCATTGTGTCCGCCGTCGGCCATACCGATGGATGCGCAGCCGATCAGGTGCTCACAACCTCGGCTCACCATGTACTCAGCCAACGCGGCCCACAGCAGGGTGACCACCGCATCACTGCGGTGATCCGGATGAATGCACGAGCGGCCGACCTCGATCATCTGCGGACGCAGGTTTTCCAGGGAACTCAGATCGAAGTCGCCCTCCGCGTTGTAGGCGCCGACCTGACGTGCCGCACCAGGCGAGAGGACGCGACAGGCGCCGACAATTCCTTGCGATGTGCCTGCGCGGACAACGAGATGCTCGCAGTAGTGGTCGTAGAGGTCGCTGTCGTGACCAGGAATCCGGCAAGACAAGCGTGCTCCCAGTTCGGCGGCAAATACCTGGTAGCGCAGGCGCTGAATTTCGCGGATCTCTTCCTCGCCGCAGGCAAAATCCACGCGATAGCCCGACTTGTCGCGCACCCGGCTATTGAGCTGGCTGATCTGTTCTTGCATGAACTTCTCCATTCCTACTTCTCCATTCTTGTCTTGGCGAACCTTCATTCCCGACCTCTGGCCACTGATGGGGGCGCGGCGCATCTGGCTGGATCGACGAGGGATGTGATCGCAGCAGCAGAACGGCGCCTCGGTGATGGTCGCCGCGCGCACGGGAAGGGATTCGTTGCGCGCAGCATGGGGCGGCAAGTTTGCAGGAAGATGACAGGACGGCTTGTCACCGTTTCGTCATCTGGCGGACCTACACTGGCCTGACTACTTCCGCGGGACAAGCACGAAGATGGTCATGCCGCTCAGGGACGCAGCCGAGGACATCGGGCGCGTCATTCGCGAGGGTCTGCTGCACCCGGTCTTTCAGCCCATTCTCGATTTCCGGGCACAGGCCTACCTGGGATTCGAGGCGCTGATCCGCGGACCCGCCAGTTCGCCGCTGCATCGTCCAGACCAATTGTTTGCCGCGGCGCGTAGCGCCGGACTGGCCGGCGCACTCGAACAGGCCTGCCGCGAGGCCAGCCTGCGTGCCTTTGCCCGCCTTGGCTTGCCCGGGAGGCTGTTTCTCAACGTCACGCCAGGCTGCCTGCTCGACGATCGCCTGATGAACGGCGCGACCTGTCATCTGCTGAACGACCTGGGAATCGCCGCGAATCGGGTGGTCATCGAGTTGACGGAGAACCAGCAGATCACCGATCTGCCCGGGATGCATGAAGGGCTGTTGCACTTTCGCAGGCGCGGCTTCCAGATCGCCATCGACGATCTTGGTGAAGGCTTTGCGAACCTGCGCATGTGGTCGGAAGTGCGGCCCGAGTTCGTCAAGATAGACAAGCATTTCATCCACGGGATCGCCGATGACCGCATGAAATACCACTTCGTTCGCGCCATGCAGGATCTCGCCGAGATCTGCCATGCGTCGATCGTGGCAGAGGGCATCGAACGCTGCAAAGATTTTGTCTTTGCCCGCGACTTGGGCATCGCCTGTGCGCAGGGGTTCTTTGTCGCCAGACCGGCGACCTCCCCGGACCGTCATCTGTCACCCATCGTCGTCGAGGCACTGGCGCAGAAGCAGCTTGCTCTTTCACCCGCCGGTTCGCGGATGGCGACTGCCATGAATCTGCTGCGACCGGTGACGCCGGCGCCCTCCCATGCGACCAACGAGAGCGTCATGGCCCGCTTCGAGGCCGATGGCGAACTCGACGTGCTGCCGGTCGTGCGTGGTGACGTGCCTGTCGGCCTCATCAATCGTCACACCCTCTTCGAGCGTTTCGCCCGCCCCTTCCAGCGGGAGCTTTTCGGTCGCGCCAACTGTACGCAGATCATGGACCACGCGCCACTCGTCGTCGATCAGCAGGCCACCGCGCAGGAACTGGCGATGATGCTGGCGCTGGCCCCAAAGCATCACCTGTTCGACGGCTTCATCATTACTGGCGAAGGAAAATACTTGGGCGTGGGCAGCAGCCACGACCTGATGGCCATGATCACCGAAATGCAGATCAGCGCCGCCCGCTACGCCAACCCCCTCACGCAACTACCGGGCAACGTGCCGATCAACGAGCACATTGACCGCATGTTGGCAGCGGACAAGAGCTTCGTCGTCGCCTATCTCGATGTCGACAATTTCAAGCCATACAACGATACCTACGGCTATCGGCGTGGCGACGACGTCATCCAGCTCCTGGGACGCCTGATCTGCCAGACGGTCAATCAAGGTATCGACTTTGTCGGGCACATCGGTGGCGACGATTTCTTTGTTGCCTTCCAGAGTGCTGACTGGGAAGCTCGCTGTTGGAACATCGTCGATCGCTTCGCCAAGGCGATGCAGCCGATGGCCGCTGCGAATGGCCTTGGTGGCGATGGCTACATGGCCGAGAACCGCAAGGGCGAGTTGGTCTTCCAGGCCTGGCCGACGCTCTCCGTGGGTGCCGTGCGCGTCCATCCCGGACAATGCGATTCGCATCGCGAAGTTGCAGCGGCTGTAGCGGTAGCCAAAAAGGAGGCGAAGAAGGCGGCCAGGAGGGTGCCGGGAGAGGCGCCAAGCGGCTGCGTATTCGTTGAGCGGCGCCGGTCTGGCCAAGCGGACGACTCCTGGTCCGCTGCTGGCCTTCTGACGCCCTGCCGCAAGCCCGCCGCCGCAGGACCGCCGAGCGAAGGGTACCGCCGGGATGCCTCCTCGAACCCCAGAGTCCCGCCCGAAGAACGATCAGGGGGAACAACGCGGGAAAGGACCAAGACCTGAACTTCATGGAGTCGCAACGATCGCGTCCGGGCTTCGGCCCACTGCGCATTTCCTTTGATCTGGACGAAACGCTCACCTGCCATGGCGCCATGGTGCCCAGGGAGAGCGGGTTCCTGGCAGCCGTTTCACTATGGTGGTTCGGCGAGCCCCTGCGGCAGGGAACCCGCAGCCTGATCACGCAATTGCGGCGCAGGGGCTGGCGAATCTGGATCTACACGACGTCGAGCCGCCCACCCTGGCGCATTCGGCAGTGGCTGCTGCTGCACGGGATTCATGTCCATGGCATCGTCAACAGCGAGCGTCATCGGAGCACGTCTGGTCTTCGTTTTCTTCGCAGTGTACCTTCCAAGTTTCCGCCGGCGTTCGGCATCGACCTGCATGTCGACGATTCCGAGGGCGTCAGGATGGAAGGTCAAGCCTACGGCTTCCGCGTGGTGCAGGTCGATCCCCATGACCCCTGCTGGATCGACCGGGTGCTGCAAGCGGTCGACGACATTGGCCGGGGATGGCCAGTCGCCGCGGAACACCCGCAGCGTCAGACGGTGCCTGATCCCGGACGACCCATCGATGGCAGGTACGCCATCACCTGCCCGGGGTCTGCCGAGCCCCGACCGACATGATCCCGCAACAACGCGCCATCACACTCATGGCTTTGTGACCACCTCCGGAGTCTGACTGATGAAACGGATCATGTTCGCTGTGACCTGCGCTGCCGCGCTCACTCTTTCTTCCTCTGCCCTCGCACAGGAGAGGATTCGTCTGATCGGCTCCGGCGCCAGCTTTCCGGCACCGCTCTATCTCGCCTGGTTCAAGGATCTGGGCAAGAAGAACCCGAATCTGACGGTGGATTACCAGTCCAAGGGCAGCGGTGCGGGGGTCCAGGATTTCCTGAACAGGACCGTTGACTTCGCTGCCAGCGACTCCGCGATGAGCAAAGAGGATATGGCGAAGGTGCCCGAAGGCGTGCAGTTGCTGCCGATGACGGCCGGCGAGATCGTCCTGGCTTACAACCTGCCGGGCAATCCCAAGGGCGTCCGGCTGCCGCGTGAGGTCTATTCCAACATCTTCCTGGGCAAGATCACCCGCTGGAACGACGCCAGGATCACCGCCGCCAATCCGGCCGTGAGCCTCCCCGATCTGCCGATCACGGTCGTCGTCCGTGCTGATTCGTCCGGTACCACGGCCGTCTTCAGCAAGCATCTGGCAGCCATCAACGATGCGTTCAGGAAGACGCTTGGCGAAGGCAACACGGTCAACTGGCCGGCCAGCGACAAGTTCATCAAGTCGCCGAAGAACGACGGCGTGACGGCGACCGTGCGCCAGACTCCGGGCGCCATCGGCTACATCGAATACGCTTTTGCCAAGCTGGCCAAGGTCGAGTACGCGCTGCTTCAGAACAAGGCGGGTCAATACGTTGCGGCTGGCAGCGGCGGGGAGACGCTCGCCGGCTTCAAGCTGCCACAGGACATGATTGCCTGGCTGCCTGACCCGGATGGCGCCAAGGCCTACCCGATCACCTCCTACACCTGGATGATCTTCCGCAAGAACAACGCCGATCCGAAGAAGGCGCAGGCGATGCGCGAGATGGTCGAGTACGGTCTGACGCAAGGCCAGAAGATGGCCGACGCGATGGGCTACATTCCGCTGCCGACCACGGTGGTCGATCAGGTGCGCACGGCGGCGGCCAGCATCAAATAGGCGCGCAGGTTGCCGTGACGCGGTGTCTCGCTCCCCCAGCCCACCGCCTGCACCGGCAAGCCCGAACGCACCACCGACCCGCGATCGACAATCCAACTGGAGGATCTCATGAACAAGCCCTTTGCTGTTCTGCCGCTGAACGATTCCGTTTGCCAGCCGCCCACGGCGACGCAGTTGGTGGTTGATCGCGGCTTTCGCGGACTGTGCTACTTCGGCGTCTTCCTGATCCTGCTGCTGGTTGTTGCCCTGGTCGTGGAGATCGGCGGCAAGGCCGTGCCTGGAATGCAGAAATACGGCACGGGCTTCATCGCCGGCACGGTATGGGATCCCAACCAGCTGCAATACGGCATCCTGCCAGCCATCTGGGGCACGCTGTACAGTTCTCTGCTGGCCTTGCTGATTGGCGGCTTTTTCGGCGTCATGATGGCCATCTTCCTCACCCAGGACTTCCTGCCGCCACGCCTGGCCGCGCTGTTTCGCACCATCATCGAACTGCTGGCCGCCATTCCCAGCGTTGTCTATGGGCTCTGGGGAATCTTCGTCGTCATTCCGGCGATTCGCCCGTTGGCCGACTGGTTGCATCAAACGCTTGGCTGGCTGCCCTTTTTCAAGTCGAGCCTGAGTGGCCCGGGTCTTCTGCCTGCAGCACTCGTTCTCGCCATCATGATCCTGCCGACGATCGCCGCGGTATCGCAGGACGCGCTGCGCGCAGTACCACTGAAGACCAAGCAGGCTGCCTACGGCATGGGTGCCACCCATTGGGAAGCCATTCTCAAGGTCATGTTGCCAACGGCTGCTACCGGCATCTTCGGCGCCCTGGTCCTCGGTCTTGGTCGCGCCCTCGGCGAAACGATGGCGCTCGCCATGCTGGTCGGCAACTCCAACCAGATCAGTCTGTCACTGTTTTCTCCGGCCAACACGCTGGCGGCACTGCTGGCACTGAACTTCCCTGAAGCAGGGCCGGCCGAGGTCGAGGTGCTGATGTACGCCTCCCTGGTGCTGATGCTGATCACGCTGGTGGTCAACCTCGTCGGTTCGTCGATCATGATGATGTCCCAGCGGGGAGCCAAGTGATGCGGAACCTGTCCGTTTCGGGCCAGCCGGCACCCAGCCTGCAGCGCAAGCTGGCAGGACGCTCGCTGCGCAGCGCCTTGCTCAGCGGACTGGCCTGGGCGTGCGCCGTGATCGCCAGCGTACCGCTGTTCTCCGTGCTTTACATGTTGATCATGCGCGGCGGGAGCCGCCTCAACTGGGAAGTGCTCAGCGAGTTGCCGCCCGCTGGCTTCGAGCTGGGCGGTGGCTTCGGCAATGCGCTGGTCGGGACCTTCGTGATGGTCGGCATTGCCGCGCTGATCGCGATTCCCGTCGGCATTCTCGCGGGGATCTTTCTCTCCGTATTGGGTCCGGGCAGCAAGTTGGCCACCGTGGCCCGTTTCGCCGCCAAGACCCTCACCGGGCTGCCCTCGATTCTCGCCGGCGTCTTTGCCTACGCCCTGGTCGTCCTGACCACCGGCAGCTATTCGGCGCCTGCCGGCGGTGTGGCGCTGGCCGTGCTGATGCTGCCGATCGTCGTGCTGACCGCCGAGGAAGCCCTGAAGATGGTGCCCAAGGCGATGAAGGATGCGGCCTACGGCATGGGGTGCACGAGGACCCAGGTAATCTGGAAGATCGTCCTGCCGACCGGCATGCCAGCCGTCCTCACCGGCGTCATGCTCGCCGTGGCACGCGCCGCCGGTGAGACCGCCCCCCTGCTGTTCACTGCGTTGTTCAGCAACTATTGGCTGTTCCAGGATGGCTCGCTCGAACTGATGGGGCCGACAGCATCGCTGGCCGTCCTGATCTACAACTTCTCCGGCATGCCCTTCGACAACCAGATCGAGCTGGCTTGGGCCGCGTCGCTGGTACTGGTGATGATCGTGCTGGTCATCAACATCGTCAGCCGCATCATCGGCCGCCCGCGGTTTTGACCTACCTAGGCAAGGAACCATGAACGCCAACACACAACCCGCCGCAGGCACCGCAGCGACCGCAGCGGTGATGGACTGCAAACTCGACAAGATCTTCTACGGCAACTTCATGGCTGTTCGCGACAGCCACGTGCCGATCGAGAAGAACAGGATCACCGGCTTCATCGGACCTTCCGGTTGCGGCAAGAGCACGGTGCTGCGTAGCCTGAACCGCATGAACGATCTGGTCGACGGCTTCCGTTTCGAGGGCCATGTGCATTTTCTGGGCCAGGACGTCTATGGCAAGGGAGTCGATCCGGTGGTCGTCCGGCGCTACATCGGCATGGTCTTCCAGCAACCCAACCCGTTCTCCATGAGCATTTTCGACAACGTCGCCTTCGGTCTGCGCCTCAATCGCTACAAGGGCGATATCGGTGACCGCGTCAAGGACGCGCTGCAGGGTGCCGCCTTGTGGGACGAAGTCAAGGACAAGTTGAAGGTCAGCGGCCTGGCACTCTCTGGTGGCCAGCAGCAGCGCCTGTGCATCGCGCGCGCCATAGCCACCGAGCCCGCGGTCCTGCTGATGGACGAACCGTGCTCGGCACTCGATCCCATTGCCACCCGCCGGGTCGAGGAACTGATGGTCGAGCTGAAAAGGAAGTACACCATCGCCCTGGTCACGCACAACATGCAGCAGGCAACGCGCGTGGCCGATACCACGGCTTTCTTCTCGGTCGACATCTCCGCCGGCACACGCACCGGCTATCTCGTCGAACTGGGGCCAACCGAGCAGATCTTCGGCAACCCGCGCGAGAAGCTGACGCGCGACTACATCAGCGGCCAGTTCAGCTGATCGAGGAGGCGACGACCCCGTATGAAAAAACTGCGAATTGCCGCTGTCGGCGCGATCTTCGCCGGCCTGACCCTGCTGCTACCCGGCGTGCAGGCGCAAACGCCCGCATCGAGCGAGGCGGGCATCGTCCTCAACGGTGCCGGCGCCACCTTCCCTGCACCGCTCTACCGGAAGTGGATCGCCGCCTACCGCAATGTCAACCCGGCGGTCGTGCTGGACTACAAGGCGGTCGGTAGCGGCGAAGGCGTCAAACGCTTTCTGGCCGACTCGGTTGATTTTGCCGCCAGCGATGCCGCCCTGAGTGACGAGCAGATCGCTGCGGCTCCGCAGGGTGCCGTGCTGGTACCTGTGACCGCTGGCCTGATCGCTCTCGTCTATAACCTGCCCGGACTGAATGGGCCGTTGCAGCTTCGGCGCGATACCTATGCAGCGCTGCTGATGGGCCGGATCCCCCGCTGGAACGACGCGCGCATCCAGGCGACGAACCCCGGGCTCAACCTGCCCGACCGCGAGATCGTGCTGGTGGCACGGCTGGACAGCAGCGGCACGACCTACGCTCTGACCAATCACCTCAGCGCTGCAAGCACACAATGGCGCGACCGCGGTCCAGGTACCGGCAAGACCGTGGGTTGGGCTGCCGGCACGATGCTGGTGCGTGGCAACGAGGGGGTTGCCGCGCGCGTCAAGATGACTGCCGGCTCGATCGGGTACGTCGAATTCGGCTTCGCCAAACACCTCGGCTTGCCGGTCGCCCACCTGGAAAACAAGGAAGGCCGCTATGTCGCACCCGCTGATGGCGTTGGCGAGGCGACGCTCGCGGCCAACCTCGCGCGCATTCCCGCCAACCTGCGTGTTTTCATCCCGGACCCGGACGGCGCCGAGGCCTACCCGATCGTCTCGTTGACCTGGCTGCTGCTCAAGGAGCGCTACACGGATCAGGCCAAGGCACAGGCGCTGAAACGCTTCGTCAACTGGGGGCTGCAGGAAGGCCAGAACATGAGCAGCGAAATGGGCTTCATCCGTTTGCCTGGCGATTTGATCGTCCGCAGCCAAGCGGCACTCGGCAGGGTCAATTGACTGAGGTCCGCGGTAGCTCGGCCGCTGTCCTGGGTCGCGACGCCGCCAGTGCGGGCTGATGGTTCGCATGGTCTGGCCGGTGACGGAGTGGCTGGTCGAGCCGATGACTTCCTGCCACCTCTTGAACCTGTCCGTCATCGAGCGCAGCCTGCGCAACGTCCAGGAAAACTTCGGCCAGCTCAACGCGCGTCTGGATGAACGGCGCGACCCGTTGGTCGACCTCGTGCGCAACAACATGCTCGCAGGCTACGCGCTGATCGACCGCTGCGTGAACGAAGGGGTCGATCTCTTCGACCTGCAGCAGGTCGATCGCCTGCTGGAGATCAACACGACCGTGCTCTGTGGGACCAGTCGGGAACGGCGGCAGGAGTACGCCAATCATGTCGCCGCGACCGAGGCGCGCTTCTTCCACAACGAGCACGGCGTACGTGACCTGCTCGAATGGTACGACATGCATCGCAAGGAATCGGTGTGGAAGCGGGCGGCGGGCGTATTCGTCCGCATTCTCAGCAAGCCGCAGCTTTTCATCGAGGGCAATCACCGCAGCGCCTCGCTGATCGCGAGCTTTCTGCTGCTGCGTGAGGGTTTGCCTCCGTTCGTGCTCACGGTCGACAATGCCGTCGCTTACTTCAATCCGGCGTCGGTCGTCCGTCGCGTGCCGAAGAAAGGCATTCGCGCGCTCTTCCAGTTGCCGAAAATCAGGAAAAGGTATGCCGAACTCATGCTTGCGGAGTCACGACCCGAGTTCCTGCTGCCGCTGAGAAATGGCGCCGGCGCAGGCAAGCATGACCGGGATCGCCGCCGTCAGGGTTGCGGCAACTGATGCCGGAGCGGATCATCTCCCAGCAAGCCATACGGGAATTGCTGAGCAAGCAGAAGTTGTACGAAGGGCTGCTCCACAGTCAGCACGGAGTGCGCCAGCCGATCGTCGAATCGCTGGTGCACCGCCAGCACGTAGCGGAAATCGCCAACAGACTGGACGGAATGCCGAGCCAGGCGATCGCCGGCCTGCTCGAGACCCTGCCGATCGACGAAGCACACTTGCTTTGGATGTGCCTTCCGGATGCGCGCGAGAACGAAGTGCTGTGGGAGCTCTCCGACGCCCTGCGTGAGACCCTGGTGGGCAGCCGTGAACCGCGCTTCGCCGAAAGCCGGATCAACGCCTTCGACGTTGTCGATGGCCGTGTGCGCCAGGTGTGCATCGGCGGCCGCCACGATCTCGAAGGAATCCGCCCAGCCTGGCTGGACCTGCTCGGCGCGACCGCTCCGGAACGTCGCTACGTTGGCGAGCACTTTGGCGTCACCCTTCCGGACCCGGGCCAGACCACCGACCTTGAGATCAGCTCGCGCTTCCAGGTCGATGAAACGGGCTCGCTTCGCCTGTGGTCCAACTTCCTGCTCTACCGCGACGGCGTATCGAAGAGCATCCCGGTCGTCTTCATCGTACACCAGGGCATCCTGTTCACGGTCCGCAACGAGGACCTGCCGGTATTCCGGCTGCAGGGGCAACGCGCCCGCAGCCAGACCGGCTCAGCGGCGGACAGCATCGACCTGATCCTCGACCTCTACGGTGCCGACGTGGAGTACTCGGCGGATGTCCTGGAGAGTATCTACCAGCGACTCGGGGAAATCGGCCGCCAGGTACTCAGCGAGGCGATGAGCGACGAGGACGCCGCGACGGTACTGGCTGGCATTGCCGAGGAAGAAGGCCTCAACGGGCGCATCCGCGGCAACATCCTCGACACCCAGCGCGCCCTCTTCTTCCTGATACGCAGTCGGCGACTCCTGCCGGGCCAGCTCGACGACGCGAGGCAGATCCTCCGCGATATCGATTCGCTGAACAGCCACACCGCCTTTCTGTTCGACAAGATCAACTTCCTGATGGACGCGACGGTCGGTTTCATCAACATCAACCAGAACAAGCAGGTGTCGCGCCTCACCATCTTCAGTGTCGTCATCATGCCACTCAACATGCTTGCCGGCATCGGTGGCATGTCGGAATTCTCGATGATGACGGCGGACATTCCATGGCCCAGCGCCTACGCCGGGCTGGCGGCTGCGATGGGTTTGATGGGCTGGGCCACCTACCTGATGCTGCGCAGGCTCGGCACCGGCAGAAGACGGAAAGGGCGTTGACGGCGGGGTCCGCCGACGGCCGTGAGCCGTGCAATCGCGACGCCGGCCGAAGTGTGCGCTGACGGCGCCATGACCCCTGTGGCCGCTGATGGCGTCGCCTCGTGGTCCAGGTCTCCGAACCCCCGTGAACGCGTTCCAGGTGCCGTCACGTGGCCGAAACAATGGCCTCGTACACTCCCCGTCGGGGTCTTGGCGCCCCACCACCAGACCAGCCAGGGGACCCACAATGACCACGAAAAGCACGCAGCTCACGCCTCGCCAGTTGGAGCGACTGGTGGCTCAACTCGGCACCCTGCGCGACGGCGCCAGCAAGCTTGAGCAGGCGTACGCAGCGGAACTGGGGCAAATCGAACCGAGCCATCGCGCTAGCGCCCGCAACTTCCTCCATTACCTCAGCATCCGCCAGCACGACATCCGCAGCCTGCAGCAGGATCTCGGTTCCTTGGGCCTGTCGTCTCTCGGCATACTCCAGCCGCACGCCATGTCGAGCCTCAACTCGGTGATGGCGATCCTGGAGCAGCTCACCGGCAGGGGCTTTGGTCCCGCGCCCGAACCCCCGGTCGATTTCCATACCGGTCCGCTGCTGTTGCGGGATCACACGCGAGCGCTGCTCGGGCCGGAGCCCGCCGACCGCCCCGTGCGCATCATGGTCACCATGCCCAGCGAGGCGGCATCGGATTCGCGGCTGGTGCATGATCTGCTGCTCGCCGGAATGGACGTGATGCGCATCAATTGCGCCCATGATGGTCCCGGAGTCTGGGCCGCCATGGTCGAGAACCTGCGTCGCGCCGAACAGGCGGTCGGGCGAAGCTGCCGCATCCAGGCGGATCTGGCCGGACCCAAGCTGCGCACCGGGTCGATCCGTGCCAGCGGCAGAGTGATCCGGCTCGCTCCCAAGCGGGACGTTTTCGGTCGCCTCGCGGTCGCTGGAAAAGTGTGGTTGACGCCGGCGGATGCGGTCGTGCCGCCCCCCCGGGGCATTCGCTTCACGCTCAGGATCGACGGAAACTGCCTGGCGCAACTCGCGCCAGGCGATCTGATCTGCTTTACCGACGCACGAGATCAGGACCACCAGTTGCACGTCCGCGAGGCGGTCGGCACGTGCTGGCTGTCCGAGATCGAGCGGACAGCCTACGTCGAGGAGGGGACTGCCGTCAGCGCGACACGTGCCGGCGAGCCGGTCGGCGCCGGCCGCGTCGTCGACGTGCCCGCGGTCGTCAGTCCGATCGAGCTGCTGGCAGGCGACCACTTGGTTCTGACCCGCGCCGACGAGCCGGGAGCCGACGCCGAGCGTGACGCAGACGGCGGCGTGATCAGCCCGGCGCACATCCACTGTACGCTCGACGCGGCATTCGAGCAGGCTGAGCCAGGACAGAGTGTCTGGTTCGACGATGGCAAGATCGGCGGCATCGTAAGCCAGGCGGACGGTGAACGGATCACGGTCAGGATCACCCATACGGGGCCTCAGGGCGCCAAGCTGCGCGCCGAGAAGGGAATCAACTTCCCTGACACGGCGCTCAGGATGTCGGCGCTGACCGACAAGGACCGCAATGATCTGCCCGAAGTCGTCAAGCTGGCAGACATGGTCGCCCTCTCCTTCGTACGCGGGCCTGCGGACGTCGAGTGCCTGCATGACGAACTCTATCGGCTCGGAGCGAGCCACCTTGGCATCGTGCTCAAGATCGAGAACCGCCAGGCCTTCGAAAATCTGCCGCACATCCTCCTGGCGAGCCTGCATTCGCCTCCGGTCGGCGTCATGATCGCACGCGGCGATCTGGCGGTTGAGGTCGGTTTCGAGCGGCTGTCGGAAGTCCAGCAGGAGATCCTCTGGTTGTGCGAAGCGGCACACGTACCGGTCATCTGGGCCACGCAGATCCTCGAAGGCATGGCCAAGAAGGGCTCGCCATCGCGTGCCGAGGTCTCGGATGCCGCGATGAGCATCCTCGCCGAGTGCGCCATGCTCAACAAGGGTCCGAACATCGTCGAAACCGTCCGCTTCCTGAACGGGATCATCGGGCGCATGGACGAGCACTTCGCCAAGCAACAGCCGACGCTGCGCAAGCTCGCGGTTGCCCAACTCAAGGACGCTTGATTCTGTTCGCGCGGCTTGGCCGCGAACCGGTTGCTGCTGAACCGCTGGGGACCGCCCATGGCGTGCGCCGCGCCGTCGGCGCGGTGCCGTGGCGTTACAGCGCCTCGCGCTGCGCCGCGGCGGACGGAACAGCGACCGGCTCCGGTTGTGGTCGCGTTTGCGCCGCTGCGCCAGGGACCGTCAGCGGCACCGGCTGCCAGGCGCGGATCAGTTCGAGACGGCCGTCGAGGTGTTCGACGATGGCGGTGCAACTATCGACCCAGTCGCCGCAGTTGGCATAGGTCAGCCCGTCCCTGGCCTGGATCGTCGCGCTGTGGATATGGCCGCAGATCACGCCATCGAGACCGCGCGCCCTGACGGCGTGGATCACCGAGTCCTCGAAGCAGAAGATGAAGGAAACGGCACGCTTGACACGGCTCTTCGCATAGCCGGCCAGCGACCAGTAGCCTGGCCGCCGCAGGAGTCGGCGCAAGCGCGCGAGCAGCGCGTTGGCGCGCACGAGCGCATCGTAGCCGACATCGCCGAGAATCGCCAGCCAGCGGTGATGGCGTGTCACCTGATCGAACTCGTCGCCGTGCAGGAGCAGGAAGCGACGGCCGTCGGCGGTGACGTGGACGTGCTCCTGGCGCACGAGAATCTGGCCGAAGGAGACCCCGTCGTACTCGCGCAGCGCTTCGTCGTGGTTGCCCGGAATCAGCATGACATGCTCACCGTGTCGCGCGCGACGCAGAATCTTCTGCACGACCGTATTCTGTGCCGGCGTCCAGTGGATGCCGCGACGCATCGCCCAGAAGTCTACGATGTCGCCAACCAGGTACAGATACTGCGCCTCGTGCTCGCGGAGAAACTCCAGCAAACGCTCGGCCTGACAGCCGCGGGTGCCAAGATGGACGTCCGAGACGAAGATCGAGCGCACTTTCATGGGCGCAGTCCCTGCGGCAATCCCCGCATGTCCGAGGACCTCGCGCGCGCAGGGCGTACGGCCCGGCTGTCGCATGATCCCCCGGCGCTCGGCGTCGCAGCGCCGCCAAGGCTTCCACTTCGTGGTGCGATCCGCGTGGCGACGGCGGCTCGCGGTCCACGGAGCACGAAGCCGGCCACGTTCCTGGTCATGTCGTGCCCTCCATCTTGATCGACCGAGCGTCCACGCTCGGGGTCACCTCTCTCTGCCGTGGGCCGAGAGACGCCCGGTGAGCGATCAAGCTCCGATACAGACCGGCCAACTGCCGCGCCGGCCGATCGGCAGCCCACTCGCGAGCGAAGCTCGGGCCCGCAGCCGCGAGTTCGGCAAGCCGCTGCCGGTTGCCGAGCAGGTCGATCAGTTGCTCTGCGAACGCATCCGGCGTCGTCGCTGCCGCGACCGCGCCGCGTCCCGGATCAACGATCGAGCGCGTGCCGAGGGCCGCGATCGCGAGTACCGGCAGACCACTGGCCAGCGCTTCGAGCAGGACGAGACCCTGCGTCTCGGTCTGTGAAGCGAAGACGAAGACCTCGGCGGCGGCGTAGCAGTCGCGTAGATCCGTATTCCGGTCAAGGTAGCCGACAAACAGCACATGCGCTTCCAGACCAAGCGCTGTCGCCTGCGACCGCAAGTCACGAAGCGCCGGTCCATCGGCAGCGACTACCAGCAGCAACTCGGGTTCCGCCATGCACGCGCGTGCCAGCATGTTCAGCAAGAAGCCGATATTCTTCTCATGGGCGGCGCGCCCGACGAACAGGACGACGCGGCGGCGAGGTGAAATGCCGTGGCGCACACAGAAGCGCATACCGTCACCGCGAGCGAACTGGGACTCGGGCACTCCGGTGGGAATCACCTGCAACGGTACGCGGACACCATACTCGCGCAGCGTGTCGCGCATCGGCTCCGACGGCACGACCACAGCATCGAGCGCGTTACACTGCCGGCGCGCCACGGTGCGCGCCGCCGTTCGCAGCCAGGAGTGCGGCAGCAGCGGGACATAGTGGGCGAGATACTCCTCGAAATGCGTGTGGTAGGTGGCCAGGCACGGCAGGTGGCGCTTGCGCGCCAACCGCAACGACGCATAGTGCGCAGCAAAAGGCGTCTGCACATGCACCAGATCGAAGCTCGTGCCAGCGAGGACTCGATCGAGGTGATGGAGCGCACGCAGGGACATCAGGCGATCTTCCGGATCGCCCGGCACCGCTCGTGACGGTACCCGCATGACGCACCGTTCGTCGTTGCCTTTCGCGCTGTTGGGGTAGTCCGGGGCAACCAGCGTGACCTGAATGCCGAGGTTGGCCAAGGTGGCTCGAAACGTCTGGATCGACGTCGAGACGCCGTTGACACGCGGGAAATAGACGTCGCTGAGCATCAGCACGCGCAGCCCGGGAGCGATTGGCAAGCCGCTCGCGAGCGGTGTCGAGTTGACTCCCGTCATCGCGCACCCCCGCGGCAACGGCGCCTACCGACTTTCGGCGCCGGGTGGAGCAACCACGCTGGACGGCCGCGGTGACCGGGATGAATCGGCGAGCGGCCGGAACCAGCCAGGCGGCAGCCCGGCCTGTCGTGTGCCTGCGCGTTGCCCCACGCACGGTACAGCGCGGTGCCCGGCGTGCTGCAAGGAGTGAGCTGCTGTTCCATGAGGTCCTTCATCGTGTCTTCAGGGCTTTTCATTCTCGAAACTCTGCGTGACGAACGAATGACCTTGCGGTTACGAAACGACGGCGGCTGCTCACGAAACGGTCGCGCAGCCGTACGCATGGTTGCCGGCCGGGCCATCCACTCAGGCGGTCCTGACGACGGGCTGAGCGGCGCTGCTGCCTTGGGCGTGGCTGATCACACTGCAGAGCACTGCCTCGAACTGGGTGACAATCTGCCGCCAGCCCAGGGAAAGTGCGCGCTGCCGTGCCGAGGCACCGTAGCGCTGCCACTGCCCGCGCGACTCGGCACTCAGTTCGAGCGCGGATTTCACGAACGCCGCGTTGTCGCCCCGCGGCACCAGACGTCCTTCAACGCCTTCGCGGATCAGCTCGGCGGCGGCCGCATAGTCGAAGGCCAGGACAGGCAGACCACTTGCCATCGCTTCAATAGTGACGTTGCCGAAGGTCTCGGTCAGGCTTGGGAATAGAAACAGATCGGCCGACGAAAAGTGCGCTGCCAGATCCAGACCGCTGCGCTGACCGGCGAACACGGCATCCGGGCATTGCTGCAGCAGCGGCGCACGCAGTGGGCCGTCACCCACCAGCACAAGCCGGGTGTCGGTCCTCCCGGCGCGGATGCGCTGGAAGGCCTCGATCAGAGTGTCCAGGTTTTTCTCGGATGCCAGCCTGCCGACGCACAACAGGACCGTGTCCCCAGGGGCTGCGCCCCAGCTCTGGCGCAGCGCCTCGCTGCGATGAGCCGGATCGAACTGGCTCAGGTCGACGCCGCGCGATACCACCTGCAGGCGGTGAAAGCCGTGCTGCTGCAGCTCGGCGCGCAACCCCTCAGTCGGCACCATGGTGCAGTGCGTGCGGTTATGAAACCTGCGCAGATACGCCATGACGGGCTGCTGCAACCAACCGAGGCCGTAGTGCTTGCTGTAGCTGTGGAAGTTGGTGCGAAAATCGGAGCTGATCGGCAGACGCAACCGAGAGACCGCCTGTAGCGCCGACCAGCCAAGCGGCCCTTCGGTGGCGACGTGCACCACATCCGGCCGCTGCTGCGACCACAGCGCCTGAAGCAAGCGCCCGGCCGGCATGCCCATCCGCAGGTTTGGATAGCGCGGGATCGGAATGCCGGGCACCAGCACCTGCTCCAGGCCCGCCTCCTCGACTGCAGCGCCAGCCTCCGCAGCCTGGCGTGGCCGGATCAGCTGCACGTCATGGTCGAAGTCGCGCAGGCCCTGCACCACGCGGGCGAGGGTCAAAGCCACGCCATTGACTTCGGGCGGATAGGTCTCGGTGACGACGGCGACACGCAGAGTCCGCCGTCGTGCGGACCGGTGATCGATCACGATGTGCGCAGGGCTGCTTCCTTCCATACGCGGATACTGCTGCTTGCAAGCGACGATTGCGTGACAAGTCGCTTGACAGCGCTCGGACATCGAATCGTCATGGCGCAGTCACCCGAGCCGTGCAGCATCGGGACCGCGTCCGCCCTCCTTCCCTGGCCCGGCGCTTCACCCATCACCGACAAAGAGGTAGCCCGTGAAGAACTTCCTTATATTGCTCGAGACTCAGCGCTGGGACGACCATCGCTTCTACCACCAGAGCCGCGTCAACCAGACGTTGCATCTGATCAGTGCCATCAGTTTCCTGGTGGCCTACGGCCTGCTGCTCGTGGATCCCGCGCTGGCAGCCCTGGTGGCCTGGGGCGTCTCGATGGTCACTCGCCAGACCGGTCACTTCTTCTTCGAGCCGCGTGGCTTCGACGAGGTGAATCAGGTCAGCGACGAGTACAAGGAAGCGATCAAGGTCGGCTACAACATGCGACGCAAGATCGTGCTGCTGAGCGCCTGGGCCTTGCTGCCGCTGCTTCTGTGGTTGCAACCGTCGCTGTTCGGACTGATCGAGCCTGCCCAAGGTCTCGCGGACTATGTCCACGATGTCGGCATCGCCTGGCTCTCGCTGGGCATTGCCGGCCTGCTGTTGCGCGTCGCCCAACTCTGTCTGCGCGATGGCCCGCTGACCGGTCTGGCCTGGGCCGTGAAAATCATCACCGACCCCTTCCACGACATCAGCCTCTACTACAAGGCGCCACTGCACCTGCTCAAGGGCGAGCGGCTGGACCCCATGTCACATGCACGGCAGGCTTGAAGCCTCACCACAGCCGAGCGAGCGTCTCACGCAGGATTCCGCTTTTTATGGAGCGGTTGCTCTGCGTGGCGTCCTGCCACCACCAGCCGTCAGCCTGCATCGTGCGAGCCGCGGCAACGAAGCGCCGAGCCACATCCTCGAAGGCCGCGTCGTTGAAGTTCAGGCTGAAGATCAGGCGTCCGCTGCCCACCCAACTGAGCAGCAGGCCTTCGCGACGCAGATAGAACTGCAGCATCCAGTTGTAGCGCGAGGGCTGCGCATACAGCACGGTCCAGATGGTCGAGAGATTCGCCACGCGCACCGGCACCCCGGCTTGCGCCAGCTGCTCGTTGATCCGGGCTGCCCGACCGTTCCAGCGGTCGTCCAGGCCGTCGTAGAGACGGCGCACCGCGGGCGTTTCCATCCGGTCCAGGAAGGCCTTCATGGCGCCCATCACATAAGGGTGGCTGTTGAAGGTGCCACGGGCAAAACAGATGTCGGCCGGCCGGTCTTCGCGGTAGCGCTGCATCAGATCGCTGCGGCCGCAAACGACGCCGACCGGCAGGCCGCCGCCGAGCGTCTTGCCGTAAGTGACCATGTCGGCCCGAACCCCGAAATATTCCTGCGCGCCTCCGGGCGCGAGCCGGAAGCCGAGAAAGATCTCGTCGAAGATCAGCACGATGCCGCGCTCGCTGCACACTTGGCGCAGCTCGTGCAGCCAGCGTGTGTAAGCCTCGCGGTCAAAGGCGGCGCAGCGACTGCTGTCGATCAGCGACGCATCGCCTGGAGCCGCTGCATTGGGATGCAGACCCTGCAGGGGATTGATGAGCACGCAGGCAATGTCACGTCGGGTTCGCAGCACCTTCAGTGCCCGCGGGCTCATGTCCTGCAGTGTGTAAGTGTGGCGCGGTGGCAGCGGGTTGCCGGGGCCGGGCTGCACGTCTTCCCACCAGCCGTGATAGGCACCACAGAAGCGCACCAAGTGCGAACGCCGCGTGTGATGACGCGCCAGGCGCACCGCCTGCATCACCGCCTCGGTGCCGGACATGTGAAACGAGACCTGATCCTGCCCGGCGATGCGCACGAGGCGCTGTACGTTCTCCAGCACGCACGGGTGGTAGGCCCCCAGTACAGGCCCGAGGTCACGCACCAGCGCGGCGCCTTCCGCAATGCACTGCTTGTAGACCTCATGGCCGAGCAGATTGACACCGTAGGAACCGGTCAGGTCGATCAGCGTATTGCCATCCACGTCCTCGACTTCGAGGCCGTGCGAACGCTGCAGGAAACTGCTCATGCGCAACCGTTCGCACAGATAGGGGCTGAACTGGAAGGGTACGCGATAGCGGCTGGTGAACTGCAGATCGGGCATATGCTGGCGCGCCATCGCGCTCATCTCGGCGCCGCGGCCGAAGCGTGCGGCGAATTCAGCGCACAGACGCTCGAAGCCGGCACGGCGCTGGGCCTGCAGCTCGCGCGGTGCGTCGTCGGCAGCGAAGAAGCGCGCCTCGCCGTAGGCATAGCCCGGCAGCAGGCTGGCCACGCGCCTGGCCAGGCGGGAGTGGCCAGCCAGCGAGCGGTGCTTGGCGCGCGAAAGCTGCAGCCGACGCCGCAGCCATGGCAGCGCCAGACTCAGTGCAGCGCCGAGGGTGATGAGAGCAATGGTTTGTTGTTCCATGGGAGCGGCCTGTTGACGATGCCGCCTGTGTACCAAGCCACTTTGACAAGCCAATGACCGCATGAGAAAGACCCTGAGAAAGGTGCTGCTGCAAGAGGATCTGAACTTCCTGCTGACCAATCGTGTGCCGCGAGCGCTGCTGACGCGCTGGATGGGCTGGTTCAGCCAACTGCGCAGCCCCTGGCTGGCGCGGCTGTCGATCGGCGTCTGGCGCCTGTTCACCGATCTCGACCTCAGTGACGCCCGTGAGCAGCGCTTCGACAGCCTGCACGCCTGCTTCACGCGCGCGCTGGTCGAGGACGCGCGCCCCGCAGATCCCGATCCCACCCGGCTGGTCAGCCCCAGCGACGGCATCGTCGGCGCCTGCGGCCAAGTGGAAGGCAGTACCGCATTCCAGGCCAAGGGCTTTCCCTACCGGCTCGAGGAACTGTTTGGCCCGACGCAGGACACGACCGCATTCCGCGACGGCGTCTTCATCACGCTGCGCCTGACATCCAGCATGTACCACCGCTTCCATGCGCCGCATGACGGCACTGTGGAGCATGTCACCTACATCAGCGGCGACACGTGGAACGTCAACCCCATCGCGCTCAAGCGCGTGCAGCGCCTGTTCTGTCGCAATGAGCGTGCCGTGCTGCGCGCGCGTCTGACGCCGGGCCGCCACGAGATCGCCCTGGTACCGGTGGCTGCCATCCTGGTGGCCAGCATCCGCCTGCACTTTGTCGACGTGTTGCTCCATCTGCGCTGGCGCGGTCCCAACGAGATGCCCTGCAACGCCGCGATTCGCAAGGGTGATGAACTGGGCTGGTTCCAGCATGGTTCCACCATTCTGCTGTTCGCGCCCAAGGGCTTCGAGCTGCTGCCGGGCATTGAGCCCGGCGCGCGGGTGATGGCCGGGCAGGCGCTGCTGCGCCTGCCCGGCTAGGCCCGCCAGTCGGCCGTCACGAAAATGTCCCGCAGGCGTCATGCCAGGGTCACCGCAGCCGCGCATGCTGGCGGCCATGGATGACTTCGCCAAACGCATCACGCTGGTCTACTTCGACGCCGGCGGCGGCCACCGGGCCGCGGCCCGTGCCTTGCAGACGGTCTTCAAGCAGCAGCAGCGCCCCTGGTCGGCAAGCCTCGTCAATCTGTTCGCTGCCATCGATCCCGGCCAGCGATTCCAGCGTGCGCTCGGCTGCGCCCCCGAGGACTTCTACAACGGACGCCTGGCACGCGGCTGGACCTACGGCATGAGCCATGAGCTGCGCCTGCTGCAGTTGCTGATCCGCCTCGCGCACCGGCCTCTGGTGCGTGCGCTGCAGCAGCACTGGCGCACCACCAGGCCGCAGTTGGTGTTGTCGCTGGTCCCCAATTTCAACCGCTGCCTGTACGATTCGCTGGCCAGCGCATTGCCGGACGTTCCCTTCGCGACCCTGCTGACCGACATCGCCGATGCGCCGCCGCACTTCTGGATCGAGCGCGGCCAGCAACAGCACCTGATCGTCGGCAGCGCCCGCGCCCATCAGCAGGCGCGCGTCGCCGGCTACACCGATGCCCAGATCTCGCAAGTGTCCGGCATGCTGCTGCATCCTGGCTTCTACGCCGCAACGCCCGCACCATCGGCGCGCGAGCTGGCGCTGCGCGAGTTGGGGCTGGACCCGAGTGATCCGGTCGGCATCGTCAGCTTCGGTGGCCAGGGGTCGATGCAGATGCTGCGAATTGCGCGCGCCTTGCCCGAGGAGCAACTGATCCTGTTGTGTGGCCGCAACGAGGCCTTGCGCCAACGGCTGGAGCGTGAGTCCTCCGGTGGACGGCGCCAGATTGCGCACGGCTACACCGAACAGATGGCGGCGCTGCTGCGCCTGGGTGACTACTTCATCGGCAAACCCGGCCCCGGCAGCCTCAGCGAGGCCCTGCACTGCGGGCTGCCGGTAATCAGTTTCGACGGGTCCGGCGTGATGCCGCAGGAGCGCTACAACGCGCACTGGTTGCGTGATGAAGGTCTGGGAGTGGTGCTGCGTTCGGTGGCCGAGATCCGCAATGGGGTCAAGGCCTTGCGTGCGCAGCTGCAGTACTACCGCAAGCGTGTGGCGCGCCTCGAGAACCGCGCCATCTTCGAGGTGCCCGAGATCCTCGAACGGCTTCTCAATGAGGCTGCGCGCTCCGCCAGCCGACCCCATACGGCCGGTCTGATGCCGCAGGGTGCGGCCCCACTCGCACGTACCGTCCCGCTTGGCAACAGCATGCAGGTGAAACGATCATGAAAGTTTCGGTCTTTGGCGCCGGCTATGTCGGCCTCGTCACGGCGGCCTGCCTGGCCGACATGGGAAACAGCGTCGTTTGCGTAGACGTGGACCCCGCACGGGTGGACATGCTGCAGGCGGGCGAAGTGCCCATCCACGAGCCGGGGCTGGACGAACTGATCGGCCGCAATGCCGCGGCCGAGCGGCTGCAGTTCACGCTGGATGCCGAGCATGGCGTCAATCACGGCACGATCGTCTTCATCGCCGTCGGCACGCCGGCCAGCGAGGACGGCTCGGCCGAGATCGAACATGTACTGGCCGCGGCCCGCAGCATCGGCCGCCATATGCGCGACTACAAGGTCGTGGTCGACAAGAGCACGGTGCCGGTGGGCACGGCCGAGCGGGTACAACAGGTCATCGCCGCCGAACTGCGCACGCGCGCAACGCTGCTGCCCTTTGCGGTGGTCGCCAACCCCGAGTTCCTCAAGGAAGGCGTGGCCATCGAGGACTTCATGCGACCCGACCGCGTGGTGGTCGGCTCCGCTGACGAGCAGGCCACGCTCCTGATGCGCGCCCTCTATGCGCCGTTTCTTCGCAACCGCGACCGCATGCTGGTGATGGACCGCCGCAGCGCCGAGATGTGCAAATACGTAGCCAACGCGATGCTGGCCGCACGCATCAGCTTCATGAACGAGATGGCCGGCCTGGCCGAGTGCCTGGGCGCCGACATCGAGCAAGTGCGGCTGGGCATCGGCAGCGATCCGCGCATCGGCCACCAGTTCCTGTATGCCGGCTGCGGCTGGGGCGGCTCCTGCCTGCCCAAGGACGTGCAGGCACTGCGCCATATGGCCGAGGGCACGGGCCTGCGCCTCGGGCTACTGGACGAGGTGCAGCAGATCAATGAACGCCAGCGCCTGCTGCTGGTCGAGCGCATCGTCGCGCGCTTTGGTGAACGGCTGGATGGGCTCACATTCACGCTGTGGGGCCTGGCCTTCAAGCCCTGCACCGACGATCTGCGCGAGGCGCCCAGCCTCCTGATCATTGACGCGCTGCTGGCGCGCGGCGCCACCGTGCGCGCTTTCGACCCAGTGGCGGTGCCCGCGGTGGCTGCGCGCTTGCCGGGGCGCGCCGGGCTGACCCTGTGTGCCGACCCCTACGAAGCCGCGCAGGGAGCCTCGGCGCTGCTGCTGGTGACGGAATGGCGCGAGTTTCGCAGCCCCGACTTCGTACGCCTGCGCGAGGCACTGGCCCAGCCGCTGGTTCTGGACGGCCGCAATCTGTACGACCCGACCTGGATGCGTGCGCAAGGGTTCGAGCATGTCGGCATTGGCCGCGGCGCCGTGCCGCCAACGGCCGCGCAGGTGGAAGCGCTGCTGGAGTCGCCCTTGGGGCAGGCGCTGGTGGCCTGATGCAGCCACGCAGCCTCATCGGCGACATCGAGCGGCTCGGCGTAGGCGAAGTTGCGGCGGTAGTCCCAGATGCTCATCGTTCTTTCTCGCGGCAGCCGGCCGGCAGCCGGCGCCGCTGCCCTCACCCGCCTAGCGCGTTCCCAGGCGGCCGGCGTTGTCCTCGACCTGGCGCAGGATCGGCCGCATTCCCTGCTCGACGATTTCGGCGGCGCGGCCCCAGAGCTGGTACCAGCACAGCGCGCTGGCGAGCAGTGCCTCGCCGAAGGCTGCCTGGCGGGCGCTGAAGTCCTCACCGCTGCGGCTGCCGGCGAGCGCGGCGACGCTGCCGGCAAGCGCGATCGCCTTTTCGCCGGCTTCGGCGACGAACTGCTGCGTCTCGCTCTGCATCGCCGAGGCCATCGCCACGGCGGCCTCAAGCGGCACCGCCACCTTCTCGCGCGTCATGACGCCCATCTCCGTCCAGTCGTGCCGCTGCCGCAGCGTCGCGCCGCGCAGCAGTTGCTGGCTGCGCTCGCCGACGACTTCCATCGAGCCGACCAGCAGCCGGCTGCTCTGGCGCCCGACGCGGATCCACTGCAGGACCGGCGCCAGCAACTCGTCACGCACTTCTTCTCGTTTCATTGCCGCTTTCTCCTTGGTTGGTGCTGCTGCGTTGCGGACGCGCCGGCGGGTTGCCGGGCGGCTGCCGATGCCTCACAGGTAGCGGGCGGCATCGGCCAGGTTCATCGTCGGCGCCTGCGCCATCTGCTCGCGGCCGACCCGGGCGACGACGACGGCGCGGCGGACCGGCGCCGCGCCGCTGAGTTCGGCCAGGTGGACGTCCAGGTCGACGACCGCTTCGCTGCTCTCGCCGTCGACGACGATGTTCATCGGGGTGAGCCGCAGGTGCCGCGTTTCGGCGCGCAGGTAGCGTTGCGGATTTTCCAGTACCTCGCGCAGGCTGTCCAGCTCCATTTCGAGGACCGACTCGTTGCCGCCGATCGCCGCCAGCTGTTTCTCGTTGTCGAGCAGTTCGGCCTCGAGCCGCGCCTGTTCGCTGCTCGCCGCCGGCGGCGAGTTGCCGTACAGCGAGCCGAGCCCCGGCCCCTGCTGCCGCAGCAGGCGCAGGCGGGCGCGCAGCAGCGAGCGGTTGGCCTCGAGTTCCTGCCGCTCGACGCGCTCCTCACCGATTTCCGCCAGCGCCTGCGCCAGCAGGTATTCGAAGGCCTGTGCACCGACGGCGCGGCGCAGCCGCGACTCGTCGCGGCCACAGACGTGCGCCCGGTGATCGGAGAAGCTGACGCTGGTCTGCGCCACGTCACGCTGCACCAGGTCACCCTGCAACGCCATGCCGAAGACGCGCTGCTCGGTGAAGCTCATGCCGAGGACGACACAGGCTTCGTCGAGGTCGATGTACTTGTCGAACAGCGTGCGCAGGTTGTCCGATCGCGCCAGCACCGCGGCGATGTCGGTCGGCGCGACGAAGAAGGCGCGCAGCGCCGGATCGGCGGACCAGCTCGCGGCCGACAGCGGCCGCGATGCCGGCATCTCGCTGACCAACGCGCGCAGGAACTCGATCGCCTTCTCCGCCGCCGGCGCCAGGCGCCGATGGCAGCCGGGAAGGACGGCGAGGCGTGGATTGGTGAGGGTGATCGCCTTGTCGACGGCGCTGCGGATCAGTTCCTCGGAAACGCGATCGGCGTCGAACTGCGCCGGCCGATTCTTGAACCAGTCGAGAATTCCCATTTCCGTTCTCCTCCGTCAACAGATGGCGGCGGCGCATCCTGACCGCCCGCGGGCGGGCGGCAGGGCAGCGCCCCGGGCCGCTGCCGGCGACGGCGCTCAGCCCAGTGGGTGGCGGCGGACGATGGTCTCGCGGCGTTCGGGACCGGTCGAGACGATGTCGATCGGCACGCCGCAGAGTTCCTCGATCCGCTCGAGATAGGCGCGCGCGGCCACCGGCAGGGCATCCATCGTCGCCACGCCGACCGTCGACGCGTTCCAGCCAGGCATGCTCTCGAGGATCGGCTGGCAGTTCGCTACTTCGTCGGCGCCCATTGGCAGCAGTTCGACCCGCTTGCCGCCGAGCGCATAGGCGGTGCAGATGCGCAGTTCCTCGAGGCCGTCGAGGACGTCGAGCTTGGTGATGCACAGGCCGCTGACGCCGTTGATCTGGATCGAGCGCCGCAGCGCCGCCAGATCGATCCAGCCACAGCGCCGTTTGCGGCCGGTGACGGTGCCGACCTCGCGGCCCTTCTGCGACATCTGGTGACCGGGCTGGCCCACGGTTTCGATGTCGAGTTCGCTCGGAAAGGGGCCGCTGCCGACGCGTGTGCAGTAGGCCTTGGTGATGCCGAGGACGTAGTGCAGCATTCCCGGGCCGACTCCGGAGCCGGCCGCCGCCTGCCCGGCGACGCAGTTGGACGAGGTGACGAAGGGGTAGGTGCCGTGGTCGATGTCGAGCAGCGCCCCCTGCGCGCCCTCGAACAGCAGGTTGCTGCCGGCTTCGTTGAGCGCGTGCAGCGCCGCCGAAACGTCGGTGACCAGCGGCCTGATCTCCTCGGCATCGCCCAGCACCTGCGCCAGGACGCTGTCGAAGTCGACGGCGGCGGCGTTGAGATAGCGGGTGAGGACGAAGTTGTGATAGTCGAGGTTCTCGCGCAGCTTTTCCGCCAGGCGGTCCGGGAAGGAGAGGTCATAGACGCGCAGCGCCCGCCGCGCCACCTTGTCCTCGTAGGCCGGGCCGATCCCCTTGCCGGTGGTGCCGATGCGCAGCTCGGCGCAACGGGCGGCTTCGCGCGCGTTGTCGAGCGCCGCGTGGTAGCCGAGGATGAGCGGGCAGCCGGGACTGATCCGCAGGCGCGCACGGACGTCGATGCCGCCCGCTTCGAGGAGGCGGATCTCGCGCAGCAGATGGTGGATGTCGAGCACGACGCCGTTGCCGATGAAGCACTCGACCCCCTGCCGGACGATCCCCGACGGCACCAGATTGAGCTTGTAGACCTCTTCGCCGACGACCAGCGTGTGACCGGCGTTGTGACCGCCCTGAAAACGGACGACGCCACCGGCGTGATCCGTGAGCCAGTCGACGATCTTGCCCTTGCCCTCGTCACCCCATTGCGTTCCGACCACCACCACATTCCTGGCCATCAGCCTGATCCGTCCCTGTTGATGTTCGCGAGCAGCCACTGCCCGTCCTGCTCCACCAGCCGCCGATCGCATGCTGGTCCCTCGCTGCCGCTCTCGCCCGGCAGCAGTTCGACGACGACAGCGCCCGCGGCGCGCAGGCCGGCGATCGTCTGCGCCAGGACACTCCCTGCCGCCGCGCACGGGGCGAGGATGGCGCCCGCTTGCGGCGCGCTCGCCGTCAGCCGCGCCAGCTCGCGCAGGTCGAGCGAGAAGCCGGTCGCCGGCCGCGCCCGGCCGAAGGCGCCGCCGACGCCATCATAACGGCCGCCGCGGGCGATCGCCGTCGAGTAGCCAGGGCAATAGGCGGCGAAGACGACGCCGTTGTGATAATGGTAGCCGCGCAGGTCGGCAAGATCGTAGGACAGCGGCAGATCGGGGAGCGAGTCCTGCAGTTCCTGCAACGTCGCCAGCGCCGTGACGATCTCGGGCAGGGCCGGCAGTTCGCTGCCCGCCCGCGCCAGGATGTCGGCACCGCCGTAGAGTTCGGGCAGCGCCAACAGGGCGCTGCGCCATGGTTCGTCGAGGCGGCGGCAGGTGTCGGCGAGGCCGGGCAGGTCCTTTCCCTGCAGCAGCAGCAGCAGCGTCGCCTCGAGTTCGCCGTCGACGCCGGCAGCGGCGGCCAGCGCGCGAAAGACGGCGACGTGACCGAGGTCGATGCGCGCCGCGCTGACCTCCGCCGCGGCGAGGGTGGCGGCCATCAGGCGGATCACCTCGCGGTCGGCAGCGACCCCGGCATGACCGTAGAGTTCGGCGCCGAGCTGGATCGGCTCGCGGCTGGCGCCGAGCGCCGCCGGCAGCGTGTGCAGGACGCTGTCGCAGTAGCACAGGCGGGTGACGCCCTGCCGGTTGAGCAGATGGGCATCGATCCGCGCCACCTGCGGCGTCATGTCGGCGCGCACGCCGAGGGTGCGTCCGGAAAGCTGGTCGACGAGCTTGAAGGTGCGCAGCCGCAGGTCCTGCCCCGAGCCGGTGAGCAGCGAATCGAGGTGCTCGAGCAGTGGCGGCAGCACGAGTTCGTAGCCATGGACGCGAAACAGGTCGAGCAGCCGGCGGCGCAGGCATTCGATGCGCGCCGCCTCGGCCGGCAGGGCGTCGGCAATGTGCTCGGGCAGCAGCCAGTTCATCGGAAGATCATCAGCAAAACCAGGCCGACGAGCATCGAGGTCAGCCCGACGAAGCGGATCTGCCCGTCGCTGAAGCGGATCAGGCGACGGAAGGTCTCGCGCCAGGTGGCCGGGGCGACGAAGGGCAGCAGCCCCTCGACCACCAGCATCAGGGCCAGCGCCAGCAACAGGTTGTCGATCACTTGCCGGCTTTGTCGCCGCTGCGGCCCATGCTCTTCATGTACTTGAAGAAGTCCGAACCCGGCTCGACGACGATCACGTCACTCTTGCCCCGGAAGCTGTTGCGGTAGGCTTCGAGGCTGCGGTAAAAGGCGTAGAACTCGGCATGGCTCTCGAAGGCCTGGGCGTAGATCGCGGTTGCCCGGGCATCGCCTTCACCCTTCATTTTCTGCGCGTCGCGATAGGCTTCGGCGACGATCACCTCGCGCTGCTTGTCGGCATCGGCACGGATCTTCTCCGCTTCGGCAAAACCCTCCGAACGCAGTTCGTTGGCCACCCGCTTGCGCTCGGCGTCCATCCGGCGGTAGACCGAATCGCTGACGTCGCTCGGCAGTTCGACCCGCTTGACGCGCACGTCGACAATCTGCACGCCGATCTTGCGCGCATCGAGGTCGGCCTTCTCGCGCATCTGCTCCATGACCTTGTTGCGCTCGCCGGAAACGACGTCGTGCACGGTCCGCTTGCCGAACTCCTCGCGCAGGCCGGCATTGACGGTCTGCGACAGGCGCGTCTTGGCGCGCCCCTCGTCGCCGGCGACCGAGATGTAATAGAGCTTGGGATCGACGATGCGCCACTTGGTGAACGAGTCGACGAGGACGTTCTTCTTCTCCGAGGTGATGAAGCGCTCCGGCTCGGGATTGTCGAGGGTGAGGATGCGCCTGTCGAAATAGCGCACGTTCTGGATCAGCGGCAACTTGAAGTACAGGCCGGGCTCCTCGATCACCTCGCGAATCTCGCCGAGCTGGAAGACGATCGCGCTCTGCCGCTGATCGACCGTGAAGATCGTCGCGCCGAGCAGGACGAGTACCGCGACGAAGGTGGCGGCGATGATGTTCATTCCGGCTTTCATCAGCGGGCCTCCCGATCACGCTGGCGCAGCGTCTCGCGCGAACGCGTGTCGCCCTTTTCGACGACCTGCGGCGGTACCTCGTTGGACACCGTGGGCGACGGCCGCGGCGCCGGCGGAGCTTCCGGACCGCCGGCGGCGGGCGCTGCCGCCACCGCTCCAGCCGCCTGCAGCAGCTTGTCCAGCGGCAGGTAGAGCAGATTGCCCTGCCCCTTGGTATCGACCAGCACCTTGCTGGTGTTCGAGTAGACCTGCTGCATGGTCTCGATATACATCCGGCTGCGCGTCACCTCCGGTGCCTTGGCATACTCGCCGACGATCTGGCGGAAGCGGCTGGCATCACCCTCGGCACTGACGGTGACGCGCTTCTGGTAGCCCTCGGCTTCCTCGAGCAGCCTCGCTGCCGTACCCCGTGCCTTCGGAATCACGTCATTGGCGTACGCCTGGCCCTCGTTCTTCTGCCGCTCGCGGTCCTGCGAGGCCTTGACCGCATCGTCGAATGCCGCCTGCACCTGCTCCGGCGGCTGCGCGTTCTGCATCGTCACCTTGGAGATCAGGATGCCGGTCTGGTAGCGGTCGAGAATGTCCTGCATCAGCTTTGCCGCCACCGCCGCAATCTGCTCGCGTCCCTCGTAGAGCACGAAATCCATCTTGTTCTTGCCGACGATCTCGCGGATGGCGGTCTCCGCCACCTGCATCACGGCCTCGTCGGGATTGCGGTTGTTGAAGACGTACTCCACCGGATCATTGAGGAACCACTGCACGGCAAACTGGATGTTGATGATGTTCTCGTCGTCGGTGAGCATCAGGGCTTCCTTGAGCACCTTGTTCTTCTCGCTGCCGCGATAGCCGATCTCGATCGTCCGCACACCGGAAACATTGACCAGCTCGTGCGACTGGATCGGATACGGCAGCCGCCAACGCAGGCCGGGGTCGGTGCTCTCCTTGTAGCGGCCGAACTGCAGCACCAGCCCACGCTGCGAGGCGTCGACGATGTAGAAGCCGCTGGCCAGCCAGACGACGACGACGAGCGCCAGCAGCAGACCGATGCCGCCACCGAGAAAGCGCGGATTGAACTGCACCGGCGGCCGGTCACTGCCTCGGTCACCGCCATGATCGCCACCACCGCCGCGCTTGCGGTCGAAAATCCCTGACAGGCGACGATTCAGGTCGCGCCACAACTGCTCGAGGTCCGGCGGCCCCTGGTTGGGGCGACGACCGCCGCCATCATCACTGCCGCGGCCCCATTGCGGGTCATTCAGCGACATCAACACGCCAAGGCTAGAAATCATGGGGAACCATCCGAATCAAGATGCCTATCTACCGCCTGCAGGACCGCGGCACCCAAGGCACCCCGGCGTGTCCCGCCCTTCTTCAAAAGAGCGACCTCGGCCAGCGCCGCGCGCAGCAGGGACAGCCCCTGACCGCCGATGGCGCTGACGCGAACGCGCGAGATTCTACCATACTCGTCGCGCTCGACCGCCGGCGGCAGGCCGGTGAGATCGAGCTTGTTGAGCACCATCAGTTGCGGCACGCCAGCGGCACCGATCTCGGCCAGCACCTGGTTGACGTCGGCCACCTGATCGTGGCGCGCCGGGCTGGCCGAATCGACGACATGCAGCAGCAGGTCCGCCTCTGCCGTCGCTTCGAGGGTGGCATGGAAGGCAGCCACCAGCGAATGCGGCAGCTTGCGGATGAAACCGACCGTATCCGAAACGACGATATGCCCGGCTTCCGGCAGCCAGAGTTTGCGCGTCGTCGTGTCGAGGGTGGCGAACAACTGGTCGGCGGCATAGACGCCGGCATGCGTCAGGGCGTTGAACAGCGTCGACTTGCCGGCGTTGGTATAGCCGACCAGCGAGACGTTGAGCACCTCGCCGCGGGCCCTCGCCTTGCGCTGCACCCCACGCTGGCGCTCGAGCCGGGCGAGGCGCCCCTTGAGCGTGCGCACGCGGATGCCGAGCAGGCGGCGGTCGGTCTCGAGCTGCGTCTCGCCCGGGCCGCGCAGGCCGATGCCGCCGGTCTGTCGCTCGAGGTGGGTCCAGCCACGCACCAGGCGGGTTGCCAGGTGCTCGAGCTGGGCCAGTTCGACCTGCAGCTTGCCCTCCGCACTCTTCGCGCGCTGCGCGAAGATATCGAGGATCAGGCTCGTCCGGTCGATGACGCGGCACTGCAGCGCCCGTTCCAGATTGCGTTCCTGGCCGGCACTCAGTTCATGGTTGAAGATCACCAGCTCGGCGGCGTGCGCCGCCAGCTCGGCAGCGATCTCTTCCACCTTCCCCTTGCCGGCGTAGGTCGCCGCATCGGCAGCGTGTCGGCGCCCCTGCACGACGGCGCACACTTCGGCACCGGCAGACCGGGCCAGCAGGCGGATCTCGTCGATCTGCTCGGCGAGATCGTCGCTGCCGAAGTCGAGCTGAACGATGACCGCGCGCTCGGCGGCGGCACAGCGTTCAGTGCCAGCCATCATGCCGGGCATTCGTCAAAGGGCAGCCACTGTGAAGCATTGCCCTCCAGTGCGCACAGGCGGGCGACACGCGGCGACACGCGGCCGCCCGGCTGCGCGCCAACACGACGGCAGACCGCTCACCCCTCGCTGTCGTTCTCGTGCTGCAGGGTGATCGGTCGTGAGGGCACGACCGTCGAGATCGCGTGCTTGTACACCATCTGGGTGACCGAGTTCTTGAGCAGGACGACATATTGGTCGAAGGAGTCGATCTGTCCCTGCAATTTGATTCCGTTCACGAGGTAAATCGAAACCGGCACGCGCTCGCGCCGCAGCGTGTTGAGAAACGGGTCTTGTAAGAGTTGCCCTTTGTTCGTCATCCTTGAAGCTCCATCCTGGTGTGGTTTGCGTTGTTGAGGCTCGAGAATAATTGATTTTCTCTTCGCGTGCCAGCACGGGGGAGACAATCGATGTCGCCGACGGCCGCTGCGGCGACGGAGCGCCGCAGCGAATTGCCGTCCCCACCGCCAGCGACAGCACCGGAGAGCCCGTCTGCCGAGCGATTCGCCAGCCGCCTCCCCCCCCAACACCTCGCTGGTGGGACAATATCCGCTCCACCACCAACAGGGCAACGACCATGGAAACTGCAGCCACCAACTGGGGCGCCGTTGCGCTGGGAATCTGTATTGCTGCCGCGCTGGTCTGGGGCCTGCTCTTCTTCCTGCGGCAGAACCGGCAGGATCTCGAGAGCCTCGAGCAGACGCTGCGCGCCGACAGCGACGAGTCGGAGGACGGGCCGCCAGGCCCGGCCTGAGCCACGCGGGCAGCGGCAGTTTCGCCACCGACAGTGGCTCAGACAACCTGATCTCGGCGCCATGACGCCTGCGCAAGTGGCGTCAGGAATGCGCAGTAAGTCATGGGGTTAGCGCCGGGATCAGGCACTGGAGAGGATTTCTGCTCAGGAGCGGGGCAGATATTGCGAAGATACCGCTGAAGGCGGATAGTCGAGTTTTTCTGGCGCGACGCCGACCTTG